>DAISJM010000052.1:0-19399 GCA_036821485.1 Verrucomicrobiota bacterium | reverse complement strand
CCGAGCATCTGCCGCGCCTTTTTGAACGATTCTATCGCGTCGACAAAGCCCGCAGCCGCCAGATGGGCGGCACGGGTTTGGGCCTCGCGATTGTCAAACACATAGCACAGGCCCACGGCGGCACGGTGACTGTGGAGAGCGCGCCCGGAAAGGGCTCGCTTTTCACCATCCGAATTCCGCTGTAACGGACCGTCGCGGACGTTCCATCCCCTGCCCTGTTTTCACCAAGTTCTAGCCTTGCCCTCATCTGTACCTAACAGCCGTGCCGCACGCTGCACACGTTGAAAGTCAACGATCTGAGCAGCCAGGAGGTGATTCGAACGGAGAGCAACTTGGGTCGTGAAAGCATTGAGTGTGAGTTGTGGCAAGAGACAGTTCAATCAAGGAGAAAACAAGATGAAGAGATGGATGGTTGTGTTAATGACGGGTGTGGTGGCTGTGTCACTGCACTCCGCACGTGCTGAATGGTATGACGATATGAAGTTCAAGGGCGATGTGCGTTATCGCTTTGAGAACATCAATGATGACAGCAAGGATAGCCAACAGCAGCGCGACCGGATTCGGGCGCGGCTGGGTGTGTTTCCCCGCGTCAACAACGAACTGGATGTGGGCCTTCAGATCGCGACCGGCACGGAAGTGGGCAACAAGGAAGACCCGACGTCCAGCAATACGACCATGACGGATGGGTTCAGCGGCAAGGGCATATTCCTGGATCTGGCCTACTTCGATTGGCATCCTGAGGTAATCAAGGGCGCGGACCTGATCGGCGGCAAGATGAAGAACCCCTTCATCACGGTCGGCGATTACATCTGGGATGGCGACGTCACCCCTGAAGGTCTGGCTGCGAAATACCACGTGGGCAAGGATGTGGAATTGCTCGCCAACGCCGGCTACCTGTGGGTCTATGAGCGCAGTGCCGCCGCAGACACCAAGTTGTATGGCGTTCAAGGCGCACTGAAGTACCACTTCAACTCAGATGCCCACGTCATGGTCGGTGCCAGCGGCTATCTCTATGACAACATGGAAGGCTTCGATGTCATCGACTGGTCCGGCGCGAAGAAGACCTATGGCAACAGCAAGGTCTCCTCGGTGAGCGGGACGACAACGAACTCGCTGTACGCCATGGAATACACCGAAATCGAGGGATTCGCGGAAGTGGCTTTCAAACTGGGTCTGCCGGTCACCCTGTTCGGTTCCTACGTGGTGAACACGGAAGCAGAAGAAGACGACACAGGTTACATGCTGGGCGGCGCGATCGGCAAGGCCAAGGATCCGAAGTCGTTCGAGGTCGGCTACAACTACCGTCGGCTTGAGAAGGACGCTGCGGTGGGTGCATTTGTGGACTCGGATTCCTGGGGTGGCGGCACAGATGGCCAAGGACACAAACTGTACGGCAAATACCAGATTCACAAGAACTGGCAGGCCGGCATCAGCTACTTCATCAATGACAAGAAACTGGATGACTCCGTGAACTACGAGAGGCTCCAAGTTGATCTTGTTGCGAGTTTCTAGGCAATGTTGCACAGGTGCCCGGGTCTTCCCGGGCACCTGTACCTTTGAACATGATGAGGTCTTCACATGTCCCTATGGCTGGAGGATTGTCCAATGAGCGCTGATGCATGGATGCTGCCGGTGGCTGATCGTATGGGATTGCGTGAAGGCATTCGCGACTTCCTTTGTCAGTCGGGCGCCGTAAGCGTCGCTGGCATGGCGCGGTTTCTTGATACGGACGCCGTCACTGTGCGGGCTGAACTTGAGAATCTCGTGGCTGGTGGACAGGTTGAAATGCTCAAACCCATCGCCGCCACGCCAAGTGAGCGCGCGGACGACCTTGACTACTGCCGCTGGATTCGGCCGACAGATGATGATTATGCATGGCAGACTCTGCTTCTTCGTCCACTGGAACATCAACCGCTGCGACTGAATGACGCGAATCTTGCCTTGTTTGTTGACTAATTGCGCATGGAGCCGACATTATCACCAAGACGGTCGAAGGTGGCTGAGGCCATCATGAATCCGCGGGCTTTGAAGCCTCGCGTGATACCGACACATCAATTGCTTGTGGAGATGCTCATGGAGTCACATTCGGATGAGGAGAAGGATGCGAGCGTGGTGGAGGCTTCGCATGTCGACATTTTCTACGGTCCAAAGCAGGCGATCTTCGACGTGTCGATGGCCGTCCCCCGTCAACAGGTGACGGCCCTTATTGGCCCTTCCGGATGTGGCAAGTCGACACTGCTGCGGGCCGTAAACCGTATGAACGATCTCATCGATCATGTCCGTACGGAGGGCAGCATCAAGCTGGACGGCGAGGAGATCAATCAATCGGGTGTGGACGTAATTGAGTTGCGTCGGCGTGTCGGCATGGTCTTTCAGAAGTCCAATCCCTTCCCGAAGTCCATTTTTGAAAACGTGGTGTACGGCTTGCGCATTGCGGGTGTCAGATCGAAATCGGTGCTGGAGTCGACGGTCGAAAAGAGCCTGACGGCGGCAGCGTTATGGGATGAGGTCAAAGACCGGTTGCACGAGTCGGCGCTGGGTTTGTCGGGCGGTCAGATGCAGCGGCTTTGTATCGCCCGCGCGATTGCCGTGAATCCGGAAGTGATCCTGATGGATGAGCCATGTTCGGCCTTGGATCCGAAGTCGACGACCAGGATCGAGGACCTGATTGGTGAGTTACGCAACAACTACACCATCATGATTGTCACGCACAACATGCAGCAGGCGGCGCGCGTATCTGACTACACGGCCTTCCTGTACGAGGGCAATCTCATTGAGTTTGGTCCCACGAAGCAGTTGTTCACGAAGCCTGCGCAGAAGCAGACAGAAGACTACATCACAGGTCGCTTCGGGTGATCCTATCGAAGCGTCCGGCTCAGATGCGGAGTTTCCTGGACAGGCGGGCGCGCATCACAATGGCGCTCAGGTTAAGCAGGAGCACGAGCCCCACCAGCACAAAGACCATTCCGTACTGCACGTGTCGAATTTCGTCGACAGCCTCATGTTCGGTGGCCAAGTTGTAGATGTTCCATGACAGCGCCGGCGTAGGCTGGGTCAACGTCTCCAGCCACTTCAGGGGTTTGCCCACACTGACTGCCGCCGTGAAGATGATCGGGGCTGTTTCGCCGGCGGCGCGCCCCATGCTGATTACGATACCCGTCAGGATGCCGGGAAGCGCGGCGGGCAGAATCACCGTTGTAATCGCCTTCCACGTGCTGGCTCCCAAGCTGAGCGCAGCTTCCTTGTACATCTTGGGCACAGCCCGAAGGGATTCCTCAGAGGAGCGAATCACGGTGGGGAGAATGAGCAGTCCCAGCGTCAATGATCCGGCCAGCACGCTCTTGGAATGTGATACGTGAATGGAATTGATGAAGAAGGCCAGACCGAAGAGGCCGAATACAATGCTGGGCACCCCCGCCAGGGTGCTGACGCAGCTCCTAAGGAGTCGGATGAAGGGACTGTCGTGGGCGTATTCGACGAGATAGATGGCCGATATGACGCCGATAGGCACCGCGAAGAGCATAGCGCCGAGTGTCAGATAGAATGTGCCGAGTAGTTCGGGCCAAATGCCGCCGAAGAAGTGAGAATCACGAGAGTCATCGGTCAGAAAGCGCCAGTAGAATGTCCAGCGCGGCAACAGCATGCGTGAGAGGTTCTTCTCGACGTACGCGAACGCAGGCTCCAGCGCAGTTCCCCGGTACTGCTCTACGCGCGGGAGGAGGACCTTGTGACCGAGTTGTGTGGGATCCGAGTAATCCCTCGTCTCTTCGTAGAGAAATTTGCTGAGCTTCACCTGTGCCCTATCCCAGCGCGTTGCTCCAAAGTGATCCCGGACCAGCATGCGGCGGGGCTCGCCCGGGATGGGCCCCAACAAGTGACGCAGGGCTGTCTCGACGTCCTTCAGGGCCTTGGTCTTCTTCCGGCGATCCGCGTCCGGTAATGATGCGAGGGAGGCCTTGTAGGCCTTCAGCATTTCGTACACGGGTGCGCGTACAGCATCCGTCTCAGCGATCTCCCTCGTGATGGAGTCCCTATCCCCGCGTTCAAAGAGTTCCCATACGACCTTGCGATGCTCGATGGTGCCTTGAAACACGAGGGCCCCCGCCCCCTTGACGAGCATGGGCAACAGGATGGCGGCCAGCGCTACGGTCATCAGCAGGATGGAGAAAGCCCCGATGCTGGTGAAAGCGCGATCAATGAGTTTGCGTGTGGCAGTGAGATTCATGCTCTTCCCGTTCTGCGGCGCGTGCGCTGCACAACCCATTCGCTGGCCATGTTGCAGGCGAAGGAGAAGACAAGGAGGCAAAGCGCCATGGCAAAGAGAACGTGATATCGGGCCGAACCGGTGACCTGGTCGGCTTCGCCCATGTCGCCCGCGATGGTGGCGGTCAGGGTCCTGACTGGCGACAGAAAGTCGAACCAGGGCGACGGTATTTGCGCTGCGTTGCCCGACGCCATCCAGACGACCATGGTTTCCCCGATGGCGCGCATGACACCAAGGATCACCGCGGCCGTGATGCCGCTGATGGCCGTGGGAATGACGACGCGCAGAATGGTTTCGGCACGGGTGGCCCCGAGCGCATAGCTGGCCATGCGGAGATCCTTGCCGGCTGCCTGCAAAGCATCCTCCGACACGCTGACTACGGTCGGCAGGGCCATGATTCCCAGGATGAGCGACGCATTGAGTGCGTTGGTTCCGCTCGGAATCACAAGCCCGTGAAGGTGTCTTCCCGCTGCCGACAAAAGCAGCCAGGACATGCCTGCTCCAACGACCCACAATGTGGTTCGAAGAAGGGCACGAACACGGTCCGGAACATGCGCGGCCGCCATATCCGCCACGACGATCACAGTGATTAGGGCTATGGGTATGCCGACTATCCAACTCGCTATCGACAGCACGGGGCCGCCGCGCTCCTGCAGCAGCGGCGCGAGGACGACCAGAGCGAAGAAACCGTAGGCCACGGAAGGAATCGCCGCCAGCATCTCGATCACCGGTTTCACGATCTGGCGGACCTTGAATGGCAACACGTCGCTCAGGCATACGGCAGCCGCAACGCCCAAGGGCACTGCCAGGAGAACGGCTCCCAAGGTGACCAGGCCTGTTCCGAAGAACATGGCAAGAGCTCCGAATTCAGACGGCGTATGCGATGGATACCATCGCGCGCTGGTGAAGAACTCCTTTACGCCACGCTCCGTGAAGAAGGGAATCGCATCCCTGCCGATGTAGATGAAGATGAAAAGAACAGCGAACAGCGATAGAGAAGTGACCAACAATAGCAGCCCCTGCCCTGCCAGAGAACCGAGGCGTTGAAAACGCCTGGTCCTCCGGCTGAGCATGAGACTGTGTGATACCTGGTGCACGCTGTTCACGGCGCGATGGACGGCCGGGCACTCACTTAATCGCTACAAAGCCCTGTTCTTCGATGATCTTCCGACCCTCGTCAGTCTTGTACAGGTTGAGGAAATCGGCAAGCTGCGTGCCTGCCGCAGGTTCGCCATTTGTGTACATGAACAAGGGTCTGGAGATGCAGTAAGAACGATCTATGACTGATTCGGGGGTCGGTTCCACGCCCTCGATCGCCAGTGCTTTGACACCTTCGGTGAAGGCCAGCCCCACGTAGCCAATGGCCCCTGTCGTGGTCATCACGCGCTGACGGATGGCGCCGTTGCTGCCTACGTATTCCGCGCTGTCGGTGATGCGTTCGGACTTGGTGACCAGTTGCTGAAAACTTTCATACGTACCGCTGTTTGTGTCGCGACTGATCACTACGATGGATAGATTCGGACCTCCGAGTTCCTTCCAGTTTCGGATCTCGCCCGTGTAGATCTTGACCAACTGCTCCTTGGTCAACCCCTGTACAGGATTGTCCGGATGTACCACCACGGCGATTCCGTCCATGGCCACGATATGCTCCACAATGTTGTGGCCCTTCTCCTTGGCTGCCTGCATCTCCTCTTCCTTCATGGCGCGCGACATGTTGGCAATGTCACACGTTCCGTTGATGATGCTCTTGGCACCGTTGCCGCTGCCCGATTCACTCACGGTGATGTTCACATCGTTGTGCTTGCCCATGTAGTACTCGGCAAAAGCCTTGGCAATGGGCCCCACCGTGGTGGACCCGTCCATGACGATCCTGGTACCGCCCTGCGCATAACTCATGGAAACGCCCATGAACAAAGCCGAGCCCAATATGATAATCTTCTGCAGACGCGACATACGTTCCTCCTGGTTTATGAACCTTTCTCCGCCGTCATCACCGTCTGTTGACAAACGACAGAGATGCGGCTTTAGGCGTACTATCGAGTCGGCGTGTTTGGAGCCGATTATGGCCCCGTTAGAATCGCGCTAAGGCCGCGTTGCGCCGTGCGGTCAGCCGTACCGGCCGGTGATGTAGTCCTGGGTCCGGGTGTCGCGGGGATTGGTGAAAATGTTCGTGGTAGCGTCGAATTCGATCATCTCGCCAAGCAGCATATAGCCGGAGAAGTCGGACACGCGCGCCGCCTGCTGCATGTTGTGCGTCACAATGACAATCGTATAGTTCTTCCGCAGTTCGGCCATCAGTTCCTCAACCTTGGACGTCGCAATCGGATCGAGTGCGGAACACGGTTCATCCATCAGAATGACTTCCGGTTCGACGGCCAGCAGGCGGGCTATACACAGTCGTTGCTGCTGGTCCAACGGTAGTTCCACGGCCGGGTGATCGAGTTTGTCCTTCACGTGATCCCACAGCCAGGCTCCCCGCAAGCTCTTCTCCACAATGGCTTCTGTTTGTCGGCGGCTACGCATGCCTCCGATCCGGAGGCCATAGGCCACGTTGTCGTAGACGGACAGTGGAAACGGGTTTGGCCGTTGAAAGACCATCCCCACCCTTTTTCGCAGGTCGTCCACGCGCACGGATGGTCCGAAAATATCCATGCCGTCCAACTGCACGTTGCCGGTGATCTTCACACCGGCGATGAGATCGTTCATCCGGTTCAGGGTGCGTAGAAGCGTGGACTTGCCGCAGCCGGAGGGGCCTATTAAGGCTGTGATCTTTCGATCGCGGATGGTCATATTCACGCCCTTGAGGGCATGAAACTTCCCGTAGAACAGGTCGAGCTTTCTGATTTCTATTTTGTGATCGTTCATCCGAAACGCCCCGTCACGTAATCACCCGTACGCTTATCCAGCGGAGCGGTGAAAATCTGAGCGGTTGGGCCATATTCCACCAACTGGCCCATGAGCAAGAATGCCGTATTGTCGGCTACACGGGCCGCCTGCTTGGTGTTGTTCGTGACGAGCACGATCGTGTAGCTCTCCTTGAGAATGGTCAGGGCTTCCTCGATCCTTGCAGTTGAGATCGGATCGAGCCCCGAACACGGTTCATCGAGGAGCACCACATCAGGCTCCATGGCGAGAACCCTCGCAAGGCACAGCCGTTGCTGTTGTCCTCCGGAGAGCCGCATACCTGACATCTTCAACCTGTCCTTCACCTCGTCCCAGAGAAACGCCGCAGACAGGCTCTTCTCGACGAGTTCTTCCAGCCGTCCACGATTGGTGATGCCGCACAAGCGCGGGCCGTACACTACATTCTCATAAATGCTCATAGGGAGTGGCACCGGCAAGGCAAACACCATGCCGACCCTCTTGCGCAGTTCGACCACATCGAACCCTGCTTGGTAGATTTCGTTGCCGTCCCAGAGCAGCCGTCCTTCCACCCTGAAGTTATGGTAGAGGTCGTTCAGCCTGTTCAGCGTACGCAGGAACGTGGTCTTTCCGGACCCCGACGGCCCGATAATACCGAGAATCTTGTTCGCCGGAATATCAAGGCTGACATTCTTCAACCCCTGATCCGCTCCAAAAAAAGCGTTCAGGTTCTGCGCCGAGAACTTGGCTGTGACGACGGATGCGTTCATGCGTTCCTCGCAATGAATCGATGCATCATCCAGTAAGCCGTCATGTTGACCAGCAGGACGGACAGAATGAGGACGGCGGCCGTACCATAGGCATTATCAACCGAAATGCCCTCCCTTGCCAGGATGTAGAAGTGAACGGCCATGGTGCGTGATGAATCGAAAAGGGATGTCGGCATTCTCAACGAAGACCCGGCCGTGAAGATCACAGCAGCCGTTTCTCCGATACTCCTGCCAATGCTCAGCATTACGCCGGTCAGGATTCCGGGCAATGCGTTGGGCAGCACAACTTTCACCACGGTCCGCCAGCGCGTAGCACCCAGCGAGAAGCTGACTTCGCGGTATGAGTTCGGCACAGACTTGATGGCTTCCTCGGTCGTGCGGATAATCGTGGGTAGAATCATGATCGCCAGTGTCAGCCCGCCGGATAGCAGCGACCAGCCCATCCCGAGAATCGTGACAAAGAAGATGAAGCCAAAGAGGCCGAAAATGATCGAGGGAATGCCTGCCAGGCAATCGGTGCCGAACCGGATGATCTTCGTGATGCGATTCTCGCGGGTGTACTCGGTCAGGTAGACGGCCGTGCCCACACCCATCGGCAGTGCGATGGCAATGGCAAGGAGCGGCAGAAGGATCGTTGCCACGATGGTGGGGAAGATGCCTCCGGCCTTTCCCATGTCCTGGGGTGAATCGAAGAGGAAATGCCAGTTGACCACCGGCAAGCCGCGCTTCAGGACGAAGACAATGATGAAGACCAGAATCACCACGGTTAGCAACGTGGCTGTCCCAAGCAGGACAATGGCCATGGCTTGGTTGACACGTGGCGGGATTCTCATTTGCGGACCACCCTCTTCTTCATTACGGATGCCGCCAGCGAGTTGAGGATCATGATGACCACGAACAGGACTACACCCGTCGCGAACAACGCCTGCCGGTGCATGCCGGTGGCGTAACCCATCTCCAGCGCGATGTTCGCGGTCAGTGTTCGCACGGAGTCCAGCGGTGAGTGAGGAATCTTCACAGCGTTGCCGGCGACCATGATCACGGCCATGGTTTCCCCGATCGCGCGACCCATGCCGAGAATGATGCTGGCGATGATGCCTGATCGGGCAGCCTTCAGAACCACCATGTGGACGGTCTGCCATCGGGTTGCACCGAGGGCTAGCGATCCCTCGCGGAACGAATTCGGTACGGCCCCTATCGCGTCCGTGGAGATGCTGATCACGGTGGGCAGAATCATGATGCCGAGAATTATCGATGCGGCCAGCAGGGAGAGCCCGGCGCCGCCGAAGTGCGCGCGGATGAACGGTGCGAGGACCATGACGCCGATGAATCCGTAAACGACAGATGGGATGCCCGCCAATAGTTCGATGGTCGGCTTGACGACACGCATCACAGGCTTGGGGACGAATTCTGTCAGGAAGATCGCCCCGGCCACGCCCAGCGGTGCTCCGACGAGCATGGCGCCGAGTGTGACCCAGATCGACGAAACGACCATCGGGTAAATGCCGAACTTCCCATTGGCAGGATCCCCGTCCGAGGACAACAGAAACTGTCGGATGCCGATCTTGAAAATGAACGGCAGGCCCTCCATGAAGATGAACAGGGCGATCAGGAGCAACCCGCAAATGGCGGAGAACGCCGTCGCAAGCAGGATGCGCTGTACGCCCTTTTCACCCAGCAGTTTCATAGGAGACAGAATGGTTGTGTTCTGACTACTTCGCAGGAATCAGCCCGCTGGTCTTGATGACCTGCTGTCCGTCGGGAGAAAGCACGTAGTCGATGAATGCCTTCACATCGCCTTGCGGTTCGCCCTTGGTCAGCAGGTAGATGGGTCGGACAAGGGAGTAGTTCCCCTTTACGATCTCATCAACCGTGCATGGGCGGCCACCGACATCAATGGCCTTGATCCTCTCATTGAGCAGGCCGTGAGAGAGGTAGCCGATGGCATTTGCATCATTCGCCACGGTTTCGCGGATGGTGCCGTTGGAATCCTGCACGATCGAATCGCGCGTGAGAGTGATCTCCTTGATGATTTGCTCAAAAGACGAGCGGGTACCCGAGCCAGCTTCCCGCGAGACCACGGTGATTTCATGGTCCGGCCCGCCCACTTCTTTCCAGTTTCTGGTCTTGCCGTTGAAGATGTCCCGAATCTGTTCCGTACTCAGGTCGGACACCGGGTTGGCGGGATTAACCACAAGCGCAATTCCGTCGTTCGCGACGACGGCCTTGGCAAGCGGCTGGGCTTCCGGCGGCAATTCAACGAGATCCGCCATGCCAATCTGTGCTGCGCCGGACAGCGCTGTCTGAACGCCCACGGCAGATCCACCGCCCTGAACCGTGATGTTCACATCCGGATGTGAACTCATGTATAGCTCAGCCAGTTTCTCCGCGAATGGCTGGAAGGCGGTCGAGCCTGCCATCGTAATGGAGGTCTTCGAACGCCCGCACCCACTCACACTCAAGACCAGAAGGCACGCTACGACCCAGCTACCGATCTGTCTCTTCATTGGACCCTCCCTATTGGTTCTCTTGTCAGGAACACGTTCACAATCAATTAGGAATATTCCGGAGACATTAGGGTCGTGTTAGGATCGTGTTAGAAATGGTGGCCGTATACGAATTGCCCTTGCACGGAGTTGGTTTGTGTTCTTATGTGATGGTGTGAGGCTGGTGTCGTGCGAGAGGAGATCATGTCATGCCCATTCATCTTCAGCGTGAAGTAGAACGGCTCAAGAAACTGGTGTTGTCGCTTTCGGCAACGGTAGAGAAGGATCTTCGACAGGCATTGAAGGCTGTCGAGGCGCGCGACACGGTTCTTGCGGAAGAAGTGATAGAAAAGGATGTCGAGATTGATCAGGCTGAAATCGATGTGGAGGAAGAGTGCCTGAAGATACTGGCACTGCATCAACCTGTGGCAGTCGATCTTCGATACATTGTCGCGGTGCTGAAGTTGAACAATGACCTGGAGCGGATCGGCGATCTGGCCGTCAATATCGGGCAGCGGGCCCAGTTCTTGAATGCTCGGCCTGCGATCGCTGTTCCCTTCGATCTCAACGGGTTGGCCGAGAAGACGCAGAACATGTTTCGCAAGAGTCTCGACGCATTGGTTAACATGGACGCTGCGCTTGCACGTTCCGTGTGCGGCATGGACGATGAAGTGGATGCCATCAACCGGCAGATGTACGACCAGGTGAAGGATATGATTCGCGAGCATCCCGAGCATCTCGACTCGCTGATCGCGCTGCTCTCCATCTCGCGCTACCTCGAGCGGATTGCTGATCACGCCACGAACATCGCCGAGGATGTTCTATACATGATCGAAGGCAGGATTGTACGGCACGGCCGGGAGTTCAAAAGGCCGCAGGACGGCATCAAGGCCTAGCGCTCGGGCGGGTCAGCGAATCATCTGGTTCAGCGAGAGGATTGGCAGCAGTACCGACAGCGCGACCAGCAGCACAAACCCACCGACAGCCAAAATCAGAATGGGTTCCACCACGGCCACGGCGCGCGAGATTTGCCTTTCCCACTGCTGTTGGAAACGATCGCCGGCATTTTGCAGCAGGCTTTCGAGCTTTCCGCTGGCCTCGCCTGCCTGAATCCACAGGGGCAGCGATTCCCCCAAGGGGGGTATGGAGCGTACGGCGTCGGCCACGCTGCGGCCATGGCGAATCCCCTCTGCTGCGCGCATCCCGAGCGCGGCAATCCAACTGCTGCCTGTGGCCCTCGCGGCCAGCGGAAGGCCATCGACCAACGGCACGCCGCCTTCCATCAGCAGCGTCAAGGTGCGGGTGAAGCGCAGGTTGACAAGTGCTGTGTACGGGCGGCACACAAACGGAATGCGAAAGAGATAGGAACTCCACGCTGCACGAGTGGCCGGGTTGTTTCGTATCGCGTGGCGGATACCCAGGACCAATCCGAGGATGAGAAGCGCGGCAATCGCCGCGAACGGAAGGAGGCCCTTGCCCAAGGCCATCATCAAGCGCGTAATTACGGGCAGCGGGATGGAGGACTCGGTCAGCAGGCGGCTGATGCGGGGAATCATCAACCCCATCATGAAGAGGCCAATGACGATGGAGAGGCTGAAAACGATGGCCGGGTAAATGAGCGATGACTGGATCTTGTCGCGCAGTCGAATTTGCTCCTCAAGAAACGACGCGAGGCGGTCGAGGACGGTGTCCAAGGCCCCGGTCTTCTCGCCGGCTTCGATGATGGCCACCTCGTAAGCCGATATGGATTGTGCCATGGATTGCAGAGCGGCCGCCAAAGAGGAACCCTCACGCAGGCGGTCGCGCGCGGCGGCGACGCGGCCGCGCTGCTCTCCGAGCTCAGGCACGGCGATCAACACATCGAGTGCCTGGGCGAGAGGAAGCCCGGAGTGAAGCAATGCTCCGAGTTCCCTGTAGAGCATGGCACGCGCATCGAGTCCGAAACTCTCACGCCAAGGGTGGCGGGCGGTGGTGGGTTGATCGTGGGTGGCCTGCACCATCTCGGCCATTACGCCGCGCGACGACAGGCGCTCGCGGGCATCCTTGAGGTCAAGCGCCTCAATCAGGCCCCGAAGCGCGCGACCGGTGCCATCGAAGCCTTTGTACTCATAGGTCCTCATACGGACGTGCCGTCACTCGACTGGCCCACTGCGCGCATGACTTCCTCCATACTCGTTATGCCTTGGAGAGCCTTCTCGACGGCATTGTCGAGCAGGGTTCTCATGCCGAGCTGAAGTGCCTGCTGCCTGAATTCCTGTGCGCTGAGGTGAGACCGGATACCCTCCTGCAGTGCAGGCCCCGCCAGCATGAATTCGTAGATGCCCGTCCGGCCCCGGTATCCGCCAAGGCATTGGCTGCACCCCACGGCCTTCCAGGTGGTGCGTCCGCGGACGCGGTCTGCGAGGCGGCCGAGTGCCGCCAGGGATGGCGAATCCGCAGCAACCTCAGCTTTACAGGCGGGACACAGCGTTCTCACGAGCCGTTGAGCCAGCGAGGCCTTGATGGCCGAGGCAATGAGATAAGGCTCCATGCCCATATCGAGAAAGCGAATGACGGCGCCCGGTGCATCGTTGGTATGAAGGGTGCTGAAGACCAGGTGGCCGGTAAGTGATGCGCGGATGACAATCTCGGCCGTTTCGTGATCACGCGTCTCACCCACCAGGATGACATCAGGGTCCTGTCGAAGAATGTGACGCAGACCCTGTGCGAAAGTGAGACCGATTTTTGGCTTCACCTGCATCTGGCCGATATTGGGCAGCTGATACTCAACGGGGTCCTCGATCGTCAGAACATTCGCATGGCGCGTGTCCAGTTCCTGGAGCGCCGCGTAGAGCGTGGTTGTCTTGCCGCTGCCCGTGGGTCCCGTGACGAGGACGACTCCGTTGGGTTCCCGCAAAATAGACCGGAACGATGTGAGAATGTCGTCCGGCATGCCGAGTTGCTCAAGCGGCAGAAGCGCCGACTCCCGATGGAGAAGACGCAGCACAACACGTTCGCCCTCTGCGACGGGTATCGTGGAAACGCGGATATCGATTTCGCGATCCCCCACCCTCACGCGCGCCGTGCCGTCCTGTGGAAGGCGCTTCTCCGCGATGTCGAGATGAGCCATGACTTTCAATCGCGATACGAGTGCGGCTTCGAGGTCTTTCGGCGGCGATGCCTGCTCATAGAGGAGACCATCAATGCGATAGCGAACGCGCAGGGTCTTCTCATAGGGCTCCACGTGTACATCCGATGCGCGCGCCTTCAAGGCCTCAAGCAAAATCACGTTCACGAGTTGTGTGACGGGGGCCTGATCCGCGATTCGCAGAAGATCGTCGGAGGTAGCCCGCCGGGGCTCGGCGGGTGTGGGGCGATCCGTCTCCATGTCCCGCAGGAGATCCTCGGCGGATTCCTGCCGCTGGTAGTAGAAGCGTTCGATGGCCTTGGCGATTTCGGAGCGCGGTGCGAGCACCGTGTCGAGCTCACACCGCAGCAGCACGGCAAGGTCGTCGCGCGCGGCAAAGGCTGAGGGGTCCGACGTGAGCACGGCGGGCCGGCCCTTCCAGCGGATGGGCAGCATGCCTTGCGTCCGGGACCACTCGACCGGAAGCTTGGCCACGAGTGAGGCATCAAACACGTCGTCGCCCACCACCGGTAGGACGTCGAAACCGTACTGCTCTGCCAGGGCAGTCAGGATATCGGTTTCTGTAACGATGCCCCGTTCAACCAGGAGACTGCCAAGCGAGGAATGGGGCGTCGAACTACGTTGCTGCTCCAGCGCCGTCGCGAGCTGCTCCGATGTCAGCTTGCCTTGACGGACAAGAATCTCGCCGAGCAGCATGGTCTACTTCCTTTGCGATGCACGGACGGACACGTTGGTGGGCGATACATCCAGCCTGGAGCGCTCTTTGAGCAGCGCTTCCATTTTATCTGCCTCCGCCGCGTCCGTGACAATGTGTGGTGTCACGAAGATAAGAAGGTTCGTGCGCTGTTTCTTGTCCACCGTATTGCGAAACAGCATGCCCAAGAGAGGAATATCACCCAGAATGGGAACCTTGTTCACCACCTTGGTGCGATCCTCGCGAATCAGTCCACTGATGATAATGGTGGATTCATTTGGAACGGTGACGGTCGTGGACACTTCCCTCTTGGCGATTGTGGGCGCGAATTGTGTGCCGGTTGGCCCTTCGTCAACAATGGCTTCGATGCTCGGGTTCAACTGCATCGTGATTTGGCGGTCGGGGTTTACATGGGGGGTGAGGGTCAGCTTGATGCCTACATCGACACGATCGATGTTTTGAATCACATCACGTGCCGTCCCTGACCCGCCCTCGATCGTCGATCGCAACAGGGGGATGTTTTCCACCACGCTGACCTTGGCCTCGGTGTTGTTCTGGGCGCGGAGCGGTACGCTGGAGAGAATGTTGACATCGCGGTTTTGCGCGAGGGCATGCACGAGAAACGGGATCTTGGGAACCTGTTCGCCATTTGCATTGACGGTCACGCCCTGGGCAATGCCGATGGACAGGCCTTGGGGAAACACGGCATCGGAAACAACATCCATGATCGTATCGCTCTCGCCCGGGCGGGATCGCCCAATGGCCGTGGTCTTGCCGCTCTCCGGGGTGTCGATCGTGGCCCAGTCGACTCCGAAGTCCAGGTTCTTGCCCACGCTTACTTCGGCGATGAGGATTTCGACCATGACCTGCTGCGGCACCTGATCAAGGCTGGCGATCAGGGTACGAATCATCTCGTAGTCTTGAGGCGATGATTCGATGAGAAGAGCATTATTGGCGACGTTGGGCTCGATGGATATCTTCTGGCGCGCATCCTTCTCGAGCGACTTGGCCAACAAAGCATTCAGATTCTTCGCGGCCTCCTCGGCGGAGAGGTACTTGAGGAAGAGCGCATTGAAGCGGCCACTCCCCGTGTCCGGGGCAATGTCCATCATCTCGATGATGCGTTTGATCTCGGCGATCTGAACGGGCGTTCCAACGATAACAAGGCTGTTCGCTGCAGCCGACGGAACGACGGTGACATCGGTGGGCATCCCCCCCGCCCCCTCGGCCACCTGCTGAATGTGGCGGCTGAGCGCCTTGTCCGCCGTGGTGGATCCCTGAATGGCTGCGCCCAACTGGGCTGCGACCTCTTCTGCGGAAGCATTCTTCAGTTTGACGAACTCCGCCACGCGGGCAGCACCGGGACGGTCGAGTTCAGCAATAATCTGTTCCATGCGCCGGATGTTCTCGGCCGTGTCGGTGATGATGAGGTGGTTTGTCGGGCCAAAGGCCGCCAAGGCGCCGGCCTTGCCGCCTCGCACCATGGGTTCAAGAATTTTGCGAAGTTCCAGGGCGCTGATGTTTTCTACACGGATTACTTTGGTGATGACACCCTCGGTTGGCGTTGATTCCTCCACGCCCACAACGGGCGCCGCGGACACGGCGCGCTCAGGCAGGGGTACAACGCGATAGGTGCCATCCTGCTCCATGACAGAGAAGCCGCTCGATTCGAGGACGGTCAGGAACAGGGGGTAGACCTCGCTGACAGGAATCTTGGGTGGCGTGACGACGGTGACTTTCCCGTTCACGCCGTCGCCGATCACAAAACGCTTGCCGGTCATGTCGCCCACCAGTTTCGCGAGAAGGCGCAACTCGACCTGGTCGAAGCTGAAGTTGACGTAGGATTCGGTCTCGGGCGCCGATTGTGCCCGCCCTGGTCCGCCCTGCAGCAGGGCAACGGCCACGAGCGCAGCGACGGTCCATTTCCGGGCGGAGCGCAGGATCACTTCGTTATCCCCCGTGTTGAGTTCTTGATGAAGTCGATGAGGTACTTGATTTCCGGCACAGGTTGGAGTTCCTTCTCGATCTTCTCGACGGCTTGGCTGACCGACAGATTCTCGCGGTAAAGAATCTTGTAGGCCTTTTTCAGCAGGCCTTGGGATTCATCGGAGATACTGCGGCGCTTGAGACCGACGCTGTTGATCGTATGGATCGACACCGGCGCGCCGTCGGCGATCATGAAGGGCGGAATATCCTGGGTGATCTTCGAGAATCCGCCGGTGTAGCAGAGTTTTCCCAGACGGACAAATTGATGCACGCCGCAGAGGCCGCCGATGCCCGCCATGTCCTCGACGATGACATGTCCGGCGAGAGTGGCCGCGTTGGCCATGATCACGCCGTTGCCCAAGATGCAGTCGTGGGCAACATGAACGTAGGCCATGAGGAGGCAATCGGAGCCGACCTTGGTGACATCGCCGTCACTCGTGGCAGCGTTGACTGTCACATACTCGCGCACCGTGTTGCGGTCGCCGATTTCAACCCGCGGCCGTCCACCTTTGTACTTCAGGTCTTGGGTCCGTGTGCCGATGCTCGCGAAGGGGAAGATGACACAGTCCGATCCGATGGTCGTCCATCCATCGACAAACACGTGGGCCATGAGCCGTGTGCCACTGCCGATGCGGACGTTCGGACCGACTACGCTGTAGGGGCCGATCTCGACCCCGTCGGCGAGTTCTGCGCCGGGATGAATGATCGCCGTCGGATGTACGTTCGTCATGTCGAGCCTTTCACTAACGGTAGGCAAACATGAGGTCGGCCTCGCATGCCAATTCGCCATCGACCTTCACACACCCGTGTACACGAGCCATACCGAGCCGGACCTTAACGAAATCGATCTCCATCCGCATCTGGTCACCAGGCTGCAGGACCTTTCTGAACTTGGCATTGTCAATGGACAGAAAGTAGGCAACTTGCCCTGCGCTCTTCAGCTTGCGGCCCAGGAGAATACCGGCCACTTGGGCCATGGCTTCCAGTTGGAGAACACCCGGCATCACGGGATGGCCTGGAAAATGACCTTGGAAGAAGAGCTCGTTGATCGTGAGATTCTTGATGCCCACAATTCTCGTCTCGAAGTCCGATTCAATGATCCGGTCGACCAGCAGCATCGGGTAACGATGCGGCAAAATCGTCATTATCTCTTCAATTTCCATTACCGCGGCCATGTCATGATCCTCCGTTGGTCATCTTGATCTGCATGAGCCCCAACACAGGGCGCAGAATCCCGCCACAACCATGGGCGGTTTACAAGACTTGGCTGACCATAGCAGAACAGGGGGCTGGGTGAAAACCGGAATTGATGAGTCGAATGGCAGGGGCAAATACACGCCCCAGCCTAGATTTCGACCATTTCCATGGGGCATTCCGGAATCGATGCGATGAACTTCCGGCCGTACCACTTTGTGACAATACGATTGTCCAGAACGACAATGATGCCTTCGTCCGTTGCTGTTCTGATCAGCCGCCCGACGCCCTGGCGGAACTTCAGAATGGCTTCCGGGAGCGAGTAATCACGGAATGGGTCGCCGCCCTTCTCCTTCACACGTTGCATGCGTGCTTTGACAAGCGGCTGATCCGGGACGGCAAACGGCAGGCGCGCAATGATAACGTTACTGAGGGCCTCCCCCCGAACATCCACGCCCATCCAGAAACTGTCCAGACCAAACAGTACGCACCCCTGCCCCGTCTTGAAACGCGACAGCATGACATGGCGTGGCGTGCCGGTGCCCTGCACCATGAGATCCAGTCCGGCGTCCGTCAGCCGACCGCCGATGAGTTCGGCCACCTTCTTCATCATGACGGAACTGGTGAAGAGCACGAACGCGCGGCCTGATGTCTTGCGGACGAAGTGCTCGATGGCGCGCGCGGCGGCTTGGGTAAAGTCGTCGGTGTCGTTGGGTTCGGGCATGCCTTCCGGAATCATCAGGCGCATCTGCCGGGTGAAGTTGAATGGCGACCCCAACTGAACGGTGCGGCATTCCCCTGCTCCGACACGCATTTTGAAGTAATCGAGATTCTCGCCGACGGCCAGCGTGGCGCTGGTCATGATCACGCTTTCCATGGAGGAAAAGAAGACCTTGGACAGAAGGGGCGCGACTTCGATCGGGGCGGAGTACAGTACGGTCTGTTGGCGGCGGCGGCCTTCGCGCTCGATCCAATAGACCTGGTCTTCGAGCGACTGCTTCAAAAAGGATTCGAGCATGTCGCGCATCTCGCAGCCGTGATGGCGGACGGCCTTCAGCTCCGACTGCAAATCCTCATCCGTTGTCTTTTCTGCCAATGCGCGCAGGCCGTTGGTTATGCTCTGAAGCGTCTCCAGTACCGGCGTTTGGATGGACAGCGGCTCGGTGACAACGCGCTGCGATTGCTGGTCGTTCAAGTGAGCCCACTTGCGCACTTCGTCGTAGAGCTGCTCGACTTGTTCGCGGAGCTGCGTCAGTTCGTGGGCCAGCTTTCCTTCACGAAGCGCATGCAACAGGCCCTTGCTGTTCTCCGGCACATAGAGCCGCCGCATCCAGTGATCGAACGCATAGTGAGAAAGCCTCAGGCCGAGATGTTCCGAGGCAACGTTCTCCATCATATGCGCTTCGTCGAGCACCACCACGCGGTAGGCCGGCAGGAAAGCTGCGCCGTGCGCCCGTAGCGCGAGCTCAGAGAACAGGAGGTGGTGGTTGACGACGAGTACATTTGCATCGCGCATCTGGCTGCGCGCCCGCATGAGGAAGCACGTCTTGTGCTCCGGGCACTTGCGACCGAGGCAGTTCCCATGCTCCGCGCAAACGTGGGTCCACGCGCCACGGGAGGGCTGGGTTTCCATGCTTTGCAGGCTGCCGTCGGTGGTCGTGTCGGCCCAGACCCGGATACGCTCGATATCGTCCTCTTCTTCCGCCTGGAACAGATCGCGGCTCATTTTGCGTGCCCGGGCAAGCCGTCTCCGGCAGAGGTAATTGCTCCGGCCCTTTACGAGTACTGCCTTGAATGAACGGCCCATGTGCTGCTGCAAGAAGGGAATATCCTTCAGAATGAGTTGCTCCTGCAGCGAGATCGTATAGGTGGAGACCACGACCTGGATATTTCTCGCGAGTGAGCCGAGAATGAGAGGGACCAGGTAGGCGAAGCTCTTGCCAACCCCTGTGCCGGCCTCGACGGCAAGATGCGTGCCGTCTTCGAGCGCGTGAGCCACTGCTGCAGCCATGTCGC
>DAISJM010000051.1:0-20134 GCA_036821485.1 Verrucomicrobiota bacterium | reverse complement strand
CCACGAGTAGCTCCAGCACATCGGCAAATCCAAGTCCGCGCGCAGGAATGACCCAGCCCACCTGCTGCCCCTGCCCATCCATAGCCTTGTACACATCCAAGTCGCCGACCTTCGCAGGCTCGCCCGTGGTCGCGCCCGGCACCAGGCTCGGGATCTGGCTCAAGGTATCGTTGAGTTTGTTCTGCTTGATCTTGGGGCTCAGCGTCGATTGCACACCCGCCAACGCCACACCAAAAATCGCGGAGAGCAGAATCACCAACCACGCCTGTCCTATGTAACTATTCTTCATCTTATCCAAACTGCTCACTTCTTACTGTTCACTGTCTTCCGGTCACTTCTTCCCCACCGGCACCGGCCCACCGACGGGCGATGGAATCGTCCAGCGATTCATAAGGGGCACCAGCGCGTTCATGATCAGCACCGAGAACATCACGCCCTCGGGATAACCGCTGAGTTTGCGAATCAGCATCACCAACGCACCGATACCGACGCCGAAAATGAATTTGCCGCGGGGAGTCAACGGACTGGAAACGGGATCTGTCGCGATGTAGAAAGCGCCGAACAACAGCGCACCGCCGAAAAGTTCGTGCAGCACTGTCCACCCCGTCCCGGGATGGAGAATCTGGATCAGGCCGCCGATCACGGCGACCGCGGCAATCACGCCCGCCGGAATTTCCCACGAAGCTGTACGCCGCAGGCAGAGGTAACCACCGCCGAGCAGGCAAGCCAACGCGCTGGTTTCGCCAAGTGATCCATTCGTCGTGCCGCAGAAGAGAGGAAGAAGACCCGTGTTCTGACCCAGTTGCTTGAGCGCCGTGAGCGGCGTCGCCTGCGTGAGTCCGTCGATGGGGCAATTTTTCAACACGTACGCCGAAGCGCCCACCGCCGCCGGAAACGCAATCATCGCAAACGCGCGGCCCAGCATGGCCGGGTTGAAGATGTTCTGCCCCAGACCGCCAAAGATGACCTTGCCCAGCCCGATCGCCACAAAAGCTCCGACAGCGCCGACATACCACGGGGCGTGCGCGGGCAACGACAACGCCAAGATGGCCCCCGTGACCACCGCCGAAAAATCGCTCAAGGTCGCCCGCTTGCCACGCATCGCCATGAACAACGCCTCGGCTGCCAGCGCGCTCACGATGCAGATCACGAGTTGAATCGCCGCGTACAGCCGAAACACGTAGAACGAAACCGCCAGCACCGGGATCAGCGCGATCAGCACGTCCACCATCATCCGCCGCGTCGTCAACGACGTGCTGAAGGTGTGCGGGCCGGGCGCAATGTGAAGGGCCGGAGCCGAAGGAGGCTCAACCTTGGCAACTTGCTGCGCTTCCTGTTTGGGTTCGTCGGTCATGTTCGTCCGTCAGTTCCAAGTTTCAAGTTTCCAGCGTCTCTTCTATCCCCGCGGCATCTGCGCCTTGCCCTTCCTCATCAATTGCACCAGCGGGATGTTGGCGGGGCAGATGTATCCGCAGCAGCCGCATTCGCAGCACGCCAGCAGGTGATACCGCTTCGCCATCTCCCAGTCTTCAAACTTCGAGGCCAGCGCCATCTTCGTCGGCACCAGGTTCAGCGGACAGACATCCACACACCGGCCACAGCGCACGCACGAGGTCTCCTCGGCCCGCTTCACGTCATCCTGCGTCAGCACCACCACACCACTCGTGCCCTTGGTCACCGGAATGTTGAACGTGCTGATGGAGAAGCCCATCATCGGCCCGCCCACCACCACGCGCGCCGCGTCCGCCGTGAATCCACCGCAGTAGTCGATCAGTTCCTGGTACGTAATGCCGATCGGCACGAGCAGATTCTTCGGGTTCTTGATACCGCGACCCGTCACGCTGACGATGCGATGCGTGAGCGCCTTGCCCCGCAGCACCGCGCGCGCGATCGCCGCCGCCGTACCCACGTTGACCACCACCACGCCGACATCCAGCGGCAACCCGCCCGTCGGAACTTCGCGCTTCAACACGGCCGGGATCACCTGGCGCTCGCCGCCCATCGGATACTTCGTGTGCACCGTCGCGATTTGCACCGCAGTGCCCTGCGCAGCCTTCTTCAAAGCTTCCACTGCGGCGGGCTTGTTATCTTCCACCGCAATCACGATCTGCTTCGCGCCCGATGCATGACCGGCCAACAACGCGCCCGTGACGATCGGCGCCGGAAATTCAACCATCAGCCGGTAGTCGGCCGTGAGGTAAGGCTCGCATTCGCAACCATTTACAAGAAGAGTGTCTACCGGGCGCTTTTCGTTCCGCGTCAGCTTCACGTGCGTCGGGAAGGCCGCACCACCCAAGCCCACCAGCCCCGCCTCGCGTACCGCCGCAGCAATCTGCGCCGGCTCATATTTCTCCAAACCGCTGGTCGGCCATTCGCCGCCGAAGATCTCCGCCTTCAGCGCATCGCCCGAGACTTGGTTGGGGCCGGCTTTGATCGGAATCGTTCTGACGTGGCGACCGTTCGGAAGTGTGGTCACCGACGCCATCATCACCGTGCCCGCGATCGAGGTATGGACCGGGGCCGAGATGAATCCCTTGGCCTCGCCAACCTTGTCACCCATCGCGAGTTCCTGCTTCACCTGCACGGCGGGATCGCAAGGCGCCCCGGTGTGCTGCAACATCGGAATCGCAATCTGTGCCGGCGGCGGCACAATTTCGATGGGACTATTCTGCGCGAGCCCCTTCTCGTCGGAAGGATGAATCCCACGCGCGAAATCTCCAGTCCCGGGCAAGTTCTTTAAAGAGGCTGTCATTTCAAATCATCCATCAACCAGACTTCCGGGGCTTGATGCACCGGACCACCACGATCGCCATCAACACACCCGCAAGGAACCCAACCGCTGCGCCGCCTACCTCGGCATTGGCGCTTCCACGCTTGACCAGCGCACCAGCCACGGCCGTCAGTAGCGGCAACAGAAACACCACCGTCGAAAGAAGGACCATCCGCCAACCGGCATAACCTTCATCCACGGATTGCACGCCAGGCCCGGCGAGATCGCAGCGCTCGCATTTCCCTGAACAACCCTCCGGAGCGCCTTCTTCCTGCTGGTTCACGGGGTGCATATGTCTACCGTCAATCCCCCCGGATACAAGAAAAAAACGAGCCGGAATTCGACGAACCCCGGCTCGCTCTCTATAACTTATTTGTGATGTTGCGGTTACGACATCGTCCCTCTCTCGCACGGATGCGAAAACATTATTCGATATCGCCATTCAATCCAACGGTGACTTCCTCCACTTGAAGATCGCTTCGCCCGCTCATGCGGACCGCATTGGAGACGATCGACGTCAGCCCCCCGCAGCATGGTACTTCCATTCGAACCACGATCACCTTTGGAATCGAGGGCTCTGCGAAAATCGCCGCCAGCTTCTCGATATAGCCATCGGTCTGGTCCAGCTTCGGACAACCGACCACGACTGACCTGCCTCGGATGAACCGCCAATGGATGTCCGCCGACGCAATCGGCGAGCATGTGCTCAGCACGACCAGTTCCCGGTTTTTGAAGTAAGGCGCATCCGGCCGAACGAGATGAATCTGCACCGGCCACTGCTGAAGCTCCGACGGAATCGCCTGACGCGGCCCCTGCCCACCCGATGGCTGCGACGCAGGCTTGGTCTTCTCCGGGTTGAACCGCATCGCCATCCCGGGGCATCCCCCCTTCGCCGGGCCTGCGGGGGGCACGCCCCTCGCCCCTCCGTGCTTGGCCGCCGCCTGGTTGAACTTGCGAACCGCTTCCGGCCCGCCGGTCTTCGCCACGTGTTCACGTGTCGCCGCCGGATCGTAATCCGGCACATCCGCCTCAACGATCTTCAACGCGCCGGTCGGACAGTCCCCGATGCAATCACCGAACCCATCGCAAAACTGTTCCTTCACCAGCTTCGCTTTCCCATCCACCAGTTTCAGCGCGCCCTCGGCACACGCCGAGATGCACGCGCCGCATCCGTTACACAGGTCCTCGTCGATCGTGATGATCTTCCGTTTCATACTGCTCACTTCCCCAGACACGCCGCCAAGTCGGCCTTCACGGTCGTGATGGGCTTGATGCCGAACTTCTCCGACAGCACACCGAGAATTCCCGGCGTCACGAACGCAGGCAACGACGGGCCGAGCCGGATATTCTTCACTCCAAGGAACAGCAGCGAGAGCAGAATGCACACCGCCTTCTGCTCGTACCACGAGAGGATCAGCGACAGCGGCAGATCGTTCACCCCGCAGTTGAACGCCTTGGCCAGCGCGCCTGCTACTTCGATCGCCGTGTAGGCATCGTTGCACTGACCGCAATCCATCAGCCGGGGCAGGCCGCCGATCTCGCCGAAGTCCAGCTTGTTGAATCGGAACTTGCCGCACGCCAGCGTCAGGATCACGCAGTCATCCGGAACCGCCTGCGCGAAATCGGTGTAGTAGTTGCGACCGGGCTTTGCGCCATCGCAGCCGCCGATCAGGAAGAAGTGCTTGAGCGCACCGGCCTTGACGGCCGCGACCACTGTGCCCGCGTGACTGAGAATCGCATGGTGCCCGAAACCGACGAGAATCGTCTTCTCCGGTTCGTCTGCCTGGAAACCTTCCGCTTCCATTGCCGCGCGGATCACCGAGCTGAAGTCCTGTGCCGTAACGTGTTCCACGCCCGGCCATGCGACAAGTCCGCTGGTGAAAATGCGCGCCTTGTAGCTGTCCTTCGGTTTCTGGATGCAGTTGGTCGTCATCAGCACCGCGCCGGGAAATTGATCGAACTCCGCACGCTGGTCCTGCCAGGCGCCGCCGTAGTTGCCGACGAGGTGCTTGTACTTCTTCAAACCGGGATACCCGTGCGCCGGCAGCATTTCGCCGTGCGTGTAGATGTTGACGCCCAGCCCATCGGTCTGCTTGAGCAACTCCTCAAGATCCTTCAGATCGTGCCCCGAAACCAGGATCGCCTTGCCCTTGACCGGCGTGATCCGGACCTTCGTCGGCACCGGGTGACCATACGTACCCGTGTTCGCCGCATCGAGCAGCCCCATGACTTTCAAATTCACTTCGCCGCACCGCAAGACCATGCCGAGCAGCTCATCCACCTTGATCGCAGGCCGCGTCAGGAAATCCAGCGCCTCATGGAAGAACGCGTACACACTGTCGTCCTCGCGACCGAGCACGAGGGCGTGGTCGGCATACGCCGCCGTTCCCTTGAGCCCGTAGACCAGCAGTTCCATCAGCGCGCCGGCATCGGTGCCGAAGGTCTCCAACTGTGCCTCGATCGATACCCCCTCCCCCTGACGGATGAGGTCGTCCATCGTCGCCGCCGGCGACCATGCCGCAGGTCCGTCCAGCTTCTCGGGCTGACGTCCCGCCCTGGCACAGGCATCCTCGTACAGCTTCTTTGCCGCGTCCTTCATCACGGCGGCCTTCCGAACAATTCCCGCCACACTGGCCGGATCGAAGTTCACATTCGTCACCGTCGTGAACAACGCCTCGGTCACAAACACGTCGATATCGCGCCGCTTCGCGCCCAACTGCCGCGCGCGGTGGGCATACATCGCAATGCCCTTCGTCGCGTGGACCAACAAATCCTGCAGCACCGCGGTATCCGGATCCTTCCCGCAGACACCGAACGCCGTGCACCCCGTACCCTTCGCCGTTTGTTCGCATTGGAAACAGAACATGATCTCGCTCCTCGTTGTTTTTCGACTGGTATGTCGTATTTGCTAATCCATCATTTCGTGATTACTCTACTCTGGACTTGCGGCGCGCTTCTTGACCCAGGTCAAGGAACCGGCAAAAAACTAATAATCGCGCAACCTGTTGATTATGAATGCGATACACCTTCTGAGCCAAACGGCCTTCTTTCGGGGTATATCCGACGACAACCGGCGTGCGCTGGCGCGCATCTGCCAGCCGGTCGAAGTTCGCAAGCGCGCGGTGATTTTCCACGAGGGCAAGGAAGGCCAGGCGATGTACCTGCTCGTGCGCGGGAATGTGCAGTTGCACAAGACCACGCCGGACGGGCGCGAGATTGTCATCAAGGTGATCAAGCCGGGCGAGGCGTTTGCCGAGGTCGTGCTTTTCGAGGAGTCGCGTTACCCCGTCACGGCGACCGCGCTGACGGCTAGCCTGCTGCTGAGAATCCTGCGCGCCGATCTGAGGGCCCTGTTGCGCAGCGAGGATTTCCGGAATGACTTCATCGCGATGCTGATGCGGAAACAACGGTACCTGGCCGACCGTATCCGGCAGGTCACCTCGCACAGCGTGGAGGAGCGCTTCTTTCATTTTCTCCGCGAGCAGTACGGCGACGGCCCCGAGATCAACGTCACCATCACGAAAAAAGAGATCGCCGCGGCGATCGGCGCCACGCCTGAAACGCTCTCACGTTTGATCCAGAAACTCAAACGCGCCCGCGTCCTGTCCTGGACGGGCAAGAAGCTGCGGCTGAACCCCAGCCGCCTGTAGCGCCGAACGACTTGCCACGCCGAAGTTGCGGACGAAGGCGGGTGTTCGGCGAATTGCGCCACACCGTGGCGCACGACACGCCGATCCTACCCCATCAACGTCAGCAGTTTCGCTGTGACTTCTTCCATCGTTGCGCTAGGAAGCTTGCAGCAGAAACGCGCCTTCCTTGATCTCCAATCCAAGCTCTTGACCTGGTCCGAGAGGACCACGCCGGCGAGCGGAAGATCGGATGGCAAGGCTACCTCGAAGGGATATCCCTTTACCTGGCTGGTGATCGGACAGAAGAGAGCCAAACCCACCTTGCGATTATACTCGCGCGGGGACAGCACGACGGCCGGGCGATGGCCCGCCTGCTCATGACCAGCCTGGGGATTGAAGGATAGCCACACCACATCGCCTCGCTGCGGACAATAGAGGTCGCTCATCACCACACCTCATTGCCCATGGGTCCGCCCGTATCCACCTCCGTGTGGACATTGCGCTTGGAGACGTGCTTCAGCAACTGGCCAAGCCGATAAACCCGTTTGACCTGCGGCTCGAGAAGAAGCCGTCCCTCGCGCACGGTCAGGTTCACCGACGAACCCGTCTCCAGATGAATATCCTGGGCAACCGCCTTGGGGATGCGGACAGCCAGGCTGTTCCCCCATTTCTGGATCGTGGTCATCATATCCGCTCTCCTACATGCTGTATCTACAATGAAGATACACCGTCTTGCAGAGATGTAAACCCTCCTCTGTGCCCTCTGCGTTCTCGGTGGTGAGATCCGTCGTCTACTTCGCGTCGAACAACGCGGCGATGTCCGGACGGTTGGCGTCCGCCGCCAGTTCACGCGGAGTCTTGCCATCGTTCGTCTTCGCGTTTGCATCGGCCCCGGCATCGAGCAGTAGTTTGACGATCTTGGCGCTGCCGTGATGCGCAGCGAAATGAAGCGGCGTTTCGCCGCGCGCGTTGGCGGCATTGACATCGGCCTTGCCCGCGAGCAGCAGTTGTGTGAAATCCTCAAGACCCAATCCTGCGGCGAGATGAAGCGGGGTCTTGCCCTCGCTATCCTTGACGTTCACATCTGCGCCATGGGCAAGGAGCACCTGCGCGACGGCTACGCGGTTGTTCTCCGCAGCAATGCCAAGCGGCGTCACGCCGTCGGCCAGCTTCGCATCCACCGGCGCGCCCGCGGCCAGGAGAAGAGTCGCGATGGCCGCGTTACCGCCCTGCGCGGCAAGATGCATCACCGACGCGCCGCTCGCCGCCGTCTCACGCACATCCCCGCCGCCCGCCAGCGCAGCCGCCACCGCCTGCTCGCTGCCGGACCGGACGGCGTCGATCAGCGTGCCTGCCGGTTTCTTTGCGCATCCCACCA
Organism: Verrucomicrobiota bacterium; assembly: GCA_036821485.1. Classification (GTDB taxonomy): domain Bacteria; phylum Verrucomicrobiota; class Kiritimatiellia; order CAIQIC01; family JAGNIJ01; genus DAISJM01. Next base: position 12,357 of record DAISJM010000051.1, on the reverse strand, counting down.
TCAACGCCGAAATCAAACAGGTCACCATCAGGCCACGCCACATATTCATCGATTCATCTCCTGTATAAAACCGCGCATTGCTTCGTTATGGTGAACTCCGGCACGCCCGTAGGCAAGATTTTCCAAGGGGTTGCCCGCATCCTTGCCTCATCTGGAGTGCGCTGGCTCGACAGCGCTTTGTGGCGGCCCGGCTCGACGGGCCGCTATGGCAGAGCGGCGTCAAGCCGCCGCACTCCAAAACAGAAAGGCAAGGTTTTCCAATCCTCCACAGCCTCGGCGAAGGAGGATGGAAAATCAGGGCTTCGCCGGCTGTTCCATCGGCGCAGGTTCAGGCGCGGCGGGCTTCTTCGGCGTCAGGTTAAGCCAGCCAATCGTGTTCAGGAACGCGATCGTGACCGCCACCGGGCTGATGAATCGGATGAAGATGCCCCAGACCGATGCGAGGGTGACGACGTGCCGCGGATCGTTGTGCGACGGGTCGTCCTTCAGGCCAGCCAGCAAGGCGACGAGATGTACGTCGGCAAAGTTATGCGAGCCGTGACGGATTTCATCAATGGCTTTCTTCGTGCCCCAGACCCAGCCGACAAACAGCGATATGAAAAGACCGCCAAGCGGCAACATCCAGTTCGACGCGAGGTTATCCATGACGTCGAAGAACGACGCCTTGGTCTTGCCGAAGGCGACCACGAGCGCGTCGTGCAGCCACGGAAGATTCTGCCATCCGGTGATGCTGATCGCGGAGAGGCTGCCGAGCAGGAAGATGACGAGGCCGAAGACCACGGTCGCGCTCTTGCGGCTCCATTTGCGCTCATCCACGAAGTAGGCGGTCACCACCTCCAGCAGGCTGATGCCGGACGTCAGCGCGGCGATCAGCAGCAGGAAGAAAAACATCGCCGCCCAGAATGGTCCAAAGGGGATGTGATTGAACACCACGGGCAGAACCTGGAAGACCAGCCCCGGACCGGCATCCGGCGCAAGACCGGTCGCGAAGACGGAGGGAAAGATCGCCAACCCCGCCAGCAGCGCGACGGCGGTATCCAGGCAGACAATCCACAGCGTCGCCATGAAAATGTTCTGCTCCTTCTCCACGTAACTGCCGTAGGTGATGATCGCGCCCATGCCGAGGCTGAGCGAGAAGAAGGCGTGACCAAGGGCGATGAGAATCGAGTTCGTGCTGATCTTGCTGAAGTCGGGGCTGAGATAGAACTGAACTCCCGCCATGGCTCCCGGCAACGTGATACCGCGGACGATGAGTACGATCAGGATCAGGAACAACACCGGCATGAGAATTTTCGACCACCGCTCGATGCCGGAACGGATGCCCTTGTAGACAATGAGCACGCACAGCAGCATGAACACGGCGTGACACCCCACCGCCCACAGCGGGTTATCGATGAACGATCCAAAAGCGGCTGCAGCCACGGGGACATCCGTAAACGCCAGCTTGCCGGTCACGGCCTTGATCATATAACCGATCGTCCAGCCCGCGACGACGCTATAGAAGGACAGGATGCAGAACCCGGCAACGACCCCCATCCCACCGACGACTTTCCAGCCGTAGCGGAAGATCACCACGCCAAGTCCCAGCGTCATGGCGCTCCAACCCCACTCCTTGAACGCCGCGAGAAAGATGCCCAGCAACACCATGCATAGTCCGATAAAGTGGGCCAGACGCGAGATCGGCGGATTCAGCACGCGGAACGCGCCGACCGGGCTCAGTTGCGTATGACGTCCAAGCGTGATCTCGCAAATCATCACCGGTACGCCAATCACGGCGATGCAAAGCAGGTAGACCAGTACAAACGCGCCACCGCCATTCTCGCCCGTGATGTAGGGAAACTTCCAGATGTTCCCGAGCCCGATGGCCGATCCGGCCGCCGCCATGATGAATCCGAAACTGCTGCTCCAGTGTTCGCGACCCGCCGTTGTCTGGCTCATGAGGGCTCCTCCGCTAGGCGGTTCTATCAGAAAAGATTCCCGCGGTTCAACCGAAACTCCGGGTCAAAGGCGCGTTTCACCGCGCGCATTTCCGCGATCCCTTTCTCCCCGTACATTTCCTTCAGCAGTGCGACCTTCAGCTTGCCGATGCCGTGCTCGGCCGACACCGTGCCGCCCATGGCGATAATTTCTTTCGCCCACGCCACGTACAATCCGCGGCCGCGGTCATATTCCTGCTGATCGCGCGGCAGGATGTTGACGTGGATATGGTTGTCGCCGATGTGGCCGAACATGACGTACTCCAATCCCGAGGCGTCCAGCGCGCGGTGATAGAGCACCATCACATCATCCAGCCGGTCGTCCGGTACGGCCATGTCGGTGCCGAGTTTCGTCAGCCCGGGACTTGTCCGCCGCCGCTCATCAATCAGGAGGTTCACCGCCTCCGGCACCGCGTGGCGGAACGTGTGCATGCGCTCCATCTCCCGCGCCGTCGTCGCGATCCATGTCGCGTTCTCATCGCCGCCGCAGGCCGCGATGATCTCCGCCAACGCGGAGACGGTATCCGTGAGAGGATCCTCCTGCTCGGCATGGAACTCAGCGTAGACCGCCGCGGCGGAACCCGCCGGAGTGGATGGCAATTCCGCAAACGCCGCATGGTCCTTCTTCGCGCGAGCAAGCAGGTCCAGCGCGCGGCCGTCGAAGAACTCGATCGCCGCGGCACTCACGGCACCCGGTTCTTCGCGGATGCGGCGCACGTAGCGGATCGCCTCGGCCTCGGACGGCAGAAAGGCCATCACGCCCCACGCAAACGCGGGCGCCGGAATCAGCACGAGATCGGCCTCCGCCACAACGCCCAACGTGCCCTCCGCCCCGATAAAGAGATCGACGAGATCCATGTGATCGGCAGCGCAGTAACCGGCGGCACTCTTCACGCGCGGCAACGTGTACGACGGCAGCACGCCCTCCACGGCGCGGCCCTCCGCAACAAACGAGAAGCGTCGGCCGTCTGTATGGAATCGGCCGCGCGCCAGATCCAGCAGCGAGCCGTCGGCCAGCACCACGCACACCCGGTCGACATATCGCCGGGTCGGACCGTAAAGGAACGAACACGCACCGGACGCGTTGCATGAAATCATGCCGCCGATCGTCGCCGTGGTTTCCGTCGGATCGGGTGGAAAGAAATGCGGCGCGGCGGCGCGGAAGGCCTCCAGTGCGGAGAGCGATTCGGCCGACCAGCCCGTCGTATCGAATTCTTTCCTCAGCAGCGCCGCGCGAAGATCCGTGAGCAGGACACCAGGCTGAACGCGAAGAAGAAATCGTTTCCCCTCGCGGTCTTCGCGAAGACCAAGGATGCGATTCATTCGGCTGAGGTTGAGCACATGACCACCGTCGGGTACCGCGCCGGCCGTGATGCCGGTACGGCCGCCCTGCACCGTCACACCGGCACCCTGCGATGCGGCATGCGCCAGCGCCTGCCGGATCTCGTCGGTCGAGGTTGCAAAGGAAATGCTTTCGGCGCGCCCGACGCGACGGGACTCATCCCGCAGGAAATCCTCGTGCGCCGGATGCACGTCATGGATCAGATCGCTCATCTTGTCGCATCCTAGCGCGCTTCGCGGCCGGGATAAAGCCTGCGTATTCAGTGACCTCTGGCCGACAACGCCAAGCTGGGGTACACTGCCGCAGACGGTGAAGTCATGACAGAGCGTCTTGAAGAAAAGAAACGGGAACTGCCGCCGGGCGCTACGCGCCTGAATCTGCTGGGCGTGGAATACGCCCACGTCAAAACCGCGGATGGCGGCGATCTCTACCTCACGAACTACGGCGTGCCCTTCTACGAGCAGATCCGGCCGGCCAACTGGTATGCCAAGGATTGGTTCGAGGCCAACCGCGAACGGCTGTGCGGGACCAGCACTGTCTACCGCGTCCGCACCCAACCCGTGAACGGGCGCAGCAAGGATGTCGTCGTCAAATGGTGCCGCGTCGGTGAAGAGGTGCCGTTCGACACGTTCACGTTCACCAAGTTCGCCGAGGCGGAGTTCAACAGCCCTTACGAGGAATTCTCGCTCGTGATGGAGATGCGCAAGAACCGCGAACACACCACCATCCTCACGCACCGCCCACTGGCCATCTACGTGCCTGCCAAGAAACTCAAGTTGTGGCAAACCGGCCGGTCGCAGTCGAAGATCGAACTCAAGAAGGCCAAGTTCCGCGACGTGGAACTCGATATCTACCGGCAATACATCCTCATCTATGAATGGGTCAAGGGCGTGTCCTGCCCGGAGGCCTACCACGAGATCACCAAGGACGATGATGAGCGGCGGAAGCACATCATCACCCTCACAGACCAAAGCGTGGAGGACATGCGGCGCAAGGGATTCCGCGTGCTGGACATGAAGCCGGAGCATCTGATCGTGCGGCCGGATGCGAAGGGCGATCTGCTGCGCGCGCGCGACGGCAAAGTGGCTTACGCACTGGTCGATTTCGAACTCCTTGAGCGGACGCCCGAACATGAACGCGAAGTCACGGCCTCGCGGCGGGCGACCTATCTCAAACACCAGAAGGACCGGTTCGTGCCGCCACCCGGAGTCACGTTCCCGGAGAATCTCAAACCCACGACGCTCCTTGGTGTCGATTACGTGTACGGCCATTCGGAGAGTACGCAGGGCGAGCTCTGGGTGGTCGGTCTCGACCCCGAGTTGTTTGACTACTTTCTGCCCGAGCGCTGGCGCCGCACGAGGAAGAATAAACTCTCGCAGACAAACGAGACCTACTACACGAAGACCAAGGACAACATCAACCTCGTCTGGAAGGTCTCACGCTGCGGCGAACGGCCGGACGCAGACCCGGAAACCAAATCCGGACTGCATATCCTTGAGCACGGCTACAACAGCCCGTTCGAGGAATTCGCCATCGCGCTCGAACTGAACCGGCGCGGCTTCCCGGCGACCTACCCGCGGGCGATCTACATGACCGGCCAGGAAACCGAACTGGCCGATTACCACGTGGACGTCCGCCGCTACAACACGCACCAGAATCTGAAAACACCGGGCGGCGAAAAAGCCCTGCGGAAGGAACACAATTACATCATGGTCTGGGGCTTCTGGAACGGGCTCGATGAAGTCCTCGCGCGAAAAGACGACACCTATTGCCGGGCGGTCAGCCTGCCCCAGGCGCTGACGGATAAACACATCACCGACGCCCAACTCGCCGAACTGATGGAGAACGCGCGGATCAAACTGCGGGAGCTGGGATTCGAGGATCTGAACCTGAAGCCGACACACTTCCTGCTGTCACTCGATCCCGCCGGCAAACTGCTCACCACCGACGACGGACAGCTCGCCCTGCGCATGTGCAACTTCAGCCTGCTGCGGCGCCTGTGATGCGCCACAAGTCCGCGACCGGCGGTCGCGACTACAAGGCCTTCGCGTAGAGCTCGGCCACCTTGTTCCAGTTGACCAGGTTCCACCACGAGATCAGGAAATCGGCGCGGCGGTTCTGGAACTTCAGGTAGTAGGCGTGCTCCCAGACATCGACGACGAGGATCGGTTTGCCCGTGTTGGCAACCACGCCTTTCATGATAGGCGTGTCATGTCCGGGAGTGGAGCAGATGGCGAGCCCGCCGCCATCCTTCACGTAAAGCCAACCCCAGCCCGAGCCGAACTGCGCCACCGCGGTCTTCGCAAACGTCTCGCGGAAACTTTCGAAACTGCCGAATGTCTTGTCGATCGCCTTCGCCAAGTCGCCCGTTGGCTGCCCACCCGCGTTCGCCGCCAGCAACTCCCAGTAGAGGTTGTGATTCAACGTACCGCCACCGTTGTTGCGCACCGCCGTGCGGATATCTTCCGGGACCGCGGCGAGATTCGACACCAACTCCTCGATGCTCTTCGAGGCCAGCGCGGGATATTTCTCCAAGGCTTTGTTCAGGTTGGCGACATACGCCGCGTGATGCTTGTCGTGATGAATCTCCACGGTGCGGGCATCCATGTGCGGCTCGAGTGCGTTGGACGGGTACGGAAGAGGGGCAAGTGTATAGGGCATGGTTCTTCTCCTTCTGCTTTCCCCGAGCATAGGATCCAATCCCTGCTTTTTCAAGCCGTCAGTTGACCCGGAGCACATGCGCGCTTATCGTACGGATCGTGGGCGGACCCGAATTTTCGGAACCGAGCCACGGGTTTTCGCGATTTCAATGAGCGAACCTTCCACTTCGCAAAGCGATAAGACCGCGCAGGCCGCGATGGATGTCCTGGATGGCGTCAGCCGCCAGAACCGATTCAAGCGCCTGCTCGTTTTCATGGGTCCGGCGTTCATCGCCAGCGTGGCGTATGTGGATCCCGGCAACTTCGCCACGAACATCCAGGGCGGCGCGCAGTTCGGCTACATGCTGCTGTGGGTGATCGTCGCCAGCAACCTGATGGCCATGCTGATCCAGACGCTCTCGGCCAAGCTCGGTCTCGCAACGGGGATGAATCTCGCCGAGCACTGCCGCACCCAGTTCCCCAAGTCGCTCGTATGGACCATGTGGGGCGTTATGGAACTCGTGGCGATGGCCACCGACCTTGCCGAGTTCCTCGGCGCAGCCATCGGTTTCAACCTGCTCTTCGGCACGCCGCTGTGGGTTGCCGGCCTGATCACCGCACTCGTCACCTTCCTCATTCTCGGCCTCGAACGGTACGGCTTCCGCCCGCTCGAAGCCGTCATCGCCGCCCTCGTGGGCGTCATTGCCGTTTGTTACCTCGTCGAAACCGTTCTCGATCGACCCGACTGGTTTGCCGTCCTGCGCGGCGCCGTGACACCGCAATTCCAGGGCCGCGAAAGCACCCTGCTGGCAGCGGGCATCCTCGGCGCCACCGTTATGCCGCACGTGATCTTCCTGCATTCATCGCTGACGCAGGGCCGCGTCGTCACAAGGGACACGGGCAAACTGAAACGGCTGTTCCACTTCCAGCTCATTGACGTGGCGATCGCGATGGGCGTGGCGGGACTGATCAATGCAGCCATGTTGATCATGGCGGCCGCAACGTTCCACCGCGCGGGAATGACCGAGGTCGGCAGTATCGAGGAGGCCTATCGCACGCTCGAGCCGCTGCTCGGCCACGCGGCGGGATGGATCTTTGCGATTTCGCTTCTGGCTTCTGGCCTGTCATCGGCCTCCGTCGGCACCATGGCCGGCCAGGTGATCATGCAGGGCTTTCTGCAGCGGCACATCCCGATCTGGGTCCGACGGCTCGTCACCATCATCCCATCGCTGATCGTCATCGCGCTCGGGCTGGATCCAACCCGCACGTTGGTGATCAGCCAGGTCGTGCTCAGCTTCGGCCTGCCGTTCGCCGTCATCCCGTTGATCCTGTTTACGCAGCGCCGAGACATTATGGGCGAGTTGGTCAATCGGCGCGTGACCACCATTCTCATATGGATCATCGCCATACTGATCGTGGCACTGAATATTCATCTGCTTGTGCAGACGCTTCGGGGAGGAATCTGACATGTTTAAGCATCTCCTGGTTCCGCTCGACGGATCGGCCCTCGCCGAGACGGCCCTGCCCGCTGCGGTGTCCCTGGCTGCGCGCAACAATGCGGTCATAACACTCCTGCACATCATCGAGCGCGATGCCCCTTCCACCGTTCATGGCGAACGCCACCTGCGCACTGCAGACGAGGCAAAGACCTATCTCGACGATCTGGCCCGGCACGCATTCCCGCCCGGCATGAAAGTGTCGTGCCATGTCCACGAAGCCGAGATGAGGGATGTCGCACGCGGCATCGCCGATCACCTGCTTGAGCTCCATCACGACACGGTGGTCATGACTTCGCATGGCCACAGCGGACTGAAGGCCATGCTGTTCGGCCGCATCGCCGAGCAGGTTGTGGCACTCGGCAGTATGCCCATCCTCCTCGTCCGGCCAAAAGAGGGAGCGAAAGAATCCTTTTCCTGCCGACGAATTCTGATTCCGCACGACGGCGTTCCCGCTCATGAACCCGGCCTGGCGGCCGGCATGCAACTTGCAACTCTCTGCGGAGCCGAGACAAAGATCGTGATGGTCATACCGACGCGTGGCACGCTCGGCGGTGCAAAGTCTTTCACCGGCACGGCCCTCCCCCTCGCCACCAAGGCCGTACTCGAACTCGCACGCGAGGACGCGATCGAGCACATCCAGCACCATGCCGCGGAAATGAGACAGAGGGGTATTGTGGCAGAGGCCGAAGTCCTTCGAGGCAATCCTGCACGGCAAATCATCAATGCCTGCAAGTCGTTTGGTGCGGACGTCGTGGTGCTCGGGACGCACGGGCATGTGGGCACAACGGCCTTCTGGCAGGGCAGCACCGCGCCACGAGTCGCTGCGCGCGCCGATTGTTCAGTACTCTTTGTGCCGATAACGGCAACGTAGTCTCAAGCGTGCGGCAGCCCGCCGCGGTCCAGCAGCACCGCTGACATCCGCTCGCGCCACTCCTTCGCATCACGCATCTGCATCAGCGACGCAAGAAGGGGGCGAGGGATGGCAAGGCCCTTGATGTACTGCGCGATCCACGCGCGATATCTCAGCACCGCCGCCTGTTCGCCATACAACTCGATGCCACGATCAAAGTGCTCAAGCATGAACGCCACACGCTCCTCGGCAGTCGGCTGCGGTAGCGGGGCTTCGCCTCTAAGACCCCGCGCAATATCGCGCAGGACCCACGGTTCCTTCAATGCACAGCGTCCCACCATGATCCCCGCACAACCCGTCCGGCGGAAGACCTCCCGTGCTGTCTCGACCGACACCACGTCGCCGTTGGCGATCACGGGAATCCGAACCGCTTCGACCACGTGACGTATGCTGTCCCAATCCGCCGTCCCGGAGAACCCCTGGGCGCGGGTACGCCCATGCACCGTGACCGCAGCGACGCCCACCTTTTCAAACTCGCGCGCCAGCTCGACGGCGATGTTCTCGGTCCAGCCGAGGCGAATCTTGACCGTCACGGGAATCTTGACCGCCTGCGCGACACGCGCCGCCATGTCGATGGCCTTGGCCGGCGTCTTCAGCAACGCCGACCCCGAACCGTGACTCACGACCTTCTTCTGCGGACAACCCATGTTGATGTCGATCAGCACGGCCCCGTGCTCTTCGAGCCACCGCGCGCCCTCGACCAACGGTGCCGCATCCTTACCGTAGATTTGAAAACCCAGCGGGCTGTCCTCCGGGCAACTCGCAATGATCTCCCGGGCCTTCCGCGTGCGGGTGCGAATCAGACTGGTTGGGTTGAGCATTTCCGTGTAGGCCAGCCCCACCCCGCCGAGCGAGCGGACGCCCAGCCGAAACGGGAGGTCGACATACCCGGCCATCGGGGCCAGCAGCACCGGACTGTCGAGCTTGAGCGTGCCGATTGTGAGTGTCTGGGGAAATTCCATTGCGTCGCGCATCGTAGGCGGCGCACGGAACGGCCCGCAAGAACAAAGACGCCAACACCCTGCTTGACCGGGGAATCAGGTCGCTTATCATGCTCGCCAAGCCCATAGGACCCCGTTGTTCCAAGGGCCGTAAAGCGAATTAGATCATACGGAAAGGACCGATCCATGAAGTCGAGGTTTTCAGCCGTCTTGTGTCTCACCGCCGTGCTTATGGCCTCCGGATGTTCGTCGTACCGCATTGCCATGACCCCGGACGCGCGTACCGGCGCATCGGCGGCCAGCTCCACTGCGAAGTTCAAGATCGCCTCGGTCCAACTTGTGACCCCGACCAACATCGTCGCCACGGGCATGCCCGCCTACGGCGTCTATGCGATGACCGATCAGGAACTCCAGGCTAAACTCATGGCCGCCTCGGAGAAGTACTATCCCAACATCTTCGCCGACCGCGCCACCTCCATCCCTCTGGACGTCGTGGTGACCCGAACCGCCTCCGAATCAACCATCGGCGGCGATGCCTGCGTATCCTGCCTGACCCTGACGATCCTTCCCCTGCGGAGCAAGGAACGCAATGCCTTCTCCGTGGAAGTCAAAGTCAAGGATCCCGGGGTCTCCAAAACCCTCGCTGGCGGCGTGACCTTTACGCGCCAAGAGACGGGCTGGATGTCGATCCTGCCCACCGGCTGGATCCCCGTCCCCGGCTCCGGCACGTTCGCCTGGGGTACGGACGGCGGCCTCAAGCTCTGCGAGGACTACACGCTCAGCGTCACGGTGGAATCCATCGTCAAGGCCCTGAAACGCGTGGATCAGGCTGCCTGGGATAAGCTGGCTGCAAAGCAGTAATTCCTGCGCCGGAAGAGCCCGGCTGGCCGGGCTCTTGACCTGAAAAAGACCCGGGGATGTAACCTGCTGCCTGACAGGCAGATAGGCTTGTTACGCCCGATTTCTGCCAACACGAACCTTGCACGGCCGTCCGGGGGTGTGCTATGCAAGGCGGGCTTTTTGTCGAGTTGCGGATCAATCTCAAGAATTCACTGAATTCAACACGCCGAAAGCAGAACGGAGACACGGTTAGCATGAGTAAGAACATCACGATCATCGACGGCAATGAAGCCGCCGCCTACGTGGCGCATAAGACCAATGAAGTCTGCGCCATCTATCCCATCACCCCCTCCTCCAATATGGGCGAGTGGGCCGACCAGTGGTCGTCGGAAGGCCGCAAGAACATCTGGGGCACAATCCCCCAGGTCGCAGAACTTCAGAGCGAAGGCGGCGCAAGCGGCGCCGTACACGGCGCCCTTCAGACCGGCGCACTGACCACCACCTTCACGGCCTCGCAGGGCCTCCTGCTGATGATCCCCAATATGTATAAGATCGCCGGCGAATTGACGTCGACCGTGTTCCACGTCTCCGCCCGGTCACTCGCCTGCCAGGGCTTGTCGATCTTCGGCGATCACTCCGACGTCATGTCGACCCGCCAGACCGGGTTCGCCCTCCTCGCCTCCAATTCGGTTCAGGAGGTCATGGACACCGCCCTGATCGCCCAGGCGGCGACGCTGGAATCCCGCGTGCCGTTCATTCATTTCTTCGACGGCTTCCGCACCTCCCACGAGGTCAATAAGGTCGAAGTCCTCTCCGATGACCAGATTCGCGCGATGATGTCCGACGACCTGATCATGGCGCACCGCCAGCGCGGGCTCACGCCGGACCGCCCCGTCATGCGCGGCACCGCACAGAACCCTGACGTCTATTTCCAGGGCCGCGAGACCGTCAATCCGTTCTACGACGCTTGCCCCGGGATCGTGCAGAAGGCGATGGACCAGTTCGCCAAGCTCACCGGCCGCCAGTATCGGCTGTTTGACTACTTCGGGCCGGCTGACGCCGACCGCATCATCATCCTTATGGGCTCCGGCGGCGAAACCGCGCTCGAGACCGTGATGTTCATGCAGAAGCACGGCGAGAAGGTCGGCATCATCCGCGTCCGACTCTATCGCCCCTTCTCCGCTGAACACCTCCTCCAGGCGCTGCCCAAGTCGGCCAAGGCTGTCGCCGTGCTGGACCGGACCAAGGAACCGGGCTCCGCGGGCGAGCCGCTTTACCAGGACGTTGTCACCGCCTTCAGCGAGGCCGTCGCCGCCGGCAAGCTGCCGAAGATGCCCAAGGTCATCGGCGGTCGCTACGGGCTCTCCTCCAAGGAATTCACCCCGGCCATGGTCAAGGCCGTGTTCGACGAGTTGAAGAAGGATCAGCCGAAGAACCACTTCACCGTCGGCATCCGCGACGATGTCACCGGGTCGAGCCTCGACTACGACGCGAACTTCATCGCGGAATCCGAGCGCTGCGTGCGCGCGATGTTCTTCGGCCTCGGCGCCGACGGCACCGTGGGCGCGAACAAGAACTCCATCAAGATCATCGGCGAAGAGACCGACATGAATGCGCAGGGCTACTTCGTCTACGACTCGAAGAAGGCCGGCTCACGCACCACGTCGCACCTGCGCTTCGGTCCCGACCCGATCCACTCGCCATACCTCATCCAGGCCGCGAATTTCGTCGCCTGCCACCAGTTCATCTTCGTGGACCAGGTGGATATGCTGAAGTACGCCATGAAAGGCGGCACCTTCCTGCTGAACAGCCCGTTCGGCCAGGATGAAATCTGGGACAAGCTGCCCCGCAGCGTGCAGCAGCAAATCATCGACAAGCAGCTCAAGTTCTACGTGATTGACGGCTACAAGGTGGCCGAGGCCACGGGCATGGGCAGCCGCGTCAACACGATCATGCAGACCTGCTTCTTCGCCATCTCCGGCGTGCTGCCCCGCGAGGAAGCCATCGCGGCCATCAAGAACGCCATCAAGAAGACCTACGGCAAGCGCGGGGAATCGGTGGTGCAGAAGAACTTCGCCGCCGTGGACGCGGCGCTCGATCACCTGCACGAAGTAAAGGTACCCACCGCCGTGTCGAGCACCATCGACATGCTGCCGCCGGTTCCGGTGGAGGCGCCCGAGTTCGTCCAGAAAACGCTCGCTCCGATCATC
>DAISJM010000050.1:0-23498 GCA_036821485.1 Verrucomicrobiota bacterium | reverse complement strand
TTGAGGCTATCGAGAACCCGCGGCCGGGTTCTCTCAGCCTCACGGCTGACGTTGGGGCAGCAGAATGATATGGGCACGTACAACGCTGATCACAGTGCTGGCGCTCGCTCTTACCGCGAGCGCCGCCACGAACTCAACCAATTGGCCAAAGAAATCCGATATACCACGATTTACACCCGACCTACTCGCGTCCAACACCCTCGAGGCTGCTCGCGAATTCTCCAGCAGATCGGGGACGAACAGATTTGAAGAAGCCGAAATACTCGACAGAGATCTCGCCCCAGGCATATCCCTGACAAAGGAACTCGATCCCAAATGGCTGATGACGGAAGACGATGTCGAGAATCTTCTCGGGAGGCCTGACGGCCGGAAACACGGCCAGTGGCTTCGCTACAACATAGGCAAGCGCGATGGCAAGTCACATGCCCTTCTGTTCGACTTCAAGAATGGCTACCTTCATTCGATTTATGAATCAGCAACGGAATAGGAGCCCCAACCAGCGGTTGGAGCGTACGGCTGTCCCGCGGACGGTCCAGCCGTCCGCTCAACCGTAACGTTGGATGCAGAATCAATGAAGAGAATTGCGCAACTCTGGCGTGGCGAAGTCAAACTGTGGAAGACCTTCTGGATCTTTGGAATTGTTGTCCCGGTTCTGTTCAGCATCGCATCTGCACTGATGCAAGTCTTCTTTGTCCGACTGTGGAAGCCCAGCATCGTAGTATTCGCGCTTGGTGGAATCGCGATATCGGTTGTCTACACGGTTTACATTCTTGTGGCGATTTGGCGAAGCGCGGGAAAGCATGCAGGCATCAAAGTATGGGCATGGTGCGCCAGGGTCTACGTGATTGCGTGCATCTCTGTAACAGCATATGTGACATACAGCGCCTTCTCGGAAGATCGCAACGACCGCGAAAGAAATAGCTACAACATCGAGAGTATCATCCAAGCGGATGACGCCTATCCGTATATCGGCTTCTGGAAGGGCGACTGTGGAAACAATTTCGGACTCGCGATCGAAAAGGCCGAAGATGGCCTCTACTCAGTGTCCTTCTCGGGGCCCGGCGGCGGATTTATGCCAGGAAAGTATCGACCACACACACTACTCACAAATGACCCGAATTACAGAATCGTTGACGCAAACACGATTGAAGTCCAAGGGGCCGGCGGATTCACGACCTATGTTCGTTGTCCCGGTTCAAAGTTCTACAAAGAGGAAAGCATCCAACCATGAGGTGCACCGTATTGCTCACCCGCTACGGGTTCGCAATCCGGTGACCTCTGACGTTGGCGTAACAGGAATATGAGCAGACTTACAATCTTGGGCATGGTGCTCTTGACCGCATCGCTCTCCAGCGGTGCCGAACCGCCCGTCTCACCGGCCACATTTGCGAGCTGGCTCGCCTTCGACAAACCAGTCACGTTCGATTGTCGCCTTCAACCCAATCCGACAACAAACGAACGGAGACCTAATCCGTTCGGCGATCCTCTCTGGGGCTACGGCTATTCCAGCAAGACTCAGACGCTCCACTCTTACAGCATCGCACTCTTTCCCGGTGGCACGCTGTTCCGGGACAAGCGGAGACAGATGGAGGAGACAATCTCGCAACAGATCGAGAAACTGAAAACCGTGTCAACGGAATCACGGCAGGAGATGGGCATTGCCATCCAAGAGCGGCCTGACGGCCGCAAGGTCTTCTTCACGGTCATGGGGTTCGGCCCAGGTGGTGCAGGATACGGTGCGTTTTGCACGCTGGAAGGCGGGGCGTACGATTTGCTCGTCACGCACACGGTCGATTTCGAAGACGATATGCCGCAGGAACAGAGGTTGAAAGACCCGGCAAAGCCGGGAAAGGAGTTGACTGACGTCTTTGCATTGATTGAGGACCGTGTTAGCAAGGCAGTCAAGAACGGGGCCACCAACCACATAACAACGAAGCAAGCAACGCTTATCGTGTTCGCGGCAAGCGGATCAGTCCCCAGTACAAATCGACCGGACGTGCAGGTGACCCTCTCCGACCCCTCCGCAACGTGGGCCAATGACGGCGGCTCAATTCGTATCCAATACACAAACAATTCTCTTGATGTCACGCTAACGAGTTCCGGGTACAAGTCCAAGACTCTACACCTCTCGCGTCCGGAACAGACCTCGCTCGTCGGCTTCGAGCGCGATGAACATGGACAAAAGAAATGAAGCACGCCAACAAGGCCGTCGAGGCTATCGAGAGCCCGCGGCCGGGCTCTCTCAGCCTCACGGCTGACGTTGGCCGAGGAGAATCATGAAAGACGGTAGCAGAAGAGCGGGACTGGTCGTTCTAGTGATGGGCTTACTACTGTCACTGGCCTTTGTTGTCTGGCCCGCCTATCGTGCGCAGTCTGCTGCACCGCGTATATTTGTCTGGGGAGGCCTTTTTGTGATCTCGTGCGAGATGGTAGTCATGGGCATTGGGCTGCTCCTTTTCGGACGACGCATGTTGGGCCTGCTGGCTGTCCAAGACACCAATAACATATCGTGGCAACAGGCGCTGGCGTTGGCAGTTCTGGCGCTCATTGCGCTTGCCGGTTTCGTACTGTTTTCGGTGATCCTAGGCAGACTGGGGTATCATAGAGCATTCTAGCCAACCGGCATCAGCGGTGGGGCTAACGCCCGTGAATCAGAACCGGATTGGCCAACAAGGTGGTGGAGAGGTGCGGCGCTAGCGGCGTCGCCCCTCACCACCGGCGTTCGCTGAAGGAAATGAATAACGCAAACACAGCGTTTGGGATGGTCCTCGTCGTTCTGGGCTTGACCATGACGATTGTGGGCAGCATCCCGTTTCTTCTCATGATGCTGCGCGATCGAAACGAACCGGACAAGATCCAGCTCTTCCTAAATGACATCTTTATGATTTTGTCGCTGGGTAGTTACATCATTGAACATCGAGGGGCGAACAGAGCAGCGGCTGCTGCGGTATTCGGCGGGATATTTCTGCTGGTGATGGGTGGCGTTGCCATGTTGGTCTGAGGGGACAAGCAGGAGAAACGAAGGACCCAACAAGGCCCTCCAGCGTACCCCGCTTCACGGGTCCGCTGCGGGCTGACGTTGGCCATCGAAGAACGGAGAGGAGCGCACGATGAGCAAGGAACAGTTGGCACCCGAGACGAAAGGGGTCACCGTGAAGTTGCTGGCAGCGCTTGACCTTGGTCTTGAAATCGAGGGCATGGCGGGGCGCCAGCTTCGCATGCGTATGGTGACCATCGAACCCGGAGGCGTCTTCGGTCCGATCCACGACCATAAAGACAGGCCGGGTATGGTCTACATACTGCAGGGAGCGATCACTGATCATCGAAATGGAGTCGCTACGGACTATGGGCCGGGACTGGGCTGGCCGGAGGATAGGAACACCACACACTGGCTTGAGAACAGAGGATCGATTCCGGCGGTGGAGATCTCGGTCGACATAGTCAGGCAAAAATAGGCTCAGGCCCGGCAGGGCACGCCGGCTTCACCGTCGCATCTGAGGGCTGACGTTGCGCGAGGGACAAGATGAAGGGACTTGAACTGTCAGAGCGATACTTCTTCGACTGCGGCTTGCCGCTGCTCAAGGAACATTGTCCTGATCTGGTCGGCCGAGTTGCGGCGGGCCTCGTGGGCTCAGGAAGCGAGGTCGCCGGTTTCGATGACGAGGTATCCCGTGACCACAACTGGGGTCCGCGTTTCATCCTGTTCCTGGGCGAGGATGATGAGGCCCGACACGGCAAACGCGTGCAAGAGATTCTCGACCGCCATCTCCCCCGCGAGTACCTGGGCGCATCTATCCATCGCACGGGCACCGCCTTCCAGTCGTCGCCGGGCGCCGTAGCCACCCCCGGGAAATCCTGTTGGTTCAATACGGGATTCACGTCGGCACCTGTCGACGATCTTGCCTGGCTCGCGATCCCCGAACACCGCCTGTTCGAGTTCACCGCAGGCAAGATATTCTACGAGCCAATTCCACTCATCTCCCCTCTCCGCGAGACGTTCGCCTATTTCCCGGAGATGGTCTGGCTGAAAAGACTCTCCTTTGTCTGGCTGCAGATGTCTCACTGCGCGAACATTTCCAGAACCATCGCCCGGGGGAACCGGGTCACCAGTCATGCGTTTCTGGATTGGGGCCTGGAATGCTGCATGCGATTGGCCTTCATGCTCAACCGGCGGTATGCTCCATTTCGTAAATGGCTCTATCACGCCTTCCAGGGTCTTCCGAGTCTGCCGGCCGGCATTTGCGAGAAGATGGAACATGTGGTGTCCCTCTCGGATCTTGCGCAAGTAGAAGCCGCTTTATTGGACATCATGGATGCCTTCGGTGTCATGGTGAACGAATCAGGACTGATCCCTCCGCAACCCCTGCGGATGAAACGGGACGAGCGGTTCCTGCCCTTCAACTTCACGGGCTACATGCAGGCATTCTGGCAGTCCCTGAAGGGCCCCTTGAGGGACATGAACCCCCATGACGGTCCGATGGATTTGTGGGGAGCGATATACATTCCTCTTCACACGAACCTGACGCAAGGCATACGGTGGTGACAACAGACGGCACAACCACCGCATGCACGCGTGACATCGGGAACTGCATACACAATGAAGAGTAGAGAACTGAGGCTTGTAGTCCCCTGCCCGTTCTGGAAGCGGGCAAGCGCCTTCATCATCGATCTGCTCATTCTTCTTCCGTTCCAAGCTCTTCCACTCGTCGTTGCCGACACGTTTTCCATTCCTCGAAAGCAGGCCATGCCCACCGTTCAGCTAATCGGATTCATCTTCTTCGTCCTCTATTTCACAGCGTTTGAATCGAGTCGCCTTCAGGCGACGCCTGGGAAACTGATTCTGAAACTCAGGGTCACCGATATGACGGGCAAGAGTATCCCGGTCTGGCGGGCCCTGCTGCGATCCATTGCCAAGATCATCTCGGGCCTCCCTATCCTGCTGCTGGGCGCGGGCTATTTGATGGCAGCCTGGACGGAAAAGGGGCAGGCTTTGCACGACTTGATTGTGCAAACCTTGGTGTTGGAGAGAAGATACCTTGAGAAGATAAGAAGTTCCCAACCACCGGCTGCACCGGTCACGAAATAGAAACCCCTTGAATCGGGAAGTTTATCGCCTACCCTTCCCCGCGTGACCATTTCTGTCGTTATCATTCTTCGGCACGGCGAAGACCGTACCCAGTGCACGATTCAACCGCTTCGCGGAACCCGCGGTCTGGAGTTCCTCCGCTATCCCCTGCGCCGGAAGCCCGACCTGTCGCGCCATCTCCTGCTCGCTCCCGATGCCCCACCCCTGACGCCAGACGACGCCGGCCGGCCTCTCGTTCTGATTGA
Source organism: Verrucomicrobiota bacterium (assembly GCA_036821485.1). Classification (GTDB taxonomy): domain Bacteria; phylum Verrucomicrobiota; class Kiritimatiellia; order CAIQIC01; family JAGNIJ01; genus DAISJM01. Next base: position 18,167 of record DAISJM010000050.1, on the reverse strand, counting down.
CGCCAACTGGCGCCATGCCGCGAGGATGCGCAAGGCCATTGAACCCGTCGAAGCTCGCTCCATCCCTCCCGGCTGGAGGACCGCCTACCCGCGCAGCTCCAAGATCCACGCCGATCCGGAGACCGGCCTTGCCACGGTGGAGGCGCTGTTTGCCGCCACCTGCATTCTGGGCTGTCGCGACGATTCCCTCCTGCGGTGTTACCCTTGGCGCGCACGTTCCTCGCCCTCAACCGTGACGTCATTCCCCCGCGCTGACGCGGCAACAGACCGCTTGTTTTCGTTGGAATATTCGACGATTAAGTGCGACATTTCGGCTGCGCAGGCCAAGGGGAAAGGACGAATCCATGCGTAGAACGATACGGTATGAATTCACGGGCAGTTGTCTGTTGGTTTTGATTCTCATTGCGATTGGCTTCGGCATTCCGTGGGCCATCAAGCACGTGATCAACAACACGATTGCTGTTGAGACCGACTGACAGAACACGCCACCGATCTGAGCATCTCCCATGGACCTTGAAACTGCTGAGGACCACCAAGCTGGTATGCCACGGCGGGTACTGCCCAACTTCCTGATTGCGGGTGCCGCCAAGTGTGGTACGACGTCGCTCTACTATCACGCAAAGCAACATCCGGATGTCTTCATGTGCAGTCCGAAGGAGCCCGACTTCTTCTTTGCCCAGTTCTCGAAGATTCCGACAAACGGCATCGGTGATGACTGCCAGAGTGTTGTGCGGGATTACGATGAGTATTGCCGGCTCTTTGAAGACGCGGCCGGCAAGGCAGCCATTGGCGATGCGAGTCACACCAATCTCTATTATCACCAGAAGACCATTCCCTTGATCAAACAGTACTTGGGCGATCCCAAGATTGTGATCATCCTCAGAAATCCCGTGGAGCGGGCCTTTTCAACGCACACGGCGCTGACCCTGCAAGGCCGGGAATTCCTGCCGTTTGAGGAAGCCCTACGCGAAGAACCCAAGAGGATAAAGGAAGGTTGGCGATCCACCTGGGCGTATCAGACCCTGGGGTTCTATACGCATCAGGTGAAGGCCTTCCTCGATCATTTCAGCGCGGTGAAAGTCTGCCTGTTCGACGACCTGAAGCGGGAGCCTGTCTCGCTGATTCAGGATATCTACCGCTTCCTGGGTGTGGATCCCTCTTTCACACCGGACACCACTGCCAACTTCAACCTTTCCGGCGTTCCGAGGCACCGAATCTTCAAGAGTCTCTTCCGGAGACAGCCCACGCCGTTGCAGCGGGTCGCGAGACACGTTGGGAGGGCGATTTTTACCGAGGATGGCTGGGCCAGTGTGCGCGAGCGGCTGAAGGCCAAGTTGTTGGTCAAGTCTACGATGAAGCCCGAAACGCGTCGCCATCTTCAAGACGTCTACCGCGACGATATCGCTGCGCTTCAGAAGCTGATCGGCAGAGACTTGAGCACGTGGCTGGCTGACCGCTAATCGCGTCCGGGGTTCCCGCATCGGCGCAGCCGCATGGGGTTGAATTCGTTCTTCGCGAAGATGTACCACGCGGCCACGGAGATGATCCCTTTGCTCTGGTCGAAGTTGAACCCGCCCTGTTCGTTCAACGTGTAAGGCAATGTGAGCGTACTCTTCCCGCCGAGCGTGCTCTCCATCAGGATCGGATCAAACTGGTTGGCATAGAAACGGGCGCGCTCCACGTTGCCACACGCGGCGTAGGCGCAGGCGATGTGGCCCAGCCCGTCGAGCCAGATGTTGTCGACGGTCATATCGGCGCTGTGATACGGGCCCGTGACCTGCCGGCCGTTGACCATAAGCGTCTTGCGATAGCGCAGATCAAAATCGGGGATGTCGAGCAGATCGCAGCGCTCACCGTCATAGGCCAGCACGCGCCATGTGTACAGATCGAGCGGCATGCCGGTCCCCGTGGCCACGCTCTCCAGCCACGTGCGGATCCTGGCGGCCAGTTCATCCTTTCCGTACAGCTTGAAGACGGCGTAGCAATCGATGTTGCCTTCCGCGTGGCCGAATCCTTCATGCAGATACTTGTCGCCCTTGCGCCACCCGTGATCGACATAACCGCCGCCCGGCACTTTCGGGTCATCGCTGTACCACGAGATCAGCAGGTCGAGGATGAGACCGGTGATTTCGCGGTATCGTTCCGCGCCATACTCCAATTCGTAGTACTTATAGGCCATCAACATCCACGCCATGTCGCCGGTCCAGCGATCCGAGTCGCCGGTGTGATGAAAGGCTTTGATGCCGTCCTTGTCGTTCAACTCGACTTGCTGGAAGAAACCGCGCGCCTCGCCCTTGTAGAAGAAGTTCTGAAGGGTCGGGTCCTGGTTGTCGCGGACGGTCCTTGCAGCATAGAAGTCGAGGATGCGCTCGGCCCGCTCCTTTTCGCCCTTGAGGATGAAGGCGATCGCGACCAGCGAGTTGTTGAAAGTCTGGAGCTGATTGTTCTCCGTCGTGGGCAGAACCTGCCGGCCGGGTGAAGACTCGTCCTGAAGCGTCTTCAGCCATTCGAGCACGCGCGGATCTTCGGGAATCATGACGTCAGCCCTCCGTTGCTTGAAACCGATGCCGGGCAGCTCGCGGTCGGGGTCCAGTACGGGCCCGGAGCGCAGGATTCGATAGCGCCCGTCTTCCCACCACTCTGAGTTATGTCCAACGGGTTCCGCAGCATACGAGGACGGAATCGCCTCGCCGGGGAAGCCGACGTCGTCAAGGAGCACCACGCCCTGCCCCGTGCCGGAGAATGCGAAGTGGAATTCGGCGAGCTTGTCGAACGTGCCGCTCCCGCCCCACCAATGCGACAGGTCCTTGAGATAGGTTGTGATGCGAGTCCAATCCTTGAACTGTCCTTTGAGCGCAAGCTTCGCGCCATAGGTGGTTCCCTGGTTATCGACAAACTTGATCTCCAGCGCGCCCGTGGCATCGGGAGCCTTGATCAGGAAGGTTATCGGAAGGTCGTTCGTGACCGGCTCGGTGAGGCGGTACGCCATCTGAATCCAGCCCCCGTCCGCCTTGAGTGTGTAGTCGGCCTTGAGGCAGGGCCCCATCGAATCCTCCACGGCATCGAGCTGCCCGCGGCTCTGGCCATCAGCGGTCACGCTCCACGCAGCGGGATTATCCCAGTCGGCGGAAACTGCATTCACCGGGATAGAGGGCACCGCGGGTTGCCTTACGGCGCAGCCGCACATCAGGCCAAGCCAGACAAGGCCCACAACAGACGCGATGTTCCGCAGATGCTTCATTCCCGAATCTCCTCGATCACTCCGACCGCTACGCTCGCGCTTAGTCATAGCAGACACGGGCACAGGAAAGCACTTCTTCTCATCGGCATTCGTTTGCTTTGGCTCCCTTCTACACGGAAAGCAGTCGCGGTTGTATCCTTCCCTTGTGTTTCAACGGCCGATGATGAATGGATTACGTATGCGCCCCCTGCCATATCGCATGATGATTTCCTCGTTTCTGTTGCTGGCATGGGCTTCCCATGTCTGTGCTCAATCGCCGGTCATTGACGGCGTGTTGGACGCCAGTTTCTACGGCCCGCCCATTTCCGTTCAGGATACGCCCACGGCGTTCGGTGATGCCACCAACGGGCACACGCGTGTGGCCATTGCGGGATCGGAACTGGACGCAGCGTACGCGCGCATTTCCGACGGCGCGCTCTTCCTTTTCCTCGCCGGGAACCTGGAGACGGCCGGTCAGGGCGTCGATTTCCCCGGTGGCAGCCGGAACCGATTGGACATCTTCATCGACAGCATTGAGGGTGGTCAAAGCAGCCTGCGTGGCGATAACGTCGATGTGGACGCCAACGGCCTGAACCGGATGGGCCATCTCGACCCGTCCAACGACGGTCTGAAGTTCGACACGGGCATTGCCCACGACTTCTTCCTGACGTTCAACAACTACACCGTGGTCCAGGACTTTGGGCCTGGCTATGGCTACAAGGAAATCTGGCGCGGCCAGTTGTGGTACGCATCTCTTCCCACGGGTGGCAGCGGCACCGGCTTGGTACTCGGGACTGCGGCGGACACCTTCCCGGGCTCCTACGCGAACGAGTTCACGCTTTCGCAGGGCGTGCGCCTCGGTTTCAGAAACAGCAACAAGGGCGGTGTGACGTCGACCAATGACCCCTCGCCCAGCGCGGCCGATGCCCCGAATGTCACGACAGGCCTCGAGCTTGTAATCCCCATCGCGCTGATTGCCGGGACAAACGGCGACTTGAAGAGCGAGATATCCATCACGGCTTTCGTCACCAGTTCCGACCACGGATTCCTGTCCAACCAGACCCTTGGACCGATGGGTCAGCCGTCGGGCTTCTACGGCAATTTGGGAGAGCCGCGGGTGTTCGATTTTTCACAGTCCTACGCGCCGGGCGCACAGTATTGCAGCGTGGCGAATCCGTATCGGTCCTCACGTCTCATGTTCCCGATTTCGGTTCGGGCGGACGGTTCCGTCAGCAATCGATGGATAGCCGAAGTGAATGCGACCTACGTCCTTCAACGCAACACGAACCTGGTCGATGGAGTGTGGACGAATGTCGGCGGTATCGTCACCGCAACGGCTTCCACGGTTTCAGGTGTGGACACCAACACCTCCTTCTCGTCAGCCTACTACCGCGCTGTACGTCAGCCCTGATGGCGGGCGTCCCAACGAAAATCCAAAGCGGGCTTTCCCAATCATTGGAAGAACCGGTACTATCCTGTCCGTAATCATCCAACGGAGGGACTGTCATGAGGCGCACTTTCGTTTTCTGTCTGCTGATCGCGGCTTCGGTTCTCAACGCGTTCGCCGGCGCCACCGAGGATCGGTCCCTGTTCCAAGCCATTTCCAGCGGCGACAAGGCTGCTGTCGAGCGCGCCCTGAAATATGGCGCCAATCCCAACGCGAAGATGATGGGCGGGAAAACGGCGGTTCAACTTGCCGAGCAGAAGGGCCTTACGGACATCGTAGCCATCCTTAAACAAAGCGGCTCCTCGGATGTTCCCTCGCCAGCGCCCGTGCCGAAACCCGAACCTGTCGCAAAGCCGGTAGCTGCCCCCGCCCCCGCCCCTGCCCCGGCTGCCGTGGTGCCGCCTGTGCCGGCGGTTCAAGTGAAGCAGAAGGAAGCGATCGAGGAGAAGGTGGCGCCACCGGCCCCCGTCGTGATCGAGAACAAGCCGAAGCCCGAACCCGCGCCCGCTGCCGTTCTGCCGGCGCCTGTTGTCGCGGCAACACCCGAGCCCGCGCCGCTCCGTGCCGCACCGCCGGCGGCTTCCGCGGACCTTCAAAAGCTTCTGGATCAGAAGATCCTGCAGAACAACTACAACGCCATTGTTGTCGATTTCCTTGTGGGTGAAGGTCGCAACTCCCTGGCGCCCGCGCAGCGCAAGGAGGCACTCGACCAACTCGTTGCGGCGTTGAAGGCGAAGACGCAGGTTTCGAAAGATGATCAACTCTACACGGCGCTGGGCGCGCTGACCGGCATGGGCATGGGCGCGATGAACGACGACATCATTTCCGACGCGGGCTCGGATGTGGAGAGTTCGTATGCGAGTGAGTACGCATCGTGGGTCAACGCCGCATTCAAGTTGGTGCATGCCGGCTACCCGGAAGATGCCGCCGACTTCTTCGAATACGGGCTCCAGTACATTCCCTACCCCGGCATCAAGGCGCAGTGCGTGAAAGGCCTCGCGGTGGCGAGACCCGGGAAGGCCTTCGACTTCCTGATGTCGCAGACGGCGGCCCCGGGGATCGAGGAGCAGAATGTAGCGCTACGGCTGCTCGGCTGGCTCGCGGCCGACCCGAATCTGCCGGACGACAAGCGGCAGGCGATCATCGACAAGCTGACGGAATTCTCGCAGGGCATGCTCCACGCGAGCAACTACGGCGCGGCCATCTACGGGTTGGATGTCGCCCACGACAAAGGGGCCATACCCGCCCTCAGCCGGTTCAAGGGCGGACTCGGCATCTCGTCGGAGGATAAGCGCCCGGCGCTGCGCAGCCTTCTGCTGACCTATGGCGACACGAGCGTCCTGGATATCCTGCGCGGTATGACGAAGGGCGGGCTCATGACGCTCAACAATCCATGGGATAACCTCTACGCCGCGACGGCGCTCATTCAGTATGGCGACCAGAACGGGTTCGACTGGGCAGACAGGACCCTCGCGAAGACGAAGAAGGGATTCATGGATGCCAAGGACGCACCGGATCAACGCCCGGAGACCGTCCGGATTCTCGTGAAGTATGGCGGCGAGAAGGGTCGCGCGATTCTCGCCCAGAACGTGGACAAATATCAGGACAGCAACTGGCTCAAGACGTGGATCGCCACGGGCATGCTGGAATTGGGCGACAAGTCGAAGATCGATCTTGTCCGCGCGAGCTTGAGCAACCCCGAGTGGGACTACACGGCGGTGCGTATCACCGAAGCGCTGGCCAAGCATGGTGACTACTCCGGATTGACGGCGCTACGGCAGTTGATCGAAAAGCGACCGCCGCAGAAGAGCACGGGCATGGCGGTACTTGGCGCGCTTGCCGGAAAGAAAGATAACACGGCAGCGGAGAAGCGGCGGCTCGAAAACCTTCGCATCCAGATTGCCAACGCGCTTGCCCGAATCAACCGGCCTGAGTGCGTGCCGCTCTTGAAGACGTTGCTGCTCGATGAGGACCCGTATGTCCGTTCATCGGCCGCGCTGGCCTTGACGGAGGTAACGACTCCGGATGCGCTGGATGGATTGAGGACAGCCATGGAGATCGACTACGGCATGGTGAACAAGACATCGCGGAATCCGGAAATCTACGCCCACATTGCACGGATGGCGGCGATGCGATTCCCGGGCAATCCTCAGACCGCGGAGATCCTCAACAAAGCCGGATCAAAGCCCTACCCCGCCGTGCAATTCCTGAGTGCGGTGCTGCGGAACGGGAAGTGAGCATCGAGAGCTGTTGATTCGCTCACGTTTATGAAGGACTACCTCGGAGCGGAAAAGGTCGTTCACGGGCAGCCGTGGGGTGCGCTGCATGACGGGTATTTCTCCGATCCTGCGGTCGCCCGGCCTTTGGTCGAAACAGCAAGCGCGATCCTGGCAGCGTCGCCGGCCGATGTGATCGTGGACCTGGGTGGAGGGACGGGATTCCTGCTCTCGCAACTGGCGGCTTCCGGCGCGTGTACCGGCGCCGACCTGGTAAATCTGGACTGCTCGGAAACCCAGCTCGCCCTGTCCGGGAAGGAAAGTGTCTCACGCATCTGCGCCTCGATCGACGGATTCAGGCGCGGTGATCTCGTGGCCGGGGAGAGCCGGGTCTTCTTCATGATGCGGTCGGTACTTCACTACGCGGGAGAGGACGGTCTGTCGCCGCTGCTGCGTCACCTCCGCGCGCAGGCAAAGGAAGGCGAGTTCTTTGTCCATCAAACGGCCTCATTCGCCCATGAGAAGGAAGCCGGCTTCATCAACAATCTCTACCGGCACATGCACACGGATAAATGGTATCCCACGGTCGACGCCTTGCAGAAACTCCTGGCAGATGCCGGCTGGCGCGTGACTGCAACAATCCCTGCGCCAACGCTGCGACTTACCTCGGAAGATCTGGCGCGGCGGTACGCACTGGACGCAAGTGATCTTGCGGGCATACGGGACTGGATGGCAAAGACCCCGGACCCAATCAACAAGGTTGCCCGCCTCACGACATCGGGCTTTGAGGCATACCTGCACTACTGGGTTTACACGTGCGTGGCGGATGGGCACTCTGTGTGAAGCGAAGCGCGGGAGGGACTGAGGAACAATGAAAGCACTGGCGAACCTCTTCGAAAGTAACCGGCGATGGGCGGCAAGGATCACCGCGCACGACCCGGAGTTCTTCTCCGGCCTCGTGGCACAACACGCGCCGGAGTATCTCTGGATCGGGTGTTCGGATAGCCGCGTCCCTGCCAATGAAATCGTCGGACTGCGGCCCGGCGAGTTGTTCGTCCATCGGAATGTCGGCAACCTGGTCATTCACACCGACATGAACTGTCTCTCGGTTCTCCAGTATGCGGTGGACATTCTCTCGATCAAACACGTGATCGTGTGCGGGCATTACGGATGCGGCGGCGTCAAGGCTGCCATGGAAAGTCAGCCCCATGGGTTGGTCGACAACTGGCTGCGCCACATCCGCGACATCCAGCACCGGCACCATGAGAAATTGGATTCCCTGAAGAGCGAGGCCGAGCAGATCGGCAGATTGTGTGAACTGAATGCGGTGGAACAGGTCATCAATGTCGGCAACACGACAATCATCCAGGACGCTTGGGAACGCGGGCAGAAGATCGCCGTGCACGGCTGGATCTATGATATTGCCGACGGTCTGCTGAAGGATCTCGACGTCACCCTCGCCTCGCGGCAGGAGCTTGACGCCCTTCAGGGGAAATTATGAACCGGCTGGCCATCGGTGCATGCGTTCTGCTGGCGTCCAGTGTGTGGGTTGCGGCGCAGACGGACCGCCCGACATCCTGGGCCACGCCCATCACGCTGGAGGGTGTCCCCAACCTGCACAAGGTGAGCGATACGTTGTACCGCAGCGCGCAACCGACAGACATCGGTATGCAGGAACTCAAGAGCTACGGCATCAAGACTGTGATCAATCTGCGGGCCTTCCATTCCGATCGCGACATCCTAGGGCAGACAGGACTCGCGTACGAACACATCGATATGACGGCGTGGCATCCCGAGCGTGAGGATGTGGTGCGGTTTTTGCGATTGGTTACCGACCCGGCCCGCGCCCCGGTGCTCGTACACTGCCAGCACGGGGCCGACCGTACGGGGACCATGTGCGCGCTGTATCGGATCGTCGTCCAGGGGTGGACCAAGGAAGATGCCATTCGGGAAATGACACAGGGTGGATTCGGCTTTCACGAGGTCTGGTCCAACTTGCCCGCCTGGATAGACGAACTCGACATCGGGTCTTTATGGAAGGAAGTGAAGGCGCCATAGGGCCGTGCGCCCAAGAAGGGATTGATGAAATGAGCTATTACTTCACGAAGACGACTCCCCTCGGATACGAGCAGGCCATCGCACGGGTGCAAGAGGAACTTAAGAAGGAAGGGTTTGGCGTTATCACCAAAATTGACGTGCGCGAGACGCTGAAGAAGAAGCTGAATGTCGATTTTCGGAAGTACAAGATCCTCGGCGCCTGCAACCCTGCCTTTGCTCATCAAGCTCTTCAGGTGGAGAGCCGAATCGGCACGATGTTGCCCTGCAATGTCATTGTGCAGGAGCGCGAGGATGGGCAAACCGAGGTTTCTGCTATCAATCCATTGGAGAGTATGAAGGCCGTGGCGAATCCCCAACTGGAGCATATTGGGAACCAGATCGCCGCCAAGCTCAAGGGCGTCGTCGAACGGATCTAGGCGAGGCATCCAATCCATCCATTGCCCCCCCCACGGATGGCGAACGGCTTGTCCGCCAAGCGGGCCTTTCCCTGTTGACCGGGCGGGTGTGCCCCCGCTATCTTGTCGGCTTGCCTGCTGACTATTTTATGAAACATAAAGGGGCTGTCTGACATGACAATGCTTATTGGAAAATTTCACCGCATGATTCAGTCGCGCCTGCTCTGGGGCACGTTCCTGGTCATCATCGTCATGACCTTCGTGGTCTGGGGCACGCAGTTCCCAAGCCAGTCCAGCAAGGCCAAAGAGGCGAATGCCGCGGGCAAGCTTTATGGGAAGTTCATCTCCCAGGAAGAATTTCGCGAAGCCTATTACAGCACCTACATGTCGGCGGTGCTTGCCGTAGGGCGCTCGTTTGACATTACCGCGCGCCTGGATAAGGAATTGCGCAAGGCCGCATGGCGCCGTTTGGCCTCTCTCCTGCGCGCCAAGGAGCTCGGGTTCACCTCGTCGGATGAAGAAGTCATGGCGACGATCCAGTCGCACCCCGGCTTCAGTGTGGACGGCCGGTTCAGCCCTGCTTACTACAACGCGTTCGTCCAGAATGTGCTCGGCCGAATGGGGTTCAATGAGTTGCAGTTCGAGGAACACGTTCGGGAGGAAATCACCCTCCAGAAACTGCAGCAGATGGTTCAGCAGGGCGTGTTGGTCTCCCCCTACGAAATCACGCGTACGTTCCGCTCGCTCACGGACGCGTTTGATGTCCAGTACGTCAAGCTGACGCGCCAGGATGTGGAAAAGGGCGTGAAGGTTACCCGCGAGGATGCACAGGCTTTCTTCATGGCTGACCCCGCCGCTTTCACGATCCCGGAGAAGGCGCGCGTGGCGTATATCAGCGTGCCGGCCAGCAACTACATGGCGGACGTGACCGTCACCGAAGATGACGAACTCGAATACTACGACCAGCACATTGATGAATTCACCGTCACCAATACGGTGCCGGTGCTGCCCGGAGATACGAGCGATACGAATGTCCCGGCTGTGGCACAGATGACGAACAAGGTGGAAACGCTGGGTTTCGACCTGGTGAAGACGAATATTCTGGAGCGCCTGACTTATGACCGCGCCTTGAACAGCGCCGCCGAGAAGGCGACCGACTTCGTGGTCTCGCTGGCACCGGATCGCGAAGGCAATGCCCCCACGTTTGACGAGGCGGCCGCGGCGGCGAAACTCGAGGTCTACAAGCCGGAGCCGTTTGCGGTGAACGATGAGGTTCCCGGCGTGGATGCCGGATATGCCTTCAACAAGGCAGTCTTTGCGCTCAACAAGACGCCGGATGAGTATTTCACCGATGCCATTGCGGGTTCCAATGCCGTCTACGTTGCCGGGCTGATCGAGAAGATTTCCGAGCGCGTTCCTGAATTCGACGAAGTGGCGGATCAGGTCATGGAGGCCGCGCGCGAGCACGCCTTGAACGAGGCGCTCTCCAAGAAGGCGCAGGAAGTTCGTGAGGCGGCCATGAAGGCCGTCGATGCCGGCAAATCGTTCGCTGATGGCGTGAAGCCTTTCTCGCTCAAGGTGGTGGATACCGGGTCCTTTACGGCGTCCTCGGCACTGGGCACGAATGAATATGCCGAGATACTCCTCCGGGGCGTGCTGGCAAGGAATCAGGGCGAAGTCAGCGACCTGTTGCCGACGGATGACGATTCGGTACTGCTGGCCTATGTGGCCGAACGCAAGGCTGGCGATCCCGCGTCGCTCGAGTCGTTGCGTCCGCAGATCCGTGATTCCGTGAAGCGCCAGCGCACGCGTCTGTTGTTCGAAGATTGGCAGACGGCGCTGTTGCGCGAAGCACAGTTTGAAGATCGTGTTGCTGCCGCCCAGGAACAGGCCGCTTCGGATGAGGGCATGACGGATGAGTCCATGCCTGCCGACGAAGGAACTGCGACAAACGCCGACGGCGAGCCGGAACCTTAGCGTGCGGGGTTAACAGGATCGCTCGCCGCTCGTATATTTCATCCGCTGTTGTTTGAAGCGACGGCGTGATAGAAACTTATGAATAGTCCTTTGAGACTGGCCGTGGGGTCAGACCACGGCGGATTTGAACTGAAGCAACAGGTTGCGGCCTACCTCACCTCCCTCGGTCACAAAGTCCACGATTGCGGCACTCACAGCAAAGATGCCGTGGACTACCCCACTTTCGCCGTGGCTGTTGCGCGCGAGGTGGCCTGCGGCCGGTGCGACCTCGGCATCATGGTGGACGGCGCAGGCATCGGTTCCGCTATGGCTGCCAACAAGGTCCGGGGTGTCCGCGCGGCAGCCTGCTACAACACCGCGTTGGCACGCAACAGCCGGGAGCATAATGGGGCCAACGTATTGACGCTCGGCGCGGGCCAGACTACTATGGAGCAGGTCAAGCCGATCGTAGATGTCTTTCTGACAACGGATTGCGTCGAAGACCGGCACAAGCGACGCGTTCAGCTGATCATGAACATTGAGCAGAGTCACGCGGGTGACTCTGCCGGTTTGCCGAACGCCGCCGGGGAGGGCAAAGTGGATCTTTCTCCCGAGGATATTGAACGCATAACGCAGCGCGTGAAGCAGCTGATCCAGTCTCCCGGCGCATCTTCATCGCCCACCCCACCCCCGGTTACCGTCGATGCCGCCCAGATAGCCAAGATGATCGACCATACGCTGCTCCGGCCCGAGGCTTCGGCGGCCGACATTCAGAAACTTTGCGATGAGGCTCTGAAACACGGCTTCTATTCCGTGTGCGTGAATCCCAGCAACGTGAAGCAGGCCGCGGCGATTCTGCGTGGATCACCCGTCAAGGTTTGCGTTGTCGTCGGCTTTCCGCTCGGCGCGCAGGCGTCGCAGATCAAGGTGCTCGAGGCCCGCCGTGCGATGCGGGAAGGCGCGCGCGAAGTGGACATGGTCATCAACATCGGCGCGCTGAAGAGCAAGGAAGACGCCTTGGTGCTGCAGGATATCCGCGGTGTGGCCGAGGCCTGCAAGGAAGGCCGCGCGCTCTCCAAGGTGATTCTTGAGACCAGTTTGCTGAACCAGGAAGAAAAGGTGCGCGCCTGTGAGCTGAGCATGAAAGCGGGCGCGGATTTTGTGAAGACGTCGACAGGCTTCAGCAGCGGTGGTGCGACCGTTGAGGATATTGCGCTGATGAGCCGGACCGTGGCCCCCAAGAAGCTTGGCGTGAAGGCTTCGGGCGGAGTCCGGACGTACGCGGATGCGTTGAAGATGATACGCGCCGGCGCGACGCGAATTGGGACCAGTAACGGCATCAAGATCGTTGAAGAGGCGCGCAGCGGCGTTTCGGCGCCGTCCAAGCCGGATGGAAAGCAGTACTGACGGTCCGGCGGATAGAAAGGAGCTCGAACATGGCGGAACTAAGAACCTACGTATTCATCGACAGTCTGCAGCCGCAATTTGCGTCGTTCCAAGCGACGGTCTCGCAGGGCTTCCTGCCCCGCCCCGGACAGGCTGCCCTGTTCGTCGAAATCTCGCCCGGCATGGAAATCAACCGGGTCACCGATATCGCTCTCAAGGCGACGGAAGTAACCCCGGGCATGCAGATTGTCGAACGTCTCTACGGCATGCTGGAGATTCACGCGGATTCCCAGGCGAACGTTCGTGCTGCGGGCCGCGCGATTCTCGATGCGCTGGACCTCAAGGAAGAGGACCGCATCAAGCCGCAGATCACCACCAGCCAGGTCATTCGGCGGATCACGGACTATCACACGCAATTGATCAACCGCATGCGCCACGGCAACATGATCGAGCCGGGTCAGACACTCTACGTCATGGAGTGTGCTCCGGCCGGCTACGCCGCGATCGCCGCCAACGAGGCGGAGAAAGCTGCACGCATCAACATTCTTGAAGTGCGCGCGTTCGGCAGTTTCGGGCGCATCTATCTCGGCGGCGAGGAGCGCGACATAGATGTCGGCTACCGCGCCGCAGAGCAGGCAATTTCGGATATCACCGGACGCGTTGCCAAAGGCGGGTCCGGCGGTTGATCCTCGGTAAAAACACGGTAACGGAGAAGAGAGAGAGGTACATATGGCCGATGCATTGGGCATGATTGAGACCAGGTCGTTTCCGGCGGTTGTGGAAGCCGCTGACGCCATGGTGAAGGCTGCCAAGGTTGAACTCGTCTCGTGCGAGAAGACCGGTGGCGGTTATGTCACGGTTGTCGTCCGCGGCGATGTCGCGGCGGTCAAGGCGTCATGCGACGCCGGCCAGATCGCTGCCAGTCGCGTGGGCGAAGTGGTGGCCGTCCATGTGATCGCCCGCCCGCACGTCAACGTCGATGCGGTGTTGCCGCTCGGACGTCAGGCCGAAGCGAAGGGCAAGAAGCAATAATAACCTACGAAGCCCCGGGGCCTGGCGCCCCGGGGTTTTTCGTTGGGAGCTAGTGGTATGAACCTGGGCAAGGTGGTCGGTACCGTCGTCGCCACGCGCAAGGAATCCAGCATGGATGGCCTCAAGCTCATGCTGGTCAAATACGTCGACTCCGAAGGCAAGGAAACCGGAGGAAACGTTGTTGCGGTGGATTCTGTCGGAGCCGGCATCGATGAATTAGTGCTCGTCGCCACAGGCAGCTCAGCGCGCCAGACCACGGCCACGGACAAGCGTCCGTGCGATGCCGTGATCATGGCCATTGTGGACAGTTGGGATATCGACGGCTCGATCAAGTATAAAAAGTAGCCCGCCCAGCCGCCTGTTGAGCCCTGCAAGCGTTCGCGAGTCCGGTTCCGGATGCCGGCCTGTTCCGGCCCCGGATGTTTGTGTTTTCTTGGACACGGGGGTGTGTCATGGCCAGACTGACAGATCAGGAAATTGACGCCATTGCGCGCAAGATCGCCACCGACCTTTCGGGAACTGTTGCCCCTGCGTCCCCTGCCCCTGTTGCCGCACCTGCTCCGACCGTAGCCCCCGTCGAACAAGGTCTCGGAGTGTTCGCGACCATCGGTGAGGCGATACTCGCCGCCCAGAAGGCCTTTCCAATCTACGCCGCACTGCCCCTGCTGACGCGCAACAAGATCATCGCGGCCATTCGACGTGAGATGCTCGAGAATGCTTCGGCCCTCGCCAAGGCTGCTCATGACGAAACCGGACTTGGCCGATTCGAAGATAAGATCGTCAAGAACCAGCTTGTTGCCGAGAAGACACCCGGGACGGAACACCTGGTTTCCGAGTCGTTTACGGGCGACCACGGTTTGACACTTTGCGAGCCGGCGCCTTACGGCGTCATCGGGGCCATCACCCCCTGCACCAATCCCACATCGACGATCATCTGCAATACCATCGGCATGATCGCTGCGGGTAACACCGTCGTCTTCAACGGACATCCCTCCGCCAAGTGCTGTTCGGCGCAGACCGTCGCCCTCCTGAACAAGGTCATCACCGCAAACGGCGGCCCAGCAAACGTCATCACCTGCGTGGCCAGTCCCACCGTGGAAAGCGCCCAGGAAATGATGAAGCATCCGGCTGTCCGCCTGCTCGTCGTTACGGGTGGTGGCGGCGTGGTCAAAGCCGCGATGGCCAGCGGCAAGCGCGCGATCTGCGCCGGCCCGGGCAACCCGCCCGTGGTGGTCGATGAGACGGCGGATATCGAGCAGGCAGCCCGCGATATCGTTCTCGGTGCATCGTTCGACAACAACATCATCTGCGTCGAGGAGAAGGAAGTCGTCGTTGTCGCCAGCGTGGCGGACCAGTTGCTGAAAGCCATGGCGCAGTTCGGTGCGGCGTTGATTGACCGCAGTCGCCTGCCCCAACTCGAGCAGACCATATTCACCAAGATGGCCGGTCCGAAAGGTCACGCCGAGATCAACCGCGACTTCATCGGAAAGAACGCTGAACTCATCCTCGGCAAGATGGGCATGAATGTGCCCAGTACCGTCAAACTTGGCGTCATCGAGGTCGACGAGAACCATCCCCTCTCGTGGACCGAGCAGATGATGCCGATCATGCCGGTTGTTCGCGTGCCCACGGCGCAATACGCCATCGATCTCGCGATCCAGATGGAGGGGCACAATCGGCATACGTTCATCATGCACTCCAAGAATCTGGATAATCTCAGCCGCATGGCAAAGGCGTGCAACGCCAGTATCTTTGTGAAAAACGGCCGCTCGCAGTCGGGACTGGGTTTTGGCGGGGAAGGTTACACATCCTTCACCATTGCCAGTCCGACGGGTGAAGGCCTCACCGGTCCGCGCAGCTTCTCCCGTTGGCGTCGCTGCGTGATGGTCGACCATTTCAGGATTGTTTGATGAAGAAGTATTCCGCGATTGCGATCATTGAATTTCGTGACATCGCGTCGGGCATTTACGCCACCGACGCCATGGTCAAGCGATCACCTATTTCGCTGCTGAAATGTGGCGTGGTGACACGGGGCCGCTACCTCACACTGATCGGTGGGAACACGGCTTCCGTGGACGAGGCAACGCATGAGGGTCTTCTGCAGGGCGGCGCCAGCGTCATCGACCATGTCATGCTGCCCGATGTACATCCGCAGGTCCATGCGGCGATCCTGGGCGAACGCGCCCAGGCCGGTTATGGGTCGCTGGCCATCATTGAGACGGCGACCGTCTCCTGTAACGTCAGGGCCGCCGAACTCGCCCTGAAGGGCACGCCCGTGGAACTGGTGGAGATTCGGTTGGCGGAACTGGCCCTGTCCGGCAAAGGGGTAAGCCTCTATCGCGGGGACCTTCCGGACATCGAGGCAGCCGTGGATTTGGCCGTATCGTTCTTGAATAGAACGGGAGTTGAGGTCGTGCATCGGATCATACCCGCGCCAAACGATGTCTCCCTGGGGCACATTGCCACCGCAGCCTACTTCGGAGATCGTGAAGCGCTGGAACTTGATGGCGAGGTAGGCTGACATGCTGCTCGGAAAGATACTCGGCAGGGTCGTTCTTTGCTCCGTGTACCAAGGGTTGGAAACGGTGCCCATGCTCTGGATTCAGCCGCTCGATCCACAGGGAAAGCCCAAAGGGAAACCCTTGGTGGCAGCAGATCCGACACGGATGGCCAACACCGGCGAGCTTGTCTACTACGAAGGCGGCCGCGAGGCAGCCCTTGTATTGGACCCGTGGTTTGTGCCTGTGGATCACGCGGTTATCGGCATTGTGGACAATGTCCATCTGCCGAAGGAGCAGGCATGATCATCGGCAAGGTCATAGGAGACATCTACTCGACGATTAATCACCCGTTCTTCAACGGCAAGAAGCTGCTTGTCGTTGAAAGAATCACACCCGAAGGCAAGCCCGCCGGCGATTACATCATAGCAGTCGACAGCGTCGGCGCCGGTGTTGGCGAGCAGGTGCTTGTCGTTGACGAGGGCAACAGCGCCCGCCAGATCATTGGCTCCACCACCGCCCCGCTTCGATCCATCATCGTCGGCATCATCGACGAGATTAGTGTATAGTAGAAGTGTTATGCGCGTTATCCTGATTGTTCTGGACTCGGTAGGCATTGCCGGCGCCCCGGATGCGGCGGCGTATGGTGATGCCGGTTCTGCCACGCTGCCACACATTGCCGGCGCTGTCGGCGGGCTGAACCTCCCCACTCTGCGGTCCATGGGCTTGGGCAACATACCCGGCATCGTCCCCGGCGGCATAGCCATCAGGGGCGTAGACCCTGTGGAGAAGCCCATCGCACGGTATGGTGCGCTGCAGGAAGTCTCCGAGGGCAAGGACACGATCACGGGCCACTGGGAACTCGCCGGCCTTGAAATCCGGCCGGGGTTCCATGTCTTTCCTCCCGGACCGCCATCTTTTCCGCCCGAGTTGGTGAAGGCCTTTGAAGACGCCACGGGACGCAAGATTCTTGGGGACAAGGCGGCCAGCGGGACAGGGATCATTGACGAACTCGGCCCGGAGCACATGAAGACCGGCAAATGGATCGCCTACACGAGTGCCGATTCCGTGTTCCAACTCGCCGCGCACGAGGAAGTCATTCCGCTCGCAGAACAGTACCGTGGTTGCGAAATCGCCCGTGAGTTGTGCAACAAATACCGGATCGGACGCGTTATCGCGCGGCCGTTTATTGGGAAGCCCGGCGCATTTACGCGGACCGTGAATCGCAGAGATTTTGCATACAAGCCGTCCGAACCGACTATTCTGGAACGCTTGGTCAATGCTGGCGTGCCGGTGTACGCCGTCGGCAAGATCGAGGACATCTATGCTCACCGCGGGATTACGGAAGCGAATCACACGGGCAACACGGAGCTGTCGCAGAACGCGGTTGCCAAATGGACCAGGGAAAAGCCGGAAGGACTGATCTTCGCAAACTTCATCGACTTCGACATGCAGTACGGTCATCGGCGTGATGCCCCGGGTTATGCCCGCGCGCTGGAGTCGACAGATGCGTGGCTGGCCAGCTACATCAAGTTGCTGGGCAAGGATGATGTTCTTATGCTTACGGCGGACCACGGAAACGACCCGACTTACAAGGGCAGCGATCATACGCGGGAGATTGTGCCATTGCTTGTCTATCAGCCGGGACGTGCCGGTGGCTCCCTCGGCGTTCGGAAGGGCTTCTACGATGTCGCTCAGTCGATTGCCACGTTCTTTCGCATCGAAGCCTTGCCGCGTGGAATATCGTTCATCTAGGGTATCGCATCATCTTGGCCTGCAGCAGGATAACGTTGCAGCGGCTCTCCGGGAGTCTGCGTGTGGTGATATCTTGACAGGCAGCATGATACCGGTATCATATACTGTATGCAAACGCTGCCCTCTCAATCGCAGTCATATGTTCGCGGACATACGGATAACGAGTTGCTCACGATCGCGCACCGCACCCCTTCGGGTGTCAGC
>DAISJM010000049.1:0-26270 GCA_036821485.1 Verrucomicrobiota bacterium | reverse complement strand
CCGGGATCGCCCCCGGCAGCACGCTCTCTTCGATCAAAACCCCATCATCAGCACGCCCCCCGCCTGCTTTCAGCACCACACGCCCGCCAAAGCCGTCGGAAACGACTTCCCGTTTGTCATATACCTGCAACCCCTTTTCGTGCAGAATGGCCTGATTCCAAAGGAGTGAGCATGACATCCGCGCAGGAAAGTTTCTATGGCCTGGGCATCGCGCCAGGGCTTCTCAGTGTGATCGATGGCCTCAAATACACCGTTCCCACGCCCATCCAGCACAAGGCGATTCCCTCCGGAATCGAGGGCAAAGACATCATTGGCATCGCCCAGACCGGTACCGGCAAGACGCTGGCTTTCGGCATCCCCATGGTTCAGCGCCTCGCGTCCCAGCCCCAAGGCCGAGGCCTTGTACTCGTGCCAACGCGCGAACTCGCCCTGCAGGTAAATGAAGCCCTCGTTCAACTCGTTCCGGCTTTCAAGATGAAGACCGTCGTCATCATCGGCGGCGAATCCATGCACGCACAAGTCCAGCGGCTGCGCGCCTCGCCGCGCATCATCATCGCCACCCCCGGCCGCCTGCTCGATCACCTCAGCCAGCGGCTCATTCAACTCAATGACATCAGCATCCTCGTGCTCGATGAAGCAGATCGCATGCTCGACATGGGATTCCTGCCGCAGATCAACCGCATTCTCCAACTCCTCCCACGCGAACGGCAAACCATGTTGTTCTCCGCCACCATGCCGGCCAGCATCGTGAAGATCGCTTCCCAACATATGCGCCTTCCTGTCCGCACCGAGATTGCCCCTTCCGGCACCGCCGCTGAACTTGTGTCGCAGGAACTCTTCGTCGTGCGCCGCGAAATGAAAGGCCAACTGCTGGGCGAGTTGCTGAAGCAATACCACGGTTCCGTGCTGCTCTTTGTCCGCACGCGCAGAGCCGCGCGCAAGGCGGCCGGGGTTCTCCGTCAAATGGGACATGCCGCCGCAGAGATTCACGCCGACCGATCCCTGGCACAAAGGAAAGACGCGCTGCGCGGGTTCAAGACCGGCGAGTATCGCATTCTCGTCGCCACCGATATCGCCGCCCGAGGCATCGATGTCACGGGTATCGAACTGGTCGTCAATTACGACCTGCCGGACGACCCCGAGAATTATGTCCACCGCATCGGCCGGACAGGCCGCGCCGGACAAACCGGTCACGCCATTACTCTTGCCACGCCCGATCAGGGACAGGACGTGCGAAAGATCGAGCAGATCATCCGCGCCACCATTCCCCTTTCCGAACACCCCGATATGCCCGCAGAAAAGTTCTACGCTGCCTCGGCTCCGTCCGCTGGCGGTCCCAAGCACCGGCGCCGGAGCTTCGGCAGCCTGCGGGGACGGCGACGGTAGCCCTCTTCTGCGCTCCAGCGCATAAACCATTTGTCTTTGCGGAAAAACCGCGTAAAGTGTGCGGCCTCTTAAACGTCATGAGCATTCAAATTCGAAATATCGGCATCATCGCCCACGTCGATCACGGCAAGACGACGCTGGTAGACCGTCTGCTTCAGCAGGCGGGCACCTTCCGCGCCAACGAGGCGGTGGTCGAACGCGTAATGGACTCGATGGACCTGGAACGCGAGAAGGGCATCACCATCAAGGCAAAGAACGCCTCCATCGAGTGGGGCGGCGTCACCATCAACATTGTCGACACGCCGGGCCACGCAGATTTCGGTGGCGAGGTCGAACGAATCCTGGGCATGGTGGACGGCGTGCTGCTGCTCGTCGATGCGGCGGAGGGCACGCAGGCACAAACCCGATTCGTGCTTCGCAAAGCCATCGAACAGCATCTTGCCGTCATCGTCGTGCTGAACAAGATTGACCGCCCCAATGCCGATGTCTATCGCGTACATAACCAGGTGCTTGAACTTCTGCTCGAACTCAATGCCAACGAACAACAGTTCCATGCACCCTTCCTCTACGCCAGTGCCCGCGATGGTTACGCCTTGCTCGAACCGGGACACACGCCTGTCAACATGGAACCGTTGTTCAAGGCCATCATCGACCACATCCCTCCGCCCGCGGCAGACCCGGAAGGACCGTTCCGGATGGTGATCAGCAACCTGGACTGGAGCGACTACATCGGACGTATCGCCATCGGGAAAATTCTCGGCGGCTCCGTACGCGCCGGCGATTCCCTCGTTTGCATTCACAAGGACGGTCGCCGAGAACGCGCCACGATCACGAAGGTGATCACTTTCCACGGCGTCGGTACGTCGGTGTCGCCCGTCGGCGTAGCCGGCGCAATCGTCGGAATTGCCGGCTTCGAGGATGCCTACATCAGCGAGACCATTTGTGATTCTGAGGAGCGCGAACCGGAACCCATCACGCTCATCGATCCGCCCACCATCCAGATGCGTTTTGGCGTCAACGACAGCCCCATGGGCGGTCGCGAAGGCCGGTTTCTCACCGCGCGTCATATCCGCGAACGCCTCGAACGCGAAACCAAAACCAACGTCTCCATCGAAGTGGCGGACACCGAGCAACCCAACTTTTTTGCCGTCAGCGCGCGCGGCGCGCTCCAAATCGCGATCCTGGCCGAAACCATGCGCCGCGAGGGCTACGAGCTTCTCGTATCGCGCCCTGAAGTCATCTATCGCGAAGACGAGAACGGTCAGCGGCAGGAACCCTATGAGACGTTGTGGGTGGAAGCCCCGGACGATCATCTTGGAGATCTCCTGCAGCACCTCGCCGGACGCAAGGCCATCGTCACGCGCATGGACCATCACGCGCACGGAGTGCAATTGGAAGCCACCATTCCGACTCGGGGCATGATCGGGCTTGAGGGCTCACTGGCCACGCTGACCAGTGGACACGCCGTCAGCAGCCACCTGTTTAAGGAATACGGCCCGGTCTCCGGCGAAATCCGCTCCCGGAACACCGGCGTGCTGGTCTCGATGGAAAGAGGCACGGCCACGTCCTACGCACTCGACACCCTCCAGGAACGCGGACGACTCTTCATTGGCCCCGGTGACCAAGTCTACGAAGGCATGATCGTTGGCGAGAACACCCGACTTGGCGACATGCCGGTCAACCCGACGCGCACCAAGCACCTGACGAATATTCGCGCCGCCGGCGCAGACGATGCCATCATCCTGGAACCACCGGTGGACATGACGCTGGAGAAGGCCATCGAATTCATCGCCCAGGACGAATACGTGGAAGTTACCGCCAGCGTCATCCGCCTTCGCAAGAAGATCCTGAACGCCACGCAACGCAAGCGTTCCGAGCGAAAAGAGTCGTAGCGCCGCCGCCCGGGCACGTATTCATCCCTCGACGCCACGACAGACTGTCGCTATCGTATGGGGGCATGTCGCGCTGAGCGGCAGGAAGGACTCCATCATGAAAAAGCATCGACTCCTGACCATGATCATCCTCGCGGCGTTCCTTGGCATAGCCCTGACCGCAGGCGCAGAAGAATCCACCTCGACAAACGATCCGGTCGCCACGATCAAGGAGAAGATCGCCACGCTGGAAACCAAACTTGCCGAGATGAACGCCTCGAAGCAACGCATCGATCAACTGGAAAAGAGTCTCGCTGACATCAACACCCGCCTTGGTCAGAGTTTCGGCCAGCCAACATCGTTCAACTCCTTCGAACGGAGATTGCAGCAGCTCGAACGGGATCTGGATCAACTCAAGCGCCGCGTAGATCGTCTGGAGCGACAGAAGTAGGCTGCTCTCGCCCATGTCCCCCTCCCCGCACGGCAAGCAAGGGCCGCCCGACAAGACGGCTTGGCACCTGCAGCGCTGTGACGGCTTTCTTGACCTCGGGATGCGCGCGCCAGCACGCGCCGAATTGGCTGCCGTGCCGGAAAGTGATCGCACAACAGTTGCCTACCTGCGACTCCTTCTCCGGTTGAGTATCGAAGAGGAGAACTGGCCGGAAGGCATGCGCCTTGCGAGCGAGCTTCGCGCGAAGGATCCCACCGATCCGACCTTCGTGATCCAACTCGCCTACTCCACGCGGCGCGCAAAGGGGATCGCGTCCGCGGAACTGGTACTCCGCAGTGCGCAGAGGACCTTCCCCAAGGTCGCGCTTATCTACTTCAACCTCTCCTGTTACGCCTGTCAGATGGATGGCCGCCGTGACGACGCCTTGTTCTACATCGCCAAGGCCATCGCCCTTGAGCCCGCCTTGTACCAAACAGCCTTGGAAGATGAGGATTTGCGCCCCATCTGGCCCGATATCGAGGCCTGACGGGCTTCCCGACTGCTCGTCAGACGATTAACACCCGGCCACCCCAGCGGTATCATTACCCCTGCTCAGGATGAAGAATGGTAAAACGTTTTACTTGCTCCCCGTTTTGCACTATATTACAGTCAGGATAGAAACAAGCCTTTCAGTACTGCTGGAGGATCGCTCATGAGGTCAGTTAATCGTCGCCACTCCGTTTTCATCTTCACCTTCTTCCTTCTCGCGATGTTCGCGGAAGCGGAAGTCATGCTCCAGTGGTTTGAAACCGATTGGGATGAGATGTATCGACGTCTCCCCGAAGCGGCGCAAATCGGCTACGACTTCCTCTGGGTCCCACCGCCGACCAAGGGCCCGACCGGCACGGGCACAAAATGGGCTAACGTCGGCTACAACCTCTATGACCGTTTCGACATCGGCGACATCCCCCAGCGTGGTTCGATTGCCACGCGCTACGGCACACGCGGCTCGCTCCGCAACATGGTCGACAGCGCGCATCGCCTCGACATCAAGATCATCCCCGACATCGTAATGAACCACAACGGCAACGGGCCGGACTTCCGGGACTATCCCGGTATGAAGCCCGAGGACTTCCATCTCCAGTGGCAAAACCCCTATGTGAATCAGTTGACCTACCTGCGTGGTCCTCGCATGGATCAGTGGTCACCTTGGGGCCCCGGCGGCGAAGGCACCGGCGGTACCCTCTGGATGGAACTCGCGCAGTTGATCGACATCCGCACGGAGCCGGACAACCGGTTCACGGGCGGAGCAAACACCCCCGGCTGGAATCTCGTGGCAGGCGCGTCATATCTCCGCCATCGCGGCCAATACGACAAGTACCCCTACTACACCAGCGACCCAAGCACCTACAGCAACGAGACAGCACAGGCTGTGATCAACCGATGGATCACGTGGCTCGGCAACGCTGTGGACTACGACGGTCTCCGCATCGACGCGGCCAAGCACACCCCGTGGGAGTTCTTCGGCACACGCGGCCAGGGCTTCCTCCACGAGGCGCAATACAATTACAACCAGCGGCGCGGCTATGCGGATTCCAGCGCCAACGAAGCCGATATGCTTTTCCAGAACTATGTCATCCGTGATGACGCCCTGCTCTTCGCCGAAATCCTCAGCCCTTGGAGCGAAATCGAATACTGGTACGGCACCGGCAGTAACACGCGCAATCCGATGCGTTTCCTCGACTACGCGATGAAGCAATCCGCAGGCAACTCCTTCAACGGCAATCTTGCCGGCCTCGGCGCGTACGGCACGGACTTCGGTCCAGCCAATGGCATTCTATATGTCTGGGGTCACGACGAAGGGGGTCCGAGCAAGATCAATCTCGCCTATGCCTACATCCTCACCCACGTCGGCCTGCCCATGGTCTACTTCACCGGCAACAACATCCAGTGGTCCGATTATGGCCGCGCACCATGGCCCACGGCGAAAACGTGGATGATCCCCGGCTATGACGATCAGGCCCTCGGCGATCGCGGCAGCGATATCCGCGAACTCGTCTGGATCAATCAGCAGTTTGCCCGCGGCGCAGAGAAGAAGCGCTGGGAAGGCGATGGCGATTTCTTTGCCCTCGAGCGCTATGACGACAAGAACAGCAGCGGCACCCCGGACGCCGGCGAAGGGCTTCTCCTTGTCGCCCTGAACGATTCCGGCTACGACATCACCAAGAACAACGTGACGGTCGCCTTCACCAACGGCACATGGTTGCACGACTACACCGGCAACAACCCCTCCGACATCCAGGTATACAACAATGCCGGCACGATGCAGGTCAACGTCACGGTCCCCGGCAACGGCGGCCAGGGGTGGGTCTGCTATGCTCCGAGAATCCCCGAGGATGTGAACGCCGAGATCTGGCAGGGCGCTTCGCTTGCCCCCACGATGACGTGGGTCGTCCCCGGCGGAACACACGCCTCCGACAAGACCCAGCAGATCACGCGCGTCACCTCAACCAATCTCCGCGTGAATGTCAATTTCCGCCCGCAGACAGGCGAGCCGGTGGACTCCGTCATGATCAAGTGGGGCGACGGCCGCACGAAACTCACCGCCACCAATTACTGGGGCAATTCCGATACTTCCATCGTTGGCGGTTTCTTTGAGAAGGCCAACCAGGGCAACACAACCAACTGGTATATGGATGTCCAACTCACCGGAACCAACATCTCGGAAGGCTTGAACGTAATCAAGGCCCGCGTGTTTGTCGCACGCACAAATACCATGCCTGCCCTGTTCAACACCGCGACCAAGGTCGTCTACGTCGACCGCCGCGGACCCGAACTTGATATCTGGCCTGCCAACAGTGCCACCATCACCGGCGATTGCGTGATGCTCATCAGCAACCGGGACTTCACGGCCTACGGCATGACCGTCGCCGTGGACGGCACGACGAACACCGCTCACGAAATCATGAAGGGCCTCTGGAAGTACAACCTGACGGGGCTCAGCGCTGGCCCTCACTCAATCGTGGTCACCGCCACAGAAGCCGACTGGGCCACATCGCGTGCAATCATCAATACGAGCATCTACAGCCGCTCCTACACGGTGGCCGCAAATCCCAACACGATCACCATCAACCATCCTGACGGGACGAACCAGCAACTGCACTTCTTCTACACGACCGTGCAGGCACCCGGCGCCCCTTCCAGCGTCCGGCTGTACTGGGATAACTATGAACTCCCGTGGAATGCCGGCAACTACACCAACGTCTTCAATGGCGAGATACTCCTCCGCGATGGCACGGGCGTGGACACCGGCCACCTGTGGGGCGCCTTCGCCAACGGCCAGCACTTCTTCCAGGCTGTTCGTGTCGACGGCGGCGTCACCAGCCGCGCAGTGAAACGAGTCACCTTCAACCTCTATGGTGTCAACGCCATCGATACAGATGGCGATTCACTGCCGGACACGGTGGAAATGCCCTACTTCGACCAAGGCGCACCGGGACCCGACCAGCCGTGGCCGGGTGATGACAACGACTTCGTTCCCGAGGCGGGCGAGAATTGGACCCGCCTCAACGTGTACCACCACTCGACGTTCTTCAGCGGCACATGGGACGACAATCTCGATTCCGATGGCGACGGCTATAAGAATGGCGATGAGGTCAAGGCGGGCTACTACGAAGGTAATATCTACAAGTACAACATCTACGACGCCAGCAGCAAACCCACCACCAACGGGTACAGCTCCAACGTCGTGTCCACCGCATCGTGGACCCCCAGCAACGCGGTGAAGAACGCGAGCCTGACGGTCACCTACAGGCCCAATGACGGAACGCTCAAGAACGCCACGCAAGTCTGGATGCATGTCGGCCATTCGCTGAAGACCCTCGGCGCATGGACCAATGTCATTGAGACAAATGCAACCGCCCTCGGCGGCGGCCAGTGGCAGGTTTCTTACCTTGTACCGACTAATGCGACATCCGTGGACTTCACCTTCTGGGATGGCGCCGGCACATGGGACGGCAAGGACTGGCAGGCTGTCATCCAAGGCAGCACCACTACGGCCTTCAACATCGACGGCACCCGCGACAGCACCAACTTCCTGGTCTGGGGCAGCGGCATGCACATCTGGGCCGCGGTGCGCGGCACCAAGCTGTATGTCTCCACGTGGGGAACGAATCTGAACGACAACTTCATCTACGTGACCGATCAAATCGGCGACGCCAAGGTCACCCCGTGGGGCAAGGCTGGCATGGTCTTCTTCGACACGGCCAACAAGCCCTACGCCGGCCGCGAAGGCGACAACCTCTGGGCCGGCTGGTTCAACGTCTCGGGTCAGGCCACCAGTAGTGTCCCGAACGACGTGTTCGAGGGTGAGTTCGATATGGTCAATGCCTTCAGATCCATCCCCGAGGCCGTTTACATCTGCGCGGTCTCGTACGAAACGGGCAGTGACACCAACGGGGAAATCCTTGCCCAAGGTCCCGATGTCTGGGACACCGGCAACACCCTCGATGCGATGGAATTCCTCCGCGTACCGATCGCCAGCATCCGGGACGACGATTACGACGGTGTCTTCGACGTGGGCAAACCGCAAATGTGGACCGTGGTCGACGAAGACACAAGGGATGCCAACTATGGACTGCGCAGGTTCTTCCTCAACGAACTCGCCGGCGATACCCGCAAGATCACGGTCATCCTGCAGCCCAACTGCGGAACCAACCAAGTCACCAATGTTGAGCTGTTCTCGAATCTGAATCGGCGCGACTTCGCCGCTCTGCCCGGCGATGAGGACTGGAGCCTTATCACGCCCACGACGATCGACAAATACTACCGCGCCTACCCCATGACCAACATTGGCGGCGGACAGTTCAGCTACACCGTGGTCCTGAACAAGTGCGGTGCGTACCGCATCAACGCGCGCTACCGTGTCAACGGTGGTTCGTACGTCTACTACACCGACAATGGTCTGCGCCGCGATTGCGCCGTGGTTGTGTCGCCCAAGAAGGCGCTCGACCTGACGATGTACGAACTGAACCCCATGATCGCTGAGGCCTCAGACGACACCTTCTTCGGCCGCAGCACGTTCCAGGACATGTATGCCGTCAACACTGATCGGCCTGACCGGATCAGCACGAACAAGCTGAAAACGCTGGGCGTGAACATGGTCTGGCTGCAGCCTATCCATCCAATCGGTGGCGACAATCGCCAGACTGACCCGGCCACCGGCCAAGCCTATGACCCAGGCAGCCCGTATGCCGTGCGCAATTATTGGAAGGTCAACTCCGTTTTGGGCGACCCCTCCACGGACGATCAGGCCATGAACGAGTTCACCAACTTCGTTCAAGCCTTTGACGCCAACGGCATCGGTGTCATGCTGGACGGAACGTTCAACCACAGCGCATGGGACTGCGAAGCAGGCCAGGTCGCTGTGGATATGTTCCCGTGGGCAACCGACCCCAGCGCGCTGATCCGCAATATCCGGCCGCAGTGGTATTCGAAGTACAACAGCTATGGCGAGTATGCGTCATACTACTTCAGCGCGAACAACACCGATATCGCCCCGGCCCCGGACCGGATGGACTTCGGCAAGTGGAACGATGCGGCAGACTTCTACTTCGGCCGCTATGACTGCCTTGTGCAGGGCGCGCCCATCGATACGAACTGGGCCTGGTCCAGCGGCTGGTACAATCGTTACCTCTCCGAGGAAGATCGATTCGTCGGCTTCGAAACCAATGCCACCCGTGAACTCTGGCAGTACTTCGCCCAGTATCCCATCTACTGGTTGGAGAAGACTGGCCATCCCGTGGGCACGCCCAAGAACGAATCCTACAAGGGCATCGATGGTCTGCGCTGCGACTTTGCGCAGGGACTCCCCTCCCTCTTCTGGGAGTACACCATCAACAAGACCCGCAACGTGAAGTGGGACTTCCTCTTCATGGCGGAATCGCTCGACGGCTACCGTACGGTCGGCGGCAGCTCTCGCCATGGTGTGGGATATCGCTCCTCGCGGCACTTCGACATCCTGAACGAAAACATGGTGTTCTACTGGAGGGATAAGTTCTTCGATTACCTCGGCTACAACGGTAACAACCCCACGCCGCAGACGTATCCGACATGGAAGGCGTTCGACGACCGTCGCAACGCGTTCGATGTCTCGCCGATCTTGCTGAACATCACCAGCCACGACGAGATCTATCCCAATAACAGCCAGTGGCGCCTGGTGTATGCCTACGCCATCCAGTCCGGCATGGACGGGGCCCCCCTCCTGCTCTACGGACAGGAAGCCGGCGCACAGAACGACGCCAATAACTACGCCGGGACGGACGTGAAGCACAACTTCGCCCGATATGAGACCAACTTCAGCAAGTCCATACCGAGTTTCAAGCGCTACAACCACATGACCAACGTGTGGTACAACGGCGACTTGTGGATGACCTCGCTGCGCGATACCTACGGCCGCATCAACTGGGCACGGCAGCACTCGCCGGCGCTGCGCAGCCAGAACAACTACATGCTGAACGGAACCAATGGCTGGAATCCGGATATCTTCGTGGTAGCGAAATACGAGGCAGCCGGCATGGACGTCGCCTCTCAGGATGTTGTGTTCGTGGCCGTGAACAACAACTTCGAAGGGAGCACGAATCGCTACGACAAGTTCAACCTCAACGTCGAGTCCAGCCCCGGAGTCAATTGGTTCGGCATCAAGGATTCCCGGACGTATAACGTGGTAGACCTGATGTCGCCCACACCGACCAACTGGTTGTGGTCCCCGAGCAAACCCGGCACCGAGGTGAAGACAAACTTCTGGGTTGGGCTGAATGGCAACCCCTATTCCGGACAGCAGGCGCAGTATCTCAAGCTGGTCGATACGGCCGTCACCTATCCCGACTACAGCACGTACAAGTCTTGGGACAAGGACAACGACGGTCTGCCGGATGACTGGGAGCTTGCCAACGGTTTGGATCCGAATAGCGCGACCGGCACCAACGGCCCGGCGGGTGACCGCGACGGCGACGGCATACCGAACGCGGATGAACTGCTGGCCGGCACGGCGGCCAACAACGCCAATGATTACCTGGCGCTGTCGATTTCCATGATCGGTGACAGCGCGGGCCTGACTTGGCCCAGCAAGCTGGACGTGAACTACTATGTAGAAAGCGCCGACCGGTTGGCCCCCGGACCGGTGTCCTGGCAATCCCTGTTCTTCGGCACAGCGTTCTCCAATGAGCAGACCGTTATCGAATCCGTGCCGACCGTGGTCACAAGCCGATTCTACCGGGTGAAAGTGAAACCCTAGATTGTACTGACAGCCAGATACGAAGCAGGCGGGACCGCGAGGTTCCGCCTGTTTTGTTTCTCACGGCAAACTGGGCCGGCTGTTACAGACCTACGACGAGAAGCGCCTTGTAGATGACGGCGGCAAGAACCGCAGAGATGGGAATTGTGATCACCCACGAGGCGAAAATGCTCTTCACCACGGACATGTCGATGGCTCCGAACCCGCGGGCAAAACCAATGCCCATGACCGCCCCCACCAGCACGAAGGTTGTGGAGATCGGCAAGCCCATCATCGAGCAGACCAGCACCGTCGTTGCGGTTCCGAACTCCGCGGAGAAACCGCGCGTAGGCGTTACCTCGGTAATCTTCTTGCCCACCGCCTCGATGACCTTGCCGCCGTACATGGCCAATCCGGCCACAATGCCCAAGCCCCCAAAGGCCAACACCCATGAAGGCACCAGCGCCTTGGCCGTAACACAACCCCGCGCAGCCTGCAGCACAGCCGCGACAGGCCCGATGGCATTGGCCACGTCGTTTGCGCCATGCGCAAATGACATGTAGCACGCCGTAACGATCTGAAGCCGTCCGAACCACCGCTCCACCGTCGTATACGCCTCGTGCGGAACGTGAACTCGATCACGAGTGCGCAGGGCAATGATACCCCGCGCAATAAGCCCTGCCGCAACCGCCAGCGCAACAACACCCGGCGATGACATCAGACACAGTTGTTTCGCGGAACAGCCGGAAACAAATCGGGGCCCCATTTGATACACGATGGAAAGCAGCACGATGCCGATCGTTGATCCCAATCCAAGAGGCACAACCATCTTGGCGCGCCGCACCGGGTCGTCATTTCTCAACACCGTCCGGCGAATCGCGTAGTACACCAGGAAGGCCAACCCGCCGCCAACCAGCGGCGAGACAAACCAGCTCGCGGCAATACGGATCAGTTTGACCCATTGCACCGCTCCCGCCCCCTTCGCCACAAGGCCAAAACCGATGACAGCCCCGATGATCGCATGCGTGGTCGACACCGGCTTCCCCATGAACGTTGCCACGTGCAGCCAGATGGATGCGGCCAGCAAAGCGGCCAGCATGCCCAAGGCAAATAAATGAGGGGTCGCCTCGAACGCCGACGGCAAAACAATATTGCCCTTGATCGTGTCCGCCACACTCGATCCAACGAAGAATGCACCCGAGAACTCGAAAATGGCCGCCAGAATCAGGGCCAGTCGAAAGTTGACCGCTCCGGACCCCACCGCGGTGCCAAACGCATTGGCCACATCGTTGGCGCCGATGTTCCACGCCATGTAGAAGCCTACGGCGAGGGCAATCAGGAGCATGGGTTCGTGCAACACGATAAGTTCTTCTTCGGTTTATCGACGAGTGATCATCAGACGCAAGTTCTTGGCCACATTTTCAGCGTGGTCGGCAATGCTGCTTAGCGCGCGGCAAAGCTTCTCAATGAGGATGATGGAAACGGCGTTCAAGCCTTCCGCCGAGTAATACTTGCGCGCCAGGTTGCGGCTCAACTTATCCGCTTCCCACTCCATCTGCGATATCTGCTGAATCTTCTTCAGCGTCTCTTCGCTCAGGTGACCGGAAAAGGCTTCCTTCTGAATCTGACCCACGTGTTCGGCCAGATCCAACAGCGACTCGCTCACCTGCACCACCTTGGATACGAAGGCAAGGAAGTCCGGCTGAATCTCGGGCGGCAGATCAATACGCCTGAACGTTGCCACCACGGCAAAATCCTCGGCATCATCGCTGATGCGATCGAGTTGCCTCAAGAAGGCGATGATGTCATCACGGTCGACCGGCAACAGGTACCGGTGCGGCAGGTGCTGACGAATATGATCCTTCAACTGGTCCGCCTCATATTCGTTGAGCGACATCTCGTGTTGAAGGTCTCGTACGCGCTGCTGGTCGCCCGCCACAACGGCCTCTGCGACAGGGAGCACCAAGGCTACGCACTTGTGCACTCTCTTCGCGTGTTCCACGAGCTGAAGAAACGGTGATTCACCGAACAGTTTTCCAAGGCTCTGCATTGCTGTCTCCTCGTTCTGCTTCCCACCCGGACGAACCGATTCCCGAAGCAAACTCAGGCGCCCATTCTGGCGTGAAACCTCCATTTGCCGAGAAAAAAAACTAACAAATTCCCAATCCTCTCCTTACAGTAGCTTTTGGGTGCAGATGGACGTCTCAAAAAACGGAGGACATGCCATGCGTTGTTCAGTCATCCTCGTTGCAGCCGCCGTCCTGCTTGCCGGATGCGGCAAGGCCGGCAGAAGTCCGGAATCCAAGCAGTCCGGTGGTTCCAGCGTCATCGATACGATGACGCAGAAGAACAAGGTTGATGCCGGCCGCCGCGCAGGCGAGCAGCTCCGCAAGATCAGCGCCCAGGAAAGCAGTGATCGGCAGGAAGTCGGCGCAGAGTAGAGCCCTCAACCCACGAACGACAGGATGCGGCGGGCGGCTATTGCGTCTCCGCCCGCCGACATGGGTTGGGGAGCCTCGGGCTGGCTCGCGATTTCGGTCAACGCTCCACCCAGTTCCCCTCGATACAGGTCCCCCGTCGGCAGATGCACGTTCCGCAGGTGGCGCCGAATCGAATCCACCAATACCGCGTATTCCCTGAAATCCGACCGGTCCGCGTAGATCAGCGGCTTGTGATTCACCACGCACTCGGAAATCAGGCCAAACCCGGGTTTCGAAATCACCACGTCAGCCGAAGCCAGTACATCAGAGAACGGAATTCGCTCACGATCAATCGCGTAAATGTTCTTCCTTCGCCATTCGAGCGGCCGGACCACGAAGAACTCATACGCTCGAAGCTGCTCAATCCGATCCAGGGCGTCCTCATCCAAGTCGAGCGTCGTGAAGGAGAGCAACACCCACTGCTTTTCCGTCATCGCGCCGGTCATCGCCGCCAATTCCGCGCGCCGCGCCAGCCCCGGCACGGCCACCACCGGGATATCCTCCTTGCGCGGGAAGGCAGCCATCGGTTCACTGAAAGGCAGCCGCAGCAGAAGCTGTGCGCAGCCATAGCCCTCGGCAATCTGGTTGATCAAATCGTTCCAAGCTGGATCACGCTCCACAAATTCCGCATAGATCCAATCCCATGCGAAATTGCCCACGGCGATCCCCGGAATCCTTGCATTGTGCGCCGCCTCAAGCGGAATCGCCGGAATATCAGCCACCACCAGATCCACCTTCTCGCGCCGGAGAAACTCGACCTCCTGCTTCACCAACGCGGTCCGTTGCGCATACAACGCCGTCAACGCCGCCAAGGTCGCCGGGACATCCACGCGAATGGAGTCCACCTGCACCATGCCCACGTCAAAAGACGCCGCGCGAAATGTCCAGTCGCCCGCAGGAAGACGGTTCCGCAGGAACGACTCCGGCAGCATCGTGATCAGCGTGAACCTGACGTCCGGGTTGAGCCGCACCAGCGCGCGAATAATGTCGCTCGAACGTACACCATGACCATAGCCATGCGCGCTTATGTAGTAGGCGATATGCTTTCGATTCGACATAATGGCTTCCGCACAAGGCCGCGAAGATACACCAAATCGCGCAAGGGGAACACAAAATGGAAGGCCGCACCCTCCCAGCATACTTTCGCAACCTCTTCCCGATCATAGTGTTACGTTTTGCGTTCTTTTTCTGTTTTTCGCGTCAACCGTCCGGCCATCTCCTGCGTAATAGCCTGCAGGACGGGGAAATGAAAACCACGGAACCGACCGACGAGACGCTGATGATGGCCTATCAACATGGCGAGAAAAATGCCTTGGACGCGCTGGTTCGCCGGTATGCGGACCAACTTCTCGGCTACCTGATCCGTTTGTGCGGCAATCGCCAGCAGGCGGAAGATCTCTTTCAGGAGACATTCCTCCGTGTTCACAGAAAAGCAGCGCGCTACGATTCGCAGCAGCGCTTCAAACCGTGGCTCTATTCCATTGCCACTCACGCCAGTATCGATGTCGCGCGACGGCGGCGCGCTCAGCCACAAACCGTCTCGCTGGATGAATCAACCGATGATGCACACCCCATGACGGATCGCCTCTCCGATGGACGGCCCGATCCCGCCGCAGCTGCCGTGTCCGCCGATCAACGCGAGCACGTCCGCGCTGCCGTATCGTCGCTACCCCCGGGCCAACGGGCGACACTGGTCATGACCTACTTCGAGGGGATGACGTATGTGGAGGCGGCCAAGGCGCTGGGCTGCTCCCTCGGCACCGTCAAGAAACAGATGTCCCGGGCATTGCAGTCCCTAGCACGAGTTCTCCCTGAACCTCCGAGTTCCATCCGACAGGAGGTGCTGCCATGAACCAGCACTTGAACAACACGCAACTCCTCGACCTCCAATTCGATCTCTGCAGCGAGAGTCAGTCGCAGCGGTTTCGTGAGCACCTCGCCGGGTGCGCCGAATGCCAGGCGCGAGCCGCGCAGTTGGAAAGGAAATTCGCCGCCTTGGAATCGTTGCGTCAGCCGGTCGAAGCGCCGGAGCGACTCATCGCCGACACCCTGCGTGCCGTCCGGCTGGACACCCCGGCATCGGCTCGTCACGCGGCGTGGTGGGGCTGGGCCGCCGGTCTGGCCGCGGTGGCAATGCTGACGATAGTAACCGTCACGACGCGGGAAAGCCTCGAGATGACGCAAGTCGCCTCCGCACCCAAGGGGATCATGCGCGACAGAACTGACCGTCCTGCACAGATCGAAATCGGCTTCTTGGACGAGGCCCCCGTGAAGGAAGAGCCCGTCCATGTGGCCGAGATCGAGCTTCCGCAGCCGCCCGCGCCGGAACCCGCCCCGGAATTGCCCAATCCGATGGAATTCGCCGAAACCCAGGCGCAATCCGAACCCACTCCCCATGCCGAGGAGCAGGTCCTGCTGGCCAAGGTCGCCAAGCGCATGGCTCCGGCAGACATGGTGTTCAGCGCAGCACCCCCCAACGCATCCGGCGCCGCTCGTGATCAGGCCCAAATCTCTCAACCTGCAGCCAGACAGGTGGCCAAGCCGTCGGCCCTCGGTTGGACCGTCATCTCGCCACCTTTTGTGGCGATACAAGTGATGCCCGCCCTGGTCGACGGCGACAAACTGCAGCGCAAAATGAAGAAAGACACGTCTGCACAGGCACATCAGTGGAATGTGTCCCTCTCCAACGCAGCCAACGAAACCGCCACGGTGACCCTGCAGCAGGGCTTGGCGACAACTAATTGGACCCTCAGCGTCATCGATGAGTCCGTGACCACCCACGCTGCCGATCCATTTACTCCGGCGATGACTGTCCAATTATTGCCTCATGGCATGAAGATGTTTGTGTGCACCCTCATAGTCGAGGCCGACGAAGCAACGCGTCAGCCAGAGAAAGGAGCCGTACCATGAAGAAGCATATCGGACTCATCAGCATCACCACGCTGGCCCTTGCCCTGAGTTTCGCCGGACATACCATCGCCGGCCCCGAGCAGGACGACGCTGTGTCGCAAGGAACCATGCGTGTGATTCCGCCGAAGGGAGAGGAATCTGTCGACCTGCCGCTGAAGCATACAGAGGTCACTGCGGAGATCAGCGGTTTCGTCACCCGGGTCAAGGTGGTCCAGACATTCACCAATCCATACAAGGATCCCATCGAAGCCATCTACGTGTTTCCCCTGCCCCAGAATGCCGCTGTGGGCGATATGCAGATCCGCATCGCCGACCGCATCATCAAAGGCGTGATCAAGAAGCGAGCCGAGGCCAAACAAATCTACGAAGCGGCCAAGCAAGCCGGCAAGACCGCCGCACTCCTTGAGCAGGAGCGGCCCAACATCTTCAGCCAATCCGTCGCAAATATCATGCCCGGCAGCGACATCCTGGTGGAAATCACCTACGACGAAGTGCTGACCTATGAGAACGGCGGATACGAGTTTTCCTTCCCGATGGTCGTCGGCCCACGGTTCATCCCCGGTGCCGCCACAGGCAAACAAGGTGGCGGTTGGTCGCCGGACACGGACCAGGTTCCCGATGCCTCACGGATCACTCCTCCCGTTTTGAAACCCGGCGAGCGCAGCGGCCACGACATCAATCTGACCGTCAAACTTAACGCCGGCGTCCCGATTCAATCCTTCGAGTGCCCCTCGCACAGAACGCTGATCAGCCCTGTCACCGCCGCGGGCGGCGTCATTGACGGCCCCTGTGAAATACGTCTGGAGTCGCGCGACACTATCCCCAACAAGGACTTCGTCCTCCGCTATCGCGTGGCAGGCCAGAAACCACAGATGGCATCACTGGCCTTCCATGGCCAACTTGGGGGCTATTTCATGCTGATGTTCCAGCCCCCTGAACTCCGCGACACAACGCCCGTGACGCCCAAGGAGATGGTCTTCGTCATGGATTGCTCCGGCTCAATGTCGGGGGAACCCATTTCCCTTGCAAAGAAGGCCGTGCGCTATGCGCTGGAGAATCTCAACTCGAACGACACCTTCCAGATCATTCGCTTCTCTGAATCCGCCTCACCCTTCGCGCAGGAGCCCCTGCTCGCTACACAGGAGAACATTCGGCGCGGCCTGTCCTACGTCAACGGTCTGAAGGGCGAAGGCGGCACCATGATGATTGAGGGCATCAAGGCGTCGCTCGACTATCCCCATCGCGACAACCGGCTGCGCATCGTGTGCTTCATGACCGATGGCTACATCGGCAACGAAGCGGAAATCCTCCAGGCGATCAAGGATCGCATCGGTGACGACACGCGGCTCTTCTCCTTCGGAGTTGGCTCGTCGGTCAACCGCTACCTCTTGGAGCGAATGGGTGAAGTCGGCCGCGGCGAAGTCCAGTATGTCCTGCTTAACGAGAAGCCGGATGAAGCCGTAAACAAGTTCTACGAGCGCGTCCGCAACCCCGTCCTCACCCACATTCGCGTCGACTGGGCGGGCCTTGATGTCAGCGAGTTGTATCCCGCGCGCATCCGCGACCTCTTCGCGGGCCAACCCATCTTCGTGCTGGGGCGTTACAACCAGCCGGGCAAGGCCAACATCAAGGTCCACGGCAAGATCGGCGGGCTCGACATGGTGTTTTCGGTGCCTGTCGATCTGCCCGCAGGGAACGACCAGAATGCCGCGCTGGCGCCCCTCTGGGCCCGCGCCAGGATTCGCGAGCTCGAGGGCGAGCAATACCGAGGCAGCAACAAGGACGTCGAGAAGGCCATCACTGACCTGGCGTTGG
The DNA here is from genome assembly GCA_036821485.1 of Verrucomicrobiota bacterium. Classification (GTDB taxonomy): domain Bacteria; phylum Verrucomicrobiota; class Kiritimatiellia; order CAIQIC01; family JAGNIJ01; genus DAISJM01. The sequence goes on along the minus strand of DAISJM010000049.1, from coordinate 8,105 downwards.
AGTATCGCCTGATGTCCGCCTACACGTCCTTCGTCGCCGTGGAGGAGAAAGTGGTGAATGAAGGCGGTCAGGTCAAAACCGTGCAGGTGCCCGTTGAGATGCCTGATGGCGTATCGTACGAGGGCGTGTTCGGCAGGGACACCACTGACGAGTGCAAACTGCAGCCCATGCCCGCCTCCGCACACGGCGGCCCGCTGGTTATGAAGGGATTGTTCGCGGGTCGCTCGAGAAAGTCGGCCGACGCCGCCGTGGCCGTGCAAATGCTGCCGAACCGGCAGGAGCTGCTCGAGGAAGCCACCGAACCGGACAAACCGCTGCCGGCCTTCGCCGTGACGCTCAGCCAGCAGCGCGGTCAAGAGACGGACATCCTGTCCATCACTCCCACGGGCGAGTTGTGGAAGGAAACACGGGACACCTCAGGTGCCGTCACCTCAAAGATGCTGGCGGGCCGGCTCACCCGCGTCCAGGCGCGAACGCTGCTGGACCTCATCACCGCGGCCCTGAACGAGAAGCTCACGACAGTCTCCTCCGTATCGTCCGGGACGCTGTCCGTGAAGCTGATGGATGACCAGGGCGCAACGACCCAGGAAGCCACTCTCCAGCTTGCGCCGCAGGGCGGCGCCGAATCCGTGGCGTGGACCAAGGTGTTGGAGTATCTCCGCAGCCTCACCATCTGAGCAATCCCGCAGGGCTGGAAGGACGGGACCCCACCGGGTCCCGTCCCTCATTGTCAAAAATGCCCGCGCAGGGTATGGTCATGCGTACTGGAGATATTCCCATGGACCCCAAGAAACCGTGCTCGCACACCGCGTTCTGGATCGCCTTGAGCATCATTGGCGCCTTCCTCTTCATCAGCATGATTATGAACATGGGGTTCATGTTCAGTCTTGCCGCAAAGAGCGGGACAACTGCCCACAAGGGCGGCGGCGGTGAAGACGAGTTCCCTCAACTCGTCGAGAAGTGGTCTTTCGGGTCGGGGGACGTGAAGGCTGTCCGCATCCCCATTCAAGGCGCCCTGTTCCGCGAAGCCGAGGAAGGCTTTTTCCGCGTTCGTTACGACAAGATCGAAGCGATCCTGCGTCAAATCCGCGCCGCAGAGAACGATGACGACGTGAAAGCTCTCATCGTGGAAGTCAGTTCCCCCGGCGGTGACATTACCTCCGCTGACGAGATCTACAAGGCGCTGATGGATTTCAAGAAAAGTGACGCGGACCGCAAGGTCGTCGGATTTGTGAGATCCATGGCCGCATCCGGCGGCTATTACATCCTCGCTCCTTCGGACTGGATCGTTTCGGAACCCACAGCCATCCTCGGATCCATCGGCGTCATCATGCAGACGCTGAACTGGAAGAACTTCAGCGAGAAGGTCGGCATCACAGACACCACGATCAAGTCCGGCGCCAACAAGGACCTCCTGAATCCCTTCCACGATGTCTCCAGCAACCAGGTCGCGATCCTGCAAACGATGATCAACTCCATGTATGCCAGGTTCTTCAGCATTGTGCAGACATCGAGGAAGATCGATGCCGCGAAATTGAAGCCTGTTGCCGACGGAAGAATCTTCGATGCTGACTTCGCCCTTGAAGCGAACTTCGTGGACCAGATCGGCTACTGGGACGATGTGATGACGAAGACCGCTGAACTGCTTGGCGAGAAGTCCGTCAAGGTGGTCCGCTACGAAGTGCGGACCTCGTTCTTCGAAACCCTGGCCTCGGCACAAACGCCGCTGAGCCTCTCCCGCTTTGTCGAACTCGGCATCCCGCGATTTCTCTACCTCTGGAAGCCCTGACGTCCGGCTTCGCTTTCGTCTGAAAGCAAAACGGCCTCCCCGTAAGAGGGAGGCCGTCTGCGTACTGAAGAAATCCGGCGTCTATCCGCGGGAGGCAATAAGCAGTTTGTAGTTCTGGCCGTTGTTGTTATCCCAGATCGAGTATCCGTTTGGGAGAATGTAGAAGATGGCATACTCGATTTCCGCGCGCCTGTACTCGGGACCCAGCAGACTGCGACCATTCCATGCAGCGGGGCCAATGTAGCTGTTGCCGAGCACGCCGATCGGCTCGATGTCGATGCCCCAGCGTTCGTAGTTGTTTCCAAGACTCCCCTCGTACCATGCCTGCGCAAAGTGGTGCGTCTTCCAAGCGTCATCCGTCCACACGATCCCGACATACTTGTCGTAGGACCAATTGGGAACCTGGATATCCAGCCACATGCTGATTTCGTCGTCCCAGACCTGATTGGGAGGCCCCGACTTCGAGACCCACAACCCGTGACCGATCAGCCGAAGGTCACCCGCATCGCTGGCAGGAACCAGCATCATAAACGCCAGAACCAAGCAAAGAATCATCACAGTCGAACGCAGCTTACCGCTCATTTCACCCTCCGAATGGTTGAATTCGATGGGCACGGATTATGACGAGTAAAACGTTTTACTCAAGCATAAAAGCGATCATTTCGTGTGATTTTTAGCTAATTTGGCCTGTTTGCGCCGAAAGGAGGAAGGCCCAAGAAGTACCGCCTATTTCCCGGCCGCCAGGTAGTCGTTAATCGCCTTGGCGGCGGTACGCCCCTGCCCCATGGCCAGAATGACTGTTGCAGCACCCAGAACGATGTCGCCGCCCGCGTAGACCCCATCCATGGAGGTCTTGCCGCTGTCGTCCACGATGATATTGCCCCACTTGTTGACCTCCAACCCAGGAGTCGTTTGCTTGATCAGCGGGTTGGATTCGTTGCCAATGGCCACGATCACGGTATCGCAATCGATCATGAACTCGCTACCCTTGATTTCGACCGGGCGACGGCGGCCGGATGCGTCGGGCTCCCCAAGCTCATACCGCAGGCATTCAATGCCTGTGACGCGCCCGTACTCATCACCCATAATCCGCTTGGCGTTCTGCAGCAGGTGGAAGGAGATGCCTTCCTGCCGCGCATGATGCACTTCCTCTACACGCGCCGGCATTTCCTTCTCGGTGCGGCGATAGACGATGTGGACTTCCTCCGCGCCCAGGCGCATGGCCACGCGCGCCGCATCCATCGCCACGTTTCCACCGCCGAGGACCACGACCTTGCGCGATTTCATGATGGGCGTATCGGCCCGGCCGCGCTCGTACGCCTTCATCAGGTTCGCGCGCGTCAGATATTCATTCGCCGAAAACACGCCAATGAGATTCTCACCCTCGATGTCCATGAACTTCGGCAACCCCGCGCCCGTGCCGACAAATACCGCATCGTAACCATCCTTCTTCATCAGGTCCGCCAGCTTCCGCGTGCGCCCGATCACATGGTTCATCTTCAGTTCCACGCCCATCGCCTTGAGCGTGTCGACTTCCATCTGGACGATCTTCTTCGGCAAACGGAATTCCGGAATGCCGTAGATCATCACGCCGCCGGGTTTGTGGAAAGCTTCAAAAATGGTAACGGCGTGCCCTTCACGCCGGACGTCCGCGGCCACGACGAGACTCGCGGGTCCGCTGCCGATCACGGCCACCTTCCGGCCCGTGTCCGGCTTGACCTCGGGAACCTTGATCCGCCCCTCTTCCCGCTCCCAATCCGCCACAAAGCGCTCAAGCCGGCCCACGCTCACGGCCTTGTCCACGTCTTTCAGCGACTTGCCGACTGTGCAGGGCGCCTGACACTGCGACTCCTGTGGACACACACGGCCACACACCGCCGGCAACAGGCTGTTGCGCTTGATGATGTCTATCGCAGCCTGAAAGTCGCCCTCGGCAATCGCCTTCACAAACCCCGGGATATCTATGCGAACGGGGCACCCGGCGACGCAGGGCTGACTCTTACACTGAAGGCAACGCAACGCCTCGAGTTGCGCTTGCTCCGCCGTATAGCCCAGCGCCACTTCGGACACATTGCGACGCCGCACGTGGGGATCCTGCGCAGGCATTTCCTGCGCGGGAATCGCCATGCGATCCTTCGGCTTCAGCGGCTCCGTGCGGGCGCGGATGGCAGCCAGCAAGGCGCGCGCCTCGGCAGTGTGTTGTTCGTGGGTCTTATGGCTCATGGGTAGCTCGTGTGGATGCGGCAGAAGAAACACTGAACGCCGAACGCTCAACGTCCAACGCCGAAGTGAGGATCTGGGAATCGTAAACAAAGCCCTGTTCCTTGGACGTCATTCTTTTCCGGGCCGTACGAATACTTGCGGCAAATATCCGGATCAGCTCGTCAGATTCCTCAAGGGCCGCGTCAACAGCAGGGAGGTCCCTGGCGAGAGGCACTCGTTTCACCAATCGCAGGGCACGCTTCGCTTCACGAAGCTCCTTGAGGCAGATGCTCAGCTTGTGAATGAAATCGTTGCGCGACTCGGCCGCCTCGGCCTCGCCGTGGTTGAGATAGGGGGATGTTCCTGCTCTGAGCAGCTGATTGCCGATGTGTGCCGCTGCAGATCCCACCCGCAGATTTTCTGTGAGCCCAATGATCTGCGCCGCATAGTCGAGCAGCCGGTCCTCCAGATCGTAGGATTTGTCGGCCATCGCATCTCCTACTTCTGCGTTGAGCGTTCGAAGTTCGACGTTGGGCGTTGGCTGCTCACTTTCGCAGCCTCCCTCTCCAAATGGCACTTCTCATGCGCCTCATCCTCGTGCGCTTTGTAGGCACGGAGACGCTTCATCAGGTTGTCAAAATCCACCTTGTGGCCGTCGAATTCAGGTCCGTCCACGCACGTGAACTTCGTCTCACCCCCGACGCTCACGCGACAGCCGCCACACATCCCCGTGCCATCGATCATGATCGTATTCAGCGACACCACCGTCGGCACCGCAAACGGCCGGGTAGTCTCGGCACAGAATTTCATCATGATCGGCGGACCAATCGCCACGGCAAGATTGGGCTTGGGGTCGCGCGAGCAGATCTCCTTCAGCGGTTCGGTCACAAGACACTTTCGGCCGGCCGAGCCATCGTCCGTACAGATGATCAGTTCATCTGCCAGCGCGCGCATCCGATCCTCGAGAATCAGAAGTTCCTTCGTGCGGGCACCCACGATGACGATCAGCCGGTTCCCGGCTTTCTTCATCCCCTGAACGATGGGGTGCAGCGGGGCCACACCGATACCACCGCCCACACAAACCACGGTGCCGAAGTTCTCGATATGTGTCGGATGGCCCAGCGGGCCTACAAGGTTCCGGATCTTGTCGCCCACGTTGAGGTCCGCAAGCTCGTGCGTGGTCTTGCCGACGGTTTGAAACACAATGGTGATTGTACCGCGTTCCGCATCGGCGTCCGCGATGGTTAGTGGAATGCGTTCACCGAAATCGTCGTTGAGTTGCAGAATAACGAACTGACCTGGCTGGCGCTCACTCGCAATCAGAGGCGCCTCGACCTGCATGAGGAAGACTTCCTCGGAAAGCTGTTGCTTGAAAACAATCTTGTTCATGACGAGACACCTTACGGCATGCGATTGCCGTATGGGCTGAGATTCTTAGCTGCAACACAGAGCGGGAACAAGGAAAAACACGGCCGCCGCGCCCATCAAGCGTGCTATCCCTGCCACGTCGTCTTGTCGATCGTGGTCTTGAAGTCGACCTGAACGATCTTCGGCAGGTCCTTGTCCTTCACCTCGGCCACGTCCTGGGGAGACGGCTTGCCGACGTAGATGAGATTCTTGACGGGGCACTTCTTCACGGCGACGAGCGCGGAGTCCATGTTCTCAGGATCGTACTCGTCGTAGTTGATGCGCGGGATTTTGCCTTCCGTCATCTTGAACAGCGGACTGGCCTTCGAGCAGGCCATGCAACCAACGCAGCCGATCTTGCACACTGCCTTGACGTCCTTGCCCATGTCCTGGTTGGAGCAACCGACGGCAATGATGCGCTGCGACTTGAAGGGGGTCATCGTGATGATGTTGCGCGGGCATACCTTGGCGCAGGCACCGCAGCCCACGCACTTGTCGTAGTCCACGGTCGCCAGGCCATCGACCACGTGGATCGCGTCAAAATCGCAGGCAGCCACACAGTCACCGAATCCAAGACAACCGTAGGTACAAAGCTGGACGCCGCCCATGATGTTGGCTGCCGTGCAGCTCTTCTCGCCACGATAGTCTGCCCGGCCTAGCCGCTCGTTATAGTGAGCGCGACAGTGGACCACCGGGCGGTATGGCCATGACGGCTTCAGCGTCACGCCCATGATCTTCGCAATGGCTTCCGCGCAGCTCGTTCCACCGACGGTGCACTTGTCGGGCGCAATCGTTCCTGCCGCGACAGCTTCGGCGTAACTCATGCAACCCACGCACCCGCACCCGCCGCAGTTTGCGCCAGGCAACGCCGCGTTGATCGCCTCGATACGCGGATCAATCTCGACGTGGAAGACCTTGTTCGCCCAACCCAGTGACTGGCCGGCGATCACCGCCAGCACCAGCATCGTCCCCCCCGCCAAAATCATCAGTACCAGTTCCATGACATCCTCATCCAAATCACTTCATAGCTGTCGTCGCGGCCGTCACGGCCTGTGCTGTCTCTTCGACCGGCGGCGGCTTGCGGTTGATCATCTTCGCCAAGTTGCTGTCGACACCCGTCAGCCCCATGAACGCCAAGGAAAGGATGCCGGCGACGATCAGCGTGATACCCGGCCCGCGCAGCGACTTGGGCACATCGCAGTGATCCAGTTCCTCGCGAATACCTGCCATGATGACAATGGCGATCAGGAACCCGGCCCCGGCAAAGAAGGCGTAGACCAAGGCCTTGTCCAACCCCCACGGATCAGATGCGCCCTGCCCGATGTGCTTCATGATTTCCAGGCACACAAACAGGATCACGCAGTTCGTCGTGATCAGCGGCAGGAAGACGCCGAAGGCCTTGTAGAGCGCCGGGAAGAACTTGCGGATGTACATTTCCACGAGTTGCACCGCCCACGCGATCAGGAAGATGTAGACGATGTAGCTCAGAATGCTCAGGTCGCTGACCTTCGAAGGATCGTGGGTCAGCGCCCGGTAGATCCACGTCGCCAGCGGGGCGCCCGGAGACATGATGTAATAGGTCGTAATCCAGCTCAGCACCGCCGCGATCGTCGTCACAAACGTGACCGCCGCGCCCATGCCGAAGGCCATGTCCACCTTGCGCGACACGCCGATGAACGGGCAGTTTCCCACGAAGAAGTGGAAAACCATGTTGTTGATCAGCGCCGTCGTGATCGCCAGAACCAGAAGTGATGCAATGTAGTTCATGATCCTACGCCGTCGCTTTCTTCGTCTGCGCGCGACGAGCTTCAATCCAGTTCATGACCCCCATCAACAGGCCGAGCGTCAGGAACGCGCCGGGAGGAAGAATCATGATCACCCACGTGGACCAGTGCTCCGGCGCCGTGACGGGAATCACCCGCCAGCCGAGCCACTTGCCGAACCACGTGCCGAATCCGAGGATCTCACGCACCGAGGCAATCGTGGCCAGGCCAAGCGTAAACCCAAGCGCCTGCCCCACGGCATCAGAGAAGGCCGCGAACACACCCTGCTTCGAAGCGCAGATTTCGCAGCGGGCGATGATGATGCAATTGACGATGATCAGGGGAATATACGGACCCAGTTGTTTGCTCATGTCGTACATGAACGCAGCCAACAAACGATCCGCTATCGTGACAAACGCGGCGATGGTCAGCGTAAAGACCAAGATACGAAGGTGAGGCTTGAGCAGGCCACGGATCAGGCTGATCAGAATGTTGGAGCAGATCAGCACAAAGGCCACGGCGCCTGCCATGGTCATGGCTCCCTCCATCGAATTCGTGACGGCCAGCGTCGGGCAGATGCCCAGAATCTGGCGATACACCGGGTTCTCCGGGATGATGCCGTTGATAAACCTCTCGAGAGGAGTAGGTCCGTCATTGCTCATAGCGCCTGCTCCCCGGCACCAAGCGCCGCACGGAAGCGCGCGATCGTACCGTTCAAAATGCCCACCACACTCGAAGAGGAAATCGTCGCACCCGTCACACCCTGAATCTCGTTCTCGGCGGCCGGCGTGGTCTTCGTCACCACCAGATTCTTCGCCAGCGGCTTGTTCTTGAACTGCTCACGCCAGACATCTTCGGTGATCTTATTACCGAGACCCGGCGTTTCCTTTTGATCCAGCACATACAAACCGGTGATCTGCGTCACGTCGGCATTCACGCCCACG
>DAISJM010000048.1:0-27031 GCA_036821485.1 Verrucomicrobiota bacterium | reverse complement strand
CGAATGGGAATTCATCCGTGCTACAGGCCTGGGCCAGTCGGCCTCCGGGCTGGAAGAACGCATCCGTCTCAGTGCCGATGTTCAAGCCGGGCACCGGATCGGTCTCTTTGCGGGGGGCAATCACAGGCTGTCTTTATTACGTGCTAATTCCTTCCGCGGCAAACAAAATGCGGCACAGAAGAATTAGGTATTGAAAAAACGTTCTGATGCGGACATAGTCTAGCCCGTTTTGCGGAAGCGAGCGTAGCTCAGTGGTAGAGCGTCACCTTGCCAAGGTGAGGGTCGAGGGTTCGAATCCCTTCGCTCGCTCCAAATCCCTGCCGACTTACCGAGTTCCAGCACAAAGCGCGCCCTCCATTTTGCCGGTGCATTTGAACTCCTGCCATCTTGTGATACGGTATCATGAACAAAGAAGGTGCGGATGAACCCTATCATTCTAGGAGCTACGATCATGGCGCTGGTGACACAAAGTGGGCCGGAAACTCTACCCATCGGAGCCAAGGCTCCGGATTTCGTGAATCTGCCCGCGACGGATGGAAAGTCGTACAGCCTTAGCTCTTTCGCCGGCGCAAAGGCTGTGGTGATCTCATTTACCTGTAATCATTGTCCCTACGCACAGGCCTACGAGGATAGATTCATCGCGCTTGCGCGTGAGTTCAGCCCGAAGGGCGTTGCATTTGTTGCCATCAATTCCAATGACGCATTGAGTTATCCCGAGGACGGCTTCGAGAAGATGAAGGTGCGCGCCCAGGAGAAGGCATTGCCGTTCCCCTACTTGCGCGATGAGAATCAGTCTGTGGCCAAAGCCTACGGGGCGGTTTGCACACCACACATCTTTCTCTTCAACGGTGAGAGGAAGTTGGTCTATGAGGGTCGGATCGACGATAATTGGAAGAATCCCGATGCCGTGAAGTCAAAGGATCTCAGGAACGCCATTCGAAACGTCCTTGCCGGCGAACCCGTGCGGGTTCCCAACACCAATCCGATGGGCTGCAGCATCAAGTGGAAGTGAAACCCACCTACCTGAACCCCTTTGAAAGAAAAGCCCCGGCCCTTTCGGACCGGGGCAAGAACTGGTAGAGGCTGGGGGGCTCGAACCCCCGACCCGCTGATTAAGAGTCAGCTGCTCTACCAACTGAGCTAAGCCTCCGGGGTCGTTAGTAGCGAAGCAGCCGCCTCAGCGCAATGAAAAAAGCGCGGCTGAAGTGAATTTCTATTCAGCGCGCGGTGCCGGAAACGAAGCCTCAAGACTATCGACCGACGGTAGATTTGATCAAATGCCCGGCAATCCGTCGCTCGCGGGTGCGGAAGAGATACAGAATCATCTCGCCGAGAAGCCCTGTCGACAGGAACAGCACGCCGAGGATGAGCAGCAGAACCCCGAGCGTCAGCAGAGGCCGGAATGCGATGAAGGCTCCGCGAAGCTTGAGCACAGAAAGGTAGGTGCAGATACCAAGACCCGCCACGATGAGCGCCAGTCCTACCTTCCCAAAGAAGTGCATCGGCCGGCCCGCGTACTTGGTGATAAAGGCCACCGTGAGAAGATCGTAGAACCCGTGGAAATAGCGCGCAGCACCGAATTTCGAGTGCCCGTGCTTGCGCGGATGATGGCGTACAGGGATCTCCGCTACGCGGAAGCCCTTCCAGTGGGCCAGCGCCGGTATGTAGCGATGCATCTGGCCATAAAGCTGAATGTTCTCGATGACTTCCCTGCGATAGGCCTTCAGCCCGCAGTTGAAGTCGTGCAGGCGAATTCTGGCCACCGCCGACGTCACCAAGTTGAAGAGCTTTGACGGGAGCGTCTTGTGCCAAGGGTCCTGCCGGTCCTTCTTCCACCCCACGACAAGGTCAGCACCCTTGTCCAACTCGGCGAGCAGTCTTGGGATCTCCCCGGGATCATCCTGCAGGTCGGCGTCGAGCGTAACAATGACTTGCCCCTTGGCCAGTTTGAAGCCGACATCCAGAGCAGTGGTCTTGCCGAAGTTTTTCCTCAATTGTATGACGGTCATGGAGGGGAACCGGCGCGTTTGCTCTTCGAGGATGCCGAAGGATCCGTCTGTCGACCCGTCATCAACGAATATGACCTCGTAGGACTGATTCGTTGACGACAGTACAAGCTCAAGACTCTCGGCCAGTTCAACCAGGCTGCCCTCTTCGTCCAAGAGAGGAACCACCACGGATATCACCGGTGTCGTTGCGTTTGCGGCCATTCGTCGAGTTCCCTTCTGCTGCCATCCGCTCTACTTGGTCGCAGGTGCGGGTTGCTTGGCGGTTTCTTCTCCCAGCTTTGTTCCACACCAAGGGCAGAAGAACCAGGACCCCTTGCACTCCTGCTTGCACTTGGTGCATACCTGAGCAGGCAGGACTGAATCCAGCGGGAGCCTCCATTTGAACTCCTTGCTGCCCAGCGTCACCTTGAATTGTCCTTTACCCTTGGCGTCGGCTATCGGTAAGCCGCTCTCTGTCTTTGCCGGGAACAGGACAAAGTGCATGTTCTGTCCCATGGGCCCAAGCATGTTGACGAAGATGGGCTTCATCATCTGCAGCATGTTCAGGGTGTCTGCATCGACCTCTTCCGCTGTTCGCGGCGCATAGGTCTTGTTCTGCGCATCCACGAGCCGCGTGTTGGCGCGGATGTAGTCCTCTGACTTATACGTCACTCCTCCAAATGCGCCCAAGGTGCCATCGACGACCACGACCATTGTGTAGGGGCGAATGACCCGGAGGAACTCCTCCGTCTGGGCGGCCGTGACGTCTGGATTCTGTGACAGGCTGGCGGCCCAGAATTCCTCGGGTATCCACCACGCCATCGTCATCTCGTTGGGCTTCTGAGACATCTTCTGTGTCTCTTGTGTGAGCGCCGTCAGGTCGATGTCCTTGCCGAGGGATACCCCGTGTCCAAGCAGGATAGCAGCTACCACACACCACCACATTGCGGCACGTCGAGTTCTCATCCTTTGACCCTCCCTGTAGCGCCAAAGGTAGCGCTACGGACACAAACGAACAATCGAAAAGCATGTCCGCGATTCGAAGCGGGGTATTCCACGACACAATAGCGCCCCGCCCGATAGCCTTGGCCGAGCAGTTCTTACTTTACCATCGCGCGCAGCAACGCATAATCGTGCCCCATGTCGCACGGTGAATCAGATGAACAGGCGCGGTTCGCTTCAGTGACGGCCACGCTGCCTGGGTGGACGAAGGCCACCGTTCTCGGTGTCCTCCTGCTCAATCTTGTCCTCCTGATCGTTTTTGCACAACGCCAGTCGACCTCCGCCAACACCGACAGCAGGCTCGCGACCATCGAGTGTCTGGCGCATTACGGTACGTTTCATATCGATCGCAGCCGCTACGTGGGTACGATCGACAAGGTTCGTCTGAACGGGCATTTCCTTTCGACCAAGCCCCCCCTGCTCTCTTCCGCCGCCGCACTGGCCTACCGCGTGTTTGCCGAATGTACGGGCAGGACATTTGCGAACGATGAGGCCCTGAGCATCTACTTTGTGAGCGTCGTGACGGGTGTGCTTCCGTACATGCTTCTGCTGGTCTACTTCTTCCTCTCGCTGAGGCTTTGCATTCGTCGGCCCGCGGCGCTGGCGCTCGGCATGCTTGCCATCGGCGTCGGCAATCTGGGGCTCGGCTATGCCACGGGCATCAACAACCATGTTCCCGGGGCGCTGGCCGTGATGGGCGCCTTCTACCACGCCATGCGCACACGCCAACCCGCAGCGGGTGTTCATCACTGGATGCTTGTCGGACTCTGGGCCGGACTGACTCCGGTGCTGGATATTGCCCTGGCTCCGTTTGCGATCGGCTTCATGATTTATCTTCTGGCCGGGAATTGGCGAAGGACGCTGCTGTTCTCCCTGCCTGTCTTCATCATTCCGCTGGCCTCCCATTTTGTCCTGAACCACGCCATCACGGGATCGTTTCTCCCGGTGTACGGAAGGCGGGAACTTTACAACTACCCCGGCTCTTTCTGGAAGCCGCTGCTCGATGCCCAAGGGCATGTAACGCCGGAGCTCCTGAGGAAGATGGGGTTGGAGGGCATGCGTGATCCAAAGCCTCTTTATGTCTTCAATATCCTGCTCGGTCATCACGGCCTATTCTCCATGACGCCGATTCTTCTGCTTGGTGTGTGGCAAGCTGTCCGCTGCGTGAGGAAGCGTTGCACGCGGCTGCCGGAAGCGCTTCTTGTCCTGGCGCCCTCCGTCATACTCGTGGGACTGATCGCCATGCGCTCTCGGAACTACGGCGGCGTCTGTGTCGGTCTCCGCTGGATGGTGGGTGTCATGCCCCTCTTCTTTCTGTTTACCGCGGTTTGGCTGGATCGTCGCTTCTCACGGCGGTCTGTCGCGGTCTTTGTCATGCTCACGCTCTTGGGCTCATTCAACGCATGGGATGCCTTGCAGGATCCCTGGAAACACTCACGCTGGGAGCAGCTTCTCCGGCCAGCCGTTTTGGAGCCTGACGCGTCGCTCTCCCCCGCTCCCCAGGATGGGGGGCAACCATGATTACCATTGTGTCGGGCCTGCCGCGTTCTGGAACCTCGATGATGATGCAGATGCTTCGCGCGGGCGGTATGCCCCTGCTGGCAGACGAGCAACGGAAGGCGGATGACGACAATCCGCTCGGTTACTTTGAGTTCGAACGGGTGAAGAAGCTGAAGACGGACGCCTCATGGCTGGACCAGGCTGAGGGCAAAGCCGTCAAGGTCATCACGCAATTGCTTCCGGACCTTCCGCCTGGACGCGATTACTACACCATCTTCATGCTGCGCGATCTGGACGAGGTCCTCCGGTCGCAACGGGAAATGCTCGTACGGCGCGGACAGAGTGGTGCAGCGCTTCCCGATGACAAGATGAAGGACATCTTCTCGAAGCATCTTGAGCGAACGCAAGGCTGGCTCTCGGCGCAACCCAACTTCAAGGTACTGAATGTTCAGTACGCGGAAGTGATCCGGCAGTCCCTGGACCAGGCGCGCAACGTGGCGGCGTTTCTCGGCGGATCCTTGGACGCCGACAAGATGGCCGCGGCCGTGAATGCGCAGCTCTATCGCAACGTTCACAACAAGGGATAACGCAATCGCAGGCTTGCGTTGGGTGGATAAAAAAGGAACATAGAACTTCAGCATGGGGTGGAAGAAACGATGTCTTGGAAAACCTACATCAAGGATGCGCGCTCGATCGGCCGGGACCTGAGCGATCCGGACCCCGCCGAACTGGCCGACCTGCTGGCCAAGGGCGCGGCAGACAGCCTCTCGGTCCCAGAGTCGAATCGGCTGTTCAACCTCCTGTATTCCCCGGAGTTCCCTTCCCTGCGCGAAACCGTACTCGATGCATCTCGCGCGGCGCGGCGACGCATATTTGGCAACAAGGTCACTGTCATGGCCCCGGTCGAGGTGTCCAACCGGTGCTCATCCGATTGCCTGTTCTGCGGATGGCGCGCATCCAATCCGGATATTCCGCGCACGAAGATCACCCCTGACCTTGTGCTCGAGCAGGTGAAGTACCTGCTCGACCTCGGCATTGGCTACATCGAACTGGTTGGCGGCGATGATTTCCAGTTTGTGCGCGAGGAACTGCCCGGTCTTGCTCGGTCGGTACGCGGGCTGATCCAGGAACGGCGCATGGACGGGCAAGTGTGCGTGTGCAGCATGGCGGTCACCGAGCAGCACTATCGCGATTGGAAGGGCTACGGAGTGGATGCCATGCTGGTGTGGCAGGAAACGTACGATCCCGATCTCTACAAGCAGAAGATCCTGGCAGGCCCGAAGGCTCGCGGCATCAACGAACAATGGAAGCTTGGAGCGATCGGCGATGGGTATGGGTTCCGCGTATCCTCCCAGGAGCGGGCCATGCGGGCCGGGGTGAATGTCGGGCTCGGTTTCATGATGGGGCTGAACCCGGACATCAACTACGAGTTTCTGATGACGATTCAGCACGTTCGTCATCTGCTCCGCGAATTTGGCAACGACCGGCGGCGCCCCATTGTCATTGGCATGCCGGTGTGGAACCAGATCACGACGCCGAGGACGGATAAGCGGCCGTCTCAGATCCTGGACGCGGAAACGGTGTTCCCCTTCCTCTCTGCGGTCTATTTCCTGTCCCTCCCAAAGGGAGCTGTCTGGGTCTTTCCGAATTGTCGCGTGTCGCTGGAATCACAACTCCTGTCCATCGACGTGGCAGGCGTGTTCACCTCCACGGAAGTTAAATTGGGGCCCGGCGGCTATCTGCCGGCCACCCTTCGCGCGCTGGACGCGAAGGGCGTGGATACGGCGGCGCTGCGCGCTCGGGTGAAGGCCGAAATGGGTTTCGACTGCAACGATCTGGAGAAAATGTCGACCGAGATCGATATCGGTGAGCAGTTCATGCACCACTTCCACCCACACAAGGTGTACATGGATGCCATGGCAAAGCATGGACTGGAGGTCGTTCCCTACTCCGGGCTGACGGGCTAGGCCGTGGGCCGTGCCTGCAGCAACGATGGACGTTTCCAGACCCTGCGCCGCAGGAAGGTCCAGAGCTTTTTCCCCGTGCTGCGCTTTAGTCCAAGGTAGCTTTCCGAGAACGGATCGAATTGGGTGATCTTGATGTTTCTGAACCCGAGGCGGCGAAAGCGTTCCAGATCCTCCATCTGAGTCGGGTATGAGCGCCCTTGGCACGGAGGACGAAAGTGCCAGTGGTAATCGCCGGGATGATACGGTACGCCGTATTCCCGCCGGTTGTAGTATGCGATATGGTCCAGCGACCAAAAATAGTAATGCCGCAACCGGTGATCTCCACAGTTCTTGAGACAGATCTGCGTTCCAAACAGCAATATCTTGTCCTTTGACGTCAATGCGAGCAACTGATCGTCGTGGTCATTGATGTCCGGCCACGGGGTGACCATGTCGAAGCGCTCGCAGGCCGCGTTGATCTCGTCGGGTGTCTTCAGATTGTAAATGCACGATGCGCGAAGCTTGTACGAGGGGTACTTCTCGCGGACGTAGTTCTCCACCATTGGCATCGACACGACGACGCTGTTGAGCGGGTTCTCGAAACGGCGAAGCATCTCGTTGGTCCAGCGGTCGCGAAGGTGCTCGGGTGCGGCAGCCGTGCTGGTCAGCGTGAACGAGTAGCCCACGGACCGCTTATTCAACGCCTCGATCTCCTCCGGCGTAATGGGAATGGAGGCTTCGCGATTGCGTCCACCGTTCAGCGGTGATTCGAAGAGAAAGCCGAACACGCTCGCCAACTCGTCCATCCGGCCCGCGTGCTCGAAGGCGTCTGCCACGCTGGCGGGACGGCATCGGCGAACGGATACGCAGAAGTGGAGCTTATCAGTGCTCATGATCTGTCTTAAGTGACTTTCACTTCGCACACCACGAAGCGTCGCTTGCCTCCCTCCGACTCAGGCAACGAGGCCACTCGGACAACTTCCAGCGAAACAGGGCGGCCGACCAGGTTGAACAGGTCCTTCCGTATCACTTCCTCTGCCTTGCTGTCGAAGTCAGGGCTTGCGACGACCTCGAGAATGAACCGGGCCTTCTCCTTCTGGATCAGCCGCCACTGCTGTATGCCCGGCACGTGATCGATCATGACCATGAACGCATGCGGCGATGCATAGCGCCCTGACGGGAGCACGATCATGTCGGCCGTTCGGCCGCAGATTTCGTCGATGAGCGGAAGATGGCAACCGCAGGTGTGCTTTTGCCCGCTCACCACCACGGTGTCGCCCTGCTGGTAACGGATGATCGGCATACCGTAGGAATGAAGATTGGTGACGACCACTTCCCCCTGCTCGCCCGGCAAAGCCGGTTCGCCGCCCTTGAGGACCTCCATCACGGCCCAATCCGAGTTGACATGATAACCATCGCACTCGAGACACTCCCACGCGAGCATGCCACCTTCCCATGACGCGTAAACATCGCACACCGGGCAGTGAAACATCTCGCCGATTTCCTTCCGCGTGGCATCGTCGAGAACGCCGGACGAGCTCATGATGCAACGCGGGCGAACGTTGGTGATGCCCCTCTCGTGAATCGCCTGCGCCATGAGTCGCAGGGTCAGGCAATACGTGAAAATGAAGTCCGGGTTGATCTTCTGCAACTCGGTTACCCACCGATCCGGCGGCCAGCGGGTTGACATCCAGTGCCGCCTGAAGAGACCGAGCCGGCCATGCCAGGACGGATCCTTGTCGGAAAGGTTCTTGGTCCTCACGCTCATCTTGCTGTGCCAGGGCCTCATGCCCCATCGGACCATGGCCCGGAGCAGCAGTGCCTGGTTCACGGCCTTGTCACCCGGCGTTTGCCGAACGGTCAGGGGCTTGCCCGACGAGCCACTGGTCGTATACGTTGCGAGCTTTGATGCATCCATCCCCTCGGGCGTAAAGTCCTCGATCGGCCGGCCTTGGATGTCGTCCCGGGAGGTGATCGGAATGCGCCGAAGATCGTCGACCCCGTGGATGTCAGAGGCCTTGAGTCCAACGCCGCGGAACAACTCGCGATAGTACGGCACTTTGGCTGCGGCGAATTCGACAAGACGGCGAAGGCGTGCGTCGGCCTTTCGCCTCAGGGTGGCCGCCGATGCCCGGGTGCTCAGCAGGATGTCAGCCGTTGCAAGAATGCTCATGGCTACATCAGAGCTACAGATAGCCCAAGTCTTCAAGCTGTTTCTTCATCAACTGCTCTTCCTCTGGAGTGAGTGCCGGCCGTCCATCGGCAGCGGCGGTTTGCGCGAGCGCGCGATGCGACGCGACGCAAGCCCTCATCCGGGCCGCCTCTGCCGGCTGCAGCCCGATCACATTGCGCAGTTCGCCGGGATCCTGACGCAGATCGAACAACAGCTCGCGTGGTCCCTCTTCGTCGATCACATATTTCCAGTCCGGCGTGCGGGCGGAGAACGTCCGGTACAATTTCCCGTCCGCCTGCGTCGTGGCACCCGAGAGATGATCCGGCACCTGGCCATGTCCAACGTGTACAGCCTCCGAAATCACCACGTCGGAGAGAACCCCTTGCCCCTGCTTGTGCAAGGCCGCGGAATGATCCCGGCCCTCAAACGCAGCAGCCGCAGGCAATCCCAGCAGGCCCAGCAGAGTCGGGGCGAGATCGATCAGCGCAAACTGGCCGTTGCACTCGCAGGGCGTCACGCCCGTTCCGGTCACGGCCAGAGGGACGCGCAGTTGTTCGTCGAAGAGCGATGCCGGATGAGCAAACCGGCCGCGCTCGCCGAATTGCTCGCCATGGTCCGCCGTAAAGATGACCACGGCGTCATCACCCAACTCGCGAACCAGCCGCCCCACCATCTGGTCCACATCGCGCACGCGCTGTTCATACAACCGCCGCATGACGCGGGCTGTCACGCTGCGCATGCCCAGCAGCGTCGCCAGCAGCGCGATGACAAACATCGCCTTCGACACCCCGTCTTCACGATGCTGCGCCAGATAGGGATAATGAAGATCCATCAGATGGACCCAGAGGAAGAAGGGGCCGTTTACCCCACGCGCCCAGGACGTGGCTTCATTCGTCACGACATCCCCGGCGGGGAACGGCCGCCGGCGGTTTCCGCGAAGGCCGTTCAGAAACTGCAGCGCAGGCAGTCGCCGCCAGCCGAGCATTTTCCTGAATAGCCCGCCGGTTCCCGCAATGCCTTTGAACGTTTGTGTGATGTGGGCGCCACCCTCGCCCATCCAGTCCTTGAACACTTCAAAACCTGCCGCGTATCCGGCGAGGCCTGACACGTACGGGTTGGCCGCGACGAATGCGCCGGTGCGGTAGCCATGGGAGGCCAGAATGCCAGCGAGGGAGAGAGAACTGGTGTCGCCGCCGTGTGATCCATGACGCGACCTGAGGATGGCCGGAAACGATGCGCTGGTCAGTGGCCCGTTGGCAATGGCTTGACCGAAGCGGATGCCCTTTGCCGCCCATGCATCAATCTGCGGCGTAAGGGATTCCCCCCGCTGCGGACCCACACAGTCCGCACGCAGGGAATCAACGGTGATTAGGATGACCTTCCGCTTCATCCGATCTCGCCCGTGCTTTCAGGCCGGAGATGCCCTTTCACCCATTGCTGCAGCAGGTACGCGTTTTCAGTTGAACGTGTGATCGTGTCGGCAAGCGGTTCATGCAGAAGCGTTCCCATGCGCGGAGCATACTCCAAGGCGCGGCTTACAGCGGCGAAGAGCAAGTCCGGGGTGGCTGATTCAATCGATACCGCGAGATCCTCGATTCTGAGGCGCCGGTACAGATCCATGAATTTCGATGAAAGCGTGAGTGCCACGCAGGGCACGTGCTGAGGCAGGGCCATGATGGCAGCATGCATGCGCATCGTCACCACGGCGTCAGCGCGACCAAGGAGCGACTTGACCTCGCCCGCCGCAATGTCGCCGCTTACTACATGGACCGCGTCGGGGTTCGCGGCACGTTGCGCAAGTTCGCTGCAGACCGCATCGTCATCCTGACCCGGATCGCGTCCTCCGGCGGATTGCTTCATGGGCAATAGCAGCACGTAGGCTTTCTGCTCGTGCACAAGGCGCCGGATCAGTTCAGCCAGCGTATCCAGCAGCCGGGAGAACTGGGCTGAGCCGGGGGGCTCTCGCCGATACCACATCTTCCATCGCAGGGGCAAAAGGCCATGCTCATACTGGAACCAGCGTCGTGGACATATCACCACGAGAGGCCCCCCGCCCCGCCGGGCATCACGGACGAGGGTCTCGACCCGCTCGCTCGGCTGTGCGGCCAGTCGAAAAGCCGGACACGCGGTCACATGGATCAGGTCAGCCCGAACGCCGATCTCCCGAAGCAGCGCGGCGCTGGCCTCATCGCGCGCGAGGATCAGTTCCACGCGATTCAGCGCGTGTCGTGTCAAACGTCGGCCGAGTCGCGAGGCCATGGGGCCTGCGCCTATGGCGTAGCAAACTGCAGGGGTGGCAGCGAAGCGGGCGATGGCTAGTTTGCCCAAGGCCGCAAGGAGGAAGAGAAGACACGTGTGATCGTGAAGTACCTGGCCGCCGCCCAACAGGAACACGTCGGCCCATCTCATGTCCCGCCAGAAGCGGAGCAACGCACGGGGCGTCGGCATCCACGAATTCAAGAAGCCGCGTATCTCGACGCCGGGGAAGGTGGCACGGAGGTCGCTTGTCATGACTTCGAGAATGGCCCGATCGCCTTGGTTGGGTCCGAATCCATCATTGGAAATAAGGATGCGAAGCGGGCCGGTGCGGTAGCTCCGCACCGAGCGCCAGCGCGACGTAAATGGCGCGGCCAGCACGCCCAAACCATAGCACGTGTGTTGGAGCGCAATGACCAGCGGGACGGTGAGCGCGGACTCGATATGCCGCGTCTTCCAAGCGGCATGAATCATCGTTCCCGCCAGCAGTGCTGCATAGGCTGCCAAAGCGAACTTGAGGACGATGCCTGCCGTGTGCGAGACGAGGGCCGCGGCCATCAGCAGGATCGCGCAGATCACCATCGCAGCCGGCGCAAAGTAACTCCACTCGGTGAATGCCGGATGCTTTCGAAAAAGCATCATGCGCGTGAGCCCTCGGTGAAACATCTGGCGCGCGAATGTGTGCGGTGTCGCTCGTCGATGATGGCAGACCCGGGCATCCGGCGCGTACACAGTTCGGTGACCGGCCTGGATCATTCGATAATCCAGATCGATCTCCTCGCCGTTGTAGAAGGACGTGTCGAACCCGCCCAGTTCTGCGGCAAGGCTTCTCCGAAAAGCCATGTTGCAGCCCCGTGGCAGATACCGTGCGAGCCGCTTCTCCTCCGCATCTCCCCGCCGAACCCCGCCGGTTCCGACCAGCCCGGTCATCGCGTAATCCACCGCTTCCTCAAATGGAGACGAATCCGAGGGTGCACGATCAGGTCCGCCCACCACCGCCACTGACGCGTCTTCAAATGGCCGGACGAGTTCCGTGAGCCAACCCGGCTCCACCGTACAATCGTCGTCGGTGAACGCCACGATCTCGCCAGCGGCCTGGGCCAATCCGGCATTCTTGGCGTGCGTGATGTCCGACTTTGGAATGAAGATGTAGCGGACGGGTATGGGCTGGAGCAGCTTGGCGGCACGGCTTGTGACATCTTTTGTGGCATCCGTCGAACCATCATCGACGATGATGATCTCGAGCCGATCTCTTGGGTAGTCGATGTGTGCGAAGCTGGAGAGAAGACACGTGAGCGCCGCCGCCCGGTTCGACGTCGGTATCAGAATCGATACAAAAAGCGTTTCATCCATGGTCGATCCTGTCCGGCTTGATACTTGACTTGAGCGCCCACAAACTTCCAGTATCCCTGCGGCGGACAGATTCTTATGGTTGACATAATTCTAGCCAAAGTCGAGACCCATCGGCCCGAGGACGTCGAGCGCAAGAGGCTTGCGCCGCCGTTCGCGTTGCTGTGCCTTGCCGATGCCCTGGAGAAGGCCGGCTTCTCGGTTCTGCTGCATCATTCCCAGGCTGCGCCCGATGGTATCCGCTCGCTCATCGAGAACATCCGCACACACAAGCCGATCTTCGTGGGTATGTCGGTGATTACGCCTCACATTCTTTCATCGCGCGACGCTTCGCAGGCCATCAAGGCGGCGTGCGATGTCCCGCTGATCTGGGGTGGCGTACATTCCACGATCGTGCCGGAGCAGACCGCCCAGCTCCCCTTCGTGGACGCCGTCTGCATTGGCGAAGGGGAACAGACCATTGTCGAGTTGGCCCGGTCGATCCGACAGTACGGGTTGGATCGCAGCCGACTGGCCGCGATCCCCGGGCTTATCTTCAAGGATGGTGAGCGCTTGGTGACGACGCCGACACGGGCGTTTCTCAAAGACCTCAATATGGTGGACGAGGCCTGGCATCTGCTCAACCGTGAGGAGTACTTTTATCCCGGCAGCTACTTCCATTCCGGCAAAGGCGGCGATCGCGTGGCCGTGCTGAACACGAGCCGTGGCTGCCCATATCGCTGCGGCTATTGTTACAACCAGGCCGTTCACCACGGCTGCGTGCGTTGCCGCAGTGCGGAGAAGGTGCTGGCCGAGATCGAGATGTTGCGGAGTAAGTATGGGGTGACCGGCATTCTGTTCGCTGAGGACAATTTCTTCGGCGATCCGCCGCGCGCCCTTGCGATCGCCCGCGGTCTCAAGGTGCCCTGGAGTTGCTCCATCACCATCGCCGACATCCTGCGCGCGGGTGAACAACTTGTCGACGAGCTTGCCCGCTCCGGTTGCGTGGAACTTCGGATCGGCATCGAGGCCGGTTCGCCGGACATCCTTCGCAAGATGCGCAAGCCTCACAACGTGGAGCAGGCGCTCCGCATCGCGCGCAAGATTGCGGATGCGGGGATGATGGGCGTCTACATGTTTATGACCGGCATCCCCGGTGAGACATGGAAGGACACCCTCGCCACATTGGACATGATCGACGCCCTGCGCGCGATCAGCGACAACATCCGGATCACCGGGCCGACCTTCTTCGCGCCCTACCCCGCGACGGAGCTGTTCGATGCGGCGGTCGAGCAGGGCTTCCACCCGCCCGAAGATCCGGACGGCTGGAGCCGCAATATCCCGGGTAACCAGGGCGTGCTGCCCCCCTATGCCGATCCGCGCATGCCGAAGCTGACCTTCTACCGCATCCTCACATCGAAGGCCTCCCTGCCCCGTACGCTGTCTTCGATTCCTGTTCGGATGTTGCGCTGGGTCGCCCGGCTTCGCTGGAAGCATCGCGCATTTGGTTTTACGCCGGAACATTCGCTGGCGCTGTGGGGCATTTCGTTTGCCCGCAAGCTCGGCATGAAACGCGTGGTTCACCCGATGTACCGCCGCTTCTTCATGGATATCTGATGACTCGATCCGTCCAGGGCGGGAAGGCCATCGTCTACAACGAGTTCATGTACGTGCTCGGTGGCGGAGAGCGTTCGGCGCTGGCCTATGCCCGGGCGTTGCTGGATCTCGGATTCCGCGCCGAGATTCTCACGGTGAATCCTCCTCCTGCACCTGAACGTATCGTCAGCACCTTCGGCGAAGAGTTCGCCGATATTCCCGTGCGCTTTGTCGAGCCGGCCGGGCTGGATGCCTATCTCGCTTCCGAACCGATCTCGGTGTTTGTGAATCATACGTTCATGAACTTCCATCCCAATCCGGCGGCGGTGGGTATCTACGCACAGATGTTTCCCAGCGCCGAGGTCCGGCGGAACGCGCAAGGCGATGCGACCGCGTACCTCGACACCTATCAGCGCATGAGTTGCATTTCCGAGTTCGCCCGGCAGCACACCATCAGCCGTTGGGATTTTCCGCCTGAGCGCATGCGTGTCCTGCATCCACCGCTGGGTCGCCGCTTCATCCGTGCGGCGCGGTGGGGCCTGCTCCTGCCCCCCGGCAAGCAGCGCCGCTTCGTCACGTTGGGTCGCTTCAACCCCGGCCTGCACAACAAGAACCAGTCCATCGTCATTGACGCTTTTGTCCAGGCGCGCAAGCGTCATGCCGCATTGCTCGATTGGGAACTGGTGGTCATCGGGAACGTCAATACCAACCCGGCGTCCCGGGCTTACTACGAGGAATGCCGCAGGCTGGCTGAACCCGGCGGCGTCCGTGTGTTGACGGATGTGCCTCTCCATCAATTACTTCCGTTACTGCGCGAGTCGTTCGGCTTTGTACTCGGCACAGGTGCTTTTGTGGATCCGCAGGCCCAACCGGAGAAGTGCGAGCACTATGGCCTTGCCGTGGCGGAAGGCATGGCCTTCGGCTGCATCCCGCTTGTGTATCACGCAGGCGGCTTCCTCGAAGTGTTCGACCCTGAACGCATGGGGTTTTCGTATAGCGACAGGGATCAGCTCATGGACGGTTTCGCCCGTGCGGCATCCGTCTTCGGTACGCCGCAGGCGCGCAAGCTTCAGCGCGCGAACCGGCTGGCGGCACACCGGCTCAGTCGCCGCCACTTCACGCGAGGCCTCAGGCAGATGATCGACGACGCAGTGGCCGGGCGTTGACTCAGCGTTCGGCCGCGTGAAGGTCTTCCTTGCTCGCGCCCGTTGTTGCCGCACGACTGAACTCCTCGGTCTCCGGCAACACGATGTGAAGAACCGGCGAAACATCGACTTCCACCGTTCCCTCGCCCAGCACGAAGTCGAGCAGATGGCCACCGGCATCTTTTTCGGCGCTGAGGAAGTGGAGGTGATAGCCCGGCATATTCACGCCGGCAAGGTATTCCGGGAGACGGTAGCCGATCAGGACGCCCGTCCGGTTGGTGAACTCGAAGACAGGTTGCGTCTTGGCGACTTCGGCGAGCGGCGGATACGGTTTTGATTGCACCGGCACGCTGCGTGTCTTGACGTAGGAAAACTTGCCGGCCAGCCGGATGGCATACGGCAGGTTGGTCGTCGGCAGTCCGGCGTCGACGAGTACCTTCAACTGATCGAACGTTGTGCCGCGCGGGAGAATGTAGGACAGGTCCTTCTCGAAGTAGGTCAGGTTGGCGTACGGGGAGAGTTCCGTCGACTTGGGCCGATACACCTTCCCGTCCGATCTGACCTGGAAGAACTTACCCTCGGAGACCACCATCTCCCCGTTCAACGCGTGGAAGGTCCCAATCCCGAAGTCCCCGTGGCGCCGCAGTTCCTTCAGACTGGCGTTGCCGTCGTACGCGCCGGCCATCAAGGCTTGCAAGGTGGAAACCTGGTAGATCGTGTCGCGATCACGCGAGACGGTCGAACATCCGGTGCACAGCGCGACGAGCATGAGTATCCAAACGTGCTTCATGGCGTTTCTCGGAACCTTTCTTGGTTGCGACCTGCTCTCGCCCGGCTTCGTCCCGCTCGGTAGGCTCGCGGAACTTCGCCGAGGCACCCTGCACCGTGTTCCGCCCTGCGGAACCCGGGTGCAGGCTGGTGGGCGAGCCGGGAGTTGAACCCGGACCCCTTGCGGGACAGGATCCTAAGTCCTGCGCGTCTGCCAATTCCGCCACTCGCCCGCGACGCTGCAGGCATTCTACCTGTCACACCCCGCGATGCAAGCGGCACGGTGTGCCCCAGCCGTATTACAGGGCAGAGCGGAGATGGGTTACGGGCTTTGCGCCGCGCTGAGCCTGGCCCGGGCGTCCTCTGCAGCCGCAAGCACAGCGGCATCCTGCTCGGACGCGAGGACCTTCTCGACGGCTGCCATGGAGGTGAGGAATCCGACGGCGTACTTGCGAACGCCGCCGCGCTTGGCCCCAAGGGCAATCCGTTCGATCAGGGACTGGTCGGCCGGATTAGCCACGGCCGCGCGGGCCATCTCCTTCCCGCCGGCCGGCCATTGGTCCGGCCACGGGTACCTGTCCGCGGCGATCCGCACAACCTTCTCCTCGGGACTGCAGGACATCCAGTCCTTCTGCCGGGTCGCCAGGATGGATTGCCGCACAATGCAGTAAACAGCTTGGATGGCGACGGTTTCGTAGTCTTCGGCAATGGCGACCTGCACCAGTGTCTCCTTGTCCGGGAGCTTCTGGACGGCCGATTCACGCACATGCGCATGCGGCGCGGAGACGGCGATTCTGGTCAGTGCTGTCGGATCGGTCAACGCTTCAACGGCAGTCCCTGCGGAACTGCGCGCGAGTCCTCTCCGATCCTCGCATGCGATGGCCGTGAGAAGCCCCGTGTCGCGACTGCGTTTGACAAGCGCATCGCGAATATCGGCGAGCGCGCTCTCCGTCATGGAGAGCGTCGCCAGCGACCAGTTCACCCGGTTGCTCCATTCCAGCCGGCTGTAGCAGTCGGAGATGTGCTGCTGGTCGGCCAAGGTGCGGGCGGCCGTCAGACGATGCCCGGCCGACCGGCTGTCCACCACGATGGCGGCCAGCAGGGACTGATTGGTCATGGCGGCGATCTTCTTCTGCAGGATGTCCTCCGTGCGCCAGTTGGAGAAGTCCATTGCCGCGACGGCAATGTCCTCGTCACGCGTCAGCGAGGCCATGCGATTGGTGTCCTGGGGCGCCGAGAAGGCGTCATTGACCCACGTGGATGCGTAGTGCTGACGTACGCCCTCCACGGCCAGCCGAACATCGTTGTACTGGGGATCGCGCAACTCCTCGGGATCGATCCTCGAGAACCCAGGCAGTTGAAGTATCCGGTCAACCACTTCGCGCACGATGTTGGCCCTGATCTCGTTGGAGTCACGCGACGTGATGGTCATCGGCAGGCCCTGCTCCCAGAACATGGAGATCAAGGTTCTTCTTGAGGAGCGTATGTCCACGGAGAACCGAAAGCCTTGGAGGTTCACGATCTCGTTCGCTCCAGGCCCGGGATAGCCCGGCGTGGGAGTCGTATAGACTCTTCGATATGGCGCGCTGGACGTCTGATACTTGAAGTGAACGCTGGCCCCCGGAACCCGCTTCTGCATCCAGGGGCTGTTGACGATTCTTTTGATGCGCAGCGCAGCATCGGACCACCGGTCGTGAGTAAGGATGTTGGGCGTGTCGTCAAAAGGCAGGCAGTATCTGCCGAGCAGGTTGATAACATCCTGGCTGTGGAGCCCCTCGATGGCGGCGAGCCGGACTTGCCTGTCAGATGTTTCCCCCAGCACCGCCTTGGCCTTGAAGAGATCGTTGGACAGGCATCGCACAGACTGGAGCCGGTTGGTGGGGCTGGGGTCGTAGAGGGCAATCCGCAGGAGTTCGTCATCTCCCAGGGTGCAGTCGGCCGGCGCTTTGTCCTTCATGTACGCGCGCGGCGCCGTAGACACGCAACCCGCCGTCATGCTCAGCGCGAGGGCTACGGCGATGAGGAACGCCTTCATGCCCGCTCACGCTTTCTGCAGCGCTTCGATGATGGCGTCGCAGGTGTAGTCGAGGTTGCGCGCGGTGATGCCGGCGACATTGATGCGTCCGCCGCCGACCATGTACACGCTCTTCTTCTCGCGGAGATAAGCGACCTGTGCGTCGGATAGTCCGCTGAAGGAGAACATGCCCTTCTGCCGGGTGATGAACGAGAAATCCATGACGGCGTGCCGCTTGGAGAGCCCACCCACCAACTCGCGGCGGACGCGGGCGATGCGGTCGCGCATTCCCGCAACCTCTTTCTCCCATTCCATGCGCAGCGCCGTGTCCTTGAGGATCGTCGTGACAACGGACCCGCCATGGGCCGGCGGATTCGAATAGATGACGCGGACCACCGTCTTGATGTGACTGAACGCTGCGTCGGCGGCCTGGTTGTTCGCCGCGACGATGGACAGCGCCCCCACGCGATCCTGGTACAACCCGAAGTTCTTCGAGAACGAACTCGAGACCAGGAAATCCACACCGGTTTCGGAAATCGGCGCAAGCCCGGCACGGTCTTCCACGATGCCCGCGCCGAAACCCTGGTAGGCGAAATCGAAGAACGGAATCCAGCGCCGGGCAGCAGCAATCCGCGCCACCTCGGCCCAGTGCCCGGCATCCAGATCGACACCGGTCGGATTGTGACAGCAGACGTGGAGCAGCACGACATCACCTTCCGGCACCTTCTGCAAGGCGTCGAGCATGGCGCTCGCGTTCAGTCCGTGTGACCCAGGATCGTAGTACGGATAGTCCGCGGTCTTGAAACCGGCCGCCGCAAAAATGCCCTTGTGATTCGGCCAGGTCGGCGCGCTGAGCCAAACCGTTGCTGCCGGCGCGAACTTCTTCAGGAATTCCGCGCCAACGCGGAGACCGCCCGTTCCGCCGGGTGTGTGCGCCGTACGCACGCGATTCGCTTTGAGCAACGGATGATCCGCGCCAAAGAGCAGTTCCTGCACCACGCTGCCATACTCCGGGGAGCCCGTGATCGGCAGGTAGGACTTGGTCTTCTCGGACTCGATCAGCCGCCGCTCGGATTCCTTGACTGTGCGCAGAACAGGTGTACGGCCTTCGTCATCCACATAAACGCCCACGCCAAGGTTCACCTTGCCGGGATTAGTGTCTTTCTTGAAGGCTTCCGTGAGACCCAGAATGGCATCGGGCGGCGCTTGGGTAATCTTCTCGAATAGCATGGCGGTTCTCTCCGGTGCGACGCAAGACGGCGCGCGGCCGTCTCGCGTTCTGTTTCCGTCCGTCAGGCGTAGTACTTGTTGACCAATTCAGCGATGAGATCCTGCTCGACCTTCACGATCTTGAGTTCGCGCGCCGCATTCTCGGGAGAATCCGAGGCGTGTGCAGCGTTGACCATGATGTCCTGGCCAAATTCGCGCCGTACGGATCCCGGCTGAGCCTTGCTCGGATCGGTCGGGCCAAGGATGCTGCGAATGCGTTCCACGGCGTTTGTGCCGGCATACACCAGTGCCAGGCAACGCTCCTTGCCGCGCTTCTTCTTCTCCTCGGGCGAGCAATCCGGACCCCACACCCCGGTCATGAACTTGATGATCTCGTAGAACTGGTGGTCGCCGTATAGCGGCCCCAACGTATCGGCCAGAAGATTCCGCGCCTCGTCGGGAATGTTGATCGCCAGTTCCTTGGCCAGGCACTTGGCGGCAAGGTCGCCGACCTTGCTCTTGAGTTTCTCGCGCAACACGTTGCGGACCGGCCCGTAGAACTGCTCGGCCTCGTCGACCGTCATCCGGTGCACCTTTGCGCCGATGATGCGGAGCCCCGAACCCGAGAAAAGGTCGATGATGTTGCCCGGGCGCGCGCTGGGAAAACGGAAATTGTCCGGCTTGATCAACACGAGCGTCTTCTGCGCATTCGGAATCTGGGAGAGATCCATCGATCCCTCGATCATCCCCCCATCCTTCTCGCTGTACTCGGCCCAGAGCTTCAGGGATGCAGCGACCGCTTCCTTGGTCGGTCCGATCAGGACCGCCGGTTCGACGTAGCGGACGCCGCCGTTCTCGTCGAGAATGTAGTCACCATAGGTCGCACGCACCGACTCGGCAGACTCCATGCTGTAGCGGACGTTGCCCGCCGCCTTGTCGATCTTGTTGACGGCATCTTCGCCCTCGAAGAGCAACATCATCACGCGGCGACGGTGACCGGTCTTGGTATCCGGCGCGTAGGCCGTCAGTACGTAGTCCGCCAGGATGTTGCGCACTTCTGCGTCGATCTGCGGGTCGTTCCGAATCAGGTCCGCATAGCGCTGGGTCAGCTCAAGGCTGGGGCCATACATGCGCGCACCGGCCAGCTCGAGGCCCGTCCGGGTGATGAAGCGACCGATCACGCCGCCCGTGCGTGACTTGCTGATCATGTACGGATTGATGAGGGCAAATGCTAATTCCTTGGCCATAGGGTCTCCACGTTTGGCTGCGTAGATTACTTGCACAAGAATGGCTAATCAAGTTTTGAAACCGGCCTTCTGTCCGCGTTTCTTGCGGCCCTGCCCGCTATCCGCTAAAGTCGGCGCCTGCACCCCATGGAAACCATCGGCACCAGCAGAAGTCGATTCTCGCCCCGCGGGGCCGAGCGCCTCGCCCTTGTGGCCGAGGACCTCGTTCAGCATCTTGCCGCGGAGGTCGGCAAGGGCTTCCCTGCGGATGTGGCCCTCGCCCGGTTCTTCAAGGCCCACCATGAGCTGGGGTCGCGCGACCGTCGCTTCCTCTCCGAGTTGTCGTTCTCCTTCTTTCGCTGGCGCGGCTGGCTGGATTCCATCGCGATCGAGAATCCCCGCAGGGCATTCGCCATCGCGTACTATCTGGATGCCACCACCGAACATCCGGCGGCCGAGGTACTCGCCCGGGATTCCTTCCCCTCGCCCCAACCGCTTGGCGACGCCTCGCTGGACAACAAGGCGCGCGCCGTCTCCACCTGGATGGGCGGAACAAAACTGAACGTGGAGATGCTGCTGCCCGAGTGGGTGCGCGGCGCCATCCCGGCGTCCGACCACCCCGACGATTGCTTTCAGCGTTGCGTCGATTCATTCCAGCGGCGTCCGCCGACCTGGCTGCACCTCCTGGCGGGACGCGAGGCATCCGTCCTGCGCGCGCTCGATCAGGCTGGTGTCCGCGCAACCCAGCACGCCCACATTCCCGGCGCGGCCAGCGTTCCCGGTTCCTCTCCGCTGCGTTCTCTTCCCGCGGACATCCGCGCGGGATTCCTCGTTCAGGACCTCGCCTCCCAGTGCGTCGCGCTTGCCTGTGCGCCGAACGCCGGCGACCACTGGTGGGATGTGTGCGCCGGCTCCGGCGGCAAATCGCTTCATCTTGCCGATCTCATGCGCGATAGCGGAAAAGTCATGGCGGGCGATATCCGATCCGGCATCCTTGACGAACTCCGGCGCCGGGCCCGGGAAGCGGGGCTGCGCTCCGTTCGCGTTGGCAAGCCCACGGGCGAAACACTGTTCGATGGAGTGCTGGTCGACGCGCCATGCTCGGGCCTCGGCACATGGTCGCGAAATCCTGACGCGCGCTGGCGCACGGCCGCCTCAACGCTCGCGGAACGCGCCCGCATCCAGACCGGGTTGCTGACGAGCGCGGCGCAACATGTTCGTCCGGGTGGCGTGATGGTCTACTCCGTCTGCACCCTCACCACGGTGGAGACTGCAGACGTGGTCGCCGCATTCCTCACCAAGGACGCGCGGTTCATGCCGGAGCCGTGGAAGAACCCTCTTGTGCCCGACGCCGCCCCTGCAGCCTGCCAATGGATCTGGCCGTGGGATGGGCCGTGCGATGGCATGTTTGTGGCACGGTTTCGACGGAAGCTTGCGGACTGACCGCTCACTCTTTCGGGCGCAGGCGCCTACCTGAACCCGCGGTTGTAAAACTCCTCACCGGTGCCGCCGTAGTCCGTCTCGGCCAGCCACGCAACGTGGAAGTCCATGTAGAGTACGTTCATGCCCTCCGCATGCGGCCGGATGTCGCCGGTGTCCAGCACGTAATACGGGTAGTCCCACATGTAGGCACAGGTGGAAGGCGTCTCGATGAAGCGGGTGGTCGCCGATTTCGGCGAGTTCCCATTCGTCCACGTCATGGCGTTGTTGTACTCGTAGGTGGTGTAGTGCGCCGGTGAAGCTGGAAACCGCACGCGGTTGCCAAAGATGGCGATCATGTTCTCCCGCTGCGCCGGGCACCGGAAGACGTTGTATTCGCCGTTGACGTACTCCAGGTAGTACGTCTCCGAGATCCACCCGAATCCGCGGCTGCCCCAGTCCGCCGCCGTCACCGGCGGGAAAAAGGATTGATGGTCGGACAGGTACATCTTCACGGCCATGCCGACCTGCCGCAGGTTGCTCTGGCAGTTGGCCATCAGCGCACGCCGCTTGGCCGCACTCAGCGCAGGCACAACCAATACGGCCAGGATGCCGATGATGGCGATCACCACGAGCAGTTCGATCAACGTAAATGCCACGCGCCGCTTGAGTGTCATGTGAGCCTCACACCTCTACTTTTTGCCGTTGGCCTCTTCGAACTGCCAGACCGTGTGCCCCTGCAGATAGAACTCCGAGCCGTCCTCTCCCTCCGTCTGGATGTCCCCCATGTCCGTCCGCGCGAGCCACGCGGCGTGGCCGTCGAGGTACGCCACATTGGCACCCCCCTTGTGCGCCGACACGTCATCCGAGTAGTACGGCGTGTCGTAGGCGTACGCGGCCTTGGAGTAGTCCGTGATCAGCCCCTGCCGCCGATGCCCATACCCCGGCAGATTCGGCATGCTGAGGTAGCCGTTGAACTCGTAGTCCGTGTAATAGTCGTTGTTCGGCATCTTGCAGTTGGCGCCCAACTCGCCCAGTTCCTTGTTGCCGGGGTTCGCCGGGCAGTCGAACACCTCGATGACGTTCTTGACGTAGGGCAGCAGCCGCTCTGCTGCATCGCCGTAGGCCTTGGGCTCCGACCTCGGCGGCAGCTTCTCGCCCAGTTCGCCCAATTGCGCAACCGTCGCGGCCGATATCTGCCGCAGGTTGCTCAGGCATTTGGTTTTGTTGGCCCGCTCTTCCACCGCCGAAAGCGCCGGGAAAAGCAGCGCAATCAGGATGGCGATGATCGCGATCACGACCAGCAGTTCGACGAGGGTAAAGGCGTTGTTTGTGGGTCTTTTCATGGTGGCTCCTGCCTCAAGATCAATACACGAAAGCGCATCCACCGTCCAGCATCGCCCGGGGTGTATTTCCGATTGTCGATCGGCTGCAATCGATTTAATGTATCGCGCAGTTTGTGCGGCCCTCGCCTTCACGAACCGGAGGTTTACGTCGATGCTCGCAACACTGTTCATCGCATGCATGGCCTGGTTCGCCCTCGCCTACATCTTCTATGGCCGTTTTCTCGAGAAGCGACTCGGTGTCGATCCCGTCCGCCGCACCCCCGCCTACACCCACCACGACGGCGTTGATTATGTGCCCACGGCCACCCCCATCCTCTTCGGCCACCACTTCAGCTCCATCGCCGGCGCCGGCCCCATCGTCGGCCCCGTGATCGCCGGCCTTGCCTTCGGCTGGCTCCCCGCGATCCTCTGGGTCCTCATCGGCGCTGTCTTCATCGGCGGCACGCACGATTATGTCTGCCTCATCGCCAGCCTGCACAACAAGGGCCGCTCCGTCGGCCAGATGGCCCGCCAACTGCTCAGCCCGGCCTCGCGCTACCTCTTTCTTGTCTTCATCTGGCTGACCATGATCTACATCCAGATCGTGTTCCTTGATTTGACCGCCTCCACCTTCGCCCCGATCAACCCGCTGTCCGGCGCCATGACCGATGCCGCCCAGCTCCAGGTCTCCGAGGGCGGGACCGTCGCCACGGCCTCCATCCTCTACATCTGCCTTGCGCTCGTCTTCGGCGTCACGATCTACCGCTTCCGCGTCCCCGTCTGGCTGGGCACGCTCATCTTCGTCCCGCTCGTCTTCGGCGCGCTCTATGTCGGGCATCTCATGCCGCTCTCGGCGGACATGATGCCCGTCCTGTTCGGCTCCCCCAAGAACACGTGGCTCGCCATTCTCATCGCCTACTGCTTCATGGCCTCCGTGCTGCCGGTCTGGGTCCTCCTCCAGCCGCGCGACTACCTCTCCTCGTTTCTTCTCTACGCCTGCCTCTTCGGCGGCGGCGTGGGCCTCATCGTCTCCGGCTTCACCGGCCGCGTCGCCATCCAGTACCCCGCACTCGTCACGTTCAGCGACGCCAACCTGAAGTTCATGTTCCCGGCGCTGTTCGTCACCATCGCCTGCGGCGCTGTCAGCGGGTTCCACGCCATCGTCGCCTCCGGCACGACCGCGAAGCAGTTGCGCAGCGAGTCCTCCGCCCGCCCCGTAGCCTACGGCAGCATGCTCGTCGAGGGCGTGCTCGCCATCATCGCGCTTGCCGCGGTGATGATCCTCGCGGCGAAGCCCAAGGGCCACACGCCTGTCTCCGTCTTCGCCGATGGCCTTGGCTACTTCGTCAATTCCCTCGGCATCGACCGGCGCGTCGCCGTGACTTTCGGCCTCCTCGCCGTCAGCACGTTCCTCCTCACCACGCTCGACACCTGCACCCGGCTCAGCCGTTTCATCTTTGAAGAGATTTTCCACATTCGCGGCCTCGCTGCCCGCCTCGGCGGAACCGTCGCCGCGCTCCTGATCCCCGCCCTTGTCGTATTCCGCCAGATCCCCGGCCCGGGTGGCAAACTGCTCCCCGCGTGGCAGGCCATCTGGCCCGCGTTCGGCGCCACCAACCAACTCATGGCCGCCCTCGCCCTCCTCGTCGTCTTCGCGTGGCTCCGCAGCCAGGGCAAGCGCGCCCTGTACGTCCTTATTCCCATGGTCTTCATGTGCATCACCACGCTCACGGCCCTCGGCCAACTCGTCTACCGCAACTTCATGCAGGACGGCAGCTACCTCGTCGGCGTCCTCAGCCTGATCCTCTCCCTCCTCGCCATCGCCCTCATCGTGGATGCCATGGGGAGACTGAGGAAAAGCACGTCGAACGCAGAACACAGCACTCAGAATCCGTCACCATCTTTCTGACTTCTTAGTTCTGCCTTCTGGGTTCCTTCGCGTTCCCCTTGGACATTCTCCCTCCGCCCCCTGACATCTTCCTCCCAATCCCCAATCTTTGTGCCTTTGTGCCTTTGCCCCTCTGCCTTCAGACTTCTGCGTCCTGCGTTCCGTGTTCTTTCCCCCTGCCATTGATCATTCTCCTCCGCCCCCTGACCTCTTCCCCCTCTCAGTGCCAATTAGTGACCCTCAGTGGTTAACTTCTCCTCTCCCCGCCCCCACTGGTCATTGGAGCTTGGTCATTGATCATTTTCACCTCCGCCCTTCCCGCCTCAGGCGGGCAAGTGTTCCCTTTGTTTTCTTCTGTTCAATGCCCGTTCCCTTTTCGTGTGCATTCGTGTTTTTCGTGGTTAAACCTCTTCTTCCCGTCTTTCCCGTCCTTTGCGCCTTTGCGTTAACTCCTTCCACAAAAAGGTCTCGCCTATTTTTCCAAACATTGGAAAAATCCAGCGTCAGTTTTCCAGGAGTTGGACTTGGCCGCCTGAGGAGGCAAAAACAGGCCGTATTTTTCCAACCCTTGGAAAAATCGGGGCCCGGTTTTCCAAGCATTGGAAAAATCGCGGTCCGGGAAACGGAGCTGTCTGTGAAATACATCAAGCGCGCCAAGGATGTCATCAATACGGAAATCGCCGGGCTCGAAAAGGTCCGCGATGGCCTCGGCAAGGAGTTCTCCAAGGCCGTCGGCCTCATCCTTGATTGCCTCAAAAAGGGCGGCAAGATCGTCGTCACCGGCGTGGGCAAGAACACCCCCATCGGCCAGAAGATCGCCGCCACGCTCACCAGCACCGGTTGCCCCGCCATATTCCTGCATCCGTCCGACGCCATGCACGGCGACCTCGGTATCCTGCACGAAAGCGATGCCGTCATCGCCCTCAGCTACAGCGGCGAATCCGAGGAACTCGTCAACCTTGTCCCCATCATCAAACGCAGCGGCGTCGTGATTATCGCCCTCTCGGCCGAGAAGGATAGCGCCCTCGCCCGCTTCAGCGATGTCGTACTCTCCGTCGCCGTGGACCGTGAAGCCTGCCCCTTCGGCATGGCGCCGACGGCAAGTACGACCGCCACGCTCGCCATGGGCGATGCCATCGCCATGGTCCTGCTCGATGCGCGCGGTTTCCGGAAAGAAGATTACGCCAAGCTCCATCCCGGCGGCGCCATCGGCCGTACGCTGCTCATGCGCGCGCGCGAAATCATGCGGTCGGGTGATCGCATGGCCAAGGTCCGCAAGGGCACGAAGATCAAGGAAGCGGTCCTGGCAATGACCAGCGCCCGCGCCGGGTCAGTTGTTGTTGTGGATGCGAAGGGTTGTGTGGCGGGGATATTCACCGACGGCGACCTGCGCCGACACCTCGGGGATTCTGCGAATATCGGCGACCGGAAGATCGATGACTTCATGACGCCGGACCCGATCACCCTCACGGAAGATCAGTTGGCGGTCGACGTGCTCAGCGTGTTTGAAAAACACAACATCGACGACGTCATCATCGTCAACAAGAAGAAGCAACTCGTCGGCATGGTCGATATCCAGGACCTGCCGAAGTTCAAGATATTCTGAGCCCCTGCAGGAGAGTCTTCACACCTCGACGCTCACTTGGAACCCGGAGCTTGGGCCTTGTAACTTCTCCTGCTCCCTCACTGCCCCTTTGCCCCTTCCCGCTCTTCTCTTTCCCGCTGATCTCTGGCCTCCGACCTCTGTCCTCTAACCTCTTCCCCTTCTTTCCTCCCAATAACGAATAACCAATAACCAATCTCAAATTCTCCCCCTGCCATCGGCCATTCTTCCCTCTCTTCCCAATCTCCAATAACTAATCTCCAATCTCTGTGCCCCCACTGGTCATTGGAGCTTGGTCATTGGTCATTATCCCATCTGACCTCTCCCCCTTCTCAGTGCCCATTAGTGACCCTCAGTGGTAAACTCTTCCTCTCCCCATCTTTCCCTCTGACCTCTTCCCGCCTTCCCTCCCAATCTCCAATAACTAATCTCCAATCTCTGTGCCTTTGCCCCTTTGCCCCTCTGCCACTCCCCTTGGTCATTGGAGCTTGGTCATTGGTCATTATCCCATCTGACCTCTTCCCCTTCTCAGTGCCCATTAGTGCCCCTCAGTGGTTAACTTCTCCTCTCCCCATCTTTCCCCGCTGACCTCTGGCCTCCGACCTCTGTCCTCTAACCTCTTCCCCTTCTTTCCTCCCAATAAC
>DAISJM010000047.1:0-27233 GCA_036821485.1 Verrucomicrobiota bacterium | reverse complement strand
CTGTGACCCATGTGATAGCATCGGATACCCATTCCGTCCATCGACATGACGGAACCAATAAGCGATGCACGAGCATGCACTTCCATATCCGCCCAGATGCCAAGATCGCAGCATTCCTGCAACCCGCAGAGCTTCTGCCACACCGACACGGCAGCCACAAGCACCCCGGCCCCACCACCCGCGCTGACGGTGACGCGATCAACATCCATAAACAAAGTATTCTTGAGAACGTAGGCCTTCAGATCCTCCAACAAGCGCTTCGCAGAGATCACCGGCGCAGGAATCTCATGTCTCATGAGGAGGTAAAGCACGTCTCCAAGACCGCGAGAGCCCCCCCCCTCCCCCGCGACAAGATTGAAGAGACCCACCCACGCACATTCCGGCATCAAGATATCGGCAGGCCCTACCATGATACATTGCCCACGGGCACGCCGAATTCCGGCATTCACGGCCAAGGCGATGTTGAGCCGGTCCACATGACCACCCACCGACTTAATCGCATCTGCCGAAAGACTGATAAATCGGGTCATTGCGGCGGCAGGCGCCGACAACTCCACCGCTTCCACCAAAGGCTTCTCGCTGGCCCAGTCCACAACGATAAACTCCACATCCGCAAGGCGGCCCACACGCTCCAACTCCATCGCCGCATAGTTGAGCATGGTGCTCAACCGATAGAGAAGATCCGGCTCAAAACCGTCGTTACGCGTGACCGTTATGAAGGAAATAAGCGGCATGACAATCCCTGGATCGATGGCAATTGGCGACAACGGAGTTCAACAGACACTAGCTTTGTACCACGCAATGGTCTTGCGCAGCCCTTCTTCCATCGACGTGCAGGCCTCGAAGCCAATAAGTCCCTTTGCCTTGGAAGCGTCAATGAGGCGCTTGGGTATCATCGTGGGCTTCGAGGCGTCGTATTCCACCTTGGCTCCGGCATACCCGTCGATCTTGATGATCAGGTCAAGGATATCGCACAGGCGATAGCCCTTCCCGCTGGCGATGTTGATCGGGTCAAACCCATTGATCTTCTCCATGGCCATCAGCAGGCCGTCCACCAAATCCTCAACGTAGATGAAATCCTTGATATCCTTGCCATCACCCCAGACACGTATCGGGGCATGCCGTTCCACCACCCGGCGGATCAGAGCCGGCAACACGTGCGACGTTTCCCAATCGAATTTGTCACCAGGCCCGTAGGCATTGGCCGGGCGTACCACTACAGTCTGCATGGGCTTCTTGATCTTCGTCGCATACATCTCGCACATGATTTCCGTGAACCGCTTCATCCAGGCGACAACGAAGTACTTCTCGAAGAACTCGTTCCGGCAGTCATCCTCCTTCACAGGTTCGTCGGAAACGGGATAGACCGTGTTGCTGCTGATGAAGAGTGTCTTGTTCACACCCGCTGTATAGGCTGCCTCCAACATCCGCGCGTTCATGATCAGGTTCGGCGTCAGATGCACCAGCGGCGTCTTCTCCATCACCGCCGCACCGGAGGTATTGGCAGCACACAGAAAGACGTACTCCATGTCCGCACACACCCCCGCGCACTCATCTTCTCGCAACAGATCGGCTGTCACGTACTCCACCCGAACATCGCGTTTCGCAGGTTGCGACTTGTGGAGGGTGGCGCGCACTTTTGCGCCCGCATCCGCCAAACGCCGCACCAGATTACCCCCAATAAATCCAGCACCGCCGGTCACCAACACGTTCTTGCCTGACAGGTAGTTCATAAGTTCGTCCTCTTCATCATGTCCGCCTTGTTAGACCATGCACATCCACGCCACGGGTCACTCAACAAAACGCCCCTCTTCATCGCGACGGGAGATAATGGGATTCTTGACCGGCCACCAGATCCCAAACTTGGGATCATTCCACACATAGGTAAACTGGCCCTTGGGGTTGTAGTAGGTGTTCTGCTTGTAGTGGTACATGGCGACATCGCTCGTAACAAGGTGCGCGTTGCCGTGGTGCGGCGGGATCAGCACCTGGTGCCGGTTCCGGTCAGACAGCACAAATGACTGCCATTGCCCAAAGGAAGGAGACGCTTTGTTGCAATTCACCACCACGAGGTAGAACTGCCCGTACAGACACGAGACCAGCTTCCAGGTTTCGGCATCGCCATGAATGCCTCTGAGGACATGCTTGGAAGAGACGGATATATCGTCCTGAACGAACTTCACATTGATCCCCTGACGTTTGTAGAGCTCTTCGTTGTACAATTCGAGGTACTGACCTCGATGGTCTTCAAACGTCGCCAACTTGATCAGCAGACAGCCTTCCAGTTTCGTCTTCTCAACCGCTATGATGGTTTCCATGGTCTATTCTCCTTTGGGAATACAAAGACAGAGCTCAACGCAAAGGCACGAAGGAAGAAACAATACGCCAAAAGGTATTCACCGCGGATAGCGCGGATGACCGCCGATCGGGCAAAAGGCGTTAGTACACGACCTACCCTTCCGCGAAGTAGTTCTTCCGCTGCAGGTACTCGTCGCGGTGTTGCATGAACCAAGCCCACGTCTCCTTGAGACCGTCTTGCAGGGAGGCGGAGGGATTGTATCCGATCACCTCGCGGGCAAGGGAGATATCCATCACGCGACGAGGGAAGCCAGACGGCTTGGTCGCATCGAACGTATAGTTGAAGTCGAGGAAACCGCGGAGCGTTTCGACCAGTTCCCGGATGGTCACGCCCTGACCGCTGCCCAAGTTGACAAACGGGTGGCCTTTTGTGCCGTGGTGCAGGGCCAGGATCACGCCCTCGGCGACATCCCGACTGTAGGCGAAATCCCGTACAGCCGAACCATCGCCCCAGATCACTACAGGATCCTCCTTGTTGGCGATGCGCGACATCAGGGTCGGAATAACCATTGCGTTCTTGGGATCAAAATTATCGCCGGGCCCATAAACATTACAGGGCCGCACAACCGCAAAATTTTCCAAGCCGTACTGCGTACGATAGGCCTGTACCTGCAATTCCGCCATGCGTTTGGCCCATCCGGGAAACATATCCATCGGCGGCCCGTCACCGCCCATGTCCTCCTTGAAGATCTCCGCACTGGAGTACGCACCGATGGAACTGGTGTAGACCACCTTTTTCACCTTGTTGACGCGGCAGGCTTCCAGCATGTTCGTATTCATCATCAGCAGCGGAACGAAGAAGCTGGCCGGCTTGGACTTGGTGACATCGATGGATCCCTTTATCCCGGCGACATGGAATACGTAATCCATACCGCGGGTCAGCTCCTTGCACAGGTTGAAGTCGCAGAGATCCCCCATCACATGCTCGGCGCGTTCATCCACGCAGATCTTGTCCAGCGACACGACGCGCACCATCGCGCCGGCATCGCAGAGGATCTTCACCACCTCGCGGCCGATCATACCCGTGCCACCGGTGACTACGGAACGGCTCCCGGAAAAGAAACGAATCGCTTGAGGGTCCATCATGACTATTTTTCTCCTCGTGCAGAACCAGCGCGGTCGAGAAACCCTCACCGGTTAGGCGAGGATTTGGGCCGATCCCACCAGCCATTTCCAGATCGGAATGATCTGTACGCTGAAATGCGGAGTCGATTCCAGGCCCTCTTCATCCCAGGTCAGTAATGTGCCGCCATTCAGCCCCAATTCACGGCCGGCAGCGGCCAAAGCATGTAACTCACGGCGGCGGGTCTTGGGGTCGGAAAGATCGGAGCAAACCTGAAGCAACCGATTCTCTTTACCTGCGGGTCGCAGCAGAAAGTCCACCTCCTGACCACCGCCACTTTTGTACGAGTAGAACTCAATGCCCCGGCGATACAGTTCCACCGCCACCACGTTCTCCAAAAGACGCCCCGTATCACGACCGACTCTGAAACGCGCGGCGTTGACCATCCCCGTATCGTAGCCATATATCTTTCGGGGGGCCGACATGCGCAGCTTTGCCTTGGGCGAGTAGCGCGTCACCGACATGAAAAGAAACGCCTCAACGAGATACGCAACATAATTCTCCACCGTATGAACGCTGCGAAAAGCCAGCGAGTTCTTCAGGCTGGTGCAGGTATACTCGCGGGCCACATTGCCCACGAGCCATCGTCCAACGTCGTGCAACTTGGCGGCATAGCGGACGTTGTGCCGTTTCACGACATCCTTGAAGAGAATGCTGTCAAACAAGGTGACGAGATAGCTGGACGGGTCGGCCCCCCCCACGACCACCTCCGGATAACCGCCGCTTACCAGAAAATCATCCAGATGCTTCAGCAACAACCCTTGCCGTTCCCGCGCCTCCAACCGTTCATCCATCGCAAAGGAACGGGCCATGAGATATTCGGCAAACGAAAAAGGAAGCAACCGAAATTCCCGATAGCGGCCTGTCAGATGGGTGGACAGTTCGCGGCTCAGCAGGTGCGCGTTGGACCCCGTCAAAACGATATTGTAACCGCGTCGCTGAAGTCGGTTGACAAAGAGTTCCCAGCCGGTGGCATTCTGAATCTCATCGAAAAAGAGCGTCTTGGTCTCCCCGTAGATCTGGATCATGGCCGTCAACAGCTCATCCAGATTGATCGGCGGCATCAGGCGTTCGTCGTCGAAATTGACATAGGCAAAGTCGGAACCGCACGTTCCCGACAGCAACTGCAAAGCGAATACCGACTTACCCGCCCTACGCGGCCCGATAACGACCTTGATCAGACCGCCGGACATGCTTTTCGCCGCTTCCTCCAACGCCAGCCGAGGGGTGAACGTCCTTTTCAGCAACTCATCTCGCTCGATTTTATGGCTGGCTATGACGTTATTCATTCCGTACTGCATAGTATTATCATATTTTGTGCAATACAACTGTTTTACTGAACACATCCTTCATCGCTTATCATCCCGCGTTCATCCTTCTCTTCACCGGCGACATGGAAGACGAAGTCCATGGTCTTCGTCAACTGCTTGCAGAGGTTGAAATCGCACAGGTCCCCCAGCACGTGCTCGGCCCGCTCGTCCACGCAGATCTTGTCGAGCGACACAACATGGACCCGGGCGCCCGCGTCGCAAAGGATCTTCACCACCTCGCGGCCAATCATGCCCGTACCGCCGGTGACGATACATTTCGATCCCTTGAAGTGGTCAAGGATGTTTTCAGAAATCATAAGTTTTCTCTCCGTTCCAACCACCGAGGCAAATCAGGATTTAATGCAGTAGGCCCCTGGAGAATACGACCAAGGGATGGCCTGTAAAGACATTGGATGTTTTGCGAGAAATTCATCTACCGCCTGCGTCTCTCCAGGCCACTCCGGAATCCCGTATTCATCAAAGACGATAATCCCGCCAGGGACGACGATATCGTAAATGTGATCGAGGATCACTTTGGATGGCTCATAGAGATCTACATCAAGAAGAACCAGACTGAGGCGAACGCCGCTGTGATTCTTGGCGAACTCCGGCAGGGTCTTGCACACGTCTCCCTCGACGATGTGGAAACGGTCCGCGATGGCACTGCTCTGGCGGAGAAAGTCAAACTGCTCGAAAAAGGCCTTTCGATCTCCCTGCAGTCCACCGACTCGTTTGGTTGATGGAGCCGGAGACTGGGGTAGGTCTTCCGGGCTCAATTCCGAAAATCCTGCGAAGCTTTCAAACCCATAGAGGTGACGCGACGAGGATCCAGCCGTCTCATGCTGAGAGGCGTTGAAGATCTCGATCAGACGCGCCAGAAAAAGGAAAGTGGATCCATTGTAGACGCCGAATTCCGCCACAGAACCCGGCAAATGCATCGTTTGCTTGTACAGATCATAAATCGCAAGATGCCTGGCGATACTGGACTTTCGCAAGTAACCTGCGTACTTGCTGATTTCCAGAAACAAATCCAGTTCTCGCCCTTCTCCGTCAAAGATCTTGCGTATCATTACTTACCTCCATAGGATTGACACCGCACAGGGAAGCACCAAGCAATCCCGGTTACGAGACGCTATTCCATCACATAGGCGGGCACTTCGCTGTCCTCACCGTGGGCGATGACCCACGCCCAGTATCTCATACGCCCCTGCGTGAGATCATACAAGTATCGACCGGATTGATCCGTCGTGGGGACAAGCCGTACCGGTTTGAGCATACCATGAGATCGAATTCCATCCGCCAATTCAACAGGACTCGGTATCGCACCGGCCTTGTTTTCTTCGGCTTCCCGCCGGCTTGTGTAGATCACTTCGGTACTGGAGGGGAGAATGCGAATCTGTCGAGCCGGCGCACGAATGACCCGATAGGCAAAGGCTTCTTCGATCTCCCCGAGGGCCTGTTCGTCCAAATCGAAATCAACCGCCGTTGCGTTGTCCCTGACATGGGAAATGTTCAAGGTCTTGGGTATTGGGATTACACAATCATGACCAGCCAACCAGCGCAGGATGACCTGTACCGCCGTCTTCCCGTGCCGCTGGGCAATGGATTTGAGAAGAGGTCGGCGCACAGCACCGGCAAGGAGTGGATTGTATGCGACAAGAAAGCACCCATGCTGACTACAGTAAGGCAGCAAATCCTTCTCCGGGCCCCGGTCCACGAGATTGTACTCGATCTGATTGCTCACTATTTGATCGCCGCTCAAAGCACGTGCCTTCATCATATCCTCAACCGTGAAGTTGCTGACGCCGAGAAAACGAACCTTCCCCGCCGCTTTAAGCTCCAGCATGGCTCCCACCGTCTCATCCAAAGTCACCGACGGGCTCGGCCAGTGAATCTGGTACAGGTCCACATGGTCTGTTTTAAGCCGGCGCAAGCTACCCTCCAGGGCCTTCTTGACCTCCTGCGAACGGCAATGATCCGGACTGAACTTCGTCGAGATGAACACCTTGTCCCGACGGCCCTCCACAGCTTTTCCCACGACTTTCTCCGATCGGCCGGCCCGATAGATTTCCGCTGTATCAATCAGGGTCATCCCCAAGTCTATGCCCGCCTGGAGAACGCCGATCCAGACAGCGTCGCTCGCTCCGTCTGCCCCTCCGGCCCCCTGCCCAATCGCCGGCAGGCGCAGAGTTCCAAACGTTTTATACCTCATCAGGAAGGCCTCCAAGCCACGGAGGAATAGGAATCGTGATACATGCTGCCAAATGAAGATCGCTGTACACGAAGCAACTGCACCCGCCCCTCGCCCGCCAAACGCCTCAAGGCTGTCAGGTATCCATGCAGATAGTTCCGTTTCGTGTCGTGCTTAAGGGCTAGGTAGTCTGAAAGCTTTTCGCTATCGTAAAGCTCCTGAAGGGTCTCCACATGGACCACCATGCGCGGACGTTGTTTCAGCAGGAAGTTCAGGAACGGCTCGAAGTTCTCACCCAACTGCTCCAGGGCACCCACCGTCAGCACGGCTGTATTCGGCTCCATCTCCAGATGCGTGTCGGGAGCGAACAGGTTAAAGCGAATGCCCTTTATTTTCCATCCGTGGGCGGTCGCCAGGGCCTCCGCGATGTCACAGGAGGAGGCGGCCCAATCCAGCGCGTATAGTGTCCGGCCAGGGAACATCTCCGCCAACACCGGCAAGTGCTGACAGGAACCACAACCGAACTCGTAGATCGCCGAGGCCTCACTCAGGAATCGTTTAAACAACCAGCGCCGAAAAATATCCACCGCGACGAATTCAAAGTCCGGATTCAAGGGCTTGATATAGTC
Source organism: Verrucomicrobiota bacterium (assembly GCA_036821485.1). GTDB lineage: Bacteria > Verrucomicrobiota > Kiritimatiellia > CAIQIC01 > JAGNIJ01 > DAISJM01. The sequence continues at coordinate 19,622 of DAISJM010000047.1, read as the reverse complement.
TCCTCCAAGGCGCAAGACGGGAGCCGATTGCACAAATTTAGGCGTAAGAGCGTTCAGGTCCCCCGTCTTCTGATACTCGAGCAGATTCTCTTTCCAGCCTTTCTCCCAAACGCCAACCTTGTCCGGCCCCGAAACCCACATTTGATCCGAGTCGATGCGATGGATGATGCGGCGAATGATATGGTCGCGGTAGTCCGGCGTGAGGCGTTGATATCGCAATCCAGCATCCCGCACACGGGCTTTCCACGTATTATCAAACTCCTCCGGAGGAATGCCGAACATGCCGGCAAATTCTTCGGGAGACAGAGAGATGACGGTGGAGTTGCGAAGAAGACCCATCCACTGGATGAGCGGGCGATACCAGGCCCCACCCTCATCGCGAAAAAAGAAGGTGTGATGCTGCGATAGATTGCCCTCCCCAAGAAGGTCCATGATCGTGTTCCTGCATACGTTTCTCAGGCTGTTGAGATCCTGCGCAAAAGCCAGCAGGTCTCCGTAGCGCTGGGGTTCTTCCTTCATGGGGTCTTTCAGATACCAGACGTGCAGATTCACCTGCGCCAGGAAGATCACGAGCCGCACCAGCGGAGAGGGAACCGGCTTGCCAGAGCCGGCCAGTCGCCATTGCAGATCTCGGGACAAGCGCACGAGCTCCTTTGTGCAGGCCTTGTTCAGGAGATGGGAGTAGGCTTTCCTTGATCTGCAGCACGGTTATTTGGTCGATTAGATCGGCCGTCGTGCCGGGGGCACTTGCTGACGGCACGACCTCGGCCCGTGTCGAGGCCGGCACCGGCTCCGACACATCGGCGTTCAGGATAGAGAAACGCCAGCCGGCCAAACAATCGGTTTGCACGTTGGTTCGCAACGGACCGCGAGAAAGCGTTGCATCCCAGGAGGAAAGGCTGTTCTTTGCCTGATTCCGTAACCCGTTCAACTGGTGCGCCAGTTTCATAGATTCCTGGAAAGACTCAGGCTTCATCTGCATCACATCCTTCGTCCTCCAGATATGAAGATTGACCTGGCTCAAGGCAACCGTCAGACGCAGAAACCGCGTATCGCGAGACGCATCTATCCCCCACGCTTCCACCACCGCGTGAAGTTCACGCTCACAAAGAGCCAGCTCTTGCTCATACTGTCGGGCGCTGACCGGATCCATGATCTGCTTGATCTGAAGTATGCTGATCAAGTCGATCAATTCACCCAGTGGCCGGGACATAGGTATTGGGTTGTTATCCATGCAGTTCCCGGCCGCGTCCAACCGCCATTTCCCGGTTCTCCAGGAACCAGTCGATGGTCTTCCGAATGCCCGTTCGAAGACCCGTCTGAGGCTCAAAGCCAAGGAGTTTCTTGGCCCGCTCCGTGTCGAGAATCCTTTTCTTGTCCCCACCGGCTGCCGCCGGATCCCACTGGATACCCGGATTGCCGGGCACAAGATCGGCAATGGTTTGTGCAACTTCCTTGATGGTATAGCCTTTCCCGGCCCCGAGATTGATAGGGACGCAAGGCGGGGCTTTCTCCAAAGCCAGGATCATGCCCCACGCCACATCTTCCGAGAAAATGACGTCCCGCTCAGCAGAGCCGTCACCGGATACGCGGACCGGATTCTCACCGCCTACCATGCGGCTGATCAAGGCGGGAATAACCTGTGCCGTTTTGGGATCAAAATCGTCATAGGGTCCGTAAACATTGGAGGGCCTTACAATCCTTACGGCATCCCATCCGTACTCGTGCAGATAGGTTTCGGCCTGAGCTTCGCCTGTCCTTTTGGCAATGCCTGTATACCGGTCGTTTGCCTGCGGAGGGCCATTCCACACATCGTCTTCATGCCGGACTTCCAAGTTGGGATATTCGCAGATGCTCCCCACAAACAAGTACCGGCGAACGCCACAGCGGAAGGACGCCTCCATCATGTTGGTGTTGCTCAGAACAAACGGCACAAAGGCGCTGGCCACCTTGGAGGTGCCAATCGTTGTACACCCCTTTACGGCCACAAGGTGGAACACCGAGTCCATCCCCTTGGCATACTGGGCACACACTTCGTACTTCGTGAGGTCGCCGCGACGGAAAAACTCGTCCGTTCCAAAAACCTTTTTTGCTCGCGACCGTTCATCCAACGACACAACGGTTACATCCGCGCCCAGCTGCATCAGTTTTCTGACCAACGGCACGCCGATAGTTCCCGTGCCTCCCGTGACCAAAACCTTCTTGCCCTTATACGCCAGTTCGTTCGTCAAAATGCCCATTCCTTAATCCACCCGCATATCGCCTCGGCATCCAGGCCCACGAGCCCGTGCAACCATCCCCGCGAACCGTACCTGTAGCACGGGCTATCCGATAAGCTCACCCCATGTACCCGCACGGCCAATCCCTCCTCCGCAACGACTCGAGCCACAAGGTCCGCCGCACCACCTACCGGAGTCTGCTCCTCCAGGACCACAACCCAACGATACCGCTTCAACACAGAGCTCAATGCGGCCTGATCAACCGGTTTCAATCGAAATAAATCCAGCAGACCAGCTTCGATCCTGTGCGTCCGAAGAAGATCGACGGTCTTCGCCGCCTCGTACATGGCAAAACCCGTGCTGACGATCAGCACAGCCCCTTCAGCCTTCAACACCGAAAAACCGGAGGAAGCATCCACGCCCACGGCGTGCAACACGGGCAATATCCCTTTCTCAATACGCACGTAGCTTGGCCCGGAAGCCGCAAGACATGCCCGCGCGCAAGCCCTGGTGAGCGCGGCATCCGAGGGGTTGTAGATGGCCAGGTTCGGCATGGTTCTTAGAACGCCGATATCCTGCACCGCATGATGTGTGGGCCCGTCGCTTGCATACGTCAACCCGCCCCCTGAGGCTACAATGGCCACGGGCAGGTTCGGGAAACACAGGCTCACGGCAATCTGTTCGCAGCAGCGCAGGCTCATGAAATTCGTGATGCCATAAACCATCGGCCGCATGCCGCCCAGGGCCAAGCCGGCCGCCACATTGACAAGGTTCTGCTCGGCCACGCCGATATTGATGTATTGATCCGGACAGTCGCGTTTCAGTTTCTCCAAGCTGAAAGCCCCCTGATCGTTCGTCAGCACCATGATGCGGCGGTTTTTGCATGCCGCTTCATAAACCTCATCGAAGAACGCATCCCGGACATCCGTATCCTTGTTTGATTCAGCCATGTCCGCGCCTCAATCCTTGCTCGCGAGGTCCTGTCGCGCCTGGTTGACCCGCTCGCCTTTAGGCACTCCGTGGTGCCATCCGATCTCGCGTTCCATAAACGACACTCCACGTCCCTTGATCGTGCGCGCTATGACCACCAACGGGGCTTTGCCGATTCGATCACGCACACCGCCGAATGCCTGAAGCAATTCCGAAAACGAATGGCCATCCACCTCGCGCGGTTCCCAGCCAAAGGCCCGCCACTTGTCTGCAAACGGCTCCTGCCGATTGCACACCTCGGTGTCATCGAGTGTGATTTGACGATTGCGGTCCACGATCGCCACGAGGTTAAAAAGCCGGTGCTGTGCGGCAAACTGGGCCGCCTCCCACACAGACCCTTCGTAGCACTCCCCATCGCCCATCAATACGAAGGTCATATGTTTCTGTCCCAGGCGCCGCGCGGCCAAGGCCATGCCCGCACCTATACCGAGGCCCTGCCCAAGCGATCCGGTGCTGACTTCAATGCCTGGGATGCTCCGGTCCACGTGCCCCCCCAATCGGGATCCATCCTTCCCGTAGGTCGCCAGTTCTTCCACGGGGATGAAACCGGATCGAGCCAGCACGGCATACAGGGCCTCGGATGAATGACCCTTGCTCATGATGAAACGATCACGTTCAGGCCACGCCGGATCGTCGGATTTCACGCGAAGGATACCGCCCCGATAAAGGGCCACCAGGATGTCCGTACAGGACAACGAACCGCCGATGTGTCCGTGTCCAGCCGACACAATCATCTCCAGCACCTGCCGGCGCACCCAGACTGCATCAGCCTTCAGCGTTTGCTCGCTCATGTCGTTTTGTGCTCGTTAACCCTTGCCCCGACCGCCAGCGCCCGCTGGAACAAGAAACGCGAGATGATGGCCATGGGCAAGCTGACGTACATTGTGCTATCCGCGATCATCCGCCGCAGATCTTCGAAATCCACACAGTCCACCCCCTCGATCTCCGAGTCGAAGGAACCGCGCGCATCCCATTCCTCGCGTCTGATATTCACTTGGAACAAATACGGTAACGCTGGGAAGCGGGTGGACGACACCACAAGGGGCGGGATCGGGATGAACCGCGCCGCATCTGTCACTCGGACGCCCGTCTCTTCGCTGAATTCACGGGCCGCCGCCTGGGCCGGCGTTTCTTCCGGATCAACACCCCCCGCAGGCAATTCCAGGGTTACATCGTTAAGAACAGGCCGTTTGACGCGAACCAGGATCACGGATCGATCCTCCACCACGGGGAGAACCGACACCTGCACAATGGTGCTCTCCACCGTGTAGTAACCGCCCCTGCACATCACGTCGAACCAAGGATTGGAGTGCAGTTTCTCCACGGGTTTGAGCGCGGGACACTGCGCCTTTCCAAGACGTGGATCGTCAATTTGAACCGTCACAACAAGCCTGCCTTTCCACGTACCGCTAGAAGTCTTACGCCTCGGGATGCTTCGGCATGGCGGGGATGAATTTCTTCTGATCCATCTCCAAGGGACGAGCATCCGGCGTTTGGTAGCCTTTGACGTTGTAGTACCGCCGCCAGTAGTTGAGCAGCGCCTGCAGCGTGTCGTCAAACTTGATCTGCTGACTCCAACCCGTTGCTTTGCGGAATTTCTCCGTGCAGGGCACCTGGCGCGTGACATCCGCAGGGCGCAGACGCTTCGGATCCACCTCCACACGGATGTTCTTCACCGTGGAAAGCTTCACAAGTTTCTGCAGCATATCGCCCACCAGCATCGTCTCAACGCCGCCGATGTTGTACACCTCACCCGGCGGGCATTTCGTGACCAGCATCCAATAAGCCCTGACCGCGTCCCGCACATCCAGGAATGTGCGCAGGCTGTCGAGATTGCCAACCTTGATCACCGGCTCGGCCTGCCCTGCCTCGATGGCCGCAATCTGTTTCGAGAAATTCGATGTCACGAACACTGAACCCCGCCGCGGCCCGGTATGGGTAAACATGCGCGTTCGGATGGTCTTGATCTTCCACGCCAGCCAATACTGAAGGCCCAGCATATCCTCCCCCACCTTGCTTACCGCGTAGGGCGAGGCGGGACGGAAAGGATTATTCTCGGTGATCGGAATCTCGTCCTCGCGAACCTGCCCGTACACTTCCGATGAGCTGCAAATATGCACCACGGGATCGTAGCTCGTCGCAAGCTTCAGTTCCTTGATCGCCTCCAGCAGGTTACAGGTGCCGACTATGTTGGCCTCCATCGTGGCCGCAGGCGCGAGGTAGCTGTAGTCAACGTACGACTGGGCGGCGAGGTGGAAGATGATGTCCGGCCTATGCTCCGCCAATATCTTCTTCGTCGAAGCCGCGTCTGTGAGGTCGCCATAGCACAGGGTGATCTTGTCGAGGATGTTCCTGATGTTGTCAGCCGGGGAACGCCATCGCACAAAGCCCAACACCTGAGCATCCTTGTGCTCCGTCAAAATGTAATCTGCCAGATGGCTGCCAACAAAACCCGTAATGCCCGTGATCAATACTTTCATGTCCGCTCCTTTGTCTGAGTGCTCATCATTGGCAATACCCCGTCAGAAGGGTCCCCTGAACCGCTTATACACATCCGCCATGGAATGCTCGTCCGGCAGAGGTATCCCGTGCAATGCATTCCCTGTAACCAGTCGCGCAACGGAATCCGCCAAGGTCTGCAGGTTGGGGTAGTACATGTCCTCCAGGCCCTTGGCCGTCGGGCAAGGCGCCGGCTGCATGCCCACCATCACGGAGGGCTTCTTGAGTACGGATGGATCCCTCTCGCAAATCCAGCGGCACACTTCGGCACAGACGCCGCAGATCATCCAACTCGTATCCGCCACGATCAACTTGCCGGTCTTGCGAACGCTGTCAAACACCAGTTGATGGTCCGGATGAGACAGGCAATGAACATCTATCACCTCACACTCGATGCCCGCCACCTGAGCAAGGTGATCCGCAGCTCTCACCGCTTCCAACACCATGATCGATGTCGCAACAATGGTCACATCGCGGCCCGGGCGGACCACGAACGATGTCAGCGGGTTATCCGCCTTCATCGCATCTTTTGTCACGCGAAATTGCAGATCGTACATGAGCCGATGTTCGATCGAGATAACCGGGGCTGGGTACTGCGACACGACCCATGGATAGGACGCCATGATTGACTGTGCGCTGGCCGGCATGATCACCGTTAGCCCGGGAATGTGCGCGAATAGGGACTGCAAGCTTTGCGAATGCTGCGCCCCCTGCCCCCAACTTCGTCCCACAACCATCCTGATCAGCATCGGCACCGAGAATCTGCCGCCAAACATATACTTGTACTTGGCTACAAGATTGATGATCTGATTGGCGGCCACCAGCGCAAAGTCAGCACGGATATGCGTCTGGATCGGGTACAGCCCGTTAAGCGCTGCGCCCACTGCAATCCCGGCTGTTGCCTCTTCCGCCAGCGGAGTATCCATGACACGTTCGCGCCCAAATTCCGCTGCAAGCCCCACGGTGCTCCCGAAGATGCCTTTGTGATCATCCACGCCCTGCCCGATGATGATCACCTTGGGATCCGAGGCCAATGCAGCGTGCATGCTGGCAAAGAGTGCTTCACGGTAGCTGACGACCTTGCCGTCATACTTCGCCACAAGGTCCATATGCTGCACGGGACCGTTCTTCAGAGCCTTTTCAGATGACATGACTCAGCAGCTCCTCTCTGCCCGGCCACGGGCTGCTTTCCGCGAAGGCAACGGCATCGTCGATCTCCTTCGCAATACCGGGGCGGAACTTCTCCAGCAGGTCACGACGCAGAATCAGCGGATCCCGGCTCGTCCACGACTCCAACTCCGCACGGGAACGGTAACCGGCCTGGAAATCCTCGCCCGGCCCAACGTGCTCGCGATATCGATAGGTCGCGATCTCGACGAACTGCGGCGTCCGTTCACGCCGCACACACTTCACAACTTCCGAGAAGACCTGTCCGATCTTCGCAAAATCATGTCCTTCCGCTATGGCCACCGTGGGCAACCCATAGGTCCGGGCATGCTCGATAATGTTGTAGGCCTGTCGTTCCTGCGTGCGGGAGTGCACTGCCAACCCGTTGTTCTCGCAGACAAATACGACCGGGACCTTCTTCAGTGAAGCAAAGTTGAGCGACTCGTGATAGACGCCCTCATCGGTGGCTCCGTCACCGAAGACAGCGACACTCAGTTGATCCTTGCCGAGTTGCTTCGCGGCAAGCGCCGCGCCCACAGCGTGAGAGATTGTGCTGGCCACCACCGCCGATGTGCCCATGAAACCGACCTCGGGCGCTGCCATGTGCATAGACCCACCTTTGCCACGGCAGCAGCCGGTCACCTTGCCATATAGTTCGGCAAAGAACTGCTTCAGGTCACCGCCCTTGGCCAGATAGAACGCATGGCTGCGATATGAGCCGAAGAGCAGGTCCGTGGACCGCAAGGATTCGCAGACGCCCACAGCCACAGCTTCCTGTCCGATCGAAAGATGCACGGGACTCTGTATCTTGTCGCTCGGATAAAGCTCAATGATCTTCTCCTCCACCATGCGAATCCGCAGGGCCCGCTGGAAAAGCTGCTCATAGGTGCCGACATCACTCATGACACTTGGTCTCCGATTTGCTCCGTCTCCCACTTCAGCAGCGGACGGACCGCCCCAATCCACTCTCCAAAGTACTCTGTCCTCATGCGCTCCGATTCTTCAACCTGAAAAGACACTACGCTCTTCTCAAGAATAATGATATCCTTGGCACCGCGACCGTTCAGATAGAGATCGATGCTGTGTTGTCCCGGATTGAAGAGAAACGCCGGGATGCGACATCGTGTGCGAAAAAGGCCCTTGGGGTAGGGCCTCTCCACCCACGGGTCCGGCTCCAGCGATGCGGCCTTCGTGTTCCCGCTCGTAAAGATCGCCTGCCCCATGGCGTTAATCAGCCAGATAGACACCAGCCGTCGGCCGCCGTTCTCAAGATTCCAGTAATCTATCTCAACGTCGATCTCGCGATCCACGCAAGGTGTTCCGGTCGCGATTCCATCCGACAAGATTCGAACGGCCTTCAAGCGAACTTGGTGATTGCCCGGTGCCTCCTCCGGGGTCTGCCATTGCGTAACCCCATCAAATTTTCGTTCGCCTGCCAGATACTTGGCAACCACGGCGCTCGGTTCAGCATCCATAGTCAATCGTCCGTGGCCAAACAAGAGGCATCTGCTGCACATCTCATTCACCGCCAACATGTTGTGACTTACAAAAAGAACTGTGCGGCCATGTTTGGCTACGTCGCCCATTTTGCCCATGCATTTCTTCTGGAACTCCGCGTCGCCCACGGCAAGCACTTCGTCCACGATCAGGATGTCGGGTTCCAAGTGTGCCGCCACAGCAAATGCTAGCCGCACATACATGCCGCTGGAGTAGAACTTGACCGGCGTGTCGATGAACTTCTCCACCTCGGCGAAGGCGATGATCTCATCCATCTTGGCCACGATCTCGCGCCGCTTCATGCCGTGCATCGCCGCGTTCATGAAGATGTTTTCGCGTCCGGACAATTCGCCGTGAAAGCCCGTCCCCACCTCAAGCAGGGAGTTCACCCGGCCGTGAATCAGCGCGCGCCCTTCGGTTGGATCGGTGATGCGGGACAATATCTTGAGCAGTGTGGATTTCCCCGCTCCATTCCGGCCGATGACCCCCAGCACTTCACCCCGCTTCACCTCGAAGGACACGTCCTTCAACGCCCACAGGATCTCCGCTTCCGACGGTCCGCGAAGACGAGTCTGGAGATAGCGGAAAGGGGCAAGGGGCAAGCGCTTCAACGCTTCGCGCAGGTTCTGCGCACGCTTCTGCGCGACACCGATCCGGTATCGTTTGCCGAGTCCCTCAACAGAAATGACAACGTCGTTGCTCATAACAAACTCGAGAATAGCCGCGAAATACACGAATCACACGAACGGGAGGGAAAAACATTCGCCCCGCAGTTCATCTTCGTGTCTTTCGTGTGTTTCGTGGCTCCCATCTTCGTCCTCATGCGATGTCTACGATTGACCGTTCCGTTTTGCGGAAGTAGTACGCACCGGAAATCAGGATCGGGGTCACCACCAGGAACGAAATCCCCAGCATCTTGAATGAGGGGTCCCCCGCACCGCACAACGCCCAGCGGAAACCTTCCACCACATTCGTCATGGGATTCAGGCGGTACACGGCTTGCCAACGTACAGGAATCATGCTTGTGGCGTATACGATAGGTGTCGCATACATCCAGAATTTGACCGCGTAGGAAAGCATGTCGGCCACATCGTGGAAGTGTACAATCCACGACGCCATCCAGAGACCGACCGCAAGGGCCGTCATGGCCGCCAGCAACAGGTACACGGGAAGCCACAGGACCGCCAAGGTCAGGGGGAATCCGTACCACCACATCATGCCGAGAAAAACCAGAAATGATATGCCCAGATCAACAAGCCCGGAAAGTACCCCGACCACCGGAGCCACAAGACGGGGGAAGTATACCTTGGAAATCAGATTGCGATAGGACAGCAAACTGTTTGCCGCCGCGAAAAGCGCACCGCCAAAGAAACCCCACGGCAGCAACGCCGCGTAGTTAAAGATCGGATACGGGATCCCATCGGAAGGCAATTTTGCCACCATCCCGAAAATCAACGTGAAGATGAACATGTTCAACAAGGGGTGAATGATGATCCAAAGAGGACCAAGCGCCATCTGGCGATAGCGGCCCTTGATATCCCGCCACAGAAAAAAGTAAATCAAATCGCGATAGTTCCATAGCTCGCGCAGCCCCAGAGGAACCAGTCCTTTGTAGGCTCGAATCTCCACCGTAGAACTCGCGGACAATGGTGTTGTATCTGGGGAACTCATGTCGCGCTCACATCTTCATATCGGACAAACGGCTCCGGCAACATATAACTGGTCAGCACGGCGCCCGTCTCGTTCGAGGCGCGCAGGTTGCCCCACAGGGCCGAGGCCGCGCCCACCAGAATCATCATCGGTGCATTCCAAGGCAACGGCGAGAAGGCCCCGCCCACGACGAACACCATCATTTGCATCCGGAAGGTCCACCCCATGTCGGCCAACGCCGGCCATGTCCATTTCGCCTCACGCTGCACACGTATGCCGCTCATCAGAAGGATATAGAGAGGGATCACATAGAGCGCCATACCGATCATACCCATCCAGCGTCCGGCCATCAGGATCTCGCAATGCACCTGCCCTGTGGCCATCGGAAACTGGCGGGCATACTTCGACTCATCCGCATTGATGCCCACACCGAAGACCGGGTACTCCTTGATCAACGCCCAAGTATCACGGTTCTTGAGGCGGCGCTCTTGCGCGCTTTGTTCATCCTGGTTCATCTCGTCATCCGTCTTGACCTCCTCCTTTCCGCCGAGGAATGACTTGATGGATTGAGGAATGGACTTGAAACGCTGCATGTTCATGCCGCCGACAGCACCGAGCAGGAAGAAGATGGCCACGCCGCCGATAATGAAAGTGGTCTTGTACTTCGCTGCATACTTCGGCACGAGGAGGAAGCCCATGGAAATCAAGATCAGCATGCCCGTGCGGCTCCCCGTCTGAAATACGATATAGATGGCTGCCAAGGCCGTCGCCAAAAACAGGCCCCGCAAATACCGCACCCGCGCCTGCTGATAGAAATAGAGGTAGAGCGGAATCAACACGCACATCATATAGGCAAACCCGTTGGGGTTCTCCACCAACCCTACGGCCGGCCCCATGAGCCGGTCACCTGCAAAAGTCGCTCCCGACGCCGAAAGACGTAGCCCACCCTTCACCCACCAGAGAGAAGCCAGCATGATGGTCGCCTGCACCGCCCAGACACGGTCGATCGAGTACGCCATGGCCTCGATCAGAATCAGCACCAGGCAGTTCTTCACCACGATATCCGTCGTATCGCTCCATTCCGAAGACGCCTGAAGCGGCCCCACCCATAGCGACATGATGGAGGCCACGATCAAAACCAACGCTGTGATCGTTGCCGGTCCCATCCGCAACAGCGAACGCCCTTCGGACAAGGCCGACATAATGTGGAACCCGACGGCGCCCATCACACACAAGTCGGCAATGTGCAGCGGATACAAGAAGGTGAACCGATTCTGTGGCTGCACCATCAGAATGCAGATGTACCAGAGCAGGAATCTGAAGGCCCATATCGACATAGTGATCAGTTATCGGGGATTTGAGATCAGTTATTGGTTATTTGAGATTGGGGGAAGTCGGAGATTGGAGATTCGTTATTCATCATTAAAGGGGAGGAAAAGCTGGAATCAGAGGCCGTGTATTCACCCACTGTTTCACGAACCGAGGAGCCCCTCGAGGCCTTTTGGAGGTAACTGATATAACCGTTGAGGAGTCGCACGGACTGCTCAACCAGTTGCTCCCCTTTACGGAATAGCTCGTCGGAAATCATTCTGTCAGCCTGGGCTGTGATCAGGTGATCCAGAACCTCATAGGCCGAACCACGGGCATTGCAGCAGAACTTGGCATTGTCCAAGTAATGGAATCTCCCATAGCCTTCCGCAATATTCGCCGTTGTTGATCTTGCGGCGCGCGTGATCTGATCGCTCAAACGATACTTCTCATCTCCAGGCAAAACGGGCACCACTCGTTTTGCGACAAACTCGCTCAATTCGCGACAAACTCGCCAGCAATCCAAATCCCGAAAAGTCCTGAAATCGGCCACGTCCACATCCCCCAATAACCAATCACTAATCTCCAATCACCCGAAGCCTGCCCGCGCCTCACGCCGTAAGACGCGGGTAGGCTTCGCCCCCGTCAGTTCCGGGGAGGAACTTCCCGCACCTGCTACTCTTTTCCCTGCCTACGGCCACAAATCGTCCGCCACAAACCCACCCAACAGCCGCTACAACAACTTCCGCACCAAGGGATTGTTGAGAAGACCAGAGACTCTCGATCGATAGGCCTCGGCTTGCTTGAGGCGCTCCCTCAGAATCTTCGTCTCATCCCCATTCCCGCCACTGCTCTCCAGTAAAGCCAGACTTCGCTCTATCTGAATCTTCGCCGAGTCGAGCTTCTTGGTCACCGAAGTCAACAGACCATTCCCCAAAATGCGGTTGAAGTCCGTCTCCGCCAGGTAGTAATCCCTGCGGTCGCCCTTCACCCATGTCCGATGCACTGCACCCCAACTCTCAAGCTGGCGACAGGCAATACTGACGCTCGCCTTGCTGACGCCGAGCTGTTCCGCAATGGCGTCGAGACTGAGGGGATCGCCGGAAAGATAAAGAAGGATGTAGATCTGGCCGAAAAGCCGGTTCAAACCAAAGGACTGCGCCGTGCGCCCACCCGCCTCGACCATCTCCCATTTGGCTGGATGAATAGGGTCCATAAACGCTTCTGCGTTTAGATTGTTCTAAACGTTCTCAATAATACCCGTCTGTGTCAACCACGTTCAGCCCTTTCACAACCTGTTGAAGTCGTTGCTGTAATATGTTGTTTTACAACATCTTACAAATGCTGAAATGATGCGCCACGCACCTGCCAAGCGACCACGGGACCGCGTCGCTCAGAATCGTCCAGTCACCCTGCGAGAGCTGTGCCCTCAAGCCCTCTCCGGCAAGTCGTGTATTGATCCGCGGTCAGGAAGAAACAGTCATCGTGAAAATCGTCATCTGCCTCAACAGGCCTCAGTTTCTCTTCGACCCAACGGAAGACCGAATAGCCTTTCTTCTTCAGCAATACGGCCGTCTCGCGGGCGCGAACCGGATCCTCGCCAATCTCGATGACCATCGCCGGATGCCATTTCTCGATCAGCGTATTCGCACCCCGCAGGAGCTCCAATTCATGCCCCTCCACATCGATCTTCAGAAACGTGATCGGCTCCTCCATTTCCTTCAACGCAGAGTCGAGCTGCCGCACGGCCACACGGACCCTTCGCCCATCTATTGCTGCAGGACCCGCCCCGCCCATGATCCGGGCCTCATAGGGATTTTCATAGCCCGCCTCATAGAGCGGCACGCTCATGACCGCCTCACCATCCTCGGCCGACAGCGCGCAGTTGAAGAGCTTCACTTGGGCCAAGTGCAGGGACGTGATGTTGTGCCGGAGAAAGTCATACGTTTCCGGGACCGGCTCGAAGCTGAAAACCTGCCCTGCACTTCCAACCCATCGGGCCAGCATGGCCGTCACATAGCCGATGTTCGCCCCCGCATCCACCACGCGATCGCCGGGCTTGATGAGCAGCCGCGCCACTCGCGACAAGGGCCAGCGACTCTCGTCGAACCTCGCCACCACGCCGGGATAATAGGCCCGTCGAAGGGCGTGAACCAACCCCGCAGGCAGAAACCGCAACAGCGTTTGTTTGATCCATCGCATCATGCTCATGCCGGGTTCAGATAGGCTGTATCGACTTCCACGGCGACGGACCCTCCTTCGCATAAAGCTACGGAGGGCGAGACAACTTTGATTCCTGTGCAGATCGCTTTCATGCCGGGTTCAAATAGGCTGTATCGACCTCCACGGCGACGGACTGCCGGATCATATCCACATTGATGATGACGCGCGTCCGGCCCTTGACCCGCACCACGAAACCCTCGAAACCCTTGAACGCGCCACCCACCACGCGAACGCGTTTCCCAGCCTCAAGATAGGGCATCACTTCCACCACGTCGCCGATCTCCAACGCCTGATGAATCTGACGAAGCTGATCCACCAGAGTCTTCTGATCCACCACATCCAGAAGGTTGGCCACATGCCGGTTCTGTCGAAGAGCGGACTGCTCCGTGGGCGATACCACACAGAAGGTGTAACCGGGGAAGAGGGGCGACCAGAAGGATCGTTCACGCGTACCGTAATGATGGACCTTCTTGCGCAGCGGCAGATATACGGGCAAGCCCCCGCGGACACAAAAATCCGCGATCTTCTTCTCACAGCGGGGGCGGGTGTGGACAACGGACCAAAGCCGCCCGGGGGGCGGCATGACCAGCGACTCCCTGGAGGCGTAATTCTGCACCATAGGCCCGATCATCAGGTGGCGCCAGCATATCGAAGCATATATCACAATGCAATGATGCGTACATCCTGTGGAGGGCGGAGCTCTGCGACGCCGACCAAAGAAACGGTCTCGCAGAGCTCGACCCTCCAGATGGCCTTATGTATTTTCCGACAATGCACAACATCGCCCCGTTACCTCAACGCAAACGTCCGGCACACCCATCTCCATTGATCCGCGTGAATCAGCCGACGATCGTCTTTCTTACAATATGCGTGAGGGACAAGCGGCCCTTGTTGGCCGACATGCATGTGCATCAATTGTTGCGGGAAGCCTGGGGGTTGGCAGACCGCTGGCTGGTCGGTCGCTACGTGATCATGCCTGATCATGTGCACCTATTCTGCTCGCCTGCTAATCGCGAATGTCGGTTAAGAGACTGGATCGGTTTCTGGCGGAATTGCGCAACTCGTCGCTGGCCGCGCCCGGCAGAGAAGCCAATCTGGCAAAGAGAGTTTTGGGATACACAGTTGCGACGAGGAGAGAGCTACGCAGAGAAATGGGAGTATGTGCGCCAGAACCCTGTGCGCGCCGGATTGGTCTCGGCAGCCGAAGACTGGCCCTATGCCGGCGTGATGAACGCCCTTCGGTGGTAAACGGTCTCGCAGAGCTCGACCCTCCAACATATCAGCCCGGTCCTGTGGAGGGCGGAGCTCTGCGACGCCGTCAACCTGCCCAACGAACAGCCCCCCTCCAGTTCCCTTGGCGCCCATTCGCGTTCATTCGCGGTTAAACTCTTCTTCGCGCCTTTGCGTCTTTGCGTCTTTGCGTGAAAGATATCCCCTTCCCTTTTCGTGCCTTTCGTGGGCTCTCCTCATCCGTGCTATCCGCGAAATCAGCGGTGAAGGAAGGAGTTCTCTAGAGATTACGATTACGAGCACGATTAAGAGCACGAGTAAGAGGGAGAAGGAGAAACTCAGCCCGTGTGGGTGCCCGTGGCGGCTGAAGAATCAGGCGATGCGGCCAAGGGGACAACGTTGCCGGCTGGAGCAGGCTCCTCCGCCTCAAGTTCCTCACTGTGCCGCAGACCATCAATGATCGTGCGGAACGTGCGGAGGAGAATCAGGGAATCGAGGAAGAAGCTCATGTGCTTAATGTAGTAGAGGTCATACTGCAGTTTGCGCCGGGCCGCTTCGATGCTCGCGGCGTACGGGTACTTGACCTGCGCCCAACCCGTAATGCCCGGATGCACAAGGAGCCGCTCCTTGTAGAACGGAATCGCACCGGCCAAGGTGTCGACAAACTCCGGCCGCTCCGGCCGCGGGCCCACAAGACTCATCTCCCCGCGCAGCACGTTGACCAACTGCGGAATCTCGTCCACGCGCCACTTGCGCAGGAACTTGCCCACCCGGGTAACCCGACGGTCAAATCGGCCCGCCCATACCGCGCCCGACTGGGCTTCGGCATCCGCGCGCATGGTACGAAACTTCAGCAGGGTATACGGCGTCCCGTCCAGCCCCGCACGCCGCTGCCGATAGAGAATCGGGCCCGGGGAATCCAGCCGGACAGCCAGCGCCGCAACCAAGCTGATCGGCGCCGACAGCACCAACCCCGCAACGGCGACGGCCAGATCCATCACCCGTTTGATCTTGCGAATGTGAATCACGGAGCTGTTCATCGCCGCGTTCATCAACCACTCATCGTCGATGTGATCGAGCGGGATCTCCTGTGCCAGCTCCTCGTAAAGCGCCACGTAGTCGAGAATACCGATGCCCGTGTAGCGCAGGGGGCGCAGTACGCGGAAAAGCGTGTGTTCCCTTGCCAACGACGCAGCCACAATGATGGTTTCGATCGAGTAGACGTCCGCAAACTCGCGTAACCGGCTGATGTGCCCCAGCACGGGAATGCCCTCGATAAACTCACCCGCATGCGACTTGTTGCAGGATACGATGCCGAATACGCGAAATCCTGAGTCGGGCGACTGAGCCAGCAGACGGATGACATTGCCGGCCTCTTGCCCCTCACCCACCACGAGCACGTTCTTGGAGAGGAATCCGAATCCCACCGCCACTTTGTAGAGATAGCGCGTAAAGCAGACGAGCAGGAACACAAACAACCCCGCGAGCAGGAGGATGCCGCGGCCAATGTGCAGACGAAACCGTGCGTAGAAGACGAGCACAATGATCATCAGGCTGATGGCCGTGGTGACCAGCGGGAGAAGGAGCGTGCCGCGCTTCCTCTTCAACGCCTGTGGCTCATACATGCCGCCCGCGTAGAATACGACGAGCAAAATCAGCAACGATCCCCCAAGCGAGGGAATATGCTCCAGCACGTAGGCCCACCCCTCACGCGGCGAGAGACGGATGACCGAGGACAACACAATCGACACCGCGACACACGAGGCATCCAGCAGCATGAGTACCACGCGCCGGGGCGAGACTGCTATATGGCGACCGAAAATCATGCATCATGCCTCTCGTACAACAGTCTACCCCACTCCCTGAGCCGTGGTTACGGCCCGGCTGCGGGTTTCTTGTCATACAGGTTGTCGTAGTCGTAGTAGCCGTAGTAGGTGGAGTAGTAGTAATAGCCCACCCGACCAAAATCGAGATTGTTCAGAACAACGCCAAGGATATTGGCGCCGCGCTCACGAAGCGTCTGAGCCGCCAGTTGCGACAGCTTCCGCGATGTCTGCCCCGCCCATACGACAAGCAGACACCCGTCCACCAACGAAGCCAGAATGCCCGCTTCCGAAACCGCCAGCACCGGCGGACAGTCGAAGACAATGCGGTCATAGGTCCGCTTCGCGTACTCCACGAACGAGACGAACTCATGACGCAAAACAATCTCCGCAGGATTGGGCGGGAAGGGCCCCGTCGCCACCAAGTCAAGATTCGGCAGCCCCGTACGCTGAATCACTGCCTCGGGCTTGGCCTGACCGGTAAGAATGTCGGAGAGACCCCGGCCACCCTCGAGACCAAAGAACTTGTGCACTTCGCCTCGGCGCAAGTCTGCATCGACGATGAGCACGCGCGATCCTGCCTGCGCCAGACACACCGACAGATTGATGCTTGTGGTCGTCTTGCCTTCCTTGGGCACAGCCGACGTCATGGCCAACGTCCGCACGCTATCCTCGGCGCCTGAGAACAATAGGGACGAACGGATGTTTCGATAGGCCTCCGCCAACCCGCTCTTCTGGTCGATATTTGCCAACAGATGCGTGCGCAGATCTTCCGGATCCCAGTTGGCTGAGGGCACCAGTCCGAAGAACGGCAGCCCGAGTCCTTGCGTTACCTCTTCGGGATATCGGATCGAATCGTCAATGTACTCCAGCCCGAAGACCAAGCCCAACCCGATGCCAAGACCGATCAGCGCCGCCATGAAGATGCTCTGCAGCTTGCGCGGAGTGATCGGTGTGTAGGACGGCTGTGCGCGTTCCATGATACGAACCGATTCGGGCTCGATACCGACGGAGATGTCGATTTCCTTCAGCCGGTTGAAAACAAGATCGTACAATCCCTGAAGTCGCTCAATGTTGCGCTGGATATTCCTATACTCCTGAGCCTTCCGGGAAACCTCCAAGGCTTCCTCTTCCCACTCCTGTTCCACACGCTTGGCCGCCTGTTCGCGGATAGAGAGCGACTCGAGCTGGGAGTAGAACTGCCGAAGCGCAAACTGCATTTCCACAGCGATGGCCCGTTCGTTGTCCTGAATATCCACCAGGGTCTTCTGAATCGACGGATGAGCATCGCGATATCGCTTGCGATACTCAACGAGCTGCGATTCCAACTCCGATTTCTGTCGTCGCAGTTCCTCCCACCCGGCACGCTGCACAAGCCCGTATTCGATGAGCCCTGCCGAACCCTGTGGAGCCATCGCAGTACGAGTTACATTCGACCCCTGTGGAAGACCCGCTATCGAGGAGTTCATGCCGCCGAGCATCGGCGTGGAGGGTCCCATCAGCGTCGCCAGTACGGCCTCATCGGAAGCCTGCGCCAATAATGGCTGCTGCGCCTCGAGAAACATCCGCTCCGTCCTGTACTGCGCAGCCTGCTCAGCCAGACTCGCCAGATGATTGGCCGCAATATTGCCGCGATCCTGAATGGCTATTACGCTGTTCTCTCGGGCGAATGCCAAGGTCCGATCTTCCGCCTTCTGGAGCTCATCGTGCAGGCGGTTCGCCTGCTGCGTCAGGCTTACCACGGTAGCCTGCGACGTATCCATCCGCTCTTCGGCCTTGAAATCCAGGTACTCCTCGGCCAAGGCATTGGCCATCTCGGCGCCAATCACCGGGTCGCGACTCTCCACCTGAATGATCATGAACGCCGTCTTGCCAACCGGATAGACAGAGATACTGGTGATGTTCTTTTCGATTTCCTCGGCTGGACGGTTGAGACGCTCCCGCGCCCGGGCAAACATCAGGCTGCTCTGAATAATCAACTGCTGCGTGGTCACATATTCGCCCTGCAGTTCGGTCTCCGTCGGCATAAGCCGCGCCGGCACCGGCAGCCCGCGGCTCAGCAGGAGGGAAGCCGAGCAGCGATACGTCGGCTCCTGCTGCACCACCATCACCACCATGACAGCCAGCGAGATGACGAAACAAAGAGCTACCAGCCAGATACGTTTAACAATGATGTGAAAGTACTGCTTGATCAGTACGATATCGAAAGACTTCTTGCCGGCCCCGGCAGACGGGGCAATCGGCCTCTGCTGTGCGCTTGGCGGCATGAAATTCGTCATGATCAGAAACCCAGCACCTTCTCCGGCACGACAATGACATCCCCGTTCTTCACCGGGATATCCTCTTCAAAAGCGCCCACTTTGAGAATTCGCCCCACATCGACAATCAGCGACTGGCGCGAACCATCCGGTGCCGTCCGCATCAGCCGAACTTTACTGTCATTGGCAAATTTATCGAACCCGCCGGACTGCAGGATGATCTTGCTGACCGTCATGCTCTCGTCCATAGGCAGCGGAACCGAGCCCGGTTTGGCCACCGCGCCAAGGAGATACACTTGGCCACGCGACACCTGCTGCTGTGACGGCACAAAGAGAATATCCCCGGCCATCACGCCAACGTTGACCGACATGTCGGCTGCGCCGAATAGGCGCGACAGGTCCAAAGGGATCACCTTGTAGTTGCCCGCCTTATCGGGGCGCAGCAGGCGGGCCGCATCGAGGTGGTCCATATATCACTCGTGGCAGTGGCGGCAGCCGCGGGCCGACGCAATCCAGAGGGTGGATTGGACAAATCTGCGATGAGCACGGAATTCCAAGTTGCCATACAAATATGCACACGCCCGCCGCTCTCCGTGCATGAAAAAGGTGCATGGTGGTCCTGTATGAGCTCCAGTCGCTGCGAGCGCGGTCCTGGCCATGAATCTTGACGACACAAAACAAAACGGAGCATTCAACTTGGTGCCACCCTAGGAATTTGAAGTGCGCTCTTTTCTTGAAGTTTGCGCCCAAACAGGAGG
>DAISJM010000046.1:0-27499 GCA_036821485.1 Verrucomicrobiota bacterium | reverse complement strand
GCGGATGCTCAGTATCCGTGCGGCCCTCAGGCTCGGGCACGAGCACATCCCACGGGACGAACCGGGCACGTCTCTTGTTCAGCATGTAGATCAGCCATCGTAGCCTCATGACACAGCCCTCCCTTCGTCTGTCTTCCGCCCTGCCTCGGGCGCCCGACCGGCAGCGGGCTTCGGACCGTCGCATGCGTCGTCCGATTCCGGCTGCTCGAGCAATCGGATCTGGCGCTCGTGGACCTCGCCATCTACCGGAAGGTCAAGGTGAAACCGTGTGAATTGCCCGGCCTCGCTCTCGACCGATAGACTGCCTTCGTGGCTCGTCGCGATCCTCTGGCAGATCCACAGACCTAGACCCGTGCCCCCGGTCTCCGCTTTGCCGGTAAAGAGCGGTTCGAATATCCGGGCCTGGACTTCGGGCGCGATTCCAACGCCACGATCCTCAACCGTGGTGCGCACCCAAGCCCTTCCGTCACCCGAAACCACCTGCAGGCTGAGAGAGACGATCTTGTTTGGATCGGGCGACGGATACCGCGCCTCAACCGCATCGCACGAGTTTGTCAGTAGATTTATCAGCACCTGCTGAATCTCCTGGCTCCGGCACAAGACCGCAGGCAGGTTCGGCGGAATGCTGACCACGATCTCCACCTGACTTCGGCTTAGCAGGGGATGAACGAGCGACAAAGTGGCGTTCACGATGTCGATCATGCGCGCGGGATCGTACTTCCTCGGGCCTTCGCGAACGAAACCGAGCATGTTCCTCATCAGGGCAGCTATCCAGGATGCGCTGCCGAGTATCTCCCTGGCGAACGAATATATGGGGCTGTTCGCCGGCGCACTCTCGATGATGCTCTGAGCGTAGTTCATGACGGTTGTAAGAGGGTTGTTGACTTCGTGGGCGATGCCGCTGATCAACAGTCCGAGGGTCGCGAGTCTCTGCTGCTGACGCAGATGGGACTCGAGTTCCTGGCCTTCCGGCCCCGCGCATAGCCCTCTGCAGACGGCACCCATCTCCTGAGCTCTTTCCCGCTTGTTCTCTGTTCCTTTGTCGCTGCGCATGGATGCCTCCTACGCGACACCCCCGCCGACCCCCGCCGCGACCAAGCGGGGTTCGAGCACATCAAGGACTTCTGAGGCTGTCGCGCACCCCAACAGTGCTTGTCTGATCTCGTCGCGCACCATACGCCGGGCTATCCTGGCCACGACCGCGAGGTGCTCGTCGCAGAACCCCTCCGAACTGATCAGGAGATAGACGAACTTGGTCCTGCGTCCGTCGTCGCCGCCGAAATCAACACCCTCCGGACAGATGGCCAGGCTGACGGCAACGCCGTGGAAACCCGGCAACCGCACGTGGGGAAACGCCGTCTCGCACCCTACAGCCGTCGATGCGACCCGCTCGCGACGCAGAGCCCGTCGCACAAGGTTCTCCTTGCATGCCCGGGGCGCCTGGTTGTGTCGGACAAGCGCCTCGACCAAGGCGGCGATGGCCGCCTCCTTGCTGGCCGGACGAAGGTCCGGCAGGACCAGGCGGCCCCACAATAAGCCGCGTAGCGTCACGGATTCGGCGCGCTTGGACTTCATCACGATAAACGGCGCTTTCGTCTGGCGCGCCACGAGTGCCGGCATGGATTCACCGATCCGCCCTGCATAGAGCGAACTCGGCGCGCCCATCACCAGCAGGTCTCCCGGTCGCACGCAGGCCGCGATACCCTGGGCGAAATGATCCGAGATCAGCCGACGATCCTCCCCCTTCACGCCCAGAATCCGCGGCGTCCAGTTCTCCATGAGGGCGTCGCCGGTCGGCGGCGAGGACCACAGCACATCAGTATGGTCCTCCGCCCCCACGAGGCGAACGCCGCTGATGGGAACGTTCAACGTCGCGCCGATCTCCCGCGCGATCCACAGCTGCTGCAGCGTGTGCGGACCGCCGGCCGAAGCCACGAGAACACGACGTATCCTGCATCCGGGCGCCTGGCGCACGAACAGGGCGGGCACATCGAACTCCGCGACGAACTCGAACAGCTCCTTCACGCGCGGCCCCTCTGTCGTCAGAGGAACGATGAGGAAGCCAAGCGATCCGGCTGCAGCGAGCTCGCGCAGTTTCTGGATCGCGTCTCCCGCCGCTTCCGAGTCCTCGCGGACCACGCG
The DNA here is from genome assembly GCA_036821485.1 of Verrucomicrobiota bacterium. Classification (GTDB taxonomy): domain Bacteria; phylum Verrucomicrobiota; class Kiritimatiellia; order CAIQIC01; family JAGNIJ01; genus DAISJM01. The sequence goes on along the minus strand of DAISJM010000046.1, from coordinate 25,357 downwards.
CACACGGAAGTTGTTGTGCCCGCCGATGAGATCGGCATACCACTGCACGATCGCCTCATCGCGCTTCTGCGATACCCACGCGACGATCCAGGATTCCTTCAACGAATCCTGCTTCACACCGTGTTCAGTCGTTCCGCGTCTCATCTCTCGAACCTCCGCGTGACGGCCCCATTCATCAGGCGCCCCCGGCCCCGGACGCTACCAGGGAAACGGCCTTGGGTTGAAAGACCACCGCGTCGACACGCAACCGCCGTTTGCCCTGCGGCACGGGCCACTCGATCTCATCACCCACGCGTGCACCGAGCAGCGCCATCCCGAGCGGTGCCAGGACGTTGATGCACCCTTCCTGCGGGTTGGCATCTTCCGGCCAGACAACCGCCAGTTGCATGCGTTCGCGCGTATCCATATCCCGCGCTTTCACCACCGTACCCATGGTCACGACATCCGGCGGCAGTTCCTCGGGGCTCACCAGGCTGGCCCGGGCAAGTTCTCCGGCCAGGCGGCTCAAGGCCGGCCCGTCCAGCAGACCGCTCCGTCTGCCGTTTGCGCGGATCAACTCGTCCAGATCGGCGTGATCCGAAGTCGTCATTACAATGCTTTGGCTGTTCATCGTTTGTTTCCTTTCCTTATGCGGAATGGTGGTTTCTCATCATGGCCGGGCAGTGGTCCTGAAGAAGCCTGTGCAATTGCTGCCCCGACTCCGTAAGGCGAAGTTGCCCTTTCCTCATCGCCACGAGGTCGGAGCCCATCAGGATCATGACCACCTTCCTGATGGCGCTTGCCGGGAGAGCCCAAGATCCGTCCTCGATCACACGCGCATTCAGCGTCTCGGCCACCTTGGCTTCGTCGATGCCGGCGTCGTGGGAAGCCAGCGATTCGACAATCTGACGCGAGAGCCCGGATTGCGCGAAATGCCTGAACAAGCTCTCGGCAAGATTACCCAGCGGCACAGAGGCGAGCGTTGCCCCCGGGGCGGCGTCCGGTTCGTGGAGCATTTCCAGCAGCTCCTCAACCAACCTGTCCCTGCTGCGGGGGACCTTGTACAGTTGCACGGCAAGAGCCACCACCGTTATGCCCACCGCGACCAAGACCAGAACGATGTCCGAGATGTTCATGATGATGCCCTCATTACATGCCGCCGGCCTTCGGTCAGGGTGCTCAACAGGTCGTTCTTTGTTTCGTGCAGTCGTCCCATGTTGTCCTCACGGTCGGAAAAGGAAATTCCTGAATTGCCACGGATCGCTGTGATCCGGTTGGGCATCCGGGTTCTCGCTGAAATACACCCGATGCCGACGCAGCGGCGTCCAATCGGACGCCTGCGATACCACGCGGCCCAAGTAGGGCCGGGCATGACGCAGGATCTCCTCATGGGGGAGGTCCTCGGGGAAGCACACGCCCCGGCGGGGGTTCCGCAGCACCCACAGCACCGCCGCCAGAACCCCCGCCGCCACTTGCACGGCCGTGGCGTTCACGTGCGGCACCTTCTTCCGCGCCGCCTCGATGCTCAGGATACTGCCCGTCCACCAAGACTGAAACCGGTGCCCCATGATCAGGGCTCCCACAAGATCCATCCCCTCCGCGATTTCGTCGGTCAGAATGCGTTGCCGGGGATGCAACTCATAGTTCCTGCAGCGTAGTTCGTGCAGGGAGACGATCCCGTCGTTGCACGGCATATAGGCATAGTGGACCGTAGGCCGATAGAGCACCCGTCCGTCCTGGCGCACTGTCAGCGCGTGCGAAAGCCCGAAGGATTCTCCGTGCGTGACGACCATGCCCACGATTTCCTGGTTAGGCACCCAAGAGCGGACCCACGTATTCAAGCCCATCTGGGCCAGGACGATCTGATTTGCCGGCCCCGTCTTTGGCACCGTGCAGAACGGCGGCAGGTGTTTCTCGTGCGTGCCCCAGCCCAGTTCACTGGGTGAAATGGACTCCTCCCACATGCCTTCAATGCTCCACGTGCCGACGAATTCGTCGGGCCGCTTCGGTCTTCCACCGCGCTGCGTGTCCCACTCGCTGCAGTGAATCACCTTCACGCCCAGTTCGCGGGCCAACTCGGGAAACGACTCTTCCTCCAGGAAACGTTCGATCCGGCGGGCACGCGTACGTGCCATCCGATTCTCCCTCAGGACCTTCGCCCCGATATCCAGCAAGCCCCGCTTGACAAAATGCGAAACCAGACCGGGATTGGCGCCGTGATCGATCACGGCCGTGGTCGTCTGCGCCCACTTGGCGGCGATCGGCAGCAGTCGCTCGTATCGGGCATAGAGCGACTTATCAAGGGCTGACTTGTGCATGTCCTCCCCGGCCGTATCCCAAGACTCCAGCGAGGCGTTCACATAGAGCACTTCGTTGTTGTGGGCCCACTCCAGGATGTCGAAGCAATCGATGCTCCACGCGAGGTCGATGATCAACCCGCCTCGCCCCACGTACGTCGACAACAGCCGCGGCAGGTTCGTGGGCGTGACCCGCTCGCGAACGAAGCGCAACCCCTTCGCGATCCAGGGACGGAGCGCTTCCTCGCGATCCGCGAAGTCGATGACCGTGATGTTGTGCAACGGCACGCGCACGTGCTTCAACAGCATCGGTAGAGTGGCCCGCGCCACCACACCGAAGCCTGTGATCACTACCCTTCCATCGAACCTCGTCATGATCATCTCACTCCTCTTCTTGCGGGGATTCCCACATTGCAGATCCGGTCGGCGTGGGGCAGCGGCAGAGCTCAACGGCCGTCTTGAACGCCTTATCGTTGTTCTGCCCTGTTCTCTGCCTGTCGCGCCCTCGCCGACCGGACAACTAAGTCACATCACCCTGAGCACGCTGTTCACGGAACCATGACCGTCATGGACGGTGTCCGGGTTCTCGGGATCCGGGAACCAGTCCCCGCCGAACACGAACTTGTATTCGTAACGCCCGGGCCGAAGAGACAAATGCGTTGTATGGATGCCTTTGCTGAACGGTCCCTGCCACAGCCTGTTCTGACGCGAATTCCAGCCGTTGAAGGTGCCGGCCACATAGACGGCCTGGTCGGACGGGGCTCGAACGCGAAAGCAGACTCTCCGGGCATTCTTACGCGACCGCATGTCTTACCTCCTCCGCTTCGCTCACTATGCATTCGCCCACCACAAACGCGTCGAGCCCCGCTCGATCCACAAACAACCCCGCCAGCGAGAGTCCCGCCAGCGTGGGCATTCGGTCCACGTTGAAGGAGGCGCGGCGGCAGTCGCGCTGGCTCCGCAAGACCTTTCTCAGCAGTTCCCCAGAGCGCTTCATCTGTAGCTTCGATCCCACCGCCGCACCTCCGTAACTCAACTCCGTTCGTTCTAGTCGGCGTCTGTATATGCAGGACGCGTGCCAACTCGCACGAAATACGGACGTATTGGCAGCGATATTGTGTAACCTCTTATAGGCGGGCTGGATGCGCTGAAGAAGAAGGATGCGGAGGAAATCGCCAGGAGAAGCACCGAACGTGACGACGATGGGGAGTTTCGCCCCACATGGGGCCGAACGCCCCAGTGCCCGAATCGGTCGGACGATGTCCTAGCGCTTGCGGCCGGGTCGAACCTTGTCCCGCAATGTCTTGCGGTCTATACCCAGGATCTCCGCGGCGCGGCTCTTGTTACCGTGAACGCTCGCCAGAACAGCTTGGAGGTAATCGGTTTCGACTTCCGCGAGGGTGCGGTCCACACCGCCGCCAGGGCGCGCGGAGTAGCGCATGAGCGAGGGCAGATCGGGCGTGTCGATCACCTTGGCTTCCGCCATCAGAACAAGCCGCTGGATGACGTTTTCCAACTCCCGGACATTCCCCGGCCAGGGGTACGAACGGAGCGCCGCCAGGGCGCGATCCGAGAACTGGGGAGTGGGCTTGCCCAATTCCTTGGCAAACCGGTCGGCAAACTTCCGGATCAGCAGGAAAATGTCGTCGCCCCGATCACGTAACGGCGGGAGTTCAATCGGCACGACGTGGATTCGATAGTAGAGGTCGCGCCGGAACTGGCTGCGGGCAACGAGTTCGTCGAGGTCGCGATTGGTCGCCGCCAGCACGCGCACGTCCACCTTCTTCGACTGGCGTGAACCCACCATGAAGACCGTCTTGTCCTGAAGAACCCGAAGCAAGGCGACCTGCATGGGCAAGCCCAACTCCGCGATTTCATCCAGGAAGATGCTTCCCCCCTCGGCGGCCTGGAAGAAGCCGGTTCGCGATTCATGAGCGCCGGTGAACGCGCCCTTGCGGTACCCGAACAACTCGCTTTCGAGCAGCCCGTCCGGAATACCGCCGCAGTTGACCGGCACAAACGGCGCGGAACGCCGTGTGCCTTGGTAGTGAATGGCACGGGCCACAAGTTCCTTGCCCGTTCCGCTCTCGCCCGAAATCAATACGGTGGCATTGCTCCCGGCCGCCTTGGAGATCGACCGGTAGACCGCCTTCATCGCGTCGGACTCGCCCAGGAGCCCCCATTCCGATGGCGCCAGCCGCTCCTGCGGAAGGCTTCCTTTGCGCCGCAGCCGCGGCCCGTCAAGAGCCCGGCCCACAGCCCCCAGGAGTTCCTCCTCCGTGAACGGCTTGGCTAGGTACTCCTGTGCCCCGGTCTGCATGGCCTCTACCGCGCCGGGGATGGACGCGAAGCCCGTGACCATGATGACCGCGACATCGCGGAAGTTGGCGCGGATGTGGCGGATCAGATCCATGCCGCTGACTTTCGGCATCCGCAAGTCTGTAATCACCAGATCCACGCGGGCGTTCTCGAGGGCCCGAACGGCCTCCGCGACGCCGGGAGCGCTGATGACCGAATAGCCTGCCGCTCCCAACTGCCGCTGGAGAAGCTCCAGCGTATCCGGAGAGTCGTCCACGACCAGGATGTGTTCTTTCTTTCGCTTGGTCATCAGCCTTCCCCTTCCGCGCTCTTGGTCGTGGGCGGGCGGATCGGGAGACGCACGTGCATGCGGGTTCCCCGGCCGACCTTGCTATCCACGCGGATATTCCCCCCATGCCCCGTGACAATCCCATGCACCACGGACAACCCGAGCCCGGTGCCCTGGTCGATGTCCTTCGTCGTGAAGAAGGGATCGAACACGCGCGGCAGGATGTCCGGCGGAATGCCCGCCCCGGTATCGCTCACCGATAACTCGACCCACTCCTTGCCATGGCTCGTTGCGAGGGTCAGGTACCCGCCTTCCGTCATGGCCTGCATCGCGTTGACCGCCAGGTTGGTGGTCAGCTGCAGGATCTGTCGTTCGTCAGCCACGATGGAGGGGAGCTTGGCATCCAGTTCGTACACGACCCTCACCCCCGCATCCTCGCACCGCCACGTCCACAGCCCCGCGCTCTTTTCCACGACGCTGTTGAGGTCGACCGAGCTGTATTGGGGCGGAGTCTGCCGCGCGAAGACCATCAACTTCCGGATGATATCGCGTGCATGGAGCGCGGCGGCCTTGACCTTGGCAATGTCCGCAAGTGCCGCGCGCGGCATGCGCGGCGTCTTCTCGATCAGCTGCGTGAAGCCGAGGATGCTGCCGAGGGGATCATTGAGCTCGTGCGCCACGCCCGAGGCCAGTTGGCCAACAGTGGCCAGGCGATCGGCGTGGCGCAGTTGCTCCTGAAGCGCTTCGTGCGCTTGCTGGTCTTCCTTCCGTTCGACAATCCGCGCTATCTGCCGCGCTACCTCGTTCAGAAGCCGCTGCTCTTCGTCCAGAAAAGCGTTGCCAGACCGCCGCAGGCGCGCCTGTGGATATCCCACCGCCACCGCGCCTCGGCTTACACCGCGGACGACGATCGCGGCTTCCTGACGGCCGCCTCCCGTTAGGCGCCGGCCGCCTCCGTGCATCTCAAGCCCGTCCAGCACGATCCTCGACCGGGCGTGCTCGGGAAGACGCCATGCAGCGGGGAGCATGTCCGCGATGCGCTGCAGCACCTCCTGCAACGTGGCCGCTGTCTTGCTGGCAATCTCCACGATGGCATACAGACATTCGAGCTCCTTGATTCGCTCGTGCACGGTCGAGTCCGCGGCCTGCTCTTCTCTATTGCGCGCGCTCATGCAATGGACTTCATATCATACATCGCTGGCTTCGGCGAGAGGAAAGGCCGGGTCGTGTGGGGGCCAGCGCCGCCATCTTGAGATGGACGGCATCGACAACCGCATGTACCATGGCCGTCAGGAGAACATGGCTATGACTTGGGACTACCAGGATCTACTGAAACTGCTGTTCGCGTTCCTCGCAGGCGGGCTTGTGGGGTTTGAGCGCGAGTTCCGTGATAAGGCTGCCGGTTTGCGCACCCTCATCCTCATCTGCGTTGGATCCGCTGTCTTCACCATCCTGGCCGTCAAGCTGGAAACCGGGAACATCGCCGCCAACATCATCAACGGCGTAGGCTTCATCGGGGCCGGGGTCATCATGCGGGATTCGGGCCGCGTGACGGGGCTAACCACGGCTGCCAGCGTCTGGCTGACCGCGGCTCTCGGCATGGCCATCGGAAACGGCAGCTATGACCTCTCCGTCGCGCTCCTTGCTGTGGCCGCTGCGGTCCTCTGGCTCCTGCCGCATGTCGAGCGCTGGATATGTCTCTACCGCGAGGAACGCAACTACGAGATCGTGTGTGCCCTGAGCAGCGACGCGGAATCCGTCTTGCGCGCGGAGTTTGCGCGTCACGGGTTGACCGTCCACGGTTTTCAGCAGAGGAAAGCCAACGACACCATGCGGTTCCTCTGGCGCGCAGGCGGCCCACGGAAGGCCCATGCGCAGTTCATCCAGCATCTGGTGTCCGACAACGCGATCGTCGAGTTCAACGTCTAGCGGCGCGCTTCAACGCTCCGGTCTCCGGACCCCGCGCACCCAATGCGGTCGGCAATCGCCTCCGCGATTGCCGTTGATGCCCCCAAGCCCCCACGCGCTGGCCTTCGGCAAGCGCGCGCGGGGGATGTACCCGCCTCGGCGCGCCAGCCTGCTGGCTGGCACTGCTCCGGCGGGGCGGAGCGCTGCTGCGGCGGAGCCAGGCCGGGAATCGTAGTTTCCCCCTAGCGGTTCCCCGAACCCCTCCCTTCGCCCCCTTCCTCAAAATGTACCGTCTCGGGGAACCTTCCGGGGGACACCACGACTCGGGAACATAGGCTTCGCGCCGATTCTCCACGCTGAGGCGTGGAGCCTCTTTTATGTCGGCGCTCGCCCTCGCCCTAGCGGGTTCCCGGCCGGTCCGCACGCAGCAGCTTATCCACCCCATGACGCTAGACCCCTCAAGGGGTCAGCGTATTGGTCGGCTTGCGGACGGCGGCGTGCACGCCGCACGTCCTTCGGCCTTCGTGGTCGAGCTGTTGCTCGTATCCGCCCTCGCGTTGATCGAGTTCGGTGCGTGCTTCGGAAACGCTCCGCCGGCTGGCTTCCGGGATGGACTGCCAGGGACCGCCGTTCATTCAACTCGCGGTTGATGCGTTCCACTTCCTCACGGCAAGCCTTCGCAAGCTCAGGCGGGCCGTGACCGTTTCACGCTTCAACCGACGCAATGCTCGACTTCATTGAACGGGGGCAGTCCTCGGCGCGCGGGTACAGATCGTTTCCGTTCTGCCGATACTCAACGAACTGTGCCTGTCGCGCTGGCCCTCCAGAAACGCCGCCGTCGCTGGCCTACGCACGCACCTTCACTCCATCAGCGCCTCGCCCGGCTGGGCCGCTGGCCACAGAGATCCCGCCAACCAGTTGATCGGGACCACTGTGTCCTTGCGGCCCCTCAGAAGGGGACAACCCCCTGAAGCCCGTTTTCCCCTCCGCTTCGCGTTCACCTCTTTCCCCGTTCAGCCGTCATGTCGTTTGCTGCGCACACATCACGCCGGCCCTCGATATTCCTTGACAAAATCCGCATAAGTGAACTATAGTTCAGTAACGTCATAAGACCATTTCCTGCCTTTTTGGAAATGGTCGTGAGGAGAACGAGAACATGCACTTTCAGCCCGGTTGGGAGGGCGGTCCCGGACGCCCGAAAGGAAGTTGTGGCGGCAGGGCAAAGGCCCTTCAGATACTCGATGCGATGTTGTCGAAAGCCGACATCCAGGAAGAACTCGGCAAGGCGCTCGAAGTCACCTTCCGCAAGAACCCGGTCCGGTTTTTCCGGCAGATCATCATGCCGCTGCTCCCGACCGAAACCAAATTGCGCCTTGATGCGGAGGGTATCATCCAATGGCAATCACTTTTGACTATCGGCCCCACAGAGCCCAGTTCGAGATCCATTCAAGCCGACGCTTCCGGTTCCGAACCGTCTGTTGTGGCAGGCGATTCGGAAAGACCCTGTGCCTTGCCGGAGAACTGCTCGACCGCGGCGGCGGAGAAGTTGCCGGCGACTACGGCTGGATTGCTCCAACCTACAACGTCGCCGAGCGTGGGATCGAAGCCTTCCGGCAAATAGCCGAGGGCTTCGTCACCATCACCGGTCGCACACCGGCCAAGGTCGAGTTCATCGGCCAGCAAGGCCCCGTCCGCATTTGGTTTCTCTCCGCCGACAACCCGGACAACATCCGAGGTTACGGCTTTCGCGGCATCGTCGTGGACGAAGCCGCAAGCATCCCGCCGGACGTGTGGAACTACGTCCTGCGGCCGACCATCGGCCAGACGATGGGCTGGGCCGTGCTCATCTCCACGCCCAAGGGCCGCAACTGGTTTTTCGACATGTTCACGCGCGGCATGGACCCCACGTCCGCCGACTACAAGAGTTTCAAGTTCCCGTCCATCGCCTCGCCGTACTTTCCGCAGAAGGAATGGGACGACGCGAAGGCCACGCTACCCGCCGACGTGTTCCGCCAGGAGTACGAGGCCGAGTTTCTTGAAGACAGCGCCGGGGTCTTCCGCAATATCGAGGACTGCCTACTCCTGAACACGATCGGTGGGAACGGCGAGACGGTCATCGGTTGCGACATCGCCAAGCACATCGATTTCACCGTTCTCATTGCTATGGACTCGCGGACCGGCCACGCGTTCGACATGGACCGCTTCAACCGTCTCGACTGGCCGATCCAGAAGGAGCGCATCGTCGCGTTCACGCGCAAGCATCGCGGCCGCCTCATCTTGGACGCCACCGGCGCGGGCGACCCGATTTATGACGATCTTGTCCGCGAGTGGCCGAACATCACGCCGTTCAAGTTCACGAACCACAGCAAGACGGAGTTGATTCAGCGCCTCATCGTCGCCGTGGAGCAGAAGAAGGTGTTCTGGCCCGCCCCGAGCCTGGCCGAGGGGCCGTCAGCTTGGGACACGCTGACCAACGAAATGAAGCGTTACGAGTACAGGATCACGTCCGGTGGCCAGATCACCTACAACGCCCCGGACGGATATCACGATGACTGTGTCATCGCGCTCGCGCTGGCGAACAAGTACAGGCAGGAGTACGCCCACACGGGCTTGATGGCGCCGTTTTCCAGACACCCCACATCTCAACAACTCCTCCGATGCATGACTAAAGTGCGTTCACTTTGAACCATCAATTGATTACAGTATTCGCTTGATCTGCGTATCCACACGCAACAGACGAAAGGAACAGATTTATGCTAACGCAATTTGATGTGATCTGGAGACTTCTTGTGGCTGGTATCCTGGGTGGACTGATCGGGTTCGAGCGAGAAATGCATCACCAACCCGCGGGACTGCGCACACATATCATCCTAGTCCTTGGCGCGGCTCTCGCCATGTGCATTTCGATCAATCTCTCCATGCAGTTTCACACAACCGCTTCCAACGGCGACCCTGAACGACTGGCGGCGCAGGTGATTTCAGGTATTGGTTTTCTTGGGGCTGGCGCGATCTTCCGATTCGGCGCAGGTGTGAAAGGTTTAACAACAGCATCAAGCCTCTGGACCGCAGCAATAATCGGGCTGGCAGTCGGGGCGGGCTATTTCCTGATCGGCGTTATCACAACAGCCATTGTCCTATTCGCACTGAAAGGATTAGACCTCGTCGAGAAAAGACTCATCCGTGGTCGCATGACGAGAACCATAATCATACGAGGCGCAGACCGCCCCGGCTTTGTTGACGAAGTGAAATCTGCCCTGACCAACTTCGACATTGCCCTGAAGTCCATCAGTCTGCAGAAGAATCTCAAGAACAACGAAATACAGATCGAGACTCTCGCCAAGGTTTTCCCTGACCAAGACCTGGACGCCATCATCGGTGCAATGTCCAAGATGGAGGGTCTCTCCGAGTTTCGGTTCCAGTGATTACCAAGCCAACAAAGCGCTGGTGACCAGGTCTCTCTCGAAGCGGTACAGAAGAACTTCACCGCTAAAGTCGCCTCCCCACCAATCCCCCCAAGCCCCACGCCAATCCGCTTCGCGGATCGCGCGGGGATCTAGCTAAGTTTCGCTCCCGCCTTCTGCCTTTTCCCGTCCGATTCGGTTTCTCGTTTTCTGCCTTCGGCACCGTTCTTTTCCCTTTCGTTTTCATTCCGTTTCTCACGGCCCCGCTCTGATCCGTCCGTTGCGTTTGCTCACACGCTTCAACCCCGCAGGGACTTCAGGGTCGGCGGGGGGAGCGCTCGTCGCCGACTCCTCGCTATCCGGTTCCCCTTGGAAGGAATCCACCGGCTCCGCCCCGCCTTTTCGCTTCTCCGAGTGAAGCAAACGCAGACGGACGGACAGGCGGCGAAACGGAAATGAAAACCAAATCAGAAAGGGAAACGAACATGAAAACAGCGAAACCGAATCGGGAAAAGGCGACGGCGGGAGCGGAAGCTCCGCACCAGTCCGTCCAATCGGCTAAACGGGTTGCCGATCAGATCGGCGGGATTCCTGAATACCGCAAGAAGGTCACAAGACTTCTTCTCAACACATGCGCCATGTTCGGCGGGCAGATTGTGAAGGTGACGCTGTGAGCTTCTCCTTCAATCTCTCGTTACCGGTAGTCAAAGAAGGCTCTTCCAAGACGTGCCGCACACCGACCGACGCCGCCGGGATTCTGGCAGACACCGCAACGCTGGCACAGGAAGCCTTTACGGTCCTGACCCTCGACACGAAGAACCACGTTCTGGACCGGCATCTAATCACGCTCGGGATTCTGGACGCTTCGCTCGTTCATCCCCGCGAGGTTTTCCGCCCGGCGATTCAAGACGGTGCCGCCGCGATTCTCGTTAGCCACAACCACCCAAGCGGCGACCCGACGCCGAGCGCGGAGGACATCCGCATTACCCGCCAGCTTGTGGAAGCGGGCAAGGTTCTCGACGTTCAAGTCCTCGATCATGTCGTGATCGGACGCGGGGAAACCCCATTCACCAGCCTACGCGAAAGCGGCCTTGTGAACTTCGGAAAATGAAAGGAGCGCACACCATGACAGACCTAGAAAGACGCATCGCCCGACGAACGAAGGAGCACCACGACTACCGCCGCAAGCGGCTCGTGGTCCTGCTTATCCCCGGCGAAGGCACCGAGCCCTCGCAAATCGGTATCCGCGAAGAGCGCACCCGGCACGTGTTCGCCGCGCCAGTCGCCGCCATCTACCGCCAGCTTATCCGGTGGGAAGTCGAAACGAAACAACACAGCCGAAAGGCAGGAAGGAGATAGGACCATGACGACAACCACACAGACAACGAGGACGCCCGAGCAGGAGGCTTTCTTGCGCGAGCGATGGGAGAACAAGACCCAAGAGGCCCCCGCGATCATCGCCAAGATGAAGGAGACCGCCCCGGAGGTGGTCCCGTTCGCCCGGCAGGTCGGCGCGTGGCTCTGGATTACGTTCCCGGCCCGGCCACAAGCCGAGACCCTGAACAAGATCAAGCGGCTTGGCTTCTCGTGGAACAGGAACCGGGAAGCCTGGCAGAACCCGTGCGGAGTGTTCCGCCCGGCCAGCAAGAACCACGACCCCCGGCAGTTCTACGGGGAAGAGCCGATCGAATAAGGAGGACTCCGAACCATGAACCGCAACGAGGCTTCGAGATTGGTTGAGTTGATGGGCGCGGACTGGCTCGAAAGGCCGGTCCCGCCCGACCACCACAACGCCGACAACCGCACCGAACTTGTCAGGAAGGACGGGCTTTCCGTGTCGCTGTCGTTCGGCGGAGGCTGGAGGATGGAAGGCCGGTTGACTGTTCACGCCAGCTTTGAGAGCAAGCGAGGCTTGAGCCGGTCATTGAGGGATTACGCCCTGTACAGTGAGCGCGGGAAGGTCACAACCGAAATCACGCTTGCCCTCGATAAGCCGGTTGAACGAGTCGCGGCGGAAATCAAACGCCGGTTGCTGACATCGGTTGACCCGCTGATTCTGAAAGGGATTGCGGCGGACGAACGAGCCCGGCAGGTCGAGGAATACCGGCAGGCATGGCACGAGCGTTTCATCCGTACCAGCGGCGACCGCTTGGAACTGGCCTACCACGAGAAGAACGTCCTCCGCTCCAAGCAGGGGCGGGACGTGGAAATCAAAGAGCATTACAGCGACAACACGTTCCGCATTGAACTCGCGGCGCTGACCGCTGAACAGGTGGACACCATCCTGCGGATGGTCTTCCCGGCCACGGCCTGAACCAGACAAACCGCCCCCGGCACACCACCGACCGGGGGCGGCAAACGTTTCGCCGCTTGACCACGACCAGAGGACCGACGGCCTCTGGACTTCCATCACAGCAAGGACGGATTGCCACCTTCCTTGAACCTTCGGCTCGGGAGATGGATCTCCCAAACCCTCATATATTCCTTGACAAATACACAGCGATTCGATACGGTCGCCTCAGATAATTGAACGCCGGCTACGGTGGGGAATAGCTACCTCCGCCGTCATCGGATTTAGGCCAAGCCATGCAGGGCTGCATACCCGCGTCGCTTGGCCTTTTTCTTTGCCGGCCACCTTTCAGGAACGTATGGCGCTGAACAAGAAACAGACCTGGCGGGACTTTTACAACCCCATCCGGGGTTTGACGATGACTCGCCTTGTGGCGATGGAGGACCAAGCCGAGCGCGGGCAGTTCGCTGACCTCCAGTGGTTCTTCTACCACATGGAGCGGTCCGACGTGACGATCATGTCCGCCATCGCACGCCGCCTGTCGTTTCTCGATTCACTCGACTGGGACATCCACATCGCCGAGGGCTCCGATCCGTATCTCGCCAACGATCAGGCGGACCTCTTGCGCTACGCATACGACCGCATTTCGAACTTCAAGCAGGCCACCTACTTCCTTGCCGGTTCGCTCTTTCGCGGCTTCGCCCACGTCGAGAAGGTCTACACCGGCTACGGCAACCTGGTCTCCCGGCTGGAGCCGGTCGAGCAGTGGTTCTGGATCAAGAAAGGCATGTTCGGCGATTGGCGGTTCAACGCCGAGAGCCGGTCCCAAGAATCCCAGGGCGTCGCGATTGACCGCCGCAACTTCTGCATCATGGAGTCCGTTCCGTTGAACCGCGCCATCGGCCGGCACTTCTTCAGCAAGTCACTGGCCAACGCGGATTGGGACGTTGCCCTGGAGACCAGCGCGAACCCCAGCGTCTTCTTCGTCGGCCCTCCAGGCACGACGCCGGAGAAAGAACTGGAATACAAGAACATTGCCGAACAGCTCGCGTCGAACGGGCGCGGCTACTTGCCCAACGGGACCGAGGTGAAGTTCGTGGATACCGCCGCGCGAACCCGCATGCCGTTCAACGAGCGTGTGAACTACTGCGATCAGCAGATCGTCATGGCTGCCACGGGCGGCCTATTGACGATGCTGACCGAAGCGGGCAGCGGAACGCTCGCCGGCGGCGCGCATTCCGACAGCCTCATCTCGCTCGCAAAGAGTGACGCCGCGAGAGTGTCCGAGGTGTTCCAGCGCGACCTCGATGCCGAATGGCTCAACAAGTTCTTCCCGCGTCAGCCGCACGTCGCCTATTTCAGCTTCGCGATCCCGCAGAAGGAAGACGTTCCGACCTTGCTCGAATCTGTCGCGAACCTGAACTGGGCGGGCTACCGCGTGGACAAGGCTCAGCTGGAAGAGAAGACCGGACTCAGACTATTGGAGGCTCCGCCTCCGGGAGGATAACTATGAAGATTCTTGTGAACCGCACCGCACTGATCCGCGCCATCGCCAACGCAGCCTGCTTGTCGCCCCTGCAGGACGAACAGCGCAAGGCGATGTTTGCGCGGCAAGGCCAACACGGCGGCGGAGGTGGCGGGGGCGGCGGTTCGGGTTCCCGATCCAGCACGACCACCACCAAAGGCGGCACCACGACGGTCAAGACTGTGCAGACGAAGCCCGCGCCCCAGCCGCAACAGCCCATTTGGGACCCCGTCGCGGGAAAGTGGTGGTTCCCTCCGTCCAAGAACGATCCGCGCCCCACGCCGAAGCCGCCGTATTACGTGATCACCGACCCGACCCGTCCGATCATGGGCATCCCCGAACGCCCGCCGTACGGCTCGCCGCCGCCGAAATACTACATCCCGGTGCCGACTCCGAAGCCGCAACCCAAACCCGCACCCAAGCCGGTGACGAAACCGTCCCCGGCTCCGCCGATCTACCGCGAGCCTCCGAGGATCACTCTACCTATCAACCCTTATCTTCCCCGCCCGTGGATTTGAGGTGAACGATGAGCCAACTACTGACCAACAACTTCGAACTGCCGCCGGACAACTGGTATCACATTTCGTCGCTCGGGGAGTTCAAGCACAACCCGACCGGCCTCATCCAGATCATCGACGAGGACAGTTGCCGTTCGATGGTCGAGGGCTTCAATCAGGAATCGGCGACGCCGAACTTCCCCGGTATCCTGATCGACTTCGACCACTTCAGTCTCGATCACGACAAGCCGAGCGAAGCCGCCGGCTGGATTGTGAAGCTGGAGCAGCGCCCGAACGGACTCTGGGCGCAAATCCGCTGGACCGACAAGGGCGAACAAGCCGTTCGAGGCGGACGCTATCGCTTCATCTCGCCGGTCTTCCGGCAGGATGAATGCCTCGACCTGGGCAACAACCGCGTGAAGCCCAAGCACCTCATCAACGCCGCGGTGACGAACGATCCGAACATCTCAGGCATGGTCCCTCTCTCAAACAAGAAAGCCGATCAGCCGGCCATAGTGCCGATGCTTGTATCACTGGGGAGCCGGGACCATGCGCTTTTCAACCGCGCTGTGTTCATCGCGAACGGCGGCACGCCTGTGGGGGAAATGACCGACGAACAGCGTAAGGCCATGTTCGCCCACATGCACGGCGGAGGTGGTGGAGGCGGCGGGGGCGGAGGTGGAGGCACGAGCCGCAGCGGCGGCAGCTCCGGGGGTTCGTCCGGCGGCGGGTTCACGAAGAACCAGCCCTATGACTACTCCAGTTCCCGCGACTTCGACGCACGCATTGACCAGATGCAGCAGTACCGGGATCAGGTTGCCGCGCAGGCACCCACGCCGCCGGAACTGAAGAGCTTCGAGACGGTCGATGTTCGCCAGTTGCGCATGGACCTTTTCAAACAGGGCATGAGCTTTGCCGACATCGACAAGCAGGCTTCCGCCGCTGAAGAGCGCAACCGGGCGATCCAGAAGGAGCTCAAGAAAGTCAAAGACGAGATCAAGGCGAAGTACAAGGACCCGAAGAAACAGAAGGCCGCTCTGCAGGCGTACTTCGACAAGGTGAACGAGCAGAACAGCCGTGCTCTCTCCGACTACGAGCAGAAGAAGTCCGCGCACCAGGCAGTGCTTGACGAGATCGACCGCGATATTGCGATGGAGCGAATCCGCCAGGACGAAGCCGAGACGGAAGCCGCTCGCCGTCTCTACAACGACCAGACCCGACAGCTGAACCGCGAGCAGCAACAAGCGATCCGGGAGCAGATCGAAGCCGACAAGGCCGAGATGAAGGCCCAGGCCGAGGCCGAGAGATTGGCTTCGCCCGAGTACCAGATGAAGCAGGAGCAGCAACAGGTCTCGCAGCTAAAGTCTCTGTGGCGCAACGCGGCCAACGGCGACGAGCAAGGCATGATGCGCGACTTGAAGAAACTTGGCGTTGATCCGGCGACCGTAGACATGGAGGCCTTCATCAAGGAGGCCAGTTCCATTGGCGTTGTCGGCCGCGATGCTTCATGGTCTCGACGCCAGCAGGCCCGCCAGGACAAGGCCAACGCCTACAACCGACCGATCCCCGGCGTGAACGAGGAGCCCATTCAGCTTGTGCCCCGGAACACGCTCTATCTGAAGAAGGACCGCAACTATCCGACGACTCAGGAGACCACGACTTCGGAAGGCCAGGTTCAATCCTTCCGGCGCTATCAGAAGGAGTACGATGAGATCGACGCCCGCAACAAGCGCGGCGCGATTCCCGACTGGATGGCGAAGCAGGAGAAGCAAGCCGCGTGGCAACGGCACTTGAAGCGCACGCAGGAAGAGGATGAGCAATGAAACCTGTCCTCGATAACAGAGGCCCGCCGGTTTCAGAGATGGAGGACGACCAACGCAAGGCGATGTTCGCCCGTATGCACGGTGGCGGCGGAGGTGGCGGTGGAGGCCGTCGCGGAGGCTCATCTCCGTCCTACTCGTCCGGCTCGGGCTACTCCGGTTCCAGCGGCACCTCGCAGAACCAGTACAACAACGCGTCAGCGCAAACGCAGTATCCGCCCGACGACCCGTTCGGTATTCGGGCCAAGTGGGAGGCACGTGAAGAAGCCCGACGTGCGAATCAGTCCTGGTGGGAGAACGCCGCGGAGGACATCAGCAATTTCTTCGGTGGGTTTCACGACCCTCTGTCGTTCGACGACTATGCTACTGCTCTGGCAATGGTCCCCGGCGGCATTGTTGTATCCGGCGGCTCCCGCACCGTCGCCGCCGCCAGCAAGATGACACCCGCCCTCAAGAGCTTCCTGAAGACGCTCGGGGTCTTCGGCGGCTCATTGCTGACCGGCAAGGGAATCTCTGAGTACCGCGACCACAACCCGACGATGGACCCGCGCCTCGACCACTATCTCGCGCTTGGGCAGGACTTGTCCTACACCGTTGCCGCACTCTCCGGGCTGAACCTTACGAAACTCGGACTCTCGAAGGTCCCCGGCGTGTCCAAGCTCGGGGAACTCTTCGGCAAGGCAGGCGAGAAGATGACGGCCTTTCAGCAGGCCGCGATGAACAAGCTACCGACCTGGATCAAGAACCCGCTCCAGTATCTCGGGAAGGCATACAACACCGTCGCGGGATTCACCGGCGCTGAGTTGAAGACGCTGACCGAGATTCCGGGCATCCCCGGCCACATGAAGGAAGCGCGAGCGCTGGGCGCTGTCTCGGACATCTACGCGAGCAAGGCCGCGCAGGTTGCCGCGACCGATCCGGCGCGATCCGCCTGGCTGAAGACCCAAGCGGCCAAGTTCGGCACGGATGCTGCCGCCGAGGCCGCCAAAGCAAAGGGACTCATTGCCCGCGCCGGCTACGTGGCCGGCGGTGTCGCTGCTGTCCACACGACCGAACAGGCGATCAAGGACAAGTACCGCCGCGACATGGAAGCATCGTTCGCGAAGGGCGAACCCTTCATCCTGAATCCGGATTCCGACATCGCGGACACCCCCGCGAAGCGCGCACTTATGTTCGCGGTCGGCACGCTCGGGAACCCGGTCGAGAAGCAGACGCGCGACTACGTCGGCGGCAAATGGACCAAGGACCTCGCCGGGAGGGCATACCAGGAATACCAGTACGACAAGATCGAAGCCGCCCGGAAGTCCGGTGCGATCTCCGATAAGATGGCCGACGCGCTCCAGATCGAACGCGCGAAGAACCGGCCCTTCAACATGTCCGGCAAGTCGCTGTACAGCTTCACGCCTGCCGTAGCGGGCTTCACGAAGTTCGCCGCGACGCAGACCGAGAAGGCGATCAAGTACCGCGACGCGGCGGAACTCGCCAAGCTGTGGAACCCGCAGCACGCGGCGGGTGTCGGCCTCATGGCCTACGGCAACACGGTGGGATCGAAGATGCCGTCCACCATCCCGATCACGTGGAACGCATTGCTGGCCGCCCAGGGCGTGTCCCAAGCCTACAAGAAGGGTCCGAAGAACTCCCGAGGCAAGGTGTACAAGCCGCTGGAAATAGACGAGGAAGACGAATATAATCCTTGACAAATATCTAGCGGTTTAGTATGAATGGCGACGATCAGAACAGTGATCTTTTGAGCAATAGAACGTAGGGCAACCGCGCGGAGTAATTACCCGCGAGGCATCCCAGAAAAGGCGGCAGATTGGTGCCAATCCACCAGTTTGCCGCCTTTTCTTTTGCCCTGAAACCAAGAAGGAAACACGACCATGGCAGACCAAGTAGCAACCGTAGCCCCGGCACCGGCCCCGGAGCAGTTGGACGTCGCCCAGATCAAGACGATGCTCAACCTCCCGGCGACGGCGACGGACATTGAACTGATCACGGCACTGGTCCAGTTGATCGCGCAGCTTCAGCAGAAGTACGACGCGCTCCTGGCCGACGCGGTGGAACTCGAAGACAAGGTCGCCAACCGTGACCTGCAGGACTTCGACGACCTGATCACCCCCGAGACGAGCGACTTCTGGAAGGCCCAGCTTCTCCGGAACCGCGACGAGAGCATCAACATCCTGCTTGGCCTCCGCCAAGCGAGGGGAGCGCAGCCGGCTGCCGCTCCGGCTCCCGAACCGGAACCCGAGCCCCAGCCGAAGCCGCTCTTCCGCAACCGCCTGATCAATCCCGTTCGGACCATGTCCGAGATCGCGGAAGAGACTCCGGCGGCCAGCACGACCCGCGCGGTGAAGATTCGTAACCGCGCGCAGGAGATCCGAGCAACCGAGAAGATTCCGTACGCCCTCGCGTTCGCCAGGGCTGAAAAGGAGATGGAGTAACATGACGCAGACCAACATCAAGCGCGGCGACTTTCAGGTCCTTGCGGGTGAAGACCTCACCGGCAAGCAGGACCTCCTCGTCAAGTTGACCCACGATACCGGCGTGCCGGAAGTGAAACTTCCCGCCGCCAACGCGGATTACGCCCTGTACCTTCTGATCGAAGGCGCGGCGGACGCGGCCCACGTGAGCGTGCGGCCCGTCGAACCGGCCCAGACGGTCCGTATCACCCTGAAGGGCACGTGCAACCCCGGCGACGTGCTGGTCCTCGCCGATGTCGGCACCGCCGCCGACAAGGGCAAGGTCCGGGCTCTGCCGGCTGCCGCCGGCACATATCGCGGTCTTGCGCTCGCCGAAGAGGCAGGCGTCGACGGCCAGACGGTCCTCTGCCGCCCGGCCATGATCGGCAACATCACTGTGACGTAACCCAAGGAGAACACAGAACATGAGCAGACTTTCATCCATCAGTTCGGACCCGGTCCTGAAGGAGTTCGCGCAAGGCGTTGCGCAGGATTCCGTCATGCCGGTCGCTGACTTCCTGGCCCCGACCGTGGCCGTTTCCAAGGCCGTCGGACGCTACAAGAAGTACACCGAGAAGAATCGGTTCCACATCCCCGACACGCTTCGCACCCTGGGCGGGCGCGCCACGGAGTTGAAGTTCGAAGTCGCCGACGAAACCTACAACTGCGAACCCCACGCGCTGGACTACCCGGTGGACAACCTGGAGCAGTTGGAGGCCGACGGCGTGATGAACATGCTGCGCGAAGGCGCGGTCGCCATCGCGCAGGTCGCCGCTCTCTCTCACGAGAAGCGCGTGATCGACGCGGCGCTTGGCGCTGTCGGCGCGGGCACGAACAAGGTGTGGAACAGTTCCGCCGACCCCGTGGCCGACGTGGATGCCGAAATCCTCAACGTGATCAAGGCTTGCGCCTTCGGTTCCGTGATGGGCGTCGGCGTGCTGTTCGGCGCTTCGGCATGGAACATATTCAAGAACGCCGCGGCGGTTCGCGGGCGCTTCGTGGTCGGCGCGGGCGGCAAGGCCGGAATCGGCTTTGCGGTCCCGACCGAGCAATCGGCGAATCAGCTGTTCATCGGTTCGCCGGAAGTCCGGACCTCGTACATGGTCTATGACGCCCAGCCCGAGGGGAAAGCGGCCTCGTACAGCTTCCTGCTGGACTCATCCGTGCTGATCTTCTCGCGCATGGCCCAGCCGTCGCGCCTGGACCCGAGCTTCATGAAGACCTTCCGGCTCATGAACAACTACATGGTCCCGAGTTCCTATGTCCGGGACGACGGCCGTGTGGAAGTGGCCAAGTTCGACTGGTCCGAGGACGTGAAGGTTACGAACAGCGCCGCCGCTGTCCGGCTGAACATCTCGGCGTCGTAAGGCTGAACGATCAAAGGGGCCGGAGTCCTCGCGGGCTCCGGCCCTTTTTGCAGAGAGATGTCATGGCATGGATCGCGATAACCCAGGAGATGCTGATCAACTCCATGTCCGAGGATCTGCGCCTGCAGTACTCGCAGTGGATTCAGGACCCGCAGAAGCAGGAGAACATGGCCTTCATCGTCAACAACACGACTTCGGAGTTTCGGACGGCCATCGGGAACAACCCGAGCAACATCCTGGGGCCGGCCGGGACGATTCCCGACTCCTGCGCGCGCCATGCCATCAACATCATCATTGGCACGATGCTGATGCAATTCGACGCCCAGCTTTCCCCGGAGGCGCGCAACGCGATGGAGAAAGCCGACATCTTTCTGCGGCAGGTCGGTTACGGCAAATACAGGATGGAGCCCGGCGGCGAGCCGGGGAGCGTATCGCTCCCGACGCCCCGGTACAACACCGAACCTGCCGAACAACCCGAGAGGGCACTACCGTGCGAAGGCATCTGACATTCATCATCCTGATCTTCTTCTGCCCCCGCGTCTTCGCGGGCTGGCTGAATAACAACGACCCGCTCCAGCCCATCAGCATCTACGGCCTGCGGGTGATCAACTCGCTCTCGGTCGGCGGCACCGCCACGCTCGCGAGTGTCGTCATCTCCAACGGCACATACAGCGGCGACGGCGCGCACCTGTCCGGTGTCGTTCACGCCGAGGGTGACCCGCTCTGGTCGAACGCCAGCAACAACTACCTCCGCCGGGATGGACAGGACCCCATGACCGGAGCGCTGAGCGTTCCGGGGCTGTCGTTCCAGGCCAGTTACACGACTCCGCCGCCGGTTCGGCTAACCGGCCGATCTCTCGATGCTTCGCACGAGACCGTTACCGTCTATTCGAACGACTTTGCCCTGACACCGTACTCGAACGGCTCTGCGTTCTTCGCCATCGCCGGGACCAACTGGGCCGACTACAACGCCACCAGTCAGGCCGTTTGGTTCACGAGCTACGCGAACCCCTGGACGTGGCTCTTCGGCGTCTCGAACCCGTCGCCGTACTCCGTTCAAGACACCGGCACTATCACCCGGATTGATTTCGATACGACGCCTCAGACGCAGCAGTCCTACAACGACCCGATCGTTCAGCTGTTCAACGGCGAGACGCCGGGCAACTACTCCGCCTTCAGCCGGTCCGCCGGCGGGCACATGACCATCGTTCTGACCGGCCCTTGGACGAGCATACGCTGGCAGGGCCGATACAACGGCGGAGGCGGCGGGCCCGGCCAGGGCGTCATGTGGCTGGACAACCTCCAGATCAGCCGATGGACGAAGACGCAGATCCTCTCGGACATCGTTCAGGCCCCTGAAGGCACCTTCAGCAATGTAACGTGCAACACGATCACGATGCAGGGAGACGCCTCGACGCTCTGGCACTGGGGCGTCATGGAATTCTGGTTCGACGGGACGAACCCGCCCGCCGCATACCCGTACCGAATCTACGGCAGCACCGGCGTTGTGGTTTCCGGCACGCTCCGCATGCTGACCTACAACGCGGCTACGTGCACGGTCTACGTCGGCTCCACCGCTTGCACACAGACCTGGACCTATGCCGGTGGCAACCCTCAAACGAAGACTTTCACAATGGATTGCGGATTCACCGCGGGCTGGCCCGGCGTGGTTGTGACCGCCGCCGTGGCCGGAACGTACACCCTCTATCCGCCGCTCATCGTGACCTACAGGTGGAAACCGTGAAGACCGTCGCCGTATTCGCAGGGCTCAGCGGTTTGCTGGCGAGCACGGTTGCGTCCGTGCCCGTGGACCCGCAATCCCTTGAGGCCGTAGGTAAGTGGCCCCTGACCGTCGTTCTCGGGGGAGTGTGCTGCTTCTGCGTGTACCTCATGTACCGTCAGGGCGCCGACTACCGCCAGAGTATCGACAAGGTCGCCGATGCCCTGAAGGACCTTTCCGCGAACCTCGCGCAACGTCCGTGCATTCGCGACCCGAAGAACGACTAGGAGGATTTGACCATGAAGAAACTGATCATCGCTTCCGCAGTCGCGATCCTGTTCCTGTGCTCGGGCTGTGCGACGAAGAGCCCGGACCTCAACAAGGTCGCGCACGACTACTACACTCAGAAGAGGACCGACGATCTGATCTTCCTATCCGGCGTGACCCGCATCGCCGTGGAAGGCTCCAACATGACCGTGCGGCTGGCGACGCCGAACCCGCCGCTCTCGATCATCCCGAAAGACCCGAGCATCGTTGAACCGCTGCTACACACGGCGCTGGCCGCGTTCGGCATTTATCAGGCGGCAGAGGTGATGAACACCCTCGCGGCGCAGCCGCAGGTCGTGGAGCCCACGGTCGTCTATCCCGAGGTTATCACCACAACCGCTACGGAATGATCGCCCTCTACAAAGGCACCAGTGCGCTGTCCCGGCTCATTCGCTGGCGGACGTGGAGCGACTACAGCCATGCCGCATGGGTGTTCCCGGACCAGTCCGTCATTGAAGCCTGGAAGGGAGGCGTGACCCACGCCCCCAGCATCCTCGCCGGCCACGCGCCGGACACCGAGGTGCATCTCTTCACGCTGGACCTCACAATGGACCAGCGCTGGGCGATACAGGACTTCCTCATCGCCCAGATCGGCAAGCCCTACGACTACGCGGGCATTCTTGGCTTCCTGACCGCATCCAAGACCGAGAACCCGGCCAGGTGGTTCTGCAGTGAGCTGATCTTCACCGCCTGCATGAAGGCCAGGGTGGACCTCCTAAAGCGCATTCCCGCCTGGAAAGTGTCGCCCGGAATCCTTGCTTACTCGCCGCGCCTGCTGTTGCACAATGACTACAGAATATGTAGCGACTGTGCAGTGGCGGCGCATTGACGAATTCTGCACATTTCCAGCAGTTTGGGGTAGCTATTGTCACAGAAACATATATATTTCTGTGACATTAAGCGATCATGAATACAGCGTATCCAGTTGCAGATAAGTTGCTTGCGCGTATATCGCGCATGGGGCGTGGCTCTGTATTCTCGGGGACAGACGTGCTCGACGTTGGAAGCTGGTCCGCCGTGCGGCAGGCTTTGGCACGTCTTGCCCGCAAAGGCATGATTCGGCGACTCGCTCCCGGCTTGTACCACTTCCCAAGGATCAATCCCAAACTCGGCGGCATCTTGAACCCGCTTCCCGACGCGGTGGCTATGGCAGTTGCCCGCAAGACGGATTGCCGCGTCATTCCTTCAGGCGCTATGGCTGCTAATGTGCTCGGTCTTTCAACGCAAGTTCCTGCCAAGGTGATCTATCTGACCGACGGGTCGCCGCGCACGATCCGCTACGGTTCCCAGACGATCGTCTTTCGTTTTGCAGCTCCGCGCACCATGGCCGTCAGCGGGAAAACGAGCGCCGTCGTGTTTCAGGCTCTGCGATACCTTGGCCGTGATGGGGTGTCGGAGACCGTCATCAGCAAACTGACCAGGATCCTGTCCGCCAAGGACAAGAGGATACTCAAGAAGGACAGCCGCTACGCGCCACAGTGGATGAGACCGATCCTCAGCCGTGTCGCGGAAGGAACGGAGGACAGGTAATCATGGATGGGATAGCCAAGACAACGCCCAAGGACCGGGCGGACCTTTTCATAGCCGCGTCGGACAAGCGCCCGAGGATTCCCGCGGGCATCATGGAGAAGGACTTCTGGGTTTGCTGGACTCTGAAACGCATCTTCGCTTCTGCGGAGCTTCCCCTGCACCTGATCTTCAAAGGGGGAACCTCTCTGTCGAAGGTCTTCGATGCGATCAGCCGATTCTCTGAAGACGTGGACCTCTCGTTTGACCGCCGTGAACTGGGCTTCGACGCGGCTCGTGACCCTGAGAAAGCCGCGAGCGGCAAGAAGCAGAAAGCCCTATTGGATGAGTTGCAGGCCGAATGTGAAGTCGTGATCCGCGAACGGCTGGTCCCCGCGCTTCTGAAAGACTTCGAGACTGTACTCGGCGCACCCGGCCCGGTGTGGGGGCTGGAGATTGACCCGGAAGACAAGCAGACCGTCTACTTCAACTATCCTGCCGGCTTGGCGGCGCAGGGACTCGTGCTTCCCGCCGGCATCAAGCCTTCCGTTCGCCTGGAACTTGGCGCGCGATCGGACTCCTGGCCCGCCCGCAAGTGTCCCATCAAGCCCTACGCGGCAGAACTCTTCCCCGATATGTTCCAAGCCGCCTCTTGCGAGGTTAACACGCTGGAAGCCGTGCGCACCTTCTGGGAAAAGGCGACCTTGCTCCATGCGGAGACACATCGCACAGACCCGGCCTCCAAGAGCGAGAGACTGTCGCGGCACTACTACGACCTCTACCAGCTTTCAAGAATCGCCGTGGCCGGGGAAGCACTGAAACAACCGGACCTCTTGAAGCGGGTGGTCGAGCACAAGATGGTATTCTTCCGCTCCGGCTGGGCGCATTACGAGACGGCAGTGCCCGGCACTTTCAAACTGATCCCCGTTGAAGC
Organism: Verrucomicrobiota bacterium; assembly: GCA_036821485.1. Lineage (GTDB taxonomy): Bacteria > Verrucomicrobiota > Kiritimatiellia > CAIQIC01 > JAGNIJ01 > DAISJM01. The sequence continues at coordinate 740 of DAISJM010000046.1, read as the reverse complement.
ACGGATGCCTGCGCTCAAGAATGACTACCTCGTGATGCAGTCGATGATCTTCGGCGATCTTCCCGAGTGGGACGAAATCATGCGTGGTCTTCGGGACCTTGAGCAACGCATCAACCAGATTTGAACTCAGTTGGGCAACCCGTACTTCACCGGAGATTGCGGACCGGCAGAAGGTGTCATGTTCAAGTCGGATTTTGAACCACCCGTTTTCGGGAACAAGTTTGGTAGGTTGTTTGGCAGTTTTGCCCGAGAGCGACCAAAATCGACCAAGCTCGCTCGGATGGAGAATATTTCGTAAGTCATTGTTATTACGATAGTACAAGAATGCATTTTCAACCGTCTGCAATCGTTGACAACGGGCATAAAGACTTGGGGTGCAAAAGGTCACGAGTTCAAATCTCGTCGCCCCGACCAGTCTAACCCTCAGAACCAGCCATTTGGCCGGTTCTGGGGGTTAATGTTTTGCAGGGCGAAGAGTTTGAACTCGTAGAGTTCACTCCGAGCGCCGGGGGCAGGCGCGAGGAGAGGCTGGAGCGAAGCGACAGCCCCGAAGGGTTGATGCGGCGGGCGGCCGCATCGACAAATCTCGTCGCCCCGACCAGTCTAACCCTCAGAACCAGCCATTTGGCCGGTTCTGAGGGTTAATGTTTTGCAGGGCGAAGAGTCTGAACTCGTAGAGCGCCCTCCTGCGAGTGTTATTCGACTTCCCGGGGCCTGCCGTATAATATGCCCGGCCATGA
>DAISJM010000045.1:0-27849 GCA_036821485.1 Verrucomicrobiota bacterium | reverse complement strand
GGGTGTGAACCTGGCGGCCGCCGGGAAGCGGATTGGCGAGGCGGCACGCGCGGGCGCGAAGATCGTATGTCTTCCCGAGTTGTTTCGCACGCGGTACTTCTGCCAGACGGAAGATGCCGGCTCGTTCGACTTGGCGGAATCGATACCCGGTCCGACGACAAAGGCCCTTGCGAAGGTTGCGCAGAAACATCGCGTAGCGGTGATTGCCCCCGTTTTTGAGCGTCGTGCGGCCGGGGTGTATCACAACAGCGCGGCGGTCATTGATCCGGCCGGGCGCGTGCTTGGGGTTTATCGCAAGATGCACATTCCCGATGATCCGTCCTACTACGAGAAGTTCTACTTCACGCCGGGCGATATCGGGTTCCGGACCTTCGATCTTGGCTTTGCGCGGATCGGGGTGTTGATCTGTTGGGACCAGTGGTATCCGGAAGCGGCGCGCCTGACGGCGCTGGCGGGGGCGGACATTCTGTTCTATCCTACGGCCATCGGCTGGCATCCCGGCGAGAAGAAGGCGCAAGCTGCCGCCCAGCGTGATGCCTGGATGACGGTGCAGCGCGGGCATGCCGTAGCCAATGGCGTTTATGTTGCGTCGGTGAATCGGACGGGCATCGAGAAACCTGGCGGTGCCAAGGGACTCCGGTTCTGGGGCAGTTCGTTCGTGGCTGATCCGCAGGGCGTGATGCTGGCCGAAGCGGGTGTGGATGCGGAGGAAACGCTTTACGCCACCGTGGACCTGCGTCACCTTGAAGGCGTGCGGCGCAACTGGCCGTTTTTGCGGGACCGCAGGATCGACGCCTACCAGGACGTCACGCAGCGATATATTGACGGCGGATGCACCAAGCCGAGGCGCCGGTGATTTATACAGCAAGCTGTCTGGAGAGCAGGTCATCATGGAATTGAAGAAGGCACAAACACCCTCAGAACTTGGATACCGCATGCCGGCCGAGTGGGATGCCCACAAAGCAACGTGGCTGGCGTGGCCACAGAACGAGGTGGAATGGCCGGGGAAAATCGACGCGGTCCGCTGGATGTATGCCGGGATGATCCGGAGACTGGTGCAGGGAGAGCGTGTTCGCTTGCTGGTAAACACCCCCGCGGTGGAGCGGCAGGCGCGTGAGATGCTGACGAAGGAGGGCGTGGATACCCGGCGTGTGGACTTCCTGCGTTTTCGGACAAAGCGGGGATGGATGCGGGACACAGGCCCGATCTTCATCAAGACGCGGGGCCGGGGCGGAAAACGGGCCATCGTTCATTTTCACTTCAACGCATGGGCTCTCTACGGGGAGTGGCAGGAGGACCGGAAGGTTCCCGAGCGCGCGGCGCGGCAATACGGGATCGATTTGTTTCACGCGCGGCACGCGGGGCGGGACTTCGTGCTGGAAGGCGGGAGCATCGACGTCAACGGCCGCGGCACGCTGCTGACGACGGAGCAATGCCTGCTGGATCAGAAGGTGCAGGTGCGTAATCGTGGATTGTCGCGGAGCGATGTCGAGGGTGTGCTCAAAGCGAACCTCGGTGTGAAGCATGTGGTCTGGCTGGGTGGCGGGGTGGTGGGGGACGATACCCACGGGCACGTGGACGACATCTGCCGCTTCGTCAATCGTCGCACGATCGTGCTGGCTCAGGAGAAGAATGCGAAGGATGTGAACTACCGGGCGCTCGCGGAAAATCGCGAGCGGTTGCAGAGTGTACGGTTGGAGGATGGATCAAAGCCCGAGGTGGTCTATCTGCCCATGCCGGGACCTGTGCGGTTCCGGGGTTCGCGCCTGCCGGCGAGCTACGCGAATTTCTATTTCTCGAATTCCGCGGTGCTGGTTCCAACATTCAACGATCCGAATGACCGGACAGCGCTCGGCATCATCTCCGAACTCATCACGGACAGACCCGTGGTGGGTATCCACGCCGTGGATCTCGTGGTGGGACGTGGCACTCTGCACTGCATCAGTCAGCAGGAACCCGTCTGACCGATTTGTAGAGTTGCCGTTTCCAGACAGGGCTGAAATCGGTACAATCACCGGGTAGCAGTCTGAAACACAGGGAGGGGCCATGTATCAGATGAACCGCGCCATTCTTCTCGCCTTGATTGCCATTTCGCTGATTGCGCTGGTCACCACGGGCGCGTCTGCGGCGGACTTGCCGACGCTGCTCTCGGACGTGACGAACGCCAACAGGGACGTTCGGCTCAACGCAGTCTTCAACCTCGGGAACAGCACGGATCCGGCCGCCCTTGAGGCCATCATCAAGGCGTCAGTGGACCGGGATGCGAGCGTCCGGCGAACGGTCGCTGAGGCGCTGGGAAAATTCCAGGGGCCGAAGGTGGCGGATGCCCTGATCAGCATGCTGGGGGACCCGGACGCGTACGTTCGTGAGAAGGCTGTGCGAGGGCTGGCTGCGTCGACGGAGCAGAAAGCAGTTGTCGGTCTCGTGCAGGCATTGAGGGATGAGAACTGGATCGCGGTGACGGCGGCGGGGGCCTTGGACCGTGCGGGATGGAAACCGGCCAATGATGCCGAGCGGCTGACCTATCTGATGGCCAAGCAGGATTGGATGAACATCAGGAATTGCGGCGAGCCCTGCATCGCGCCGCTGGTGGAGGCACTGAAGACAGGCAAAGGATATGGAAAGAAGGAGACGATCATTGCCGCGCTCGGCGTGATTGGTCATCCCGCCGCCGTGGAAGGCCTTGTGGCTGCCGTGAGTGATCCGATGCCATCGGTTCGCGTTGCTGCCATCCAAGCGCTGGGCGATATTGGCGATCGTCGTGCGGTTCCGGCGTTGTGTGCCGCAACGGCGGCGGGACAGTTACCGGATGTGCGCGAGAAGGCGGCCGTTGCCTTGGGCAAGATCAAAGACCGGGATGCCTCGGAGTCGCTGATTGCCCTGCTGTCGGACCCTGCTGCGCGGCTGCAGGCGGCCGCGGCCGCAGCGCTGGGCGCGATCAAGGATCCGCGCGCGGCCGGCCCCTTGTTGGTTGCGCTGCACGGTTCTTCATCGGATGTGCTGAGCGCAGCAACACTTGCCTTGCGCGAGTTGAAGGATCCGGAGGCCGTACCGGCGTTGCTCCCCGGGTTGACCGATTCAAATGTGCGGGTCCGTCGCGTTGCCGCACAGGTTCTGGCAGGGATTGACGATCCACGCGTGAGAGGGCCGCTGCAGGCGGCCATGAACGATTCCGACGACGATGTCCGCCGCGCCGCAGCATCGGGGCTTGCCCAGGGTCAGGGTGGCGATGCGCAGACGGTGGAGATATTCATTCGTTCCCTCAAGGATCCCTCGACGGAGGTAAGGCGGGTCGCGGTTGAGCAACTTGCGGCGTCGCACGATCCGCGCGCAGTGGAGCCGCTGATCGGGGCGTTGAAGGACAGCAGTCGTACGGTGCGCGGGACGGCGGCCGAGGGGTTGGGTCAGTTTTCCGATCCGCGCGTAGTGGGCCCGCTGATGGGTCTGGTGTTTGAATCGGACGAGGTCGTTCGCAAGGCGGCGTTCAAGGCTGTGGCCCAGTTGAAGCTGCCGGCCTTTGTGGACCCGCTGCTGACAGAACTGGGGGGGACGGACGCCTATCGCAAAAGGATAGCTGCCGAGTTGTTGGGTTTGATTGGCGACCCGCGGGCGGTGGATCCGTTGATCGGTCTGCTTCAGGATTCTGACGGCAACGTCCGGTTGAAGACCGTTCAGGCGCTGGGCAAGCTGGGGGATGAGCGGGGTGTGAAGGCTCTGATACCGCTTCTTGAGGACAAGGACTTCACCATCCGCGATGCAGCGCGGAAGACACTGAAGAATATCACCGGGGCGGATGTTGGCGCAGATCCACGAATGTGGGAGAAGGTCGACAAACGGCGCGAGTCCACGAGCATGATGAGACGCATTGCCGTGTCGCGCCCCGAACGCTTGATTCCGATCAAGATCATTTCGTTGGTCATCCTGATCAAGGTGCTTTCATCGATCAACAGGCCGTTCGTGTGTGCCGCGATCTACGCGGTATTTCGCGTTATCCTGGTGATGGGATTCAGTATATCGGCGGGCGACATGGCCACCGACTCGGTGGTCGCATTCGGCCTTGCGAGCCTCTACTTCTGGTTGCTGGACCGGTACGATGGTGACGCCGTGATTTGGTGGCCCGTGGCAATTGTCGGCACGCTGATCACGGTGCTCTGAGGGATCACGCCGGATCGAAAAAGGTTCGCCTTTCGGGCTCGCGGCCTCTATATAGGAGCGGATTTTCCCTGGTTGAGGCTGGAGCTGATTCGTGTCGAACGCATCTGATACAACGCTTCTGGACGTGCGCGACCTGCGCACGCATTTCGGCTCCGATGAGCACCCCGTACGCGCCGTGGACGGGGTGAGTTTCCGTATTGGGCGCGGCGAGACCGTTGCGCTGGTGGGTGAGAGCGGATGTGGCAAGAGTGTCACGGCACTTTCCCTGGCGCATCTCGTGGGTGGTTCGGTGCGCTATGCCGGTGGCGAGGTCCTCTACGAGGGACGCGATATCCTCCACATGTCGGAGTCGGAGCTGAGGCGCGTCCGCGGGCGGGAGATATCGTACGTGTTTCAAGAACCGAGCGCGTCGCTGAATCCCGTCATCCGCGTCGGCGACCAGATTGCCGAAGCCATTCGACTGCATCGGCCGGATGTGAATGTGAATATGGAGGTGGCCCGCCTGATGCGGCTGGTGGGTTTGCCGGACCCCGAGCAGCGCATGCACGCGTATCCGCATGAACTCAGCGGCGGCATGCAGCAGCGGGTGATGATCGCCATGGCGCTGGCCTGCAGTCCGAAGTTGCTGGTGGCTGACGAGCCGACCACGGCGCTGGATGTCACTATCCAGGCGCAGATCATGGAGTTGCTGGCGGACCTGCAGCAGAAGCTCGGGATGGCCGTGTTGCTCATCACGCACAACCTCGGACTGGTGGCGGGAGTCGCGCATTGGACGAACGTCATGTATGCCGGCCGCATCGTGGAGTCGGGCCTGACGGAATCGGTTCTGGCTTCGCCGCGGCACCCCTACACAAGGGCCCTGCTGGAGGCCGTGCCGCGGCTGGAAGGTTCCGCGAGCCGTCTGAGTGGCATCGAGGGAACGGTGCCGAACCCGGCGCACTTGCCGGCCGGTTGCAAGTTCCATCCGCGCTGCCTCAAATGTCAGGCCGTATGTCGCGAAGAGGAGCCCGGCTGGTCGGAAGCGGGCGAGCGCCACAACGTTCGCTGTCATTTTTGGAAAACATGAAGAACGCATCATTGGTTGAAACGATCCGGTTGAAGGTGCACTTCGGTTCGAAGGCGCATCCGGTTCGCGCAGTCGATGGCGTGAGCCTGGTGATTGAGCGGGGCGAGAGTGTCGGATTGGTCGGGGAGAGTGGCTGTGGAAAGAGCACGCTGGGGCGGGCGATCCTGCGTCTGGAGAAGATCACCTCGGGTCATGTGCTGTTCGATGCTACGGATATCAACACGCTGCGTGGTGCGAGCTTGAAGGCTTTCCGGCGGCAGGCGCAGATGGTGTTCCAGGATCCCTTTGGCTCGCTCAACCCCCGGATGTCCGTGGGCCGTGCGATCGAGGAGGTCCTGCAGGTGCATGGCGAAAAGAGCCGCTCCGCGCGACGCGACCGGACCGATGAGTTACTTCAGTCCGTGGGTCTGGATCCCGCTTACGCAAGCCGGTACCCGCATGAGTTCAGCGGGGGGCAGCGCCAGAGGATCGGGATCGCCCGGTCGCTGGCGGTGAATCCGAAACTGCTGGTGGCCGATGAGCCTGTCTCCGCGCTGGATGTTTCCGTGCAGGTGCAGATTTTGAATCTGCTGAAGGATCTCCGGCAATCCATGAACCTGACGTATCTGTTTGTGGCGCATGATCTCGCCGTGGTGCGCTATGTGTGCGACCGCCTGCTGGTCATGTACCTTGGGCGCGTTGTCGAGTCATCCCCGGCGACGGAGCTCTATGAACGGCCGGGACATCCGTACACGGAAGCGCTGTTGGGGGCCGTGCCGGATGTCGGCCGCGGGTTGAGAGATCGCAAGTTGGGTGGTCGCTGGGTTGTGCTGAGAGGCGATATGCCGTCGGCGTCGAGCACGATCCCCGGTTGTCCGTTCCATCCGCGGTGTCCGCGCGCGAAGCCTCGTTGCCGCGAAGAGGTCCCTGCGCTGCGGGAGTTGAGTCGGAACCGCTTCAGTGCGTGTCACTTTGCCGAAGAAGTGCTGTCGCGAGGGGCTGCGGTCGACAAGGCGGCCGGCGCATGAGTCCGCAAATCTTCGAGGTACTCAAGAAAGATAGCGCCACGGAGGCGCGCCGGGGACGGCTGACGACGGCGCATGGGGTAGTGGACACGCCGGTGTTCATGCCGGTCGGAACCCAGGCAACGGTGAAGGCCGTGACGCCGGTGGAGCTGCTCGAACTCGATACCCAGATACTGCTCGGCAACACCTATCACCTCAATCTGCGGCCCGGGATGGATGTCATCCGCGCGTGTGGAGGGCTGCACCGCTTCATGGGCTGGGATCGCGCGATCCTGACAGATAGTGGTGGGTTCCAAGTCTTCAGCCTCGCGAAGCTGAACAAGATCACGGATGAAGGTGTGGAATTCCAGTCACATGTGGACGGCTCGCGATGCTTTCTGGGACCGGTGGAGGCGATGGCGATTCAGCGCGATTTGGGGTCGGATATTGCGATGGTTTTCGACGAGTGCACACCCTATCCCTGCAGCCGGGATTACGCTTGCAAAGCCGTAGATCGCACCCTAGCATGGGCGGCCTTATGTGCGCGGCAGCCAAGGGCTGACGGGCAATTGGTCTTTGGCATCGTACAGGGAAGCAGTTACGCAGATTTGCGCGCACGTTGCGCGGGCTCGCTGGTGGAGCTTGGTTTTGACGGATTTGCCATCGGCGGGGTGAGCGTGGGCGAGCCCGACGAGTTGATCGTTCGGGGCATTGAGGACAGCGTGCAGTACTTGCCCGTGGACCGGCCTCGTTACCTGATGGGTGTGGGGTCGATTGGGCACATGGTGGAGGCCATAGCCCGGGGCGTTGACATGTTCGACTGCGTGATGCCGACGAGATTGGCGCGGCATGGGTCGGCTTTCACCAGGCGCGGGCGGTATCCGGTGAAGGCGGCCTTGTACAGCCGCGACACAAGACCGATCGAAGAGGGTTGTGGTTGTTATGCCTGCCGGCATTTCACGCGGGCCTACGTCCGGCATCTGATGAACGTCAACGAGATCCTCGGCGTACGGCTGCTGACGATCCACAACCTGTACAGATATCGCGAGTTTATGGATGAGATTCGCGGTGCCATAGAGAACGGACACTTCGCTGAACTGCGAAAAGAACTGAGTACGGTGGATCGCGTGGCTGACATGGCCGCGGGCGAAACCGATGCGCAAGACTAAGAGGAGAGGGCGATATGATGGTGTTTCTACTGAATACGATTGCGATGGGGCAGCCCCCGGCGAGCGGCGGCAGTCAGCAGTCGCCTTTCTTCATGTTCGGCTGGCTCGGACTGATGCTCGTCATTTTCTACTTCATGCTCATCAAGCCGCAACAGCGTCGCGAGAAAGAGCGTCAGCAGTTGCTCGCGAACATCAAGAGCGGCGACCGCGTGGTGTTCAGTGGCGGCATCATTGGCATGGTGGCGAACGTCAAGGAAAAGACCTTCACGATCAAGATCGCCGACAATGTGAAGATCGAGGTTGGCCGCGGCGCAGTGACGCAGATCCTCGACAAGGGTGAACAACCGTCCGAGAGCGAAGCGAAGAGCTGAGCGGACCGGCATCGAACGACCTTTCGAAATCAATACGGGGCATACGATCATGGATAAGAACGCAATCTGGAAATGGCTGATCCTCATTCTCGTCACCTGCTGGTCGGTGGTGGTGGTGACGCCACTGCGTGACAAGATCAAGCTGGGCCTTGACCTGCGGGGCGGCACGAGCTTCGTGCTCGAAGTCGATACGACCAACCTGGACGCGAATGCCATCAAGGATTCGCAGGCGCGCGCGCTGGAAGTCATCCGCAATCGCGTTGACTCCATGGGCGTGTCTGAACCGATTATCTACCCCGAGCCGAACAACAATCGCATCGTGGTCCAGATTCCGGGGTTGAAGACGGAAGACCGCGAACGCGCCATCAAGAATATCCAGAGTGCGGCGTTCCTCGAATTTCGGATGGTGCATCCGAAGAACGACGAGTTGATCGACGCGTTGTTCGAGAAGGGGCTTGCGCCGGCGGGTTACAAGATCGTTCCGTTGGATGAACAGGGCTACAACGGGCAGTATCGCACGGTCTACTACTACAAGCGCGAGAAGGGTGAGGGGGATGCGGCGCTGACGGATCAGGAAGTGCGTGCACGACTCAAGGCCTTCCAGCCGGTGTCGGGATACGAAATCCTGCTGATGAAGGTCACCAAGCAGAACACGGATTTGTTTCTCCCATACTATGTCAACCGGCTGCACGAGTTGACGGGCGATGAGCTCAAGAGTGCGGGCGTCGATTACCAGAATTTTGGCCAGCCGATTGTTACGTTGCGGTTCGATTCGCGGGGAGCCCGTCGGTTTGCGCGTCTGACGTCTGACTACGCTCCCGGTGGTGCCAACAACCCCGACCCGAACGGCCGCCGCTACCTTGCGATTGTGCTCGATGGGAAGCTTTACTCGGCCCCGTTCATCAAGACGGCGATCATTGGCGGCAATGCGATCATTGAAGGCTCGTTCTCGTTGAGAGAAGCGCAGGACCTTGCGATCGTGCTGCGTGCCGGTTCGCTGCCGGCCCCGGTGAAGGTTATTGAGGAACGGACCGTGGACCCGTCGCTCGGTCGCGACTCGATTGAAAGCGGCAAGCGCGCTGCCGTCATTGGTGGTGTGGCGGTCGTGGCCTTCATGGCGGTCTACTACATGATGGCTGGCCTCGTGGCCAACCTCGCACTGTTGCTGAACCTGGTACTTCTGCCGCTCGGCATGCTGGCCGTTTCCGGGTTCTTCAGCCTGCTGGACAGCTCGGGTATGGTTGCGCGTGGACTGAGCCTGCCCACACTGACGCTTCCCGGCATTGCGGGTATCGTGCTGACCGCGGGCATGGCGGTGGACGCCAACGTGCTGATCTTTGAGCGCATGCGTGAGGAACAGCGGCAAGGGAAGCGGTTTGCGGCGGTCGTGGTAGCCGGGTACGACAAGGCCTTCAGCGCCATTTTCGACTCCAACATCACGACGGTGCTTGCCGCTGTGATCATGTTCTGGCTCGGATCGGGTCCGGTTCGCGGTTATGCCGTGACGTTGACCGCCGGCATTCTGGTCAGCATGTACACTGCGATTGTCGTGACGCGCATGATCTTCGATCTGCTCGTGCGATACACGAACGTTTCCAAGATCCGGATGATGCAGTGGATCGGTGAGACCAACATCGACTTCATCGGCAAGCGTTTCATCGCCATCGGACTCTCTGTCGTGGTGATTGGTGGCTCCATGGCTGCCTTCTTCATCAAGGGCAAGGGCAACTTTGGCGTGGATTTCACCGGCGGCGCCACCGTCACCTTCAGCTACACGGAAAAGCAGTCCACGGAGAAGGTTCGTGATGCGCTGTCGTCGGCGGGCGTGCGTGAAGCAACGATCCAGTATCAGAAGGAAAACATCGCTGATGTAAGTGCAGAGGCGCGCGAGTATCTTGAGATCAAGGTTCCTTTCGAGGACGGCGAGAGGGCCGTCGCGGCCATTACGGCTACGGTGCCCGGCTACCAGGTGGTGAAGCAGGACAGCGTTGGACCGCAAGTCGGCAACGAGTTGCAGAAGAAGGGTCTGCTGGCTGTTGGTATCTCGCTGTTAGGCATGATCATCTACATCTCGTGGCGGTTTGAATTTGCCTTTGCGATGGGCGCCGTGGTTGCGTTGATCCATGACGTACTGGCCTGCATCGGCATCTTCTGCCTGTTGGGGCGCCAGCTCAACATGACGACGATCGCGGCCGTGCTGACGATCATCGGTTATTCCGTCAACGACACGATCGTCATCTTCGACCGTATTCGTGAAGACATGAAGCTCTATCGTGGGCGCAGTTTCAAGGACATCGCCAACCTGAGCATCAACCAGACGCTGGGCAGGACGATTCTGACTTCGTTCACATCGATGATCACTGTGGTTGCGCTGCTGGTTTTCGGCGGTGGTGCGATCTTCGACTTCGCGCTCGCGTTGTTCGTGGGCATGGTGTCGGGCGTCTACTCGACGGTCTACGTGGCGACGCCGGTCGTCATGTTCTGGCACAACGAGAAGAAGGTCTGACCTGTCTGCCATCCTGATGATTCACCCCCGCTCTTCGGAGCGGGTGGGGCCTGTTTGACATGCACAAGGTCTGGAAAACCGTCGAGTACGATACCGCTCTGGCGGGCCAGTTGGCGCAAAGCCTGAATGTGCCGCACGTCGTGGCGGGGATTCTTGTGCAGCGGGGTATCAAAGACCCGGAAGCCGCAGAGCTCTTTCTGCGACCGCGTCTAAGCCAGGTCACCGATCCCTTTTCGCTTCCCGCCATGCGCGCTGCCGTGGAGCGTATCTGGAGGGCACTCGAGGGGAAGGAACGCATCGTCGTCTTTGGCGACTACGATGCGGACGGCATCACGAGCACGGCACTGCTGGTGAAGGTCTTGAGGCAGATGGGTGGGGATGTGACTCCATTCCTTCCGCATCGGGTCGATGACGGCTATGGCCTGTCTGCAGATACGCTGCAGAAGTGCCTCGGGATGAACAAACCTTCGCTGGTGGTTACGGTGGATTGCGGCACTTCGTCCGGGGATGCGGTCCGCATGGCCGCCGCGGCGGGGGTGGATGTTGTGATCACCGATCATCATGAGCCGGGTGAAGAGATAGCCCCTGCGTGCGCCGTGGTGAATCCGAAATTGGGGAGCGACCCGCGTGTGGAGATGCTGGCGGGGGTGGGGGTCGCCTTCAAGCTATGCCATGCACTGGTGAAGCATGCGCGTGACGCAGGACACCCGGCGGGCAAATTGGACTTGAGACGATACATGGACCTGGTGGCCGTTGGCACGATCACCGACATTGTTCCCCTTCGTGAGGAAAATCGGATTCTCGTGCGGCACGGTCTTGAGCAATTGAACAAGACGGAATTGATTGGGTTGCGCGCACTGGCCGATGTCGCGGGTGTGCGCGGCACGATTGACGCATACCATGTGGGGTTCATGCTGGGGCCCCGGCTGAATGCCATGGGCAGATTGGGCGACGCTGAGGTGTCGTTGAAGCTCCTCATGACGGAGGACGCCTCCGAGGCCGGGCAATTGGCGACACAGCTCGACAAGGCGAACCGGGAACGGCAAGCGGTTGAAGCCCGGATGCATGAAGAGATCGCGCGCGAAGTAGAGGGGTGGTTCAAGCCGGACCAGCATTTCAGTCTTGTCCTGGCGTCTGACGGCTGGCATCCGGGTGTCATTGGCATCGTGGCTTCGCGCATAGCGGCTCGCTTCAACCGTCCCACGGTCTTGATTGCGTTGGACGGTGCCGAGGGACGCGGTTCTGCGCGGAGCATAGACGGATTCAACCTGGTGGAGAATTTACAAGCCTGTGGCGGGACGTTGATCCGGTGTGGTGGGCATGCCATGGCAGCCGGCTTGGATATCGAGACGGCGCGGGTTGCTGAATTCAGGGAGTGCTTCAACGACCTTGCCCGGAAGGCCCTTGAGGGGACTTTGTTGGCGCCGGTGCAGCGCGTGGATGCATGGGTTTCGCTGGCGGATTGCACGGAGGAGCTTCTGGAGAACATCAATGCCATGCAGCCCTTCGGCTTTGGGAATCCGAGGCCGGTACTGGCGGCGCCCGCTGTGCTTGTTTCCGATATGCGCAAAGTGGGCAGCGGGAAGCATCTCAAACTGACGCTGGTGCTGGGGGCCTCGGATGTGGACGCGATTGGGTTTGGGATGGGGGGCAGGGAACTGCCGGATGGGCCGATGGATGTGGCCTTTCAACTGCAGCGGAACAGTTACATGGGCCGGGACAAGCTGCAATTGAGCCTCCAGGATTTCAGGCCTGCGGCAGGCTGAGGCGGCGAGAGGGCATTTTTCCTCTTGCCATCGTGGTATCGATCACCTACAGTGCGCGCACTTTACGGGAGCTGGATATGTCAAAGCGATGTGATATTTGCGGAAAAGGCATGCGTTCGGGAAGCACGATTGTTCGTCATGGTTTGGCGAAGAAGAAGGGCGGGGTAGGCCTGCACACGACGGGTATCTGCAAGCGCCGCTTTCTCCCGAATCTTCAGAGCGTGAAGATCGTGGAAAAGGGCAGGACGATGACCCGCAAGGTCTGCACGTCCTGCATCAAGCGCGGCAAGGTGGTCAAGGCCTGACAAAGCTTCAAGATTTATGAAACGCCCGACCGCGACCGCGGCCGGGCGTTTTGTTTTTGGACGCCGGTTCGCCAAGTGGCGTTTTGACAAGTTTATGACGATATCTATAATGCGCGCAGGCACGAGCTTACGTGCCGAGCTGGGAGAACAGCGATGAACGAGACAGCAGAGAGCAACACAGCCGACCTGGTTTACGACGGCAAGACGTACAAACTGCCCGTGTTGAGCGATAACCTCGGGCAGCATGCTGTCGACGTTCGAAACTTGCGCAGGGACGCCGCGTTGATCACGTATGACCCCGGCTATGCCAACACCGGCTCGTGCAAGAGCTCCGTCAGTTTCGTTGACGGCGAGGGTGGGCGGCTGGTGTACAGGGGCTATCCGATCGAGGAGATCACGGAGACGTGCACGTTTGTGGAAGTGAGTTATCTTCTGATCCACAATCGCCTGCCCACGCGCACGGAACTGGAGCGATTCTCCGGACTCCTGAACCGGCACTCCATGGTTCACGAGGACATGCTCACATTCTTTGCGAAGTATCCCGAGCATTCGCATCCGATGGCTGTGCTCTCGGCGATGGTGGTCTCCCTGTCGAGTTTCTACCCTGAACTCGAGGAGTCGGACACCGAGGAACTGGATATCACCGCTACGCGGCTCCTGTCCAAGTTGCGCACGATCGCCGCGTTTTCCTACAAGAAATCGGTGGGCGAGCCGTTTGTGTATCCGAGTCACAAACTGAGTTACTGCGCCAACTTCCTGAACATGATGTTCTCGTCGCCGGTGGTGGACTATGCAATCGACCCGATTCTGGTCAGGGCGATGAACAAGCTGCTCGTGCTGCACGCGGATCACGACCAGAACTGCAGCACGTCGACGGTTCGGCAGGTGGGCAGTTCCGGCGCGAACCTGTACGCGTCCATCGCGGCGGGCATTTGTGCGCTGTGGGGTCCGCTGCACGGCGGCGCCAACCAGGCTGTCATCGAAATGCTGGAGAAGATCCTGCAGGATGGCGGTGATGTGGACAAGGTGGTCGAGCAGGCGAAGGATAAGAAGAACCCGTTCAAACTCATGGGTTTTGGTCACCGGATCTACAAGACCTACGATCCGCGCGCGCGAATCGCCAAGAAGATATGCATGGATGTACTGGGATGCATGGGAATCAAGGATCCTCTCCTGGATATCGCGATGCGATTGGAAGAGAAGGCCTTGGCCGACCCGTACTTCGTCGAGCGGAAGTTGTACCCGAACGTGGACTTCTACACGGGCATTACATACCGTGCGATGGGGTTCCCGACGGACATGTATACGGTGCTGTTTGCCATCGGTCGGTTGCCCGGCTGGATCTCACAGTGGCAGGAATTGAAGCGGGATCCCGAGCAGAAGATATGGCGGCCACGCCAGCTCTACATGGGCGAGCCGAAGCGTGAGTTCATACCTATGGACAAGCGCTGAACCGGGTGCAGCTGCCGCGGGTTTGACTGGACGGGCCGGGGGATACCCGGCCCGTCCGTTTACAGGCCAAGCCGTGTGAAGTATTATAGTTGTGCGGATTGCAGCAGGAGATGGTGCTGGAATGGGTGCGAGGAACAACAGGCAGGCGAGCAACAGCGAACGGGTCGAGATGGGTTTTCTCGAAGCCGTTCGTTCGCGTTGTCCCAAGCATCGGTTTGTGCTGGAAGCCCTGGGTGAGATGTATACGCTCACGGGCCGCTTTGAAGAGGGGTTGCAGGTGGACATGGAACTCACGCGGATATGTCCGCGCGAGGCTGTGGCCTGGTACAATCTTGGATGCAGTCATGCCCTCATGGGGCAAGGCGATGCGGCCTTTGCTGCTTTGACGAAGGCGATTGCCTTGGGCTACACGGACATAGAATGGATGCGTCAGGATACGGACCTCGAAACCATCCGGCAGGATGTTCGTTTCAGCGCGCTGCTTCGACAGGTCGAGGCACAGCGTCATAACCCGTAGAACTCCCGCGATGAGCGGACTCTCACACGCAGTTTCTCCGCGTTTGGAAATCATCACCGGCGACATCACCAGCATGGACGTCGATGCCATCGTGAATGCGGCAAACACCACGCTGCTTGGCGGTGGTGGGGTGGACGGGGCGATTCACCGGGCGGCGGGACCCGAACTGCTGGCGGAGTGCAGGCGCCTTGGTGGATGCGCCACGGGAGATGCGAAGATAACAGAAGGTCACCGGCTGCGCGCCCGGCACGTCATTCACACGGTGGGACCTGTCTGGAGGGGCGGTGCGGCCGGCGAGGACGGCCTGCTGGCTTCGTGCTACGAGAAGACACTGATGTTGGCGGCGGAACACAAGCTCCGCTCGGTGGCATTTCCGGGGATCAGCACGGGTGTCTATCGTTTTCCGGCCGAACGCGCCGCGCGTATTGCGCAAAGGGTCTGCGCGGACTTTCTTCAGGGGCACACGCTGCCCGAAAAGGTATTCCTCGTGTGCTACGACGAAGCCGCGTTTGACACCCAGATTCGAGTGGCCACGGAGACGGGAACTTCGTAGCCGATCACGGCGTGACGGGCTGAGCCGTAGAACTCCGCGTCACCAACTGCGTCGGCAGGATGGTGGTCGTAGCCTGCTCGTTGTCCCTCGTGCGGGCGAGTATCCGCTGAACGGCCAGCCGGCCCATAAGCATCTTGGGAACCTGGACGGTAGTGAGAGGGGGCTGGGTCGCGGTGGCCCATGCCGTATCATCGAAACCGATGATGGACATGTCGCGAGGCACGCTCATGGACGACAGTGAATGGAGGGCCTGCAGGGCACCCGCGGCCATTTCGTCGTTCAGACAGAATACGGCGGTCGGCAAATCGGTTGAATTGAGCAGTTCGGCCATGGCCTTGTAACCACCCTCGCGCTGGAAATCGCCCTTCACGATCTTGAGCGATGAACGAGCCAGGCCTGCCTGCTCCATGGCCTCGCACGCGCCTTCAAGACGTTCCTTGGTGGCGACCTGATCTTCCTGGCCGAGAATGATGGCGATCTTGCGATGGCCGAGCGTGATGAGATGCTCGATGGCCTGGTAGGCACCGCCGCGATTGTCGATCAGGATGGAATCCACGTTCGCGCCGCGCAGGGAGAAATCGACGAGGACCCCCGGGGGGCCGAGTTCGATCATGCGCCGAAGCGACGGGGGATCAAACATGCCGAGATAGATGATGGCATCCATGCCGGCCTGTACGACCTGATCGTAGATTTTGATCTGCGGCTCGATGTTCCGGACGGGCAGAATCATGAGGTTGCCTTGAACCTTGTTCAAAGCCTCGCGAACGCCCTGGATGATCTCCATGTGATACAGACCGGTGTTGCCGGGGACCATGAGATAGGAGAGGAGGCCGACGGTCAGCACCTTGTTCTTGGCCGGGAAAGCGGGTGGCTGAGGCTTGTCGGACACATACGTGCCCTGAGCGGGGATAGAGTAGATCAAACCCGAGGCGCTGAGTTCTGCCAACGCGCGGCGGACGGTGACCTTATTGACCGAGTGAAGCGCGGCGAGATCATCCATCGACGGAAGACGATCGCCCGGCTTGAAATTGCCGGAATCAATGTCCTTCCGGATGATGTCCGCCAACTGGCGATAGAGGAATTCCCTGTCGCGCTTTTCGCGAGACAGCCGCGGCTTAGGTCGTTGAGTACTCATAAGTCTTGATTTCATAAGGTGTTTTCAATACAACGGCTATATGCATACTAGGTTGCACTATAGGTTGCAACACATTTTTGCAATATTCTTTGCATGGGAGAATTTGCATCCGGAGGACGATGTATGAAGCAGGCTTTGATCAGGGGCGTTGCGGCTGCGGTGTTGATGGCGTCGCTTGCAGGCAACTCGATGGCAGGGCAGGCGGTCTTCTACAGGTTTGTCGGCACCGACGGCAGCGGCATGAGGTCTGTGGGTATGTCAGCGATCACATGGACGAACGTACAAGCCAGTGGCGGATACAAGGTGGAATGGAATCCTTCGCCGGCCGCCCGATCGAACACTTGGGAAGAGTTTCTCTTTGGGACCGCGACGTCGGCCGTCATGACCGTGGGCGTGCCGCGACCGTCGACCGTCAGGCCTGCCATCTCGAACTGGGCATTGGTTCCAGGTGGCGAGTTCTGGATGGGGAACAGTTACACCAACCTGAATACGCCGGACGAAAGGCCGGTCCACGCAGCCGGTGTTCGTCCTCTCTATATAGAGAGGTATGAGGTATCCAGAACGCTTTGGGATGAAGTGCGCGGGTGGGCGTTGACGAATGGTTACGCGGATATTTCTGCCGGCGCCGCTCTCGGAGGGGATCATCCGATTCAGTCCGTGACATGGTTCGACTGCATCAAATGGTGCAATGCGCGCTCGGAGCGGGATGGATTGGAGCCCGCATACTACACGAATGCCTTGCAAACAGGCGTATATCGCGTCGGCGCGCTGGACATCAGCAATGCCTGCGTCCGGTGGACAGCGAACGGTTATCGACTTCCCACGGAGGCGGAGTGGGAGAAGGCCGCGCGCGGAGGTCTGTACGATCAATTCTATCCGTGGACAAGTTATGGCGGGGCGTGGTCGAATCACATCGGCAAGAGCAACGCGAACTACCGGGCGAGCGGTGATCCATTCGACACGACCAACATCGTGGCGGATGTGGAGACGACGCCCACGGGTTACTACCACGGCGCACAGGTGATCGATGGCGTCACGCAATCCGTGGATATGATGAACGGATATGGACTCTATGATGTTGCCGGGAATGTCTACGAATGGTGCTGGGATCGGTATGACAGTTCCTACTACGCAACATACTCCAGCAACGCGTGGCCGGCCGATGTGCAGGGACCGGATGTGGGGGACACGAGAGTCCTGCGGGGCGGGTCCTGGAATGATTCGGCTGCAGGGCTCCGGTGCGCGAATCGATTCAACAATCCACCGTCCAGTTTCGCAGGGAGCTTTGGCCTTCGCTGCTGCCGGGGTTTATAGCCCCGGGATGGGCGAGGCGGTCAGGACACTCTGCGTATCCCCAAGGCCAGCAGGCCGTTTCGTGAATACGGTCCCACGCCAAAAAACGTTGAGAATATGCTTGCATATGAGGGTGTGTTCTAGTATGCCACTAGTATGTACTTGATAGCAGGTAGCTGAAAGTTCGGAGTCTTCCGGTCAACCTTACGGAGTGCCAGCATGAACTCAGTTCGACTAATCGGTAGCCGCGCAACATCACGTCTCTCCTTCACGGGCTTGCTTTGCCTCAGCATTGCCTTGCTCTGTCTGGCTGGGGCGCTACCGGTCTCGGGACAGGTGAACTATCTCTCGAACCCAAGTTTTGAACTCGGCGATTCAGGGTTGGGCTGGAGTGGGATTACGGATTGGACCGGCAACCTTTCGACGGGCGGTCAACTGGTCTATGACGTTGCGGCGCACAACGGCACCAACGTCATGCGGATGAATGCCTACGCCGGATCGAGCTTGTCGCTCGACCAGCGTCACGCGATCACAGCCGGGCAGGTGTATGAGGTTGACGGCTGGTTGAAGACGGGAACGGGCAATGCCCAATTCAAGCCGACGAATGGCTACGTTGCCGTGCTGGTTCGATTCTACAACGCAGCGGGTTCGTCGGTGGCCGGCAACATGTTCTCCGAGCGCTTCGGTGCAAGTGGGCCGACGACATGGACGCGCTACTCGACCGGCCCCTGCGTGGCGCCAGCAGGCGCGGTGACGAGTCGCGTGACCTGCTACTACTCGGGTAGTGATGCGACGACCAACGGGTATGTCTATTTTGATGATATGCATTCGACGACCGGTACGGTTGCCCGGGCCGGCGCGCTCTATGATCCTGGCTTTGAGACCCAGCCGAACGGCACATGGGCGAGTCTGCCGTACTGGCAGGCGCTCGGTAACGACGGTGGGGTCGTGACCAATTACCGGCACAGCGGCCGCTTCGCGCTGAGCCTGTACTATCCCGAAACACTGGCGGCCCAGTACTGGCCAGCGACACCCGGCACCCGCTATGCCTCCGGTGGCTACATCATGTCGCCCGGGTTCACGTCGACGAATTCCTACGGCGCGATCATTGTCGAATACCTGAATTCCGCCGGCACCGTTATTGGCTCGTACCTGAGCGGACACTTCAACCCGACGAATCCGACAGGTTCCTGGGCGTGGTTCGAGGCGTCGGGCATTGCGCCGGCCGGTACGGTGACGGGCCGCACCCTGTGCGCGCTGCTTGGACCTGACTCGACCTATAACGGACCGATCTATTTCGATGACCTGACGCAGCGCGTGGTTTCATCCACCGGCACGGTTTCCGGTCTTCTCCATAATCCCGGGTTCGACGATGGGGCAACGGGCAACGCGTATGACCTCTATGTTTCCGGCGGCTTTACGAACTGGATCTGGCTGGGCGGCACAAACGGCGGCTTCGTGACATCGACCTACAGTTATGACGGCCCGCAGTCCCTGTCGATTACCTATCCGGCGAACATGGCAGGCCAGCGCATCACGGCCGTAACCGGGCGCACGTATGTGGCCGAGGGTTATATCTCCTCGCCAACGAATGAGAAATTGGCCAACGATGCATATGGCGTATTGCTGATGGAGTTCTACAGCACGTCCTATCAAAACGGGACCTCGCCGGTGTCGATCGTTGAGAGTGCGCACTTCACAAGCAATCTGACGGCAGGCGCGTGGCACCATTTTGCCGTGACCAACCACGCTCCGTGGACGGGTGCCGTTACGTGCCGCGTAGTCTGCGCGGTGATGGGCAACACGACAGGGTACAATGGTGCGGTGTACTTCGATGGCCTGAGCGTCATCGAGACGAATATCGCCATCGCCAATTCACAGAGTGGCGCGCTCTGGAACCCCGGGTTTGAGTATACGGCGAACGGCACGGTGCTTGCGGGCATCGACAACTGGCAGAACCTTGGTTTCGACGGCACCGTTGACGCGACCTACAAGCGTAGCGGCAGTCATGCCCTGAAGATCACATACCCCGAGACGCTGTTGGCGCAATATTGGAGTGCGACGCCGGGCTATCGCTACTCGACGGAGAGTTACGTTTCGACGCCGTCGGGCGCGAACAAGTTCACGAGTTCCACGAATGCGCAGGCGCTGCTGCTCTTGCAGTTCCTGGACATCACCGGCACAAACATCCTGGCGACGTATCAGAGTCAGCCGTTCACGGGGACCGCGACAGCGGATACTTGGTCGAATTTGGTGGCCTCGGGTGTGGCGCCGGCGGGGACCGTGAGCGGACGGACCGTCTGTGCTCTGCTCGGGTATGACAATGCGTTTGGCGGCGCGGTGTGGTTCGACGATCTGAGCCAGTCGCTGGTGTCGACGGGCGGAACTCCTTCGGGCGTGATCTTCAACGGCGGGTTCGAGGACGGGACCACGGGCGACGCGTTCTTCCTTTCGAACAGTCTGCCGAGATGGACGTGGTACGGTGGTTCGAACGCGGGCTTCATTGTCAGCGGTGTATCCCAGTCCAACGACCAGAGCCTCACGATCGTGTACCCGGGTAACCTGGCCGGGCAGGACTTCCCGGCGACGACCGGCCTCCTCTATGCGGCGGAAGGTTATCTCTACACGCCGAGCACGGCGCGGATGACCGGTTCAACGGCGTATGCAACGATTCTCCTGGAGTTCTTTGATTCGGTGGGTGGCACGGGCACGTCTGTCTCCGTGGTGAACACCATCAAGCTGACCAACGGGTCGCCATCCAACGTCTGGATCAAGGTGGGTGTGACCAATCGCGCGCCTTGGGTCGGTACATGGGTGACAGGTCGCGTGAGCTGCGCGCTGCTTGGCACAGCCTCGAACTTCGGTGGGCAGGTCTACTTCGACAGCGTGCGCGTGACGGTGTCGACTTCGGCGTTGGCCAACTCGCAGAGCGGCGCGCTTTGGAATCCTGGCTTTGAGTTTACGGCGGACGGCACGAAGTTCCCGTACATCGACAGTTGGACGAATCTTGGCGAAGCGGGTGGTGTGGATGGCTCATACGTGCGCACCGGCAAAGAGGCGTTGAGGATCTATGCGCCGGAGACGCTGTTGGCCCAGAGCTGGCCGGCCGTGGCGGGCTACCGGTATTCGAGCGCCGGTTTCGCCTATACGCCGGCTTCCGGAGCCGACCGATTCCAGAGTGCGACCAACACGCACGGCGTCGTGCTGCTGCAGTTCCTGGATGCCACGGGCACGAATATCCTGCAGACTTTTGAGAGTCCATATTTCATGACCAACTCCGCGACGGGCACGTGGGTCCCGTTGGCTGTCACAGGCAAGGCTCCGCTGGGTGCGGTCAGCGGCCGCACCATGCTGGCCATTCTTGGGACGAACACCGGATTTGGCGGATCGCTGTGGTTTGACGATATCAGCCAGAGTCTTGTCTCAACCGGCGGCACGACGCAGTCGGGCGTGATTTTCAACGGCGGCTTCGACGACGGCATCGTGGGCGATTGCTACTTCCTCTCAAACAATCTTCCGAGCTGGACCTGGTACGGCGGTTCGAACGCGGGCTTTGTTGTGGATTCGCTCTCGCACTCGAACGGCCAGAGCCTGACGATCGTCTACCCGAACAACCTTGCAAGCCAGGACTTCGTGGCGCAGACAGCTTTGACCTACACGGTGGAGGGTTATCTCTACACTCCATCGGCCAACCAGATGACGGGCTCGACGGCGTTCGCGACGATCCTTCTCGAGTTCTTCAACTCCGTGGGAGGGACCGGATCGTCCGTGTCGGTGGTGAACACCATCAAGCTGACGAATGGGACGCCGGCGGATACGTGGATCAAGGTTGGCGTGACCAACCGTGCGCCGCATGTCGGCACGTGGGTGACCGGCCGCGTTTCCTGCGCCTACCTGGATGTACTTGGCGGCACGATCGGCGGACAGGTCTACTTTGACAGCGTACGCGTCTCGGTGAGCACGGTGGCCGTCGCCAACACGACGAACGGCAGCATCCGCAACCCGGGTTTCGAGTACTCACCCGAAGGAACAAAGCTCCCGTACATCGACAACTGGACGGGGTTGGGCAATGCGGGGACGTTGGACAGCGCATATCGCCGGACGGGCAACAATGCGCTGAAGATTTATGCATCCGAGACTCTGTTGGCACAGTCGTGGCCGGCGACACCGGGCTATCGCTATTCGAGCAGCGCGTACGCGTTCACGCCTTCGGAGACAGCTGGTGCAGACGTGCTGGTCAACGGCGCGTTGAGCTTGGTGGGTGTGGCGCAGGCTCCGACGGGGTGGACGTCGTTCGACGACGGAAGTCACGAGGCGGACTACTGGCATGTGCTCTCGCCGACGAACGCGTGGATGTTCTATTGGTCGGGCGGAATCTACCAGGACGTAACGAGCGGGTTTGTCGCGGGTGAGCGGTACACGTTTGGCGGTCAGTTCTTCATGGAGGGGAGCAATCCTCTGCGGAACGGCACCAAGTATGGTGCGATTGAGGTGGAATTCTACAACGCAGCGGATGCTCTGATCTCAACGGCAACAGCGTATCCGATGTGCGACTCGAACAGTGTGCGTGATGCATGGTTTGAATCTGCCGGGTCGGCCAATGTGCCGGCGGGTACGACCAAGATGCGGGTAATCGTGCGCTGCAATGCACCCGATGGCAACGGCGACGGTTCGTTTACGGCGGACGACATCTACCTGAAGAAGGTACCGGCGGCGGCCGAGCGGTTTGTGAGCCCGTATGGCGCGCACGGTGTCGTGTTGCTGCAGTACCTCAATTCGACCGGCGGAGTAATGACAACCTATGAGAGCCCTTACTTCACGAGTGACTCAACGGCGGGTAGTTGGACGAGTCTGACGGCTGCGGGCGTGGCTCCGGTTGGCACGGTCAGCGGGCGTACGCTGGTTGCCATTCTTGGCTCGAGCACGGGCTTCTCCGGCTCGCTGTGGTTCGACGATGTCAGTTCCGCGCTGGTTTCAACCGGAGCGACGCCGGCCGGGCTGATCTACAACGGCGGCTTCGATGATGGCATCGGCGGTGATTGCTTCTTCCTCTCGAACAACCTTCCGAACTGGACGTGGTTTGGCGGTTCGAACGCGGGGTTCGTGGTCAGCGATTTGGCCCAGTCGAACGGCCAGAGCCTGACGATTGTGTATCCGGGGAACCTTGCAGGGCAGAACTTTGCAGCCTCAACGGGTCTGCTGTATGCAGCCGAAGGTTATGTCTACACGCCGGCGGCCAATCGCATGACGGGCTCGACGGCCTATGCGACGATTCTCCTCGAGTTCTTCAACTCCGTGGGTGGTA
Organism: Verrucomicrobiota bacterium; assembly: GCA_036821485.1. Taxonomy (GTDB): domain Bacteria; phylum Verrucomicrobiota; class Kiritimatiellia; order CAIQIC01; family JAGNIJ01; genus DAISJM01. The sequence goes on along the minus strand of DAISJM010000045.1, from coordinate 5,273 downwards.
CCGGAGAGTCCGTGTCGGTGGTGAACACCATCAAGCTGACGAATGGCACGCCGGCGGATACATGGATCAAGGTGAGCGTGACGAACCGCGCGCCGTGGGTCGGCAGTTGGGTGACGGGCCGCGTGTCGTGTGCGCTGCTGGGCGGGGCGGAGAACTTTGGTGGTCAGGTGTACTTTGACAGCGTGAGCGTGCGGGTCATGACCTCCGCATTGGCTAACACACAGAGCGGGACTATCTGGAACCCGGGGTTTGAGTTCAGTGCAGGTGGCACGAAGTTCCCCTATATCGATAGCTGGACGAACCTGGGCAATGCGGGAACGTTGGACAGTGCGTATCGCCGGACGGGCAACAACGCGCTGAAGATTTACGCATCCGAGACGCTGCTGGCGCAGTCGTGGCCGGCAACGCCGGGCTATCGCTATTCGAGCAGCGCGTATGCGTTCACGCCGTCGGAGACGCCGGGCGCAAACGTGCTGGTCAACGGCGCGTTGAGCCTGGTGGGACCTGCCGAGGCTCCGACAAGCTGGTCGTCGTTTGACGATGGAAGCCACGAGGTGGATTACTGGCATGTGCTTTCGCCGACGAACGCGTGGATGTTCTACTGGTCGGGCGGAATCTACCAGGAGATCACGACGGGCTTCGTGCCGGGCGAACGTTACACGTTTGGCGGTCAGTTCTTCATGGAAGGCAGCAATCCGCTACGCAACGGCGACAAGTACGGCGTGATCGAGTTGGAGTTCTACAACGCCACGAACGGATTGATCTCGAAGGCGACAGCGTATCCGATGATCGCATCGAACAGCGTCGCCGACGCGTGGTTTGGGAGCGCGGGGTCGGCGAATGTGCCAGCGGGCACGGTTAAGATGACCGTGGTGGTGCGGTGCAACGTACCGACGGGCGGTGACGGTTCGTTTGCGGCGGACGACATCTACCTGAAGAAGGTGCCGGCGGTGGCCGAGCGCTTTGTCAGTCCGTACGGCGCGCATGGCGTCGTGTTGCTGCAGTATCTGGACGCGACGGGTACGAACGTCCTGCAGACCTTTGAAAGTCCGTACTTCACAACGAACTCCGTGACGGATTCGTGGGTCTCGATGTCGGTGACGGGTAGGGCACCGGTCGGTACGGTGAGCGCGCGGACGCTGTTGGCCGTGCTGGGTTCAAGCACAGGTTTCTCCGGTTCACTTTGGTTTGACGATGTGAGCCAGAGCCTGGTGTCGACGGGCGGCGTGACGCAGTCCGGTTTGATCTACAACGGCGGCTTCGATGACGGCGGCGTAGGCGATTGCTACTTCCTCTCGAACAGCCTCCCGTCGTGGACGTGGCTGGGCGGGTCGAACGCCGGCTTCGTGGTGGACAACCTTTCGCAGTCGAATAGCCAGAGTCTGACGATCGTCTATCCGGACAACCTGGCAGCACAGACATTCCCGGCCGGCACGGGTCTGGTGTACGTGGCGGAAGGCTACATGTACACGCCGGCTGCGTCGCGGATGACGGGCACGACGGCCTATGCGCAGCTTCTCCTCGAATTCTTCAACCCGATGGGTGGTGCAACGTCCGTGTCGGTTGTCGGTACGGCGAAGCTCACGAACGGTTCGCCGGCCGATACATGGATCAAGGTCAGCGTGACCAATCGCGCGCCGTGGGTTGGTAGTTGGGTGACCGGTCGTGTGTCGTGTGCGCTGCTGGGCGGTGCCTCGAACTTCGGCGGGCAGGTGTATTTCGACAGCGTGCGCGTGACGGTGTCGACTTCGGCGTTGGCCAACTCGCAGAGCGGCGCGATTTGGAACCCTGGCTTCGAGTTCACCGCGGAAGGTACGAAGCTTCCGTTCATCGACAACTGGCAGAACCTTGGTTTCGACGGCAACGTCGACGCGACGTACAAGCGCAGCGGCGCCCGTGCCCTGAAGATCACATACCCCGAGACGCTGCTGGCGCAATATTGGAGCGCAACGCCGGGCTATCGCTATGCAACCGAGGCGTATGTCTCGACGCCGTCGGGTGCGGACAAGTTCACGAGTTCCACGAATGCGCAGGCGCTGCTGCTCCTGCAGTACATGGACATCACGGGCACGAATATTCTGGCCACGTATCTGAGCAAGCCGTTCACGGGCACCGCGACGGCGGATACCTGGTCGAACCTGGTGGCCTCGGGCGTTGCGCCGGCGGGAACCGTGAGCGGACGGACCGTCTGTGCCTTGCTGGGGTACGACAATGCCTTCGGCGGCGCGGTGTGGTTCGACGATGTGAGTCAGTCGCTCGTATCCACCGGGTCGACCGCCTCGGGTTCAATTCTCAATGGTGGATTCGACGATGGCGTTACGGGCAACGCGAATTACCTCAGCAATGATCTGCCGCACTGGGTTTGGTTTGGCGGAACAAACGCGGGCTTCATTGTCGACAGCGCCAGCCACAGCAACGGGCAGTCGCTGGTGATCGTCTCTGCGAACAACCTGTTGAGCCAGGACTTTGCCGCAACGACAGGCCGCAGCTACATTGTCGAAGGCTACATGATGACGCCCTCGAGCGAGCGGATGACGAGCACGACGGCCTATGCGACGTTCCTCCTCGAGTTCTTCAATCCCCAGGGCAATCCCACGACTTCGGTCTCCGTGGTCTCGACGGCCTACCTGACCAACGGAACGCCGGCGGACACGTGGATCAAGTTCTCCGTCACGAACCACGCGCCGTGGGTAGGTCCGTGGGTGACGGGCCGCGTGAGCTGCGCGATACTGGACTTGGTGGGCACGCCGTATGGCGGCGTGGTGTATTTCGACAGCGTGCGGGTGGCCGAGACGAACATCGCCTACGTGAATACGCAGGCGGGTGCGCTGTGGAACCCCGGCTTTGAGTATACCGCCAAGGGCACGAAGTTCCCGTACATGGACAACTGGACAAACCTTGGCTTTGCCGGGAGCGTGGAGAGCGGCGTGGCGCACAGCGGCGGGAACGCACTGAAGATCTACGCGCCTGAGACGCTGGCTGCGCAGACGTGGACGGCGACCGCAGGCTGGAAGTACTCGACGGCGGCCTTCGCTTACACACCTGCGGCCGACCGCCTCCAGGGCGCGACGAATCTCCACGCGGTGGTCCTGTTGCAGTTCTTCGACGCCACGGGCACGAACATCCTGCAGACCTACGAGAGCAACTACTTCATGACCAACGCGACGGCGGGCACGTGGTCGAATCTCGAGGCCATCGGCGTGGCGCCGCGCGGTACCGTCTCGGGCCGCACCGTGCTGGGCGTGCTGGGGACCAACGCGGGCTTCGCAGGGTCGGTGTATTTCGACGATGTGACGCAGAGAATCGTGCAGACCACATCGTCTGTCTCCGGCCTGATCCGGAACCCGGGCTTCGATGACAATGCGCCCGGCAACGCCTATACGCTCCAGCAGACGGGTGACCTCTTCAACTGGACATGGAGCGGCGGCGACTACGCGGGCTTTGTCGCGCGTGATCGGAAGCTCGATGGACAACAGTCCCTTGTCGTTACGTATCCGCAGAACGGCGCGTATCAGGACTTTAGGATTGCTTCGGGTCCGACGGCAAATCTGCTCGTCAATCCGGGCTTTGAAATCGGTGCGGCCGATGGCGGCACGGCGACCGGCTGGTGGAACGTCAACGAAGTCGGGCAGTATAATTGGGCGTCTGAGACGGGCACAAACGGCATGGTGTTCAAGTCGTGGGCCAACGGCAATTGGGGCTTCTTCGGCCAGGACGTGTCCGTGGACCTTGCGAACGGCAGTGTGTTTACCTTCACGATCCGCGGGCTCGCGCAGACGAACTTCTCGTCCTCGGGCAGCGAGGCCTACCTGAAGGTGGAGTTCTGGAAGAGCGGTGAGGGCAGCGCGCGCTACATCGTCACCAACAGCACGTACGCCACGTTGGTGGCGAGTCCCAACACGTGGAACACCTATACGGTCGTTGTGACGAACGCCGATCCCGACATCAACCTCGTCAAGCCGATCGTTGGATACGGGCAGGCGACGGACACGACCGGTGACCAGGCGGTGAAGTGGGACAACGCGTCGCTGGTGCAGTCGCCCGACACGTCGGTCGCCCAGACCTTCGTTGCGTCAGGTTACATGCTGACGCCGTCGACGGCCAAGTTCCAGTCGGACGGCGATCAATGCTACGGCAACCTGGTGTTGTCATTCTTTGTGGACGGCAGCACAAACGCCGCCACGAACATTGTTTCGGCGAAGTTTGGCACGGCTCGTCCGGCAGATCAGTGGATATACTTCGCGGTTACGGGAGCGGCGCCTGTAGGCGTGAGCGTTACCGGGCGTATTACCTGTACCATTGCGACGGACCTTGGCAATCCGGGGGACGATCTGGATCTCGCCGGCGTGATCTACTTCGACCAACTCGCAGTAACCCAGGTCGGCGGCACCGAACTGTCGCCTTGGCAGCAGTGGCAGCAGGACAACTTCGGCAGCACGGCAGGGCCGAATACGGGTCTGAATGAGGACTACGACGGTGACATGTATCCGAACTGGGACGAGTTTGTGGCAGGCACGCAGCCGACGAACGCCGGCTCGTTGCTTGATCTATCGACGCAGTCCCAAGGCGCCGGCAGTCAGTTCGTCATCCGGTGGGAAAGCCATGCGGGGCGTTGGTATACCCTGCGGCGTGCAACCAATATTCTGAGTGGTGGCTTCTCGGTGGTGCAGAGCGGTATCCAGGCGATTCCTCCGATGAACACATTTACGGACTCGCCGCCGGCGGGTATTGCGCGGTATTATTACAGGGTTTCTGTGACCACGAATCAGCCGTAGGCGATCAGGAGTCATCATGCGACGGATGTCAGCCCTTATCCCGGGCATCGTCCTGGGATTAGTGATGGGGATGGCGGCTCGGGGGGCCGAGCCGACGTTCAAGCTCTATGATCCGGGTACGGAAGACATCGTCGACTACAACAAGTACGGCCAGTTCAAGGATGTTGGCACCCGCCAGTTCCAGTATGTCATCACCGATCCTGTGGGCTTGGCCAGAGCGTCAGGTGAGGGTGTTGATCCCAGCCTTGCCACCACAAACAACCCGGAGTTTCAGAAGGCCAAGGCATCGGGCATTCTGAAGACCGACTGGTGGAAGAACGTCAACTCGGGCAATCCCCAGTTGGACTACTTCGTCTGGACCGTGGCCTCGGAGGACCCCGGGGTGCGGCTGTTGCATGTGGGCAAAGCCTTCGAGAAAGGCGGCCACCTGATGCAGGCACTGAAGGCCTACCGCGCGGCGATGATCCTCTATCCCGACGCCTCATGCTGGAGTTCGGG
>DAISJM010000044.1:0-27884 GCA_036821485.1 Verrucomicrobiota bacterium | reverse complement strand
CGATCAACGACGAACCCGTTGAAGCCGTCGGTGACAAGATCCCGAACCGCGCCTGTTGATCGTGTGGCAACGATGGGCAATCCGGCTCCGCAGGCCTCGTTGATGACGACGGCCCATCCATCGTGCCGGGATGGAAACACAAACACGCTGGCCGCGCCGAAATAGGCCGGGAGATCCTCCTGCGGCACCTGTCCGGCAAAATGCACGCGGTGCCGAATCGATGCATCGACGCCCGCGGCCAGCGCTTCGTGAAGCGGACCGTCGCCAAGAATCACAAGTTCGGCTGAGGGAAAGCGTCGGGTGACGTCGGCGAAGGCGGAGAGGAGGACATCCACGCCTTTTCGTGGAATCAATGCTCCGGAGAAAATAAAGACAGGTCCGCCTGAAAGGGACAACTGAGTTCGCCGTGCGGCGACTGCGGCCGCGTCGGGATGTTCGAAGCGGGATGTGTCGCAGAAGTACGGGAGGAAATGGAGTTTGTGCGCTGATGCACCCAAAGCCTGATAGGCCTCCACGGCGGCGGTGCCGATGCAGAGGACGCCACGACACATGCGGAGCAGCGTGGAGAGTACCACGCGCCGTACGGTTCTTGCGCCGGGAATGCGCGAACTGGTACGGGTTGCCCACGGGGGTCGGTAATCGGCGGGCCACGGTTGCTCGAGCCACATGGCCCAGGGCCGGCGGCGTAGCGAAAGGAACAGAGCGCAGAACAGGAACGTGATGCTCGTGTAGTGGCCGGAGAGGATGTAGAAATCGTGCCCGCCACGCAGACACTCCTTGAGGGCCGTGGGGTGCAGCCTGAATTCGTCACGCCAGCTCTCAGGGCCCACGGCGCGCATAATGCGGCAGGGAAATCCTGTTTCCGTTTCCGCGACGGGATCGGCCTTCCTATGCACGGCGCGCATGAAGCGAACATCCAAGGCGATTCGTCCGTCGCGGTGAATGGCGCGGAAGAATTCCATCTGGTACGAACTTGGAGTGTTGGTGAGCAGCCAGAGCTTCATGCTGTCTTTTCCGAGCGAACGATCATCGATTTCCAGAGTCCAGGGATGCGGCCGATGCCGGCAAAGGCCGAGGGCTGAAATCCGGCTGCGCGGAGGGCCGCATAGAGGGTGGTCTTGGACCAGAACTTGATGTGACCGCCTTCCACGCAGGGCTGGAAGTGATGGTCCATGCCGTTCTTCAAAGCGAGGAGCAGATTCTTCAGATACCCGTGGTAGGGAGTGGTGATGATCAGGCTGCCCCCGTCGCTGAGTGCCTGGCGGCAGTTCTTCAGAAAAGCTGCCGGCGAGTAGAGATGTTCAATGACCTCGGCTGAGATGATGAGGTCATAGCCCGTTCCAACGAGATCGACAAAGTGGTCATCACTGACGGAGGCCAGGTGAAAAACGCCATCCGGGTAGGCGCGACGACACAGATCGATACCCGTCTGCGAGACATCGATGCCCGTCACTCTGAATCCTTCCTTCAGCAGAGTTCCGGCCAGAACGCCGTTGCCGCAGCCGGCGTCGAGGATGCGGGCGTTCGGCGGACAGCGGGGAAACAGCCGGCGGATGGCGGCATTCATATCTGCGTGGTGGCAGCACGCCGACGCTGATTCATAGCCGCGGGGCGATAGCTTCTCGTGATGAGCGGGGGACATCATGAATCTCCACGCAAAGCTTCCAAGAGCCGTTCGCCATAATGTTCGACGGAAAACTCGCGGATGCGGTTGGCGGCACTGTCGCCCATGGCGCGCAGGCGCTTCCGATCCGAGGCGAGTTGGCATAGACGATCTGCAATATCTCCGGCGGAGCGGGCCGGGATAATGAATCCGTCCGTGCCGTCGCGCACGATCGAGCCGGCTTCCGCGGTGGTGATCACCGGCAGACCGCACGCCATGGCCTCGTAGCACACGTTAGCCGAGCCTTCGGAGATGGAGGGCAGCACGAGCACATCGGCCCATGCATATTCCGTGGCGATCGCAGAACGCGGAACAGCACCACGAATCTCCACGTGTGCGGAGACCGCGGCGAGTGCGCGCGATGTCATGCGTGATCGTCCTGCAGCCCGGAAGATCACGTCGCCACGCGGCAGCGCGCGGGCGGCTTCCAGCAAATAGGGAATGCCCTTGCGGAGTTCAAGGGAGCCGGCGAAAAGGGCGCGAAGCGGACCCTCGTGTTGGCGGGGAGTGGGGTGGAGTCCGGTCGCTCCCACGCCGTAGGGAACCACCCTGCATTTGGCCGCGGGTCCGCCCGCCTGCTCGACGCAGGCCGCAACATGGGTCGAACCACAGATGATGACATCCGCCAGCGCCCATTCACGAGATTCGCGGTCTGCGAGAGGGCGCCAGTCGCTTTCGGAAACGGAACCCGCCTCCCAATCCGGCCAGCGCGCCCGCTCTGCAGCGACGAGAGGTTCTTCGATCGACCAAGGCGCGGTGATCTGATCCAGAATGCGCACGCGTGGGGCCGAAGTATCCTCAAAAAGTTCCAATGCGGCAGCGTTGAATGCATAGATGGCGTCTGCGTTGCCGAGACCATGATGCAGGATGTGATCGCAGAAGCGGCGATTTACGCGGAGGTAATCGCGGAGCACTTTGTCGCGGGTCCGGAGGCCGCGCCGACGCAGGGCGCGGGCGATGCCGAAAAGAGGAAAGGTCACAGTCTTCTCGCGCGGCAATCCGGAGGGATGGCGCATGGCCAGCAGGTCGGTGAAGAATTGTTCGAGCACGCCTGCGGCGGCGAGCGCGCGCGGCACGGCATAGTTTCGTCGTGCGCCGAGCATGGCGACCGCGATGTGCTGGGGCATGGGGGTGGTCATGATCTCCAGTCGACCAGGTTGATGATCTTCTCCGGGATGCGCGGCGTCATTCGGCCGCCTTCCTCCGCCTTCCTTACGCGATGGCGAATCCACAACATAATGAGGAGTGTGGGAATGGCCAGGAAGGTGAACCGATAGAGCCATGCGGAGATGAAGCTTTGCGTAGGGATGAAAACAGAAACGACGGCTGCCTCGAAGTAGAGCAGGTTCCATACACCCCGGTGGATCAACGCCTGTCTCCACAGGTAGGCATAGAGATAACCGATGACGAAGCAGAGGGCGAGACCACCCCAGGCGAATTCCAGGAAGGAGTCGGCTATGAGGCCGGCGGCCGAGCCGCGATCCGGAAACCATCCGACGGCCTCGACCCAGTCGGTGTTGGAAAGACCGGCCGTGCCGGGCTGGGTCACCATCCAGCCCATGCCCATGTCCTCGTACTTCGTGGGCCATAGCTGGCGGGGAATGGGGCGGATCAGGAGTTGGACGAGCAGGCGCTGTCCCCAGTAGTGGAAGTCGTGGTGGGAGGAAGCCAGAATCAACCCATAGGAAAAGACGCTTGTGTCGCCGACGGTGGGTTTAGACGGTGCAAAGGCCTCGATTGCGCGAGTGCTGTCAAAAGCGAAGTCAGATCCGATGTAGATATCGCGCCGATACGTCTTGAGAAACAGCATGAGCAGGCCGAGGCCGACGAATCCGGCAAGCGTCAGGTGGAGGGAGGGGCGTTGCGCGGTGGCCAAGTACCATCCGAAGAGCATGGCGGCGAGGGCGAGGAATGTGGTTCCGCGTGAGGCAGAGAGAAAGCCGTGAAGCAGATGCGGGCTCAGGAAGAGAAGAACGATCATCGACGTCCGGAAATCCATCTTCCGGCTGCGCCGCGAGATCAGATACAGCATCAGTGCGGGGATGGTCAGGAGATAGGCGCTGGATATGTAGCCGCTGGCGGTTGAACCGCCGCCTTTGGGTCGGCTGTAGGCCTCGAAGAGTCCCCCGGTTCTGCTCAGACCGTAGAAATAGGCCGCGATGCCCACGGCGGCCATGATGTAACTGACCTTCTTCAACACCTCGGCAGCGTGGGGGGTGAGTTTCAGGGGTGCGCGCACGAATTGCATGGCGCGTGGAGGGATTTTTGGGGCGGCGCAACCCATGCAGAAGGCGATGATGGCGACCAGTGTGTAGGTCAGGGCATATTCCAACTGGGATGGATCGGGGAAGTAATCCACCAACTGATCACGGTAGTAGTAAATGGAAGGGATGTAGACGTGGATGTACCCCAGCATGGGGGCGAGGTACATGATGGGGTGCAGCGGATCGTGCGTGCGCCGGTACACAATCAGCATCGCGAGCAAGAGGACTCCGGCCGTGGCCCATATGAGGGTTTCTGTCATGACGGCTTGTTTGCCGGGCGAATCGGCGCCGGTAGTTGGTCAACAGGCATGAGTCGGGGGCCGTGGCGCCCCAACTGCGTATACGCGCGATAGGTCTTGAGCGAAACGGGATGCCGCAGGCTGCGCAAGCGCCAGCACTCCCGGAGGCCGTGCAGCAGGTATCTCGTTCTCTGCAAGGCGTTTCGAAAGCTCAAACGATAGCAGAGCAGTCTGAACATGTCGGCGGCCAATCGCGGGCAAAGGTATGGGTGAGGGATGTTCCACACGTCGAAAAGAAGGCTATTCCGGATGCCAAGCCTGTCGAGGGCATCGCGATCACGCGTGGGGCTTGGGGTGTGGACCACCGGCGGCGCATCACCCATCAGTATGGTGTAGCCGAGGTTCATGATTCGGATAGCGAGATCGCGTTCCTCGCTCTGGTGGAACAGTTCCTTGCGATAGGCGCCCGCTTCCAGAAGTCGCGCGCGGTTCAGCACCGACGCGCTTCCCCGGTAGTTGCGGAGAGGGGTGCCGGGCGGGATCGCGCGTCCTGCCTGTACTAGGCCTGTCTTGGAGCCGGTCTCCGGTTCAATGAGCGGCAGGGCAATGATCGCGCACTGTGGGTTCGCCTGAAACTGGTCCACCACACATTGGAGTGTGCCGGACTCGGTGAAGTAGGCGTCGTCGTCAAGCGACACGATGTACTGGCCCTTTGCCTCGCCGAATCCCCTGTTGCGGAGAATGATGGAGCCTTGTCTCTCCGATGCGTGTGTGCAGCGCGTGCCGGGGAATTGTCGGACGACGGAGTCCACGTCGTTCGTGGACGCATCGTCGTAGACCAGCACCTCGATGGGCCTGTACGTCTGCGCGTAGCAGGAGGCGATGGCCCGCTCCAATTCCGTCGGTCGATTGCGTGTGGCAAAGACGATCGATAGCAATGGCTGGTCCATAGAACGTCAGAATCTTCGGTAGAAATTCCAGTTGGGTTCCCACGGCTCCAACTTCTCGAAATAGCGGTCGGAGCGGGATCGTCGCTGGAAGATGTGTACGAGGGTTGAAAGCAGAGATCCACCCCGGTAGTCCGGTGGCAGGCCAACATCGAGTTCCCGGTATTTACGATGAGTTTGCACGAAGCTGATTACGCGGTGTACGGATTGCCAGCCGCAGTCATTGAAGGCCACGCAACCGCCCTGCCGAAGCATCTTGTCGACGTAGAAGAAATCGAGCAGGGCATAGTCGAATGTGTGCCAGCCGTCGATGTAGGCAAAGTCGAGTTGCGTTCCGGTGTCGAGCAGTTGCGGCAGCGCTTGGAAGCTGGGGGCTTCGATGAGTTCGTGAAAGGCTTCAAGCCCGGCGCGCCGGACGTTCAGGATGCCGATACCCGCATAATCGGTCGACTGTGCCGGGTCGATGGAGATCAAGCGGCCGCCGCCGGCATCACGCAATGCTGAAAGGATGCTGAGGGCGGACAAGCCGTAAGCCATGCCGACCTCGATTACGAGAGCGGGGCGTCGGGCCAGCACCGTTTGATAGAGCGCCTTTGCGAAGGGGGGTGAGATGAAGTCGCGGACTTGAATGTGTGTGCCGTCCGGCTTTGTCACTTCGCGCGTGGCATAGATTTCATGCAGGAGGTCGCACGGAGGCAATGAGGTATCGGGACTCTTCTTCATCAGCTAGGGACCAGTCTGTCGTAGAGCGATCGAACTTGTGCTGCCATGTGAGCGGCTGTGAAATGATTCACAATCCGCTTGCGGGCTTCGCTGCCCAGTGAGGATGCAAGATCTTCGTGGTTGGATAGCTTCTCTATGGCGGCGGACAACTCGGATTCGCTACCCGGTGAAACCACCATCCCGTCCGTGCCATCGCGGATCACTTCCTCAACGCCACCGACACGAGTAGAGATTACCGGCAGCCCCGTGGCCATGGCTTCGAGTACGGTGATGGGCAAACCCTCGGCTTCGACCGATGGCAGTACGAAGGCGTCGATCTCGCGGTAGAATGCCGCCATGTCCGTCCGTTCACCGCAGAGGAGAACCTGTCGTTCGAGGCTGGCCTCGTGGATCATCTGCTCGTAAGCGGGCTGCAGGGAGCCGCTGCCGGCCAAGCGGCACTCGACAGAGACTCCTCGCCGCTGGAGTGCGGCGACGGCCCGGATCAGAGTCGTGTGGCCCTTTTCGGTGGTGAACCGTCCGGCTGTACCGATGACGAGGGGTCGTCCCGCGCGCGGCGGTCTGGTGATGGGTTTGTAGGCTTCGGTGTCGACGCCATTCAGCACGACCGTGACCTGGTCTGCGGCCAGACGAAGTTGTGTCAGCAGGCATCGCTGTACGGCCTCCGCCACGGCGACAAAGTGGGTGGGGCAGCGGGCAAACAGTTGGCGATGAAGCGTGCGGCGCAGGCGATTCTTGAGGCGGGGGGAGGAAAGCCATGATCGAATATCGTGCACATGATCCAAGTGAACGATGGCGAGTCCCCACATGGCTGTGGCGGTGATGAGTGCAGCCGGCCACAGGTGTGAATGAACGATGTTGGGTTGCCAGGTACGGATGAGCGTGCGGAGTTGGGTGGCCACCTGCAGCACGTTGCCCACATCGCCGAGCCGGCCGCGGAACCCGAAGCCGTGGATTGGGGCATTTGTTGTGAATGTGGGAAACTTGGGGAATCTGGTGCCGCCGGATTCAAGCACGGCGAGTTGCACTTCCAGCCCGGCGTCCCGCTCCTGGACCTTGAGCAGTTCTTGAACCACCGCCGTTACGCCGCCCAGCCCGAGATGGGGGACGACGTGAAGTATACGCAGGGGGGATGTCACCTTGTGCCTTCGGGTTTCTTGCCGATGCCGATCAGGAAGATTCCGCCGTCGTGCCCGGGCCGGATGAGATCAAGCCATCGCAGGCGCGCGGAGATGAGCAGTCCGGGGATCAGCTTGTAAGCATGGTTGTGTTCCTCAGCCCACGCAAACTCGCGCGCGGCGAAGCCTCCGGTGCAGATCGGGTGAATGCGAATGCTGTCAAAACCGGCATCATGGAACATCTTGTTCAGCGAGGATTCGGAGAACAAGGTGATTACACTGCAGTTCGCATTGTGACGCTCAATGACTGTGGGGTCTCGAATCTGACCCAGCGCATCGGTTGACACCACGAAGCGGCCGCCGGGTTTGAGAACGCGGAAAACCTCGCGGAACAGTGTCGCGAGACCCTGCACGTGTTCGATCACGCTGAAAGAGTAGGCTGCGTCGAAGAATCCATCCTGAAACCCGGCCTGTTCAAGGCGTGCACATTTCAAGGTGATGTTCTGTGCGCCCGACTTGGCCACGACGGCCTCAGCCCGGGCGATCATTTCCGGACTGGGGTCGACGCCGTGAACGTGCGCTGCATGGCGGGCCAGAAATGTCGACTGCCTTCCCATGCCGCAGCCGAGATCGAGGACCGTTTCCGTGGTTTTTACTCGGGCGACACGAAGCATTTCCCCGAACTCGTAGATTTTGAAGGGATGTCGGAGGAAGAGGGGGCTGGGCGGCAGCAGGTGGTAGAGCCTTGAGCCCAAGCTTTCCTTGGATGTTCCCGACGTGCTGCTCATGTGGCCGCCATGATCTTTTGATAAGCCTCGAGCATCTTTGCCGATACGATCGGCCACGTGAATTGAAGTGCCCGGCGACGCGAAGCTTGGGCCATGCGCTGACGTCGGGCATCATCCTTTGCCAGTGCGAGAACCGCCTCGGCCATGCCGTCGGCATCGCCCGCGGCGAATTGCAGGCTGCAGTCATCATCAAGGTAATCACTGATGCCGCCGCGGGTGGTCAACACGGGAAGACCGCAGGCCAACGATTCGAGAACAGATGAGACGAGCGTGCTGCCTTTCAGGGGCAGTACGAGCAGGTCAGCGGACTGGATTTGCCGGAGGTATTCATCATCCGGGATTTGGCGGAGCCAACGGACGCGCTTGCCGTCAGCCAGCCGTGCGCATCCGCGATTCAGGGACATGAGAACGAATTCGATATCCGGTCGGGCATCATTCACGAGCCGGATGATGTTCTGCATAGTGTCGAGATCGCGCATATGCGTGCCGAGAAATACGCAACGGAAGGGTTTGTCCGCAGCGGCCGTTTCCGGCGTGAAGTAGTCGGTATCAATGCCGCACGGCACAAAGGAGACCTTGCCGGGACCCACCAGTTCTTCAACCCACTCGATCTGGCTGGTGGACACCACGAGGGCGTGATCCAGTTTCCGAAAGTGAGCGGTGGAGCGGAACAGCCATTCGAAATGTTCGCGCGGATGATGGAGCGTGGCGATGATGCGATGTCCGCGATAGCCCTGTCGGCCCGCGAGAAGACGGTAGCTCTTCTCGCCGTTGGTAATGTGATAGAGGCAGTCGCGCCGGCGGCTCATGTGGAGCATGGTCTGAAGTTCCATCACGTAATCATGCCGCGAGTACTCGAATTGTCCGCCATACCACGAGAGGAACTTCCCGGGGAGCCGGAGGACCGTCTCGCCCAGAAGACGCATGGCGGGAGAAATGGAGACGACCTCGCCAAGGTGTTCGCTGAAGTGGTGGTAGCCTCCGCGCGCTGCGTGGTGTCCGTAGATATAACGAACGAAGTACACGGGCACCGGCGTCTCTAGCTTTGCAGCGGGCGTCGTCATGAATTCATCGACCGGTGCGGGCTGCTTCCTCAAGCACCTCTGCCAGTCGCGCGGTCAATCCCTTGCGATCATAGGCCTTCAGGGCGGGTGACGGGGTTCGGCGCTGGTGCGCCCCCGCCTGCCACTGGCGGATTTCCGCAAGCAGCGCGGACTTGATCGCCGCCGTGTCGCGAGGGGGGACCACGGTGCCGGCCTGGAGTTCCTCGATGATGCGTTGGCTGTCGCTGGGTTGCAGTGGAGCGAGGATGCGCGTACCGCTGCGGAGATAGTCGAACAACTTGCCCGGCACGGCAGAACAGAAATCGCGGCCGTGCAGTTTCATTTCGATCTGAAGCAGAAGAAGGAGGTTCGCGCGCCGGCACAGCATGACTGCGTCGCGCCGTGAGACGGGCGCCTTGATGACTGCGCATTGTGGATGGGGAAATGCACGGATCATCTCTGTCTGGTCCGGCGCAAAGTTCCCGACAAACCACATTCTGAGGACACCGCGAAGCGCAGGTTGCTCGTCCAACAATTCACGCGCGGCCTGGAGTATCCAGAAGGGGGATCGTGTATTCCGGTCGGTGGCAACGGGATGGTAGTCCAAGCCCAGGAGATTCTTCAGCGACCGGCGCAGGGTGGTGTCCCGGGATCGTTGAGAGCTGAGAATCCCGCTATAGACCATGGTGAAGCAGCCGGGTTCAAGATCCTCTGCCGGGGTATCCTGAGCAAAATCTTCCTCGTCAAATCCGTTGGGAATGACCACGACACGATCCTTGGGCAGGCCGATCTCGCCGGTCAGCAGTTCCGCCGCTGTGGGCGTGTTGGCAATAACCATGGCCGCGCTCCCCAGCACGCGTCGTTCGAGCGCCCTTTCGAGGCCGAAACCCACAACATGCCGATACAGTTTGTCGAAGCCGTAGGTCCATGGGTCCCGCAGATCGCAGACCATGGGGATCCCCGTCTCGGCGCGAATCCGGTCAGCCACAAGTAACGTCTCCTCCGGTGGCGAACTGGCGTAGATGACCTCGGGCCGGTATTCCGCGACGGCGTGTCGCGCCAATGGGAGGACGCGTTGCACCACTTCCTCGCGGAACCGGCGACGCACGAGTGTGGCCCCAAGCGGAAACCGCCAAAGGAAGCGGCGGGCAGCCGGCCACTCGGACATTGGCGTGACCAGTTTCCAGTTTGCACGAAAGACCGGGCAGGAATCGGTGCTCTGCGTTGTCCGGGTTTGTGAAGGGTAAGGGAGCACGCGGTCGTCGTCCGAGGCGGCGACGACGACAGGCTGGATGTTGTGATTGGGGAGATACTTCGCGAAGGCCTCGGTCCGGAACACGCCGCTGTGCTGCGCCGGGGGAAAACCGTGGACGATGAAGAGCACCTTCATACTGTTGTCAGTCGATGACCACGCCCTTGCGTGCAAGGAGCGCGTCGAGAAAGAACTTCTGGGCCCAGTTCGTGTACTTGTAGCAGCAGTAGCCGAGGTGGCCTGGTACCGCGCTCCGAATGGCGCCGCGGCGGTTCGGATCGCGATGCTGCAGGTCATGCATCGAGCAGTTGAAATCGACGGCGCGATCCGCCGCCTCGCCCCAGGCTTTGTCGCCCGTAAGCTTTGCCAGCCTGTACCACGCGACAGCCATCTGGGCGTTGGCGGAGGTGCAACTCCAGCGCACGGCCTCGGTATAGCCTTCACCGATGCGGCCGGGCAGGGCGCCCGTCGGCCGTTGGAGTCGCCTCATCGATAGGGCCATCTGCCGCGCCGTTTCAATGAGGTCCTCTCGCGAGCAGAGCATGCCCAGTTCGAACAAGCCTTGAATGGTGTAGGCCACGGTGTGCGCGTGGGGTGTCTGACCGGCGTGGAAATTCATGTGTGGCACCCAGCCATCTGGCCGGCGTTGCGCCAGTACCCAGTCGGCGTTCTTCAGGGCGGCTCGCACAGCTTCTGGATTGTCGAGATGCTTCCCGTAGCGGCCGAGTGGCCAGGCCGCCCGCACGTAATACGTATGCACCGGTTCCGTGGTCAGCGTGGAGACGCCCCGCCGCCATGCGCCGTCGGCATCCTGCTGTGCCATGAGCCATTGCGCCGTCTTTGCTGCCGCAGCCCTGATTCGACCGGTCGAGTCCAAGCCCTCGCGAACAAGGTCGGTGAACCCTTTCAGAATCTGAGCCGCATTGAAGACGGCCGGTGCTTCTGACTGTCCGACGTGACCGCCCGCATAGCCACCATCGGGTTGCTGCAGGGAGAGCAGCCAGAGGCCCATGTGGGTGGCCGCCTCGCGGAGGATGATGGCCTTGCCGATGCCGTGACGGGCTGCGCGCAGCAGAGAACAGATGATGTAGCCCGTTGTTTCGGGATACGATGGCATCCAAGTCTGCGTCAGCGACTCGTAACCCTGAGGCACGCCATCATCCGGCGTGGCCTGCTGGGCGCGGAGAATCCAATCCACAAGGGCTGCAGCATGCGCTTCGGCCGACAGCTCCGGAGAAGGGTGGCCGCGAAATTGCTCGTCGATGCGAAATGCCCACTCGCGCGCCTTGCGCGCGGGCCAGGATAAGGGATGATTCATAAGATTACTGCGCCTTCTTCTTCACGCAGGTGAACATGAAGTAGCCGTAAAGTCGTTCGCCGGGGAACTCACGCCCGACATCCACGAGATTGCGGAGAAAGAGGACCCGACCTTCGAGGTCAGCCGGAAGCCGCGACATGATTCTGCTCGCAAAAGCTTCTGGGGAGTAGTGTCGCGAAAATGGCACGCGGTGTTCGTCATCACGCCACACGCACCGCGATTCGGGGTCGGACACGAAACTCGGCACCAGCATGAAGGGGCTGCGCGTGACGAAGTAGGTGTCGTCGAGGCAGAGAGGGATGATGGCACACCGACCGCCGGGGCGGAGCAGGCGCGAGGCTTCGGCGAGAAAGCGTACATCGGCATTGCCCATGAAGCAGTTATACGCGCACTGGGCGGACAGCGCGGTGGCGAAGCCTGCGGGCAATCCGGTATTTGCAGCATCGGCACCGATATCGATGCCGTGAATGCCCTTCGGATAGTCGAGGTCAAGACGGTAGGCCTCGATTCCGCGCTGCCTGAGAAATCGTGCCCAAGGGCTGCCGGACGCGGCGATGTCGAGGTAGACGTCGCCGGGCTTGATGTCGAGCAACCGGTGAACCATGAAGTGTTCGAGACATTTCTGGATCGTTGGCGTCTGAAGCTTCCGGTAGAAGGCGGGCATCTCATGGAATTCCGTGAGCCATTGTTTGAAGGCGGGTATGTCGACCTCCACATCTTCAACAGGTACGCCGGCGGCAGAGAGTCGTTCCCTGATGCGGACGAAGACGGGCCTGTCGCCCACAGGGTCCTTGGTGTGATCGTAAAACGACTGACGGTCTTCGGGCTTGCTCTGCTGAAACTGCATGAGCTGCGGCAACAGGAGCAGCCATTCATCCGTGGCTTTTCGCGCCTCGGCGCGCGCGATGGCCGCAATGCGATTCTTCAGTCTTTCCTTCAGCCAGCGGATCATGTTGTTCCGTCTCCATGGTTGGGCGTGAGGTGGGGCTTGTGGAAGATGTACCCCAGCGCCTGCCGGGCTTCGAGCTCCCATTGGAAAGCAAGAGCCGTCCGTCCGGCGGCATAGCAGGTCACTGCGCGGGTTGCGCGGTGGATCGCGCCGCCGAGGTACCGGGCGCGTTGAGCAAGCGACGGCCGGGAACCGGATTGCGCGTCAACCTGTCGCTTCGTAGCGCCTTCGCCATACCACCTGCGCCGCAGGTAGGTGCGGGAAAGCTTCTCGGACGAGAGCCGGTGGTGAATGGCGCACCGCGGCTCGTAGACCACTCGTTTCCCGGCGGCGACCAATCTGCGGCCGAAATCGAAGTCATCCTGTGAGATCATCACCGCAGAGGCGCGGTTTCTGCCCCAGGAGTTGTCGAATGCACCGACGGCGAGGGCGACATCGCGGCGTACGCCAAAGTTGCAGCCGGGCACTTCGTGGGCGACGCTCTGCGGGAGTAGCATCGCCTGCCCGCCTTTGCGACTGTAAGGGGAACTGATCAGGTCCAGCACGCTCTTCGTCAGGTAGGCGGGGACTTGAACCTCGAAGACGGGGTACACGGGGCCGACGACACAGTCAGCCTCAAAATGGTCCACGGCATCGAAGTAACCGGCGATCCAGTCGACGTAGACATTCACATCGTCATCGAAATCCACGACATGGTCGAAAGTCGCGTCGCGGAATCCACGGTTGCGGGACGCCGATTGCCCTTGTTCGTGTTCGAGAATGTGTTTCACGGGGAAGGGCGCTGTGGCCTTGAAGTCGGTCACGACGCGGTGCGTATCGTCGGTGCAATTGTTGTCGACGACGAGAATCTCCACATCAACCCCGCGGGGAACATTCAGGCGGGCCATGCTGGCGAGCGTGGGCTCGAGCATGGGTGCGCGGTTGTACGTTGGGATGACAATGGAGATGCCGCGCGTCATGAGGTCTTTCCGGTGCAAGGGGTGGTGCTGCGTTTCATCCGGCCGGTGCGATAGCCGACCGAACGGGCAAGGCTGCTCCAGAGTTGGCGGAACACCTTGCCGAGCGTGGTGTTTTCGCGCTTGCGGTATTCCTCCAGCAGCCGCGTGTGGATCAGTTCAAAATCGTCGGGGATATTTCCGAAGGGAATCTGCCGTACGCGGACCCGACCGAGCCCGGCGGCATTGGCGAAAAGGAAAAGGTTCTGCCGGTACCAGAACGGCATGGTGGCGTCCTCTATGATCCGGGGGCGGATAATATCGAGCCGCTCAAAGCCGCGTTGTTGGAAGAGACTCTTCCAGTATGCGTGGGGCTTGCAGTTGATGTGTTCCCAACCGGGCTGACCCGGGACGGCGGCCGAGAAGAGCACCATCGGAGCCGATTGGGTCAAGAAGTCCACGGCAGCTTCTCCGGCTGGCTCGGGCACATGCTCGAGCACTTCCAGCGAGACGGCCAAATCGCACGGAATGGGGGCCGGGAGCGTTGTACTCAGATCGCAGGCGAGGAATTCGGAGTCGTCGATCAGCAGTTTCTCGTGGCGTGTGCGGGGATGATCGATGCAGAGCACCTTCTGCGCGCCGGCGTTCTTGAAGGCTTGGCACCACGCGCCGGTATTACCTCCGAGATCGATCATGCTCCGGGGCAACTCGATCAGTTCCGAGAGGAGCGTTACAATACGCCGTGCCTCGGACACGAGAGGGGGGAACTGCGTCTCGTTACAAAATGCGTCGGGTGTTGTTTGAGCCTTGGGCATGCTGGTCAGGGCTTGGCGTTTGCGCGGACCGACCACGTGGCCGGCCAGAACACGGAGCCAACACCGGCGTGTGGCAACTTGCCGCTGCCGAAAACGTCGGCAGGGATTACATCAAACGACACGGCATCGTAGATCGCGTCCATGCTGATGTGCTCGTCGCCAAGATAAAGATCCATGGTGTACGAGCCCGGCATCAGGGGCAGCCGTTCAAAGTGGCAGGTGACAGTGCCGTGGGTAACGGCGTCGAGCACGAAGCCCGGGACCATGCGGTTGTCGATGCCGAAGACGGATGCGCCGATGAAGTTCTTGATCACAACCCCGAGGAACGGACGCAGTGGACGATCCTTGGCGATGAAGCTTACTTCCACGTTCAGGCCTTCACCCATGGGGATGACGGATACGGGCTGGCCCTTCCCGTCGGTGAGGGTGACGCGTTGCATGAGGGGGCTGGAGTTTCGCCGGCGGCCCGTGTGCTCGCGCAGATCGACATGATCGGCCTTCTGCTTCGGCAGCATGGCCTGGTAGCGGGCGATAACATCGTCGGTTGGCCCCTGGCATTCCACGCGGCCGCCATGGAGGAGGATGCAGCGGTTGCAGAGAGACTGAACGGCGGCCATGTTGTGGCTTACGAAGAGAACGGTGCGTCCCTGTTTTCGTGCCACGTCATCCATTTTGCCCAGGCACTTCTTCTGGAACTGGGCATCACCGACGGCGAGCACTTCGTCCACCAGCAGGATTTCAGGTTCAAGGTGGGCCGCCACGGCAAAGGCCAGGCGGACATACATGCCGCTGGAGTAGCGCTTCACGGGTGTGTCGATGAACTTGTCCACCTCGGCGAAGGCGACGATCTCGTCGAACTTGCGGCGGATCTCGACCCGCTTCATGCCGAGGATAGCCCCGTTGAGAAAGATGTTTTCGCGGCCGGTAAGCTCGGGGTGGAACCCGGTGCCGACTTCAAGGAGACTGCCCACGCGCCCATGGATTTCGACGCGACCTTCCGTGGGGTAGGTGATTTCCGAGAGCACCTTGAGCAGGGTGCTCTTGCCGGCGCCGTTGCGGCCGATGACGCCTACGACCTCGGCCTGCTGGACGTCGAAGCCGACATCGCGCAGCGCCCAGATCGTGTTGTCTTCCGTTTTCTCCAGAGTCCGTCCGGGATGGAGCAGGGCTGTTGCCGCACGGGAGATGCCGTGGGTGATCGTGTCGCGGATCGTGTGGTAGCGCGCCACGCGCTGGCCAATGCGGTACAGCTTGGAAAGGTTGCGAACGGTTATGACGGCATCTTGTGTCATCAGACGATGTCGGCGAAACGGTTTTCCGTCTTCCGAAAGTAGAAGAGACCCCAGAACAGCATCGCGATGGCGACGGCGAGAGAGATGGCCAAGTGGCCCCAGGCAAAAGGTTTGCCGAGGATGGCGGAGCGGTATGCGTCGACAATGCCGGCCATCGGATTTAGGGAAATCAGCCACTGCCAGCGTGGCGGGAAGATGCGGACGGGATAGATGACGGGTGTGGCAAACATCCATATCTGAAGCGCGAACGGTACCAGGTAATGGAAGTCGCGGTATGACACGTTCATCGCGCTGAGGAGTGTGCCAGCTCCGAGCGCCGCCACGATGGTCAGAAAGATCAGAGGGATGACGATGAGCGTGGCCGCTGTGGGTGCGACGCCGTAGTAGAACATGAGTCCGAAAAGGATCGAGAATGAAATCAGGAAGTCCACGAGGCAACCGCCCACGGCGGCGATGGGAATAATGAGCCGCGGAAAATACACCTTGGTGATCAGGTTGGAGCTGCCGACGACGCTGGTGCTGCTGCGGGTCAGCGCCTCGGAGAAGAACTGCCACGGCAGCATGCCTGCGTAGACGAAGATCGGGTAGGGGTATCCCTCGGAGTCGATGCGGGCAAGTTTGCCGAAGATGACGCTGAAGACCACCAGCTTCATGAACGGCTGAATGAAGGCCCACAGTACGCCGAGTATGGTCTGCTTGTAGCGGACTTTCACATCGCGCCAGGTGAGGAAGTAGAGCAATTCCCGGTAGAGCCATATCTCGCGCCAGTTGATCGAGAGCCAGCCCTTCGGCGGCGTGATGATCTTGGTGTGGATGACGGTGGCGGCGGATTCGTTCAAGCGGTGACATCCTTGGATGATGCGGCGGGCTTCTTTCTGCGGCGCGTATCATTCATGCCGGATTCATCGATGGTTTCCGCGGCGGAAAGGGGGCGCCATGCCGTCGGTGACTTTCCCGCGGTGACACGGACCAAGGCTTCGCCCATGCTGTCACGAAGGGTATCCATGGTTTCCGGGATCACGGAAAGCACGGCGGCGTTGGCCGACTTCTTCCCGATATCAAGGACGCCGAAGAACCTGTCACCGTGCTGAATCCGCAGCTGCCCGGTCCAGAAATCCTCATTCGAGGGATTCTTTGCCTGTTCCCAGTAGCCCTGGTTGAACCACGACATGGACTCGCCCTCCATGCCATCCTCACGGTGGAGTTGGAATGTTGCGAAATCGAGGCCCAGGTCCCTGAAGGCGTGGGAGCACGCTTCCCAGATGCCGCCGAGCGTCATGGCGCCACGAAGGCCTTCGGAGGCGCGGTCGACGGCGACATGGGCGGTGATCGAGAATCGCCTGCGTTGCTGATCGGTGGTCAGACGCTCCAGCACGTCTTCGATGCGCAGCCCGCCGAGGACGCGCACGGATACGAAGACGATGAGGGCGAGCGCGCCGAGTACCAGGATGGTGATTTCGCTTCGGCCCATGGTGATGAGCAGGGCGGCGCCGCCGAGCAGCAAGGTCGCGGTGTAGAGCACGATGACCACGCGGCGCTGACTGTAGCCCATCGAGATGAGCGCATGATGAATATGATGCCGGTCAGGCGAGGAGATCGGGAAGCGCTTATACCAGCGGCGGATGATCGTCATTGATGTGTCGAGGATGGGCAATCCAAGGGCGACGATGGGGATGAGCAGGGCAATCGCTGTTTCGGCCTTGCGGGTTGAGCCGACCAGAGAGAGGGCGCCGATGAGGAAACCGAGCAGCATGCTGCCGGAATCGCCGAGAAAGATCTTCGCGGGATAGAAGTTGAAGAGCAGGAATCCGAAGATGGCGCCGCTGAGGCAGGACATGAGCAACATGCCGAGGACGTTCTTCAACAGCACGGACACCAGGAACAGGGTCAGGCTGACGAAGAGGCAGATGCCGGCGGCGAGGCCATCCAGGCCGTCCATCAGGTTGACGGCATTCATGCAGCCAATGAACCAGAAGACGGTGACGGGATAAGCGAGCCAGCCGAGGACAATGGTGGGGCCGAAGGGGTTGCTGATCGTAGTGATCGCAAGGCCGCTTGCCCAGGCGACGGAGGCGGCGCAGAATTGGAAGACCAACTTCCACGCGGGACGCAGTCCTCGAATGTCGTCCCACATGCCCATGAGCATGGCGATGGTTGAGCCGGCGACGAGGCCGGTCAACTCGACGGGTTGATGCAGGAGTAGGTTGGAGACCTGGTTGTGATAGAAGAAGAAGAGGCTGGCGAGCGGGATGAAGAATGCGAAGTAGATGCCGACGCCGCCAAGCCGCGGAATGGGACGCGTGTGGATCTTGCGATAGTAGTCGGGCTTGTCGACCAACCCGAGCAACAGGGCGGACATGCGAACCGCGTTGGTGAAGATGGCCGAAAGGACCAACGCGAAGACGAATACGGCAATGCAGGTTGTCATCTCATTCTCCGAAACCGGCACCGGGACGTTTGCACACCAAGGTCCCGTCAGTTACCGTCGTTGCGCAACCGTAACCTACTCGCCATGAAAGAGTTAAGTCAAACATACCCCCGACTGAAGCCCCTGTATCGCGGCCGGGACAAAAAACCCGCGCGATCTTACAACAGTGCGATCATACCTCCAGACGGCACCCGGACACAATCGCGCCCTTCTTGGGGGCGTGCGATTATTGCAGTTCCATACCCGGAGGTGCGAGCTGCTGGGCCCGGGCAAAGCATGCAGCGGCCTCATCGTAGCGGCCCAAAATACGTTCAGATCTGCTGAGCCACAGCCACGCTTCGTAATCGGTCGGTGCCGCCTCCACGGCAGTCCGCGACGCCCGGCCGGCTTGCTCAACGAGGCGAATGCGAAGCTCGGGATTGACCTCGTTGTAACGGAGGCAACGTAGACCGTAGAGCGTGATTTCGATGAGGGCATCCATGTTTCGCGAGCGCGAGTCGAGGATCAGGTCTGCCTCATCTGCGGCCGCATGCAGGACGTTTTCGGTTTGCTCGCGAGAGAGGTTGCTCTCGGCGGCTTTCTGCCACAACCGGAAACGCATGAAGGCGAGTTCGCCGCCCAGCTCATCCACTTGGAGTGCGGCGGTGATCAGGAGCAGCACGATGCTTGCGATCACGACGCCGCGAGGAACGTGGCGTCGGGGCATGAGAGCCAGCGTCTTCTCCCGGGCGTCGGCCTCCTCGTCCGGTTGCGACAACGCGGCAAGGGTCATGGCGCAGAGTGCGGCGAAGAGCCATCCGTTGGCGGGCTTATGGAGCCCGAAATCGGCCATACTGTGAATCAGCACGGCGACGACGCCGACGAGCAGGCCGGCCGCGAACAACTTCTGTTCGTCATCGGCCTGGTTCCATGCGCGGCGCGCGAATGTGCAACCCATGGCGCCGATCCACACGAGCAGCGCGAAGCCGACCACACCGCCTTCGGCGAGCAACTGCGCGTAGTCGTTGTGTGCAAAGAGAAAACGACCAAACTGGAGCGGCGGTGGCTGGAAGGCGGGGAAGACGTGGGCGAACGAACCGAATCCACATCCGAATACAGGCGCCGCAATCCAGAGGTGAAGGGTGGAGAACGTCATCATCATCCGCGTGTCGCGGAACGGATGGGCGGCCACGGAGGAGAGTGAGCGAAACCTTTCGAGCATCGGATCGGAGCCCAGCCAGATGGCCACAAAGGTGACGATCAGGACGATCAGGCCGGCCGCGCGGATGCGGGTCTGTGTTTCCTGGCGGAGCCGGAGAAGTGTGGCGCCGAGGACAAGCGCTCCGGCCAGACTGGCCACACCTGCGCGGGACAGGGAGAAGACCACGGAGGTGCCCATGATGGCGGCTGCGAACGCCAGCAGCAGAATCTGGCTCGCTCCCTGTTTCGATATCCACAGCAGGCCTTCGCGCCACTGGCGAAGCCGGGAGGGGTTGATCGAGAGGAGGCCGCTGCCGCGCAGAAACAGACCCAGCGCGAGCGCGAACAACATGTTCATGTGCAGCGCAAAATGGTTGCGGTTCGTAAAGGGGCCGAAAATGGTGCCGCCGTAGGGCGGGTGGTGGAAGCCATAAATCAGTCGCGTGCCGGAAAGCTTCTGGATCATGCCGAATATCGCCAGCAGAAATCCGGCCACGACCAGCGGCATCATCGTCTGGCGCAACTCATGTTGCGATCGGATGGTGTCCAGTAATACGGTGAAGACGATGATGCAGGACAGAAGGATGTAGAAGCTGCGCCACGTTTCATCGGGCGCTGCGGAGATGGGGAGGGGTGGGGTGGCGACCGATTCCTCGATCTTCATGGCATTCATGACGAATTGCTCTTCGATCCGGGCGTCGGTCGAAACAGGACTGGCGCGACGGGCGAGCGATTCGGGAAGCGGCATCATCTGGAACAACACGTAAAGGAGGAGGATACCAAAGGCGGCCTGCATGCGCTGGGGGACCTGGGTTCTGCCGGAGAGGGCGATGGATGAAAGCCAGATTACGCCGCCTGCGGCGATGAGCATGGACAGGGAAAGATAGGCCCACGGATCGGCACATCCAAACAACCATGGTGCAATCACCACGGCCGTCAGTACCATCCAGCGGGACACATTACGCAGGGCTCGCGCTACCCTATCTGTATGGCCCAAACGGTTCACACGCGCAGATTCTTCCGGGGGTGCTTGTGACCCTTCTCGTCCCTGTCCGCATAGTACGAACTATAGTAGTCGCTCTTGTATCGCGCGTAGCCGTGGTAGTAGTAAGAGGAATAGTAGTGCCCCATGCGCGATACCTTGACGCCGTTCAGGATGCCGCCGATGACGCGACCCTTGACCTTCTCGATTTGCTTCAAGGCTCGTGTTGCGTGAGCGCGCGTGCGTTTGGCCGACCTTACGACGATGATGACGCCATCGCTCAATGTACTGAGGATGCTGGTGTCGGACACAAAAAGCACGGGCGGTGTGTCGATGATGACACGGTCATACTTCATCTTCCAATCCGCGAGCAGCTGCGGCACCAGCGGTGATTCGAGCAGTTCGGTCGGGTTCGGCGGTGTCGGACCTGCCGGCAGGATGTCGAGGTTCTCGATGATCTCGAGGTCGTGTACGGACTTCTGCACGGCTTCCTCAAGCGAGCATTTATTCTGCAGGATTGAGCTGAAGCCGATGGCGGGGTCGAGTCCATAGATCTTGTGGACCCTGGGCCGGCGGAAATCGGCATCGATCAGGAGCACGCGCTTGCCGCTCTGGGCGATCACGAGGGCGAGATTGCTGGCGGTCGTGGTCTTTCCGTCGCCGGGGCCGGCGGAGGTGACGAGCAGGAGCTTCATGTTCTCCGTTTCCGGCGCGAAGAAGAGGCTTGTACGAATGTTGCGATAGGCCTCAATCGCGGAGGAATCAGGTTCGAGGGCGGTGACCATGGCCTTATAGGAACTCCGGTTGCCGGCATGGCGGCGTGCAGAGATGTCCGGAACGAATCCAAGCACGGGCACGCCGAGGAAATTCTCCAGATCCTCCGGTGTACGAACGGTGTCGTCGATCTGTTCGATCAGGAATACGAGGCCGATGCCGAGCAGCAGTCCGAGCACCAGCGACATGGTCGCCATGCGCATCTTGTTGGGGCCGCTGGGCGACTTCGGCCGGCTGGCCTCCTCGACGACTTCGACATTGGTCTTGGAGAAGTCGGAGGTCATCTGTACTTCGCTCATGCGTTCGACGATGACTTGGAACAACTTGCGGTGGCGTGTGACTTCGTTGTCGAGCCGGCTGAAGGTCAGGGCATCGCGCGCGAGATCGAGGGCGAGATCATTCTGTTCGTTGTAGCGGGAGGTGAGTTCGCGTTCCTCCTCGCCCAGCACGCGCAGGCGGGCGTCCATGTTGGCGACGATATTGCTGAGCGCCTCGCGGAGTCTGGTCTGGAGGAGGGTGACCTTGGACATGGCGGACTGCATGCGCGGATGATCCGGTCCGTACACGTCGCTCAGCGAGGCGCGCTCGCCTTCGGCCTCCACCAGGGCGCTGCGGATTTGCGTGACCGTTTCGTCGCTCTGCATCATCGGCATGGAGAAGAGCTGGTCGTTCTCGGTCGAAAGGCCCGTGCCGGTCGGATTGAGGGCTGCCTTGACGACCTGGTACTGGGCCTGCAGTTCGATGCGGTCGAGTTGCCGCTCGGTGAGTTGCGCATTGAGCAGCGAGAGGCGCTTGAGAATGGGGTGATCCTTGTCGGTTGAGTCGATGGAAGAGACGCTGGTTTCCTCGCGGAAGCGCTGTAGTTTCTGTTCGGCGTCCCGCAGGGCGGCCTCTTCCTTCAGCTTCTGCTCCTGCAGGAAGAGGTAGGCGTCGTTGTTGATTTCCAGACGCCGCAGTGTGTGATATCGCACAAAAGCCTTGGCCACACTTGTGGCGATCAGGCGCGCCTGGTCGGGATTCGAGCTGTCCGCGCGGACCGTGACGAAGTGCGTGCCGCTGATGTGTTTGGCGGTCAGGTACCCACGCAGCCGTTCCCATGTTTCGGGTGGGGTGGGAGGGGGGACAGCGAGAGCGGCGGCGATGGTTTGGCGGATGGAGGCCGTCAGCGAGCGCTTCGCGGGTCCGCCGGGCCGGGCCGCAAATACTTCCTGAAGGAGTGGATTTTCAAGAGCGAGTTCGAGCACCACGCGACTCTTCAGGATTTCTTCCTGGGTGCGATAGTAGTCTTCGCCCCACCATTCCACGCTTGGCTGAACGACATCTTCAAACTGGGTAACGCGGGGCACCTGGCGCTCGACGAGAATCTTGGCTGTGGCGGTATAGATCGGTACCGCGCGATAGGCGCGAAGCACACCCATCGTTCCCACGATGACAAAGACGAGAAGGACGATCCAAAGGTGGCGGCGCAGCATGCCGATGTGACGGCGCAGCCCACCCTCCTGTTTCAAGGATGGACCGCTGCCATACCCCTGTTCCCCGTATGGCGCATTGTCTTCAGACATAGATACCGCCAACTCCGACCTCCCCAGCGACCCTGATCATACCCACAACATTCGTACATCTCAAATGTGTTTGACCGCGCCTTCAGGGCGCGGGGCTATAGCTCATGCCGGCGCCCACGGTGGGCCGCACAAACTCTGAAAGCCTCGCAAAAGCGCTGGACCCGACAACCAGCGTGTCGCCGGATTCCATGTAGACCGTGGGCTGGACGCCCGACGCGATCTTGATGAGATCGACCTTCAGGATGTCCTGGCCGTTGGTGGTCTGACGCACGATGAAGGAGTTGTCGGCCCGCGCGGTGGCGGTCAGGCCGCCGGCAAGGGCAACCGCGCGCAGGGCATCCAGTTCGCGTTCGTTCTTCATCTCGAACGCGCCGGGCCGCGAAACATAGCCCAGCACATAGATGAACTGCTGCGCCATGGATCGGATACTCATGATGTCGCCCGCGCCGATGTCCACATTCTGGAGGAGGTCGCCGTCGTCAATAAGCCGTCGGAGATTCACGCGAACGACCTGGGCGTTGGCGGCGAGCGTTTCGATTTGGAGGTCGGTCATGGCGGTTGACACCTGGTTCGTGTCGACCGCGTCCTGCGAGCGGGGATTCTGCGGCCGGATGACGAGCAGTTCATCAGCGGCGTCGTCTTTGAGACCGCCTGCCTTGGCGAGCATTTCCAGCACGGTGCTGTGATTGCGGTCGAGGTTGTAGACGCCGGGTGTCTGCACGGCGCCCGTGACGAGTACGGCCACACTGCGATGGTCGGAGATATCGACGGTCACCTGCGGATTCTTGATGTAGCGGTCGGCGTAGGCGGCCTTGACCTCATCCTCGAGTTGGCGGACGTTGCGGCCGACGGCAACGATATTGCTGGCCCAGGGGAGTCCGATCTGGCCGTCGTTGGAGATGGTGCGCTTAAGGTGTGTCGTCTCGCCGGGCGTCTCGAGCGCGAAGATGGCTATGTCGAGTTCATCGCCGGGCCCGAGTATGTAATCTTCCTGTTTCGTCCCTGCCTTGCGGTTCCACTCGCTCAGCACTTGGGCCAGACGCTGGGCCCGGTCCTCCGCCGAGGTTGAGAGTTTCGTGCGGTGTTGAGCATTTCTGCTGTGGACGAGGGGATTACGAACGGCAGACTGGCTGAAGTCTTGTCGGCTGCAGCCGGTGCCAAGAACAAACAGAAACAATGCTGTTAGTGTTTTTCTCACTATTGACTACCGCGCACTACGCCCGGTAAGTCCCTAGAGTACACCGCTTTACTGATAGGGTAAATACGCCTGTCGATTGGGCGTGTCACGACAATTATTAACAGGGCCGTGGGAGAATCGGTGTCGCGGCGCTCCGCCCGCCACGCGACGGTCCGCAAGCGTTCAGGGACTGACGACGTCGGGGCGCTTCCACTGATCTTCGTACATCAGGGCCATCTCGCTCATCGTGGAGGCGACCAATATGGAGTTGAGCTGGCCGATGGAAAGGAAACCGAGACCGCGGGGGATGATCACGATGACGTCGTGCGGCTGTTGGAGCATCGAGGAGGAATTCTCGGTGACGACCAGTTCCAGTTTCATCCAATCAAAGGTTACGAAATATTTGCCGGGATCCAGCTTGGGCAATTCGTAGAATCCATTGGGGTCAGTGCGGGTTTGAAAAACGAACTCGCGCTTGTCGATATCCCACACGCGGACGGGAACATCGCCGGCGGGGGTCTTGCCGTCGGCATAGAAGACGAAACCGCTGACCTTGCTGGACACGACTTGGGAGTAAAGCGGCGAGGTCTGAATGCTGGCAATAACGCCCGGCATCAGGAGAACCCCGAGCACATAAGCAACCAACCCTGCGATCAACCATCGGCGCATGTAGTAATCTCCGCAGCCTTCCATGCAGCATCATACCATTGTCCGCCTTGCCTGTTAATTGATTATGACTGACGTTATGGGCTTAACGGCGGGGCGCGTTTGTGCTACTCATTAACGACAGTTCGCACCCACTCGAACGGAGGAGCCTGAGATGAATGCTCGATGGCCGTTGTTGCTTATCCCCGCGCTGCTGCTTGCCGCCGTGTTCTCAACCTTTGCCGCCACGGATATTGTCGTTGATGTCCGGCCTGGGACATTGCTGATCGGGGGTGGGGGCGACTTCAAGGTGCGCGGCACATCCGACACCGGCATCGGGCGTCTGAACGAGGTCGAGGAAAACAGTTCGCTCAGTACCTTTCCCAACATCCGGCTCGGCGTGGGATTCGAGGAAGGCAAGAGCATCACGGATGTGACAGGCTTGCTGGGCGTCATGGTCAACCAGCGGTTCCGTTCGCTGATGGTGGGTGGTGACGCATCGTGGCTCTACAAGTTCCGCAAGAACGTGGCGATGGGCCCGCATCTCGGCGCGGTGGTGCTCACGCAACCGGAATGGTCGGGCGATGCGGAAGTGACGTTCTCCGACAGTTGGGCGATGCTGGGCGGTTTCCAGATGTCGGTGGGTTACGACATTCTGTTTGTGTTCTCGATCGACTACCTGCTGGCGCAGCCGTTTGACGTGACAACGGAGGGCGACTGGGTGGCGAGCGATGAAGAGCTGGATGTGTCCGGCGTGGCGATCCAGTTTGGTATCCGCGGAAGATTCTAATCTGCGGCGTTCTCAGGCCTGCGCTGTGTAACATCAACAGCATTGCACATAGGCCTGTCATCCCGAATCCCCGATGCAAAGCGATCGGGGTGAGGGATCTCCAAACCCGTTGCCAGCAACGAGATTCCTCGCTGTGCTCGGAATGACACCTTTCGCGTGTCTGTAAAGCCGTGGCTGTTACGCAACGCTAGCGCGCCATCTCGCGGGGCAGCACGCAGATGATGACCTTGGGCAACTCGCCGACCTCCTCGGCTTCGGCGATCACCTTCATGCTCAACTGAAGCTTGCCTATCATCAGGTAGTAGATGCCGAGATCAACCTGCGGGAGAATGTAGGAACCTTCCTTATCCGTGGCCGTCTTGGCGACCACCTCGCCGGTCTCGGGCACCTTGACCTGAATCAGCACACCGGACGCGGGCTCCTCAAGTTGTCCCTGCCTCTCGCTTGCCAAAAAAACCCTGCCGCGGATGACGGCGTGCCGCACGAGGAGGAAACGCGTGTCGCGCTCGGCGGGACGGGTGGAGTCCGAGACGGTGGTATCTTCGTTCTGACCTCTGGCGGCGGCCTGCGGCAACAACAATAGCGCAGCCACCAGAAGCAGCTTATGGGCTGCATGGGGCATTCAATGTCCTCGTGCAGATAGAATATGGCCCATCCTTGCCGTTTCTTCAAGACAAGTTGACAAGGAGAATCTTGGGTGCCTCTGAAAAGGCATTGCCGCATTTGGCCTCACGTGGGTATCATCGCAGTGGCGGGTCTTGCATGGAGCTCGTCATATCAAAAGGGGTGCGGAATGCTCTGCTGCGGAGCGCATGATTCATCAGTTTCTTGCCTGCCTTTCGATTCGCAGCATCTCAACAGGACCAGGGAGAAGTCACCATGAAGAAGAAGCCTGCCGGTGATGAATCAAAAGCTACTAACGATCTTCGTCGTCGGGCAGAGGAGCGGTTGGCGGCACGAGCCAGTCCTTCGCGCGCGACCTCCCCGGGCGATTTTGAGCGCGTGCGTCACGATCTGGAGGTGCATCAGGCGGAACTGCAGATATTGAACGAGGAACTCCGTCGATCCCAGCAGGAACTCGAGGTTTCGCGGAAGCGGTATTTCGATTTGTACGACCAAGCGCCGATCGGCTACGTCACCCTCAGCGCAGAGGGGCTGATCCAGGAAGCCAATCTCACCACGGCGACGCTGCTCGGTGTGGATCGTGAAACGTTGGTGAAGCAGCCGCTGACCCGGTTCATCCTCAAGGAAGATCAGGACGTTTGCTCCCTGCACTGCAAAGCACTTTTCGAAACCGGTGCGCCGCAGGTGTGCGAATTCAGGATGGTGCGGGCGGGGGCCGAGCCCTTCTGGGTGCGCGTGCAGGCGACTGCAGCGAGGGACGCCGATGGATCATCCGTCTGTCGTGCCGTGATGAGCGACGTGACCGAGCGCAAGCGGGAGGAATTTAGGCTCGCGCAATCGATGCAGAGATACCGTGATCTGCTTGAAAATGCCGGAGTGGGCGTGTTGATCGTGGACCGGTCCGGCACGTATCTCATGGCGAATTCGAAAGCGGCCGATGGTCTGGGAAAGACACCAGAGGAGGTGGTTGGCAGGTCCATGTTTGACCTGTTGCCCCGGGAGGTGGCGGCCAAGTATCTCGAGTCCAACCGTCGTTTGATGGAGGCCGGGGGCCGCCGGGAGTATGAGGATACATTTGACCTCCCGACGGGAAGAAGAACCTTCATGATCATCGATCAATGCCTGAAGGATAATCATGGCGAAGTCTTTGCCCTTCAGACCAGCAGTCGGGATATCACTGATCGCAAGCGGGCCGAGGAGGCCGTGCGGGAGGGTGAGCGCTTTGCCTTTGCCACGATTGATGCGTTGTCGGCTCATGTCTGTGTGCTGGACGAGACGGGCGTGGTCCTGAGGGTCAACCGGGCGTGGCGTCAGTTTGCAGGGGCGAACGGCCTCGCCGTGGGCAGATCTGGTGAAGGGGTCAACTATTTCGACGTATGCAAGTCCGTTTCCGGGCCGGACGCCGAGGTTGCGGCTGACTTTGTTGCCGGGATTCGCGCTGTCCTGTCCGGCGCGCAGGAGGAGTTCTCGTTGGAATACCCGTGCCATTCCCCGGAGGAACAGCGCTGGTTTGTCGGGCGGGTTACGCGTTTTGCCGGGGATGGGCCGATACGTGTAGTCGTGGCCCATGAGAACATCACCGACCGAAAGCAGGCGGAGGAGGATATCAGATTCCGAAACGTGTTGCTGTCCACGCAACAGGAAGCATCGATCGACGGCATTCTGATTGTGGACGAAGAGAGCCGCATCATCTCGCACAACCGGCGGTTTGTGGAGATGTGGAACATTCCTCCGGAGCTGATCGCGGGGAAGGATGACGAGCCGGTTCTGAAATTTGTCACCGATCAGATCGCGGACTCCAAGTCCTTCCATGAGCGGGTGCAGCATCTCTATGAACACCGGAGAGAGAGCAGTCGCGACGAGATCACCATGAAAGATGGTCGTGTGTTCGACCGTTTCTCGGCGCCCATGTGGGGGGAGGGCGATCGATATTACGGGCGCGTCTGGTATTTCCGCGACATTACGGACAGCAAGCGGGCAGAGGAGGCTCTGAGGGGCAGTGAAAGGCAGTTCCGCGAGTTGTTTAACAACATGAGTAGTGGTGTGGCGGTTTACGTCGCGAAGAATGACGGCGAGGACTTCGTGTTCAAGGACGTGAATCGGGCCGGTGAGCACATCTCCCAAATAGTTCGAGAACGAGTGCTGAACCGGAGCCTGGCCGAGGTATTCCCGGGCGTGAAGGAGATGGGGCTTTTCGCCGTTCTCCAAGAGGTGTGGAGAACAGGCGTGCCACGGCATCATCCGGTCACCCTGTACAAGGATGAGAGGATTCAGCAGTGGATGGAAAACCATGTGTATAAGCTGCCATCCGGCGAGATCGTGGCAGTCTACGACGACACCACTGAACGCAAGCAGGCGGAGGAGCAGATGAGGCAAC
>DAISJM010000043.1:0-28557 GCA_036821485.1 Verrucomicrobiota bacterium | reverse complement strand
TACATGACCAACGGCACCTTGTACTGTATTCCAGAGCGGACCAACAATGGCTGGCAATGCGTGAACCCGAGGCGGGACTACCAGAACGACGTGCGGATGAATCTGACTACGACCAACGTAGTCGAGATTCGGGCAGCGTACACGAACTTCAGCCAGGGGATTGCGAAGATCTGCGCGTTGCCAGAGTATTTCCCGGGAGAGATCAAGGATGAGTACACGGAACAAGCGTTGTACGTGGAAATGGTGGGCAGTGGCGGTAATATCGAGTTTACCGCCTATCGACAAAACACGGGCGGGACTCGGACTGCCTTGGCCTCCCCGGTTGTTCGGTCTTTCCAGCAGGAACAGGGCGTATTGCTTCAAGTGGGTGCGGATACGTTGGTGGTCTACTACGGGACGGAAGCGATCATCAGCAATGCCCATGGGGTAACGGGCCTCACAAACGTTTACGCACAGGGGGTCTATCCACACTATGAGTTCTTGAACTCCAGTAACACAACGACGGCGACGGTGCAGATGAAGGGACTGCGAAGCCGTACCTGCGCGCTGTTCGCGGAACCCTCGGAATGAAGTCGATCTCCAGATGTGTGTGCCTCCTGTGCCTCTTTGCGGCCATGGAACTACGGGCGGACGTCATCATCCAGATGACGACGATAGGGAATGCCGGAAATGCGGATGATCTGGCGTGGGAGGGCAATCCGGATGTGCCGGAGGACGACATCTGGCTTGGAGGGGTGTCCTACGACTACCAGATCAGCACGTACGAAGTGACGGTGGCGCAGTACACGGAGTTCCTGAACGCCGTGGCGGCGAGCGATCCGTATGGACTGTATAATGGGGAGATCATGGGTTCCGATCCGTTGGGCGCGTCGATCCTTCGAAGCGGAGAGGATGGCAGCTACATTTACACGGCGGTTGCAGGGAAGGAAAATCAACCGGTTCGGGGTGTTTCCTTCTACGACTCCTGCCGGTTCTGCAACTGGCTGGTGAACGGACAGGGTTCGGGCAGTACAGAAACAGGGTCATACACCATGGCGGATGGGTACACGCTGGCCCGGACAGTGACCGCGACGTGGGTGTTGCCGACGGAGGATGAGTGGTACAAGGCGGCGTACTACGATCCGGTGAACAACGTGTACTACGACTATCCCAATGGATCAGACGATGTGCCAGCCGAGCCAACAGACGGGACGACGACTCGAGAAATGAACTTTGGGGACGACCCGTACTGGAATCCAGATGGCGGAACGCGGGAGTACTACACGGAGATTGGGGAAACGACGGGGCGCAGTGCTTATGGAGTCGCCGATATGGGCGGGAACGTTGCGGAATGGACGGAGACCTTTCAACCGTCGAACTATCGTATCGTCCGGGGGGGGGGGCTCTTCAGTCACGCAAGCGCCTTGAGCGCAACCAGTGACGATCCGGCTGATCCCACGACGGAAGACGACCTTTTTGGTATTCGCCTAGTCTATCTGATTCCCGAACCCTCAAGTGTGGTCTTGCTGCTCTTGGGTTCGCTGGGCTGTGCCTTGGGCTGGCCGCGGCGGAAGTTGCCCTGAGCCGGGTGCTTTGCCCACAAGGCCGAAAAGGAACTTGATCGCCGGGCGCGCCTGCCCGTTAATAGCGGCATGCGCGCATCCCGCATGCTGTTGGCCTCGTTGCTCATCTCCATCGTCGCGTGGATTCTCTTCACGTGGCCGCTGCCCAAATACGCCGCGTCGGGTATCCCGGCCTCCTCGCGCAACCCCGAGCATCTTGCCGCGCGCTACATGGTGCCCGGCGATCACCTCCAGCTTCTCTACCGGTTCTGGCTCTTCCACGACATGCTGCGCGGCCAAACACCCTTCTTCCACAACGTCTATGAGTTCAATCGCGGCGACGATGCGGAAACACACAAGCCCGGTTCCTACTATGCGCCGTTCTCGCTCGTCTATGCCGTGCTGGCGGAAGGGCTGAATCGCGCCTCGGCCTGGAACATAACCGGACTGATGTCGCTCTGGTTGACCTACCTCTTCACGTGGATGCTGGCCAACCGCTACACGCGGGAACCGTGGGCCGCCGCCATCGCCGCGCTCGTCGGACTGCTCTTCCCCTACCGCTTTGAGAATCTTCTCGGCGGCAGCCCGATGGGGTTTGCCATGATGTGGGTACCCATCCTGCTCTACGGCATCGACGTGGCCGTGCGCGATGAGGAGGCGTGGGGGGGATTGGTCGCCGGCACGGCGCTGCTCTTTTCATGTTGGACCGACACGCAGCTCTTCTTCTTCTCTGCGCTGCTCGCGCCCGCATGGTGCGTCGTGGCTCTTGTCTACAAACATGCTGATTTCTTCTTCTCGTGGCGCGCCGTACGAAGAACCGCCGTCGCGCTGTCCCCCGTTGCCGTGCTGGGCGTGATCGCC
This sequence comes from Verrucomicrobiota bacterium, assembly GCA_036821485.1. Taxonomy (GTDB): domain Bacteria; phylum Verrucomicrobiota; class Kiritimatiellia; order CAIQIC01; family JAGNIJ01; genus DAISJM01. Next base: position 26,155 of record DAISJM010000043.1, on the reverse strand, counting down.
CTCATCTATACCAAGGTCTCCAAGGCGGAGCTGGCCGAGTCCGCACACATGGCGGATGGCCGCACCATGGCCGAGGTCGCTCTCTTCTCCCCGCGCTGGGCCGATTTCTTTTCGTGGCGCGATGCGCAGGGCGTCGCCCAGGTTTACGTCGGATGGACGATCCCGCTCCTTGCGTTCCTCGCCGCCCTCACACTGATCGTCACGCTCATCGCGCGACGCCGTCGCGGACGCTCCGTGGAGATTGTGACACTGCTCCTGCTGACCGCAGGCATCACCGGCATTCTCTTCCTCGCGCTTGGCCCGAACGGCCCCGCGCGCGGCCTCTTCTTTGCGCGGATACGGCAACTCATCCCGCCCTACTCGATGGTGCGCCAACCCGCAAAGATCTTCTGCATCCTGCCCACGCTCCTCGCGGTTGCCGGCGCGATCTCGCTTGGACGCCTCAGCAGCGAAGTCACCCGCTCCGGCCGAATCCTGCTCGCGCTCGCCGCCGCCATGTTGATGACGCTCGAATACCGCTCGCGCATCGACCCGCAGATTTGCCTGCTCGCCGCAGACCAGCAGGCCTACCGCGCCGTCGCGGAGGATGCCTCGCAACGCGGCGTGCTGCCGCGCGTACTGGTTCTGCCGCTCTGGCCCGGCGACTCCCACTGGGCGTCGCCCTACCAGCACTACGCGTCGCTGTATCGCATCCGCATGCTGAATGGTTACCGCCCGGTCATCAGCCGCGATTACTACCAGAACGTTTTTCTCAAGCTGCGCAGTCTCAACGCGGGCAAGATACAGCCCGACCAGCTCTCGATGCTGTTCGACATGGGCATACGCTACGTGCTGTTGCACGAGGATGCCTTCCCCGAAAAGGTCAGCCCGTTCCCCGTTGCCTATACGCTCAAACATCTTCTGAACAATCCGCGACTCGAACTGCTCGCACAGGATGAACGCGTCTGGGCATTCCGTATTCTTCCAGCCGACGGACCATACCGTGACCCCGTCGCCGCAAATTGGACCACCTTCCCGCCCGCTCGCCGCTTCGAGGCAGAACGTTCTTCGCGCCACAACGCGCGCACTGTGGAAGACCCCGCCTGCATGAACGCTGCCTACGTCGAACTCGCGGAGGACGGCTCGACGGTGCAGACCCGGGCGCGGGGGATGACCGATGCACCCGGCGCGCGCTGGCTCATTCGTGTCCGCGGCAAAGGCGCCCTCCAGGTTTCCCAACTCCGTGGCCGCAACGAACTCAGCTCCTGCCGCCGTGTCATCAACACGTCGCGCTGGCGCTGGATCGATGTGCCGATGCCTCCGTTGGAAGACTACTATTCCATGTCGCTGAAACTGCAACGCGAGTCCGGCGCCGTGGATGTCGATGGCATCCTCTTGGCCACCATGGGATGGCGCACACCCGCCCCGAGCCGCTCCGTGACCATTCCCGCGCCGTGTTTCTTCCATGCGGGCTACACCGATCTTGAACGTGACGCCGTCGTCTTCCGCGCTCTCTGGGACAGCCCCGACCGCATCTTCTACGGACCGTATCTCCCGCTTGAGCCCGGCATCTACGAGGTCACGCTCTCCTTCCGATCCGATGCGGCCCGCGGCACATGGCTCGGACGCTGGCAGGTGGAAACGGAAGATCCCGCGGATAACGTGCAAGCCGATGTCGTCGCGGGCATCCCCTGCTCTTTCGAATTCGTGCAGAAGGCCAATATCCCCGTCACGTTCTCGTTCACGTATGCCGGCCAGCCGGACATGACTATCACCGGCGTGACGCTGACGCGACGGCCCTGATTCAGAACGCCATTGCGAAGCCCGGCCCGCAGGACTATAAGTTGACCGGCCCGGCAACCTGGTGAGTTTTCACATGAACAACACGAAGCAAGATCGACAAACCCGATGGCCCATCGTGCTGGCCGGCATCATCATCGCCCTGCTGGCGCTGTATGTCCGCGCCGCCGGCGTGTTCCGCGGCCTCGAAGTGGACTACACCTATCACTCCGATGAGCCCAAGCAGGTCGTCGCTCTGAGCAAGTTCCTCGATGGCCAGTATATCTGGTACGAGGACCACCCGATGTTCGACGGCTACCCGCTCTTCCTCCAGCACTTTGACGAGTGGCTCATCCGGCCCGCCCGTGCCATCGAACGCGCGGCACATCGGCACGTGGCGCCGGAACTGGACCTGACCCCGGCACCGCGCGGCATGGAACTCTACTTCTGGTCCCGCAGCCTGCGCGTGCTCTATGGCATGCTGGGCGTATGGTTCGTCTACCTCATCTGCCGCCGTCTCAATTTCTCCAAGGGGGCCAGCCGTGCCGCGGCTCTATTCACCGCCCTCGCACCCATGTCGATCGCGGTGACACATTTCGCCACAGGCGACATCGGCACGGATTTCTTCGGCGCGCTGGCCGTACTGCTGCTCTGCCTGCACGCCCGACACCGTAACCCGGCGTGGCTCCTTCTCTCCGGACTGATGCTCGCGTGGGCCTTTGCAGCGAAATACAACGGCGCGCTGGTCGCGCTGGTGCCCGCGCTCTATCTTTTCGGGCAACTGGTTCTGAACCGCCGCAGCTTCCGCGGCTTTGTCGGTGACTCGCTGGTCTATGCCCTTGGCGGGATCACCGGCCTGCTCATCGCCATCCCCCAATTGGTCTGGGCGCCCGAACGAACAATCGGCGACATGATCCGCATCTTTCAATTCATCAAGACCTATCACGTCGCACCCGATTTTGCCGCCAAGCCGTTCACCGAACGCGCCGCGTTCACGTTGACCCACAACCTGCCGCCGTTGATCGGTCATCTTGTGCCGATGGTCTGCCTCCTCGCGGGCTTTTCCGTACTCATCGGCCTCGTCGAGCTCGTCCGCGCCCGGCGCGTCGCCGGACGCCCGGACCTCTCAACGCCGCTCCTTCGGGCAGCCCTGTTCGTCTTCCCATTCGTCGCGCTGGTCATCGGCGTGGTCGGCAAGCCCCGCGGCAAACCGTTCCACTATTCCTTCATCCAGTTCGCGCTCTGCATCGGCGCGGCTTACACCATCGCCTGGCTCTGGCGGAGACCCCGCCGCGCCGCGCGATGGGTCGCCGTCGGCGCACTCGCCGCCACGCTCCTCCAGCTCGGCATCAAGAGCGAGTTCGAAACATTTTTCTGGAAACGCGAAGATCACAAACGCGTTGGACTCACGTTCATCGATCAAGTGTACCGCCCTGAATTCGCGCCCTCGCTCAAACGCCGCTCTTCGCCATCCGAGCGCTCCATCAAACAGCTCTATCTCGAACCCGAGAACCCGGCCAATTTCCGCAACCGGCCTATGAACGTATTCAGCGCCGACGGCGCCTTCTGGAACCTGATGCGCATTGCACCGGTTCCGTCCGTCCCCCTCCCCACAGACCTTCACTGGATCTTCGACAATGGCCCCATCTTCCCCCGAAGCGATCGCCTCTTCCGCGTCGCGCGCGACCAGCACTCGGAAAAACATATAGTCTTCTTTGCACCACCCGGTCCCATCGACATTGGCGTCCGCTCCACACGTAAACCGGCCCGAATTCGACTCGACGTCGGCGGCGTGAGGGAGACGGTGGAACTCGGTGCCAACCAGCAGAAGGTGGTCACGGTCAACCCAGTCCGCTGGCGCCAGATTCGCGACGGCTATGCCAAGGGGCACGATACCTTCCTCGTCCCCGTACGCGTCAAAGCCTCGATCGGCGATGCGTGGATCAACGTCATGACCGATCCACGCGAAACCGCCAACTTCCGCGTATTCGGCGGCGACCCAACCGGTCTTGTGCCCGAGCTCACGCTCCCGGGCGACCGCGCCGAACTGCTCGCCTGCCTTGATCGCGTCAGGTATCTCGAACAGCCCGATGGATTCAGTCTCACGCTCGCCGCCACCGGCCCGTCATCCGAGCTGCTGATGGAAAAGCCCGTGCCGCTTCCGGCCGGCGCCTACGTGCTGGAACTCGAAGCCTGCGGCCTCGCGCCGGACACGCAACTGAAGATCGAGTTGTTTGATCCTCGCGGCATCAATGCACAACTCAGCCCCGCGCAGACGATTCCCGTGGGCCCCACCTGCGCGCGGTTGAAGTACGCCTTCTCCAAGACCCTCGCGCCGCTCGAAAGCAATATCACCCTCACCTGCCTGAAGGGCGCCTGCCGCATCACCCGCTGGCAGATACGCCCCGACGCAGAGCGCATGATGAATGACCTGGCCGTGGCCAAAGGCGGTGGGGCCATTCCCCCGTGGCTGGCTGCGGCTCCGGCCACCGCGCCGCTGACGGGCACGATGTTCAAGCTCGATGCCGATTTCGGCGGCCTGTTCAAACTGACGGAACTCCTGTTGCCGATGCACGTCGCGGCTGGCTCCACATTCGAAACGCTGCCCTACATCACACTGCTCGATGCCGACCGCTGCGATGTGGATGAGTACGAGATATTCTTCCACCTTGAGGATGCGACAGGCCGGTTCGTCGGCGCGTTCGGCATCCCGGTGGTCCTGGCCACATTCGGCGACGCGGCCGCATGGCCCGCGACCTCCATGCTGCGCGATCAACTTCCACCGGGCAAGTACTCGGTCAGCATGGGCGTGTGGAACACGCGCACCCGCCTGCGCCTCCCGCTGCGCAGCACGGCCGAAGGTCTTACCACTGGTCGGAACAAGATCAACCTCGGTACACTGTCGGTCGATCCCAAGCCGTAGGCTTTGACAGGTCCACATAAGAATGGAGCTGATGCCATGAAGACCATGCTGGGGTTTCTTCTGTTGCTCGTTTGCTTCTCCTTCGCCTCCGCGACCGCACAGGGCGGTACCGACCCTACCAACGAGCCCAGCGTCTTTCAGATCAACAGCATTCATCTTGATCCAGACACCTTCATCGTGACGCTGGTGATCAACACGCCCCGCACGAACCTCATCTATGGAGTACTCGCGCACGATGGACCTTCTGCCTCGAATGCAACGTGGTCGGTGATCGGCGAGCAGTACGGCTCGGGCAGCACGGCAACTTTCCTGGACGATGTCTCGGGATCGCTGACCCACACCGGGCGAAGTTACAGAGGCTTCATCAGCCTCACCCCCGGCGCCCCACCCGCGCAACGTATCCTGACCGCCAACGAGGAATTCATCGCCTATCCATTCCTGGACGAGCCCACCCTACGTGTGGATCCGATTTCATTGACCACCAACCGCCTCGTCATTACCTACGGCGAATCCATCTATACCAACAGCAAGACATGGAACATCCCCGGTGCCGCAAGCAGCGCAATCTTCAGGGTCTACAGCTTCGATGGCGATCCCTCGAACTCCGTCATCCAGACCAGGGAACAACTGCAGTCCGGATCCTGGAGCAATATCCCTGAGCTGTGAAGTATTGCCTGCCCGTACAGCGGCCCCACACAACAAGAAGGGGCACGACGACCGCACTTCTTGAGCGCATCATTTCCTTGAACAAGAGACCGTTGCGCGGGTAATTCCTTCTGGTACGGGGTTGGCGTCCCAGGACCCCGGTGGTAGCAAAGGGGGGGTCATGAGTGTTGCCTTGCGCGTTTTGGGCCGCCGGATATTCCGCATCTTCGTCACCAGTCCTCTGCTCGCCACCATGACCGTTCTCTCCGTCGGCTACCTGGCCGTGCTCGGCATCATCATGATATCCGACTCCACTTCCGTGGATCGCGCGATCATCCAGACCCTGCCGGCTGCCTTCGGCGAGCTCGGCACTCCCCCCGGCGAAACAGGCATCGCCGAAATGGCCGTCATGGCCACCTTGATCGCCAGCGTGGCTTTCCTGACCGTGTTGACCGCAAAGATCACAAGCCTGTTTGTGGAAATCGCCACGCTGGGCGGGCGGAGGCTGCGACGAACCCGGCTGCGCAACCACATCATCGTGTGCGGCTGGAGTTTCCAGGGACCCCGCATCGTCGAGCAGTTGCAGAATACCGATCAGGGCCGCTGGCAGGAGGTCGCCATCTTGACTCCGTCAGAGGTACATCCGCTGAAGGGATCGGTGCTGGCAGACACCGTGGACTGGATCAACGGCGATCCCACCGAAACCGAATCGCTCCTGCGGGCCGGGGTACGCCATGCCGATTCCGTCATCGTGCTCACCGATCACCGGGCGGGCATCGCCGATGCGGACAGTCGCGCCATGATGATCACCTTGGCGGTAAGCGCCTTGAACCCCGACACGTATATCTGCGTGCAATTGGTGGACTCCACGAATCGCCCTCATGTCGAACGAACCGGGGCCGACGAGGTCGTATGTCTGGACGAATTGGGAACCAATCTCGTTGTGGCCTGCACGGTCAACGAAGGTGTCTCGCATCTCTTCGAAGAAATGCTGTTGTTCGACCAGGGGTGCGAGCTCTATCGGTGGCAGCCCGAAGGCGTGGACCTGTCCAAGCTCACATTCCTCGAGATTGTGGAGCGCTACGGACGGCAGGCGATCATGCCCATCGGCTATGAATTGCCGGCGGACAAACATGGCGACGATTGCGCCACCGACTGCGGACCACGCCGGATATGCATCAACCCACCCCCCGAACGCCGCCTGTGCGGAGGAGAGACGCTGTTCGTCCTGGCCACCACCAACCCCGCCAATCCCCGCGCAGACCATGTGCCGTGGTGGATGAAACTGCTGAAGCGGCGCCGCTCGGAATACACCAAGGGGCAGGAGGCGGTCTTGGCGGAACTGTGGAAGAGAAGAGTCGGCCGCAAAGCGGCCCGCGTGGAAAGAAATACCGATCACCTCGTTCCCCCGAATCCTCCCGATGTGTTGATCTGCGGCTGGAGTGCACAGGCCGGACGCATCGTGCGCATGCTGATCGAGCAGGGCGGCGTTCCGCCCGAACGCATCGCGGTGCTGGCGGACTGCAGGACGGACGCCCTGACCGACCTCGAATCGAAAGGCGTGCGCTCCTTCGAGGGAGACCCCACCGATGAGGCCTTGCTGACCAAGGCGGGCGTCTTTGGTGCGAAGACGGTGGTTGTACCTTCCAACCTGGACATTTCGCCCAACTGCGCAGACAGCCGGGCTATCATGCGGGTCCTCGCGGTCGAGTACCTTCACCACAAGGTCCACTCGGTGGTGGAAATCCTCAATTCCGAAAGCGAAGTCCGTTTGGAACAGGCTCACGCCGACGAGGTGATCAGCCTGGACCGCATGGGCGGAGAATTACTCGTGTCCTGCACCCTGACTCACGGACTCTCGTGGATCATTCGTGAGCTCCTCACGTTCAATGATGGCAGTGAAGTGTACCGCTGTGACGACATCCCCGACGCTTTCCTCGGAAAGAGCTATCGCTCGCTGCTGGGTCCCCTCGCCCGGCACAGCTGGCTGCTCATCGGGCTTGAGACGCAGTTGACCGCCGAGATAGAGGCTGAGAACGAACGCAGATTAACGGGGCGAGACCGCCACAATGACGACAAGATCCACATCTGCGATGACATGAGCCGCGCGATCATCCTCAACCCCCAACGAGATCGCATTCTTCAGCGGGGCGACGCACTGTTCGTCATCTCAAAGGACAAGCCTCATCTGGAGAAGGTTTCCGGCCTCGAAGCCAAAGTCACGAGCGGAACCCGCGCATGAGGCTGGTTCAGATCTTCCGAAGCCCGGGGTGATCCCACAGCACCGAGCCATCTACAGCGCGCCGATGTAGCCGTCCATGAACTTCAGCCGCGGAAGAAGCCAAGAGCGAATCTCTTCGATGAGCGGTTTAAGCTCCTGCTCATCCGTCTGCCAGCGTTCGTAGTTCCACGTAGCATAACCGTCCAGCATCGACTCCTGCGAAGCCAGCCGATCCCGCACGGCGTCGTCCGCCAGCACGCCTTTGCGAAGCTCTGCCCAGCGCGCCTTGAATGCCTTGCGATACTCCGGCGACTCGGCCAGCAATCGGTTGAACAGGAAATTCGTCAGCCAGCGGTCGAGTTCCTTGCCGTAGGTCTTGTCATAGTCCCACGGCACGATGAAAAACTTCTGGCCCGCGCCCGCATGGCGCGCGAGGAAGTAGTTGTGATCGGCGCCATCCCCGTTGCTCGCCAGGTTCAAAATGATGTGGAAATCCATGAACGACGGAAGGTCAATCCACTCACCGATGTCGCGCACGAAGTCCTCGCGCGGTGCTTCGCCGACAAAGCGCACCAGGTCGATATATGGCTGCCAGTACGGCCCGACAACCGCCGGATCAGGCTGCTCCTGGATCATCGACTCCACCGCCGGGACCCGGAAATTCGCGCGTGCACCCACCGCCTTGTACATCACGGCCGGTGCCATCTCACCCGCCTCGTATTCCTCCAGCCCAACCATATCGCGGTCAACCCGTTCACCAAGATCATAAATGCCTCGGTAATCGCCATTTACAAATAATTCAGCAGAATGTGCCCGTGGCGCAAACCGCGGGGAATCCTCCGTGCCGAAGCTGCGGAACCAGCCGTAGGACAACTGGTTCTTGCTGAAGGACCGGTCCGCGCAGGCGGACATCAGATAGAGATAGCGCGAATTGCACATATCGAGGAACCCGTGCGGTTCCTTGAACTTCACCGAGAACGATTTCTTGTCGTTCAGCAGCACCGTATTGCCGCGCCACTTGATCCGCGCCGGCCGCCATCCTGAACGGCGCGCGCCGCTGTCCTCCACCAACTCCGCAAGACACGACATCCGCACGAAGTTGTTGATCTCGCCGGGTGCGACCACGAACAACGACGGAAGCTTGATCCGTTCCGGCATCACGCGAAACCGAAACTGGTTCGTCACCGTCGTCCCGGCTGATGAAAATTCTGCCGTGAGCTTCACCTCTTCAGGAATGTCCCCCGTCGGGCGCGCGACAACACCTTCTGACGAAATCAACTCCGGCTGTGAACTCGACCATCGCGTATCCACCCCTTCGAGTGCGGCAGTTCCCGCCAACGACAGATTCGTGACGACGTAGAGGGGCGACGGATTCGCGCCCAGCAGGAGATACTCATCGAAGAATCGCCCCGCCTTCTCCGCGGCGCTCATCTGCTTGTGTGTCCGCCAGAGATGCTCCAACCCATCCCGTTCCTTCCGGACTTCGCGCGCCACCTGCCGCCGGCTGAGCAGCAGCGACGGATCGTTGAGGATAACCCCGCGCATCGCATCCCACACCGCGTCGAACCGGCGCAACGATTCCTCCGGAGTAAACGGCAGGAATTCCAGGTTCAACCCGCCGCGCCCTTCCCCTCCCGCGTGAGCCTGCACGCCGAGCTGATCATAATCCTCGCAGAGGTAGACGCCCTGAAATGCGCCGTTAACGGCGAGAATGCACAAACGTCGCCCCACGCCGGGCAGCTTCAATTCGTCGGCCAACGCACGCTCGAACAGCGGGACAACAAAGCCCCGGTCTTCCGGCGGCACAAGCAACAACCGCTTCGAGCCCAGCAGGCTGCGCCCTTCATCCATCTCCAACACATAGGCTTTGCGCCGGCCCAGCGCGCTCCCGGATTCATCACCATAGAGACGCAGCCCGGCTGACTGCAGACCGTCATCCGTCACCACCTCGACGTGCCGCCGCTCATCCGCCGAATCAATGAAGTATCCGTTGGCCAGGCACTTGTTATGCGCCTTGTTGAAATGGCGCGAATCTTTTACCGAGAAGGCCAGGTTGATGACCGGCACCCCGGCGCGGTACGCATGACTTACGTGATGAAACGGGCTGAACAAATCCACGCTGCGCGCCGCGGAAAGGAGCGACTGTCGCAACCCTGCTGCCGCCCGCCACTCGACATACCCGAGCGGGGCCAGGGTCTCGAGCGCGGATGTTCGCGCGCGACTCAGCTTTGCGACCTCGCCCGGCGTCAACGCCTTGTTCCAAACGATGGTCTCATCCAACGCGCCGTGGAACGGCGCCGAAATGCGCCATGGTTTGGCCTTGCCGAATTCGATGATGTACGGCGGCTGGCGGACATCCGACAATTCGCATGTCGCCTTCAACACGCCGTCTTCGTAGAAAGATGCCTTCCCCTGCTCCACATCCGCGACAGCGGCGAGGTGGACAAAGCGGCCGTAGTTTTCAAATGTGTAGGCGGCAACCTGGTTGGTTTTTGACGAAGGCACGCGGAACAACAACTGCCCGTTCTCCAGCATGATCCCGGTGGCCAGATCACCAAAGTCCGCGAACACGATGGCTTGGCGGTCGGGGTCGCGCTCAATGCGAACCCAGCACGTGATGGAGTACTTCCTACCCAGCCCGTGCCATGCGGCAGAGGTCTGGATGAAGCAACTGTCGGTGCCGTCAAACTCCCGGGCACTGCCGATGCGGCCGGGCACAAGCCGCGTGCCCACATTCCGACAGGGCGCGCGACCGATGGCCTCGCGGATTTCGCCCGCGTCAAACGTCAACAGCGCGGCAACCTTCTGCTTGTCGCGGAGACGATGCCCCAGCCGCGCGGCATAGTAGCGTTCGATCAGCTCCGGGCCCTCGAGTACGAGAAGATCGGACTGCCACGCGATGACCACGAGGATGGCCAACACGACCAGCAGAATGGTCCTGACTCGTTTTCTAGGACTGGATGCAAGCACGGCTGATCGTCCTCGCGGCCCACGTTGAGCCGTCTAGCGGATGCCACCCGGCCGGTCCAAGAACACATTGATCGCGGTGACGGGCGCAGCCTTCCGCAATCCATCCTGCAGTTCCCCCACCCCGGTCTTGAGCCCGCCGAAAGTCATCTGAAGGCTGGTGACCCCATCGCGGCTCGTGGAGCTTTCGAGGCTGCAGGTCTTCGCCTGCTGCTTAACGAAGCCCACTACCCGGTCCACCTGCTCTGCGGCCGCGGCATCGGGCAGCGTCACCAGCAGCACGCCATCACGCTGCGCCTGCCGGATCGCACGGGCCCCTCGCGTCAGCAGCAACGCCGCCAACGCGATGGCGAAGAGGATGACCAGAAACTGGAAGTTGAACGTCGCGCAGGAGACCGCGGATGCAATCACCAGCATGATGAAGCCGACTTCTTCCGGTTCCTTGATCGGCGTGCGGAAACGGATGATCGACAGCGCGCCGAGGAGACCGAGCGACAGCGGCAGTGACACCTGCACGCCTATGAACAGCGTGGTGATGGAAATGCCGAGCAGCGGAAACGCGCGATTCACCTGGCTGCCCGTGCCGCGGCTTTCATAGAAGTAGCGGTACATCGCGCTGGCCGCCCACGACGCGACAAGCGAGGCCAACACGGCCACGGCAAATGCCCCGGGATCCAGTTTGTTCGCCACCTCCTGAAACTCCTGGATGGCTTTGAGCATGCTGAGGTTGTTCATAACGGCGCGCCTCCTTCAAGCGTTCGACGAATACACTCTCCGTACTTTGAAAAACTCCGGCTGCGGAAACCCGCGCCATACAGCGCGTCCAGCCACGGAACGTCCACCTGCCCCACGTCCTTGATCTCGAATACCACGGAATCCAGCGACGGACAGGCATGGCACGACAGGATCCCCGGATTCACCCGCTCCGCGCGAATGTCGAAATCCAGACACACACGGGCGCCGGTGAACGAGCATACAAACCGGTGTCGGCTGTACGCAATACAGATCACCGGGAAGAGGTCCGCGGGCAGCGGCTCGCCGAGATCGCGCGTGTGGTCATAGAGCAGCGTCCGCAACGCCGGGTCATCCAGCGGCACCGATTCCATCCACGAACGGCTGACCTGCAGCATGCGGCGCAGCTTGCGCCGTCCGCCGCCGAGTCGATGCTTCACCTCGATGAACAAAGGCATCTCGTCCTGCGCGGGCTTCTTCTCTGCGTACCACCGCGCGCGCACCTTGGTTTTCAGAAACTGGCCGTGCGCCTTTTCTTCATAGGCATCCAACGTGCGCGTGTCATAGTAAACGCTCTTGATCACGCCCACCGGGTATTTGGGATCCGGCAGGCAGAAATGGCCGAGCAGCCGCAAGGCCTGCTCAATCCGGTCCGCGGGGGCGGTGAATTTGCGCTCGACGGTAATGGCTGTCACTGGATTTCCGGTATTGATCGCTCCATTAATTCAGGAGCGCGCGACGCGGTAAAGCCAAAACGGCGGGAACCCGTTGGGCTTGGACAGCGGCGGCGAATCGGGTATCTACTTGCGGTGAACCCGGAGAGGACCCGACGGATGGCCGAAAACGGAAATCGACGCCCCTGGCATGTGGCCGCAGATGGCCTCTGCGTGCGCTGCGGCGCATGCTTCAAGATGTGCCCGCTCGATCTCATCCACACGGATGCCGACCTTTTCCCGCGCATCACCGAGGCCGATCTGAAGCGCTGCAAGGATTGCGACCTCTGCATGCGGCCCTGCCCCGCGGACGTGGATTACCCGGCGTTGTCAAAACGCATCTTCGGCCGCGCGACAGAACCGCAGGACGCGGTCGGCGTGCTGCGCGAGGTGTATGTCGGCCATTCGCTGAACTCCCGCACGCGCGCGGCCGGCAGCAGCGGCGGCGCCGGCACCGAACTGCTGGCTCACCTTCTTCGCACCGGCGCAGCAGAGCAGGTGCTCGTCTGCGGAATGGAGCCGGAACACCCGTGGCTGACGCGACCGTTCCTCGCCACGACGGAGGATGAGGTTATTTCCGCCGCCCAGTCGAAGTACACCATCGTCCCGCAAATGCAGGATCTCGGCCCCATCACCAAGTGGAAGAAAAAGACCGCCGTCATCGGCCTGCCTTGCCACCTTCACGCGCTGCGGAAGCTTGAGGCATGGCGACCCGCGCTGACGGAAAACATCGTCATGATGATCGGCCTCGCGTGCCACAGCACGCTGGAACGCGACGCCACGCTCAAGTTGCTCGAGGTGCATGGCATCCGGCCGGAGGATGTCGCCCGGCTCGAATACCGCGGCGGCGAGCATTGGCCTCGCGGCGTACAGGTGACGCTGAAGAACGGCGAGGTCCATCGCGTCCGCGCGCTGGATATCAAGGCAGCCTTCAATTACCTCAAGTGTTTCTACAGTCCCGACCGCTGCCTGCTTTGCACGGACTATTCCGCCGAGCTGTCCGATGTCACCGTGATGGATCCGTGGATCCGCGACGCATCGGGCAACCATCCCTACCAGGAAGGCTGGTCACTCCTGCTCAGCCGCACCGAGCGCGGCCAGGCGTTGATCGATCGCGCGGCGGCAGACCACAGCCTGCACGTGGAGAAGATCGACCGCACGCTGCTCGCAAGCCAGTTCGATCCGGTGGTGAAGTCGAAGAAGAAGGGCGCGTTCATCCGGATCGGGGAACGACGCGGGCGCGGCCTGCCCGTGCCGGACTACGGCTTTCCGATTCCTGCGCCGACAGCGGGCGAACGCCGCGCGGAGTTTGTCGCATCGTTCCTGCGCCTTCCCGGTCGGCATGCGTGGTCGCGTGATCTCGGAATGCGCCTCGCGTTTTCGCGGCTGGGCGACTGGCTGATGAGAATGCGTACGGCGCAGAAGATCCGGAACGCGGCGGCGCGCGCACGGCGGGCTGCGGCTCAACCCACGTTGTAGATCATCCACAACACTCCGGCGGCCGCCGCGAGCAGCGCCAGCGAGGCCGGGTAGAACAACCACGGACTCGACAGCTTCGTCACCTCCCGCTTCAACCCGCCAACCCGTTTGAACACCGGCAGCATCAGCAGGAGGATCGCTGCCACGCCCAGGCCGTAGCCGTAAAGCTGGGTAAAGAGATGGTGCGACACACTGGTAACCTTGGCGACGTGGCCGGGAAACCCGAGTATCTGGAATACCCACGCCCACGTACCTTCATAGGCGCCGAATCCGGCAATGCCGGAAACCGGCAGGCTCGCGGCCATCTCCGCCGACACCAGCCCAAGAAACACGCGCGGCACGGAAAGATCGGAGAGCTTGTAGCCATACGGATGGGTCAGCGCGTAGAAGAAGAAATACAGCGTGCCGTATTTCGTCAGCCGCACGATCACGGACTGAAACAGCAGCCGGAAGAACACACCCGACCGGCGCGCCTTGCGCACCTGGTAATCCGACGCGGCAATCGCCCGGCGGATGCGCCGCCGCAGCCGCTCACGCAGGAAACTCAGTTTCGTGAAGAACCAGTCTGCCAGCTTCAGCAGTGGCGAGAGGTAATACACGATAACGCCCGTGATCACGAAGATCGCGATGCCGCCGCCGATCATAATGCCCGCCGGCAATTGCACCGAGGCGGAGACCCACACCGCCGCAATCACCAGCAGCGGCGCCAGCGCGATCGTGTCGAACAGGAAGGTCAGCGCAAAACTCGACGCTGCCGCTCCAAATGGAACACCCAGCCGCGTGGTGACGAGATAGACGTACACCAGCGCGCCCGCCCGCGCCGGCAACAGATCCACGCATAAACCGCGGATCAACGTCACGAGAAATAGCGAACCGAACGACGGCACGTAGCCCGAAACCTGCAGCGAAAGCCGGTACCGCCACGTGCGGTATACGTTCATGGTCATCGACAGCGTGATCATCATGATGACGCCGCGAAGGCTGGCGTTAAAAAGAAGGTCCTGCACCTCGCGCCACGAGATGTGGGTGAAGAGATAGGAGAAGACGCCCGCCGTGACCGCCACGCTGAGCAGGAGATACAGCCAGTAATTCCACCGCTCTCTGAAATGTTGGATGATTCTCCCCATGTATTCTCCGCAGCGGCCCGCATTTTCGCTCGTTATTGAACGTTCCGCAACCGACAATGTCCGACAGAACATAGACGGCCAGATGATGCAAGCGTTCAAACTCTATACGTTATTTGCGGCCTCACTTGTCCTCGCGGCACTGCCGGGCTGCGGAAACGCGTCTTCTACGGCCGGCGCCAAGGACGCAACAGATGAGAGCCGTATCTTGTCCGAACTCCCACGCGGAGCTGTCGTCTTCGAGCGGACCGACGGCATCTACAGACAGACACTGGGCGAAAAGACTCCCGTATCGCTCGCGCGCGAGGGGACCTACCCCCGCTGGTCATCCGACGGCAAACAGGTTGCCTTCGTTCGCGGCCGGAAGATCATGCGCGTCGACGCCGGCGGCGGTGAACCCGAACTCCTCGCCGAAGCGGAAGACCCGAGGGCCGTGGCTTGGATGCCTGATGGAAGCGAGGTCCTTTTCACCGATGGCAAGAAGGTCAAGGCCGTTCAGCTTCAGACACGCGCCGTCCGTACCGTCGCCTCTGGTTACACGTTCCGCGAAATCGATGTGGCGCACGACGGCCACAGCATGACCGCCACCATCCGAAGCTTCGGCCCGCGTATTCGCATCTTCGATCTCGCCGCCAATCATAGCCGCGAACTGAGCGCCGGCTGTTCCTCAAGCTTCTCGCCCGACGGCAAGCTGGTCACCCGGAACGAGGACGGCCACCACCGCTTATCCCTCGTCAACGCCGCCAACGGCAAGGTGGCAGGCTCCATCCATTCGCCGCAAAGCGCTCCGTTTGACAACCAGTTCTGGTCCAACGATCCCGACTGGATCGCGAGCCAGACCGAGGGCAAGAGCACGGATATCCTCATCCACCACATTCCGTCCGATCGCTTCGCGCAGGTCACCATGACGGGTGACGCCGGCCGTCCCGATCTGTTCATCGAGCGGTAACCCACCGGTCCGCCATTGACGCGACGCCGCGCGTCCCTATGATGCTCATCAACGTGAGGGCGACCCCATGATTTTCGCCGCCGGCCCGATTCTCTGGCTTGTGGCAGCGCTTTTGCTCGTCCGGCTTCTTCGCCGGCGTGAGGAACGCGCTCTGCCCAACGGCGCGGCGCTGTGGGCCGGCGCGCTGGTCGCCGCCGCTATCCTGCTCTTCCGGCCGCACGAGGAACTCATCGGCGGCCAGGATGCAGCCGCCTATGTCAACGCTGCGCAAGCCATTGCCCAGCACGGATCGTTCACCTACGTCGATCCCCTTCTCTCGCGCGTGCCGCCGAAGACCCGTCCCGATTTTCTCTACCGCCATCGCACGGCCACACAGACGAAGGACGGCTGTCTCTGGGTAAAGGATATCAACCAGGCGCGCGTGGGTGTTCATTTCCAGCCCGCCTACCCGCTGCTTATGGCCGTGTTCCCCGCCATCGGCCTACCATTTGGCGCGTGGTATGTTGCCCCCTTCTTCGCGATCCTCGCCGGCCTTGCGCTGGCGCGCCTCTCGCGACTGCTGATGGACCATCCCGCCGCCGGACTGCTGACCTTCCTGTTTTACGTATCGAATCCGCTACTCATCTGGCACGCGCGCTACGCGCGTCCCGAGGTCATCGCGAGTTTCTTCTTCTTCGGCGGCGTGACGCTCGTGCTCTCGGCATGGAAGGACACAACCGGCCGCTCGCAACGCGATCTCGCTCTCGGCGCCCTCGCCATCGGCCTGGCCCCGTTCTTCCACATCACCGCCTGGATGCTCGCCTTGCCGACAGCGCTCGTGGTGGCCGCCATCATCTTGGCCGGAAGACGCGATTTTCTCGTGTACCCGTGCGTGGCCGCGGCCGGTCTCCTCGTGTTTGTTCTCCAGTCGCTCTACGTCACCGATCCGTACAATCTCGGCCGCCGCATCCAGGCGCTCTGGCCAACGGAGAACGTCCTCGTGGCGCTTTCCGCTATCGTTGCCGCAAGCGCCATCGTTGTCGTCCTCTTCGGCTGCCGGCGAACCGATGCAGCGCCCTTGCGCGACTGGCCGCGCTGGGCCGGCCTGATGGCGGGTGCATTCCTGGTCCTTCTCTTTGCCGGACTCTACGCGTGGTTGCCGACGCCCGAAGACCGGCCGCGTCTCACGCGCCAGATCTACCACTACGTCTATCGCACCGATCTCCCCGTCGTCGTGTCGATGCTGTCGCGCCCCATCGCTGCCCTTGGCCTTCTCGGTCTCTTCGCGCTCGCCGCGGGCCGCCAACGAACCCGCGAGCGTCTCGCTTTCCTCGCATGCGTTGTGCCGGCCACGCTGATGATCGGCGTCATGTACGATTTCTTCATGACCCGCTACATGCTGACCGCGCTGATCCCGCTGTTGGCTCTCTCCCTCACCGCTCTTCTTCTCGGCCTGCCGCTCCGCCATCGCCCTGCGTGGCTGACCCCCGTATCTGCCGCGCTGCTGGTCCTGCTGCAAGTCCAGGGGCGAACGACATGGATCACCACCACGGCGTACAAGGGCCTGACGGACTACTTCGGCCAGATCGCTGCGGTGGTGAAGAAGGAGAATGGAATCCTGCTGTGCGAGTACTCGCGCTTCGCGGCGCCGTTTGAACATTACTACGGCATCCCCACGCTCAGCCTCGACAACGAAACGCGATCCGACTACACCGCCGCGCTGAAAGCCTGGCGCCGCATCATGAGGGAATCCGGTCGGCCGGCTTTCTTCGTCACACCCTTCCAGCCGCCGCGCGCGGAGCAGTTCTCTTTCCAGCCGCGATGGCACGCCACCTTCGGATCGGAACGGCTTCGCGAGGAAAAGTTCCGCCCGCCGAACCGCCGCGAAGAGTCGCAAATCGACCTGACCCTGTTCGCCATGAAACGGGATTACCCCGGATCGTCAGGCTGGGGCCGTTACCCCTTCGTCTATACGCCCGATGAAAGCAACATGGCGCTGCGCAATTTCGCCGGCATCCGCGAGAAGGCGTGGGAGATTGAGACGACATCCGTCGAATCCGGACGTCCGCTGCGTATCCTGCGCGACGATTTTGATGAGCCCACAGGAAACCGCCTGCTGCTGTTCGTCCACGAGCCAGAGTCCGATGTTTCCAGTCTCAGCGTCTCGGGAGATGGGGTCCCGCCCGCGCACGACATTCAAGTCATTCCGCTGGATGATGAATGGACGCTACTGCAAATCCCGCTCGTTCTCCGGCCGGACTGGCGCGAGGTCACGCTTGTCGCCACAAACCCGGTACTCATCTCCGACATCAAGCTGGCATCGAGCAACAACGTGTCGTCGTGGACCGGCGCAACGCGCCCGGGGACGACGGTCACCCTGAAGCCCATGAAGGCCCGATGGACGCGCGGGTCTTCAGCCATGCTCATGCCGCTCCCCGATGGCGAATCGCTGTTCCTTCTGTTTGCCAAAGCCCCGGAAGCGGGCGATGGCGGCCTTACTACGGTTACCCTCTATTCCTACGGCACAAACTCAACCCCGCGCCAGTTTCTGCAGGATCGATGGACTTGGGAAGCATGGCCCGTGAACGTGGAGCGCAATGCCGGGCAGAAGTGGCTGAAGTTGGGCGTATCACCCACATGGGACCCGCAGGAGCGCAAAATGCCCTCCGATCTCGGGGTGCTTGTGGGACGAGCCGCCGTCATCGAACGCCACTGATTCGCCCTGCCCGGTCTTTTTTGTTTGAACCTGACCGCGGTTTCCAGTGTCCTATGTCCTGTTCTCTATAAAAGAAGGGGTCCCATGAATCGGTTCTTCGCTGTTGTGCTGTGTATTGCCTGTCTCGCCGGAAGTGCTTTTGCCCAAACCAATGATTCCGCCGAGAAACCTCTGCCCGGATTCGCGCGCGATCTGCGCATCTCCGCGATGATCAAGAATGCCGACGGTATCAAGGTCGGCATCGTCAATACGGCCGAAAACTGGAACAAGTTCATCGAGGTCGGCGAAGCCTATGGCGGCATCGAGGTCGTGGAAGCCGACTATGACACCGAGGTGGTTGTCCTGCGCAAGGGCGACGAGACCATCCGGCTCTTTCTCGCCACCGATCCGAATGCGGAAGTCGCCGGCGGCATCATCGACGAAGGCGCGCCCACACAAACCGCATGGAAGGGCGAAGGTATCGAGAGTTACCTGCGTGAACACCCGGAATTGGCCGACAAGCTCAGCCGGCCCACCGAGGGTATGGGCGAAGGCATCGAGAGCGTACTGCGCGAAAACCCCGAACTCGCCGAGAAGGTCAAACGTCCCCAGACCGGTCTGGGCGAAGGCATCGAAAGTTATCTCAACGAACACCCCGAACTGCGCAACGCAGCCACCAGCCCGGCCGTCGGCATGGGCGAAGGCATCGAGCGCGCCCTGCGCGAGCAGGCCGAACTCCAAAAGGCCGGGAAGCTCCCGGCCCCCACGCCTACGCCAATCCTGACCCCACCGCCCCAGCCTTGATCCGGCGCCCTTGCCGAATCCGCTCCCGGCGGGTATATAACAATGTAGACCGAAGCGCCTCGCGCGCTTCGAACCGGATGGGTGTCGCGTGAAGATACAGCGCAAATGGCTGTGGACGGTTGGTCTTGTGCTCCTCGTCGCCCTCACAAGCGGCGGCGTGGTCGCCTATCGTACATGGCGCGTTTACAATGTCGCGACCGAAGTCCGCGCCCAAGTTCGCTACCTGATTGAAAACGGCGGAACCATTGGCGAAGCACCTGCTGCACAGACGTTCTCCGTGGATTACCTGCAGGCCATTTTTGGCGACAACCCGGACCTCCTTGAGCAGATCAAGTCCGTCGTCACGAAAGGCGTCTCCGACGAGCCCGCCTTGAACCTCGGCGAAGTTGCCGCGATGGTGGTGACCTATCACCTGACCGACGAAGGCAAGGCCGAGGATGTCGTTGTGCACGCCGTTGGAGGATTTCCCCTCTCCCGGGACAAGCCGCAGTTCCACCGCGACGGCTACTTCTTCCAGCAGCTCGACCCGAATCTCTGGAGCTGGGGCAACATTCTGATCGGGTTCCTCGGGCGCGACATGATCATGTTCGCCGCCGATGAAGCCACCACCGCGAAACAACGCGAATTGTTCGACACCCTTTTCTCCGGCGAGATCATGCCGCTCGTGGATTGGATCGCACGCCCCACCTACTTCACGGCGGTCTTCCCCGAACCCAAGAATCTCTTCCCCCAGCAGATGCGCAGCCACGTGCAGGCGGTCATCATGAAGGGCAGCCTCAGCCACACCAAGGGCCACTGGGAGGCCATGGTCCTCACGCCGTCAGCCAAGTCTGCCGGCTATGCACTCTCCATCCTTCGCGACATGAAAGTGGCCGGTGAGTTTGCGCTCAAGACCCGCTGGGGCGGTGAGGAAAAGATGACCCCCTGGGGCAAGGTGATCGATCCGTGGTGGGCCTATGAAACGGTTCAGACACTGGAACGATCCACCTTGGAGAAGGAACAGGGCCTTATCCGCATGCAAACTGATTTCGAACGCGTCATGGTCAACGTGGTCCTCAAAGGAATCGAGCGCATGGGCCGCGACCTCGCCCAGATGCAAGGCTCCATGTCCGACAGGCTTGATCCCCGGGAAGTCGACGCGAGGATGAAAACCAAGAAGCCCATGAACTACTGGAGCGAGCCACACCGCTGGGGTCCCGACTGGCCCATTGGTGGCCCAACAAACGAGACTCCTGCCGCCACCGCCAGCGACCAGACGCCGCCCGTTTCTGCCTCCACAACCACCGGGCAACTTCCGGCCGTAGCCGCCACCACCCCTTGATTCTGTGCTGTACGGAGCACCTGGCGTCACGCTGCCCCGTCTTTATCAACATGCGAATTCTCCAAGAAACACGCATCGTTGATAGCCTTGATCACGGCTCACCGCCCACTACTTGCCGGTCGCCGGTCCCGCTCCGCTTCCTGTCGGGTTTCGCTGACAAAGTGTTGCGTTGCCTGTTTTGGCGGCATAGAATGTCTTGCTTTTTTCGACAGGAATCCAGTTCGGTCCATGGGCCGTGAAACTGGATAAATAGATAGGACGACATGCTCGTAGCGCCTGACACGTACGGGGGGAAGGGGGCGTGTATTGTGCCAACGTTGGCGAAACGCTTGACGTGTTTCGCTGTGTTCTGCGCCTCACTATCTGTGTGTCTCGCTGCCGATCTCTCCATCAAACCCATATCAAGCCCCAAGCTCATCTCGCGCGAACCCGTCATCAGCGAAACGGGTCTTGCCGCGTGGTCCAGCCACGAAACCATCGAGGGCGGCGAAGCCCTGTCCGACATCTATATCTACGAGAACGGCAAGACACGCCCGTTGACTTCATCAAGGGCCAGACATCCCCTGGCCAACATTCGTCCGCAAGTACAAAGCAACACCGTCGTCTGGGTCGGCAACATGGTCGGCACCTCCCGCGACGTGGACTGGGTCTTTCGCGAGGTCCCCACACCGGAACGCGATACCCCTGTCCCAGAAGTGCCCGCACTCTACCGCGCCATGCAGGACGATGCCGGCAACCAGTGGTTTGAAGATATCGGCAGCGGGCCTGAGTCGACCAACGAGTCAGCAGTTGCGGCCAGTGTCCCCGAAGACATAGGCACACCCTCAGCCGCACCCGTGGATACCAATACCCCTGCAGCTGCAGTTCCAGACGCAGCTCAGGCTCCGGCCCCCCAGCCCGACACCAACGTTGTCGAGGGACTCGACATCATCGAACCACCCGCGGACGCCGGCTATCCCACCAACGAACTTCGCCGCGCGCCCAGTGGCGATACCGAGATCTGTATGTGGAACGGCGGTGACGAGATCAGGCGCATCACGCGCGATAATCGCGACGACCTCGGCCCCAGCGTCTGGGGTTCGTTGATCGCTTGGCAGAAGGCCAAGGGCTGGCCGTTCGGTTGGGAAATCATGATCTGGGCCGATGGATTCCGCAACCAGCTCACCACGAACTACTACTATGACATGGCCCCCAAGGTTCATGGACCGCAGGTGGTGTGGTACGGCTGGGACGGCCACGATTTTGAGATCTATCTTTACGACCACACCAAGGGCACCACCACGCAGATCACCAGCAACCAGTACGACGATGTGTCCCCCTCCATCTGGGACGGCGTCGTGGCTTGGGAAGGCTACCCGGGCTCCGATGCGGATATCTTCATGTGGAAAGATGGCCAGACGCAGAAACTCAGCGATAGCATTGAAGACGATCTCAATCCCAAGGTCTGGAACGGTCGAGTGGTCTGGCAGGGCTTCGATGGCGACGATTTCGAAATCTACCTCTACGACGGCGAGAAGACCATCAAGCTCACCAGCAATACCTATGACGATCTCAATCCGGACATCGCCGACAATATGGTCTGCTGGATGGGCTATAACGACAACTGGGATGCCGAAATCTACGCGTGGGACCTGACCGGAAAACCTATCCGTGCCGCCGGCAAGGACGATGAATACCGCGACAACCGCAACACCGGCCGGCTGACCTTCAACGACTTCGAGGATCGCAACCCGCACACGGCCGCCGGCCGCGTCATCTGGCAGTCAGACGAAGACGACAAGTCGATCATCTACCTCGCCGAACCCCAGT
This sequence comes from Verrucomicrobiota bacterium, assembly GCA_036821485.1. GTDB lineage: Bacteria > Verrucomicrobiota > Kiritimatiellia > CAIQIC01 > JAGNIJ01 > DAISJM01. The sequence continues at coordinate 4,036 of DAISJM010000043.1, read as the reverse complement.
AGCCCGCTCTTTCCCGTCTTCCGCCCTCAGGTCCAGTACTGCCGATCCAACGAGCGGTATTGAATCGCTTCCGACACGTGCGCATTCCGAATCGTCTCCGATTCATCCAGGTCCGCAATCGTCCGCGCCACCTTCAGAATCCGGTCGTACGCCCGCGCACTGAAATTCAAATCCGTGATCGCCATCTTCAGAAGCTGCTTTGCATCGTCTTCCAACTCGCAATACTTCGCCACATCCTTGGCCCGCATCGCCGCATTGCAGTGAACCTTCCGCGAACCCTTGAAGCGCTCCTGTTGTACCCGCCGCGCCTTGATGACGCGCTTGCGGATTTCCGACGACGCCTCACCTTTCTGTGCCGAGGACAGCTCGTCGTAGTTCACCGCCGGAACTTCCACGTGAATATCAATCCGGTCGAGCAGCGGCCCGGAAATACGATTCCTATATCGCTGAATCTGCAGCGGCGGACACCGGCACTCACGCTTCGTGTCGCCATAGTGCCCGCACGGGCAGGGATTCATCGCCGCCACGAGCATGAATCGGCACGGAAACGTAACGCTGGCCGCCGCGCGGGACACGGTCACCACGCCATCTTCGAGAGGTTGACGCATCACCTCCAGCACGTTGCGATGGAACTCCGGAAGCTCGTCGAGAAACAATACGCCGTTGTGCGCGAGACTCACCTCGCCCGGCATCGGATGCGAACCACCGCCCAGCAGACCCGCGTCGGAAATCGTGTGATGCGGCGAACTGAACGGCCGCTTCGCCACCAGCGCCTGACGCGACCGCAGCGAGCCCGAGATGCTGTGAATCTTGGTGGTCTCCAGCGCCTCGTCCAGGGTCATCGGTGGCAGAATGGATGACACACGCTTTGCGAGCATGGTCTTGCCCGTGCCCGGCGGGCCGATCATCAGAATGTTGTGACCGCCGGCCATCGCCACTTCCAGCGCGCGCCGGGCAAACTCCTGCCCCTTCACATCGGCGTAGTCTTCTTCGTAAACGCTGAAGGAGTCGAATACCGACTGCACATCGATGGTGAGCGGCGAGAGCTCAGCCTTCCCCGCGAGAAAATCCGCCGCCTGTCGCAGCGTCTGGATCGGGTAGACCTGCAACCCCTCCACCACGGCCGCCTCCTCGGCATTTTCCGCCGGCACGAGAATCCCGCGACAGCCGTCGGCCTTGGCCTGCATGGCAATCGGCAAGACCCCGCGCACCCGGCGTACTTCACCGCTCAGGGCGAGTTCGCCAATCACGCACAGCTCCGCCAGCGTCTCGGGCTCGATGTCGCCCTGCGCGGCAATCATGCCGATGGCAATGGGCAGGTCGAAACTTGGCCCCTCCTTGCGCATATCCGCAGGAGCCAGATTGACCGTGGTGCGCCCCATCGGCGGCGCAAAACCGGAGTTGATGAGCGCCGTGAATACGCGATCCCCACTCTCCTTCACCGCCGTGTCCGGCAACCCGACGATGATCACCTTCGGATCGCCATGCCCCGCGTTGACCTCGATCTCAACAGGAAAGGCATCCACGCCATATACCGCCCCCGCCCGTACTTTCGCCAGCACCCCTACCTCCTTCGTGGAAAACCCGGGATTATAGGAGCAGATGGCAACGTGGCAACTGCAGAATTCCTGGCCGGATACTCTGCATCGCCGCCCGCGGAGGGGCGGCCTACATTCCGGGCCGTTGTAGGGCTGCCGCTAGTCGGCAGCCGCAAGAGGCCTGCGACCAGCACAGGCCCTACATAGAAACATCCACCGCCCGCGGAGGGACGGCCTACATTCCGGGCCGTTGTAGGCCGGGCCTCTGTGCCCGGCGTATCTGTGGGTGCGCTCACCGCCCGCCGAGGGGCGGCCTACATTCCGGACCGTTGTAGGGCTGCCGCTAGTCGGCAGCCGCAAGAGGCCTGCGACCAGCACAGGCCCTACATACAAACATCCACCGCCCGCGGAGGGACGGCCTGCATTCCGAGCCGTTGTAGGCCGGGCCTCTGTGCCCGGCGCAGCTTCGTGGAAAACCCGGGACCATAGGAGCAGATGGCAACGTGGCAACTGCAGAATGCACCCATCTCCCCCGCTGTTGTGCCTGAATCAAAAAGCAGGTACAAGGGATCAGGGAGGTTGGTCACATGACGACAAGGATACGGCGCACCATGCTCTGGATCGTCTGCTGCATGGCCTTCGGCCACTCCGCGATCGCAGACACCGTCACCCACACCATCGTCGGTCCCGACGGAAAGACCCTCGCGGCCACCACCACGAGTCAACATGACGAACCGCAGACAGCCACGGAATCGTTCACCAGCACCGTTATCGCTCCCGATGGCAAAGCCGCTACCACCACAACCTTTCGCTATCGCGACGAACTCGGGTACGTGACGCAGGAGGAAGTCTACGTGTCCAGTGCCACGGGCGGCAGCAATCTTGTGGACCGCACGTCCTATGTCCTGGACGAGTTCAAACGACCTGTCCGAGTCACGGGACTCAGGGGCGTCATTTCTGAAACCAAGTGGGGCCCCAACGGAAAAGAATGGGAAACCGACGAGCATGGCGTCACCACGCGCTATGAATACGATGTCCTCAAACGCCTTGTGAAGGAGAGCATCGACGGCGGCCCCACCCGCACGTACACCTACGACGTCATGGGTCAGCGACTCTCTACGACCGAGAGCAACGAGACCGCGACGGCGGGTGACAGCACTGAATACGATGGGGCCGGCCGCATCACCAAAACCGTCGATGAGCAGGGCTTGGCCACCACCTACCGCTATGAACTGGGCGGTCGCCGGGAGATTGTCACCCTCCCCGGCGGCGCAACCCGGATCACCGAACGTTATCTCGACGGCCAGCTCAAGAGCATCACCGGCACCGCCCAAGAGCCGCAGTACTACGAATACGGCGTCAACAGCGATGGATCCATGTGGAGCAAAGTCTCCTCCACACCACCCGGCAGCAACACCGCGACCGTGGGAGAGAAGACGACCACCGATATGCTCGGCCGAACCATTCTTGCCGAGCATCCCGCCCCCGTTGGAGTCAGCACCAGCCGCTTCTTCTACAACCGGAGCCAGTTAACCCGCCAATCGCATCCGGAAATGGCCGATGCGTTGTACGAGTACGATGAATGGGGACAGCAAACCCGTTCCGGGTTGGATGTCGATGGCGACGGCGTACTGAATCCCGCCAAGGATCGTCTCGTGGAAAGCGACACCCGCTACCAGACGGAAGCTGATGGCAGCACTTGGCAGGTTAGTGAATCACGCGTTCCTTTGGCAGACGGCACCCCGGGAATGATAACCAACTGGATTCGAAAGCAACGCGTCAGCGGCTTCGCCCCCGGCGTCACAGAGGAATCCATTTCCGTGGACGCAGCGGGCAACCGCGTGCGCACCGAGACGGTGGTCAATCGCGCGGAACGCACCATGACCCGCACCACCACCTACGAGGACACGCTGCAATCTGTGGTCGAAGTATACTCCAACCGGTTGTTGCGCAAACGAATCGACCGGACCGGGCAAGTCACGCATTTCACATACGACGGGCTTGAACGTGTAATCGGCGAGACAGACGAACGTCTCGGGACGACCGTGACGCATTACGACAAGCGCGGCCGCGTGGACTACGTGGAGGACCCGGCCGGCAATCGCACAAGATATGTGTACGACCCCACCACCGGCGCGAGATCAGCACTGATCGATCCCCTTGGCCACCAGATCCACCACGCCTATGATGCCCAGGGCCGCCTCACTCGCACCTGGGGCGATGGTGCCTACCCGACCCGCTTTGTCTATGACGGCTATGGGAACCTGATGGAAAAACGAACCTACCGAAACGGGACCGAGTGGAGCGGCGCCACGTGGCCGGACGAGACAGGACTGACAGCCGATGTGCTCCAATACCAGTACGATCCAGCCACCGGACTCCTGACCAACATGGTGGACGCGACCGGCGGCAGCACGGCCTACGTCTACACGCCGGCTGGAAGACTCGCAGCCACAGTCGTCGCGGGGAGCAACCGTGCAGCCCCCATCGTCACCGGC
>DAISJM010000042.1:0-28769 GCA_036821485.1 Verrucomicrobiota bacterium | reverse complement strand
CTTGCCGTCATACGATTCTGGGTTGACTGGGGACTCATTGCGATGATGGTCTGGATGGCGCAGGAATTTGAAGGCGTCCTGGCTGAATCGCTGCCGATCGACGCACCGCGCAGGCTGTTGGTTTGCGCGCTGGCTTGCGCAGCGTTGTACTTCGGAACGACGAGCGATCTGCAAGCCCGCTGGACGAAGTCACTTTCCATCGAATACCTTGATGCCGCTGACCCACGGCTGGCTGAGTGGATGCCCGGGGAGAACGGCACACTCTACAGTGGTGAGATGGCCGTGTTCTTCCGTACATTTTTCAAAAACCCGCAGGCGCCCTGGCGCTACATTCTCGGCTTCGAAACCGGTCTGATGCCCGAGCAGGATCTCGACATCCTCCGGACGCTGCAGCTCACCTATGGCGACCCGAGGGCCTATGAACCTTGGGTCCGACGCATGAGATTCGAAGATCGGCTTGTCATCATGGATCCGCCCGATCGGAGGCCTCGCATTCCGGAACTGGAATGGTTCTACGCTGTGCGTAACACGTGGATAGGCAGGCTTCCGCGCCAAGCGGATGCAAAACGTTGATCATGGCCCCGGTGTCAGGGCGCCAGGGGAAGATCGCGGCAAAACGAAACGTAGATGTTCCCGCGCTGGCTGATGGGTTTCACGACGTGCTGGGTCTGAACCGGCGTGCCGGCTGCGTTGCGGAAGGTCACGTCGAACGCCTTGAGGCCTGCGGGGCAGGGGACCCTGGCCACCTGTAGGAGCCTGGGCAGGGTTTCCCAGCGCCGCGTGTCCGGCCGTTCCAGCAGGCCGATCATCACAAAGCGAATGAGATCGGCCAGGAACGGATTGTTGCGCTGCTCGAACGATTCCGCAATGGCTTCCTTCACCAGCACGCGGCCGACGGTCTTGGCCGCCTTGCGGACGGCCTCCACCTGTTCCGTGGAGAAAGCCAGTTCTGCCGTGTCGGAGAGATGGTAACTGCGGCCCAGTGTCTGGCCTTCGTTCTCCACGGTGGCGTAAACAGCCCCACCGCCGTGGGCATAGCTTGAGCCCGATCCCGAACCGCCGATGAGAATGAAGCAGACGAGTTCGTGAGCCGGGGCCGCTTCGCGAGGTGCCACGCCGGCAGCGGGTGGCGCAGCCAGGAACCGTCCGGTGTTCTCGTTGATCCATCCGCTCTGCATGAGTCCCGCAGCCTTGCGATATTGGAGCGCCGCGTTGGACGGGTCATCGATCAGTTCCAGGCAGAAGCCTGCCATGTAGCGCGAGTAGGCATCTTCCGGGTAGTCACCGCGGGCCATCGGGTCCAGCGTCTTGATGATTCTGCGGGCCTCGACGGCCGCATCGTCCCATTTGCCGAGCGCGAGAAAATCCTTTGCGGTGAAGGCATGGAGCAACGATCGTTCGTAGGGTGCGCCGCGGAAATCCTGCACGGCATCGTTGATGACCATGCTCGATGCGCCTCTTGAAAGGCTGTAGGTTTCGAGCTTGTCGATTCCGTCCGACGCAGCGATGAAGTCTCGTGAACTATCCTCGTAGCGGCCGCGGGCCTGCCGGACAGTGCCGCGCTCCATGAGATAGAGCACACGGTCCTTGTCCGTCGCCGGGATATCGGCGAGTTCCTTCTCGGCCTTATCATAGTTTCCCTGGTAGAAGTCGTGCCGGGAAGCATCCAGCGCAGGCGTGGCGCAGCCCGAGACCAGCAGGGCGGCCAAGATGGCCGCCCCGACCAGTCGCAGGCAAGCGATGGTACGCCGCGCGTTCATGAAGCCGCCTTACCAGCCGATGAGCGGCAGGCTGGCCTTACGCGAGAATTCCTTCTCGGTGGTCCATGCGATGAGGCTGGTTTCGAGATCGGTGACCTCGATCGTCAGCTTGTAGTACTTGATTTCCTGGCGGGAGAGCCGGGCTTGCCGCGGCGAGCGGGATTCCATTTCGACCAGCGAGCCGCTCAGCATGTACTTCGCTCCCATCTGGCGACTGACGGCAACCTGGGTTTCCTTCGTGGCATTGGCCGCCTGGTAGCCCTGTTCCCGCAGCAACTCGTCGCGGCGGGATTCGTTGATGAACTGGGCTTTGCCGGACTTGAGCACCATGGTGCGAATCCGGTCCGTCAGGCTCTTGGTATCGTTGTGGTCCGATGTACGGTTTTGCACGCCGACAACCACCATGACGGGCGGAGTCTGCTGCTTGATCAGGAATTCGCTGCCGATCAGTTCGTTGGCGACCTCTTCCGTGAGCTTGCGCATGTCGCTATAGTCGTAGCTGGCGCCCATGTGCTCCGGGTCATTCACGTTGAGGTCGGTGGTGGATGCCCGGAAAGCCTGGCAACCACAGAGTCCCAATACCAGCGCGGCGGCCGTCATTATCTTCGCAGACGCTACAAACTTCATATTCATGATTTGTCTCCTCCTGCCTGATTGGACGGTCTAGGTCTACCTTATATTCAATGTGCGGGCAAGCCGCATTGGCCGGGCCTGTTTCCGCATGCAGGCCTTCGGCAAAAGGGGGCAATCCGAGGCAGATTTTGGTTGCCCGCCAATCGTCTTCTGTTATCGTACCGCCCGCGCCATTTGGCGGCGACAGGGCGTGTGACCCCATCGTCTAGAGGCCTAGGACACCAGGTTTTCATCCTGGTAACACCGGTTCGAATCCGGTTGGGGTCGCCATGAGGCTGCTGCCGGCTGGTTTTTCCAAGGGTTGGAAAATTTCGAGCGCGATTTTCCAACCCTTGGAAAAATCGCATCAGGGCGTCAGGATGTTGGATTTCAGAAAGGTGAACACATGAGCAAAAGCTACAATATCGCGGTGATCGGCGGCGACGGTACGGGGCCTGAAGTGGCCCGTGAAGGCGTCAAGGTTTTGGACGCTGTCTCGAAGAAGTTCGGTTTCAAGTTGAACTTCACCGACTATGATTTCGGCGGGGCCCGCTATCTTCGCACGGGCGAGGTGCTCCCGAATTCCGCGGCCGACGAGATGCGGAAGTACGATTCGATCCTGCTTGGCGCCATCGGTCATCCGGACGTCAAGCCCGGCATCCTCGAGAAGGGCATTCTCCTGCGCCTTCGCTTCGACTTGGATCAGTACATCAACCTGCGCCCGGTGAAGCTGTATCCCGGCGTGCCTTGCCCCCTGAAAGACAAGGGACCGGACGAGATCGACTATGTGGTGGTGCGTGAGAACTCGGGCGATGCGTACACGGGGACCGGCGGCGTCACCATGAAGGGCACGCCGCACGAGGTGGCGGTTCAGAGCGCCGTCTACAGCCGTTTCCAGGTCGACCGCTGCCTGCGCTATGCGTTCGAACTGGCCCGCGCGCGCAACAAGAAGAAGACCCTGGCGCTGTGCGGCAAGACCAACGTGCTGACGTTCCTCTACGACCTGTGGGAGAGGGCGTTCCACGAGATGGGCGAGAAGGAGTTTCCCGACATCAAGCGCGAGTACTACCACGTTGACGCGACGTGCATGTGGATGGTGAAGAACCCCGAGTGGTTCGATGTGATCGTCACGGGCAACATGTTCGGCGACATCATCACGGACCTGGGCGCGATCACGCAGGGCGGCATGGGCGTGGCGGCCGGCGGTAACATCAATCCGAAGGGCGTGAGCATGTTCGAGCCCATCGGTGGTTCCGCGCCGAAGTACACGGGTAAGAATGTGATCAACCCGATGGCGGCGATCTGCGCGGGCATGATGATGCTGGATACGCTGGGCGAGAAGAAGGCTGCTGCAGCGATCGAATCGGCCGTCATGTATGTTACGGGCAACAAGATGAAGAGTCAGGCAGCCGGCAAGATGGGGTATAGTACTACAGAAGTGGGCGACCTGGTGGCTGCGAAAGTTGCGGAGTAACGACTTCGGCACGGATGAGCGCAAGAGGACGATGAGCATGAAGAAGTACAATGTTGGCGTGGTGGGTATTGGCGCGGTCGGCACCGAGATGGTGCGACTTCTGAAGCAGCGCCAGTTCCCGTATTCAAACCTGACCATCCTGGCGCGGTCGGAGCGGCCGGAAGAGATCGACGGCGAGACCTATCATGTCAAGGCCACCACTCCGGAGGCCTTCTCCGGGATGGATTTCGCATTCTTCGCCGGTACCGAGGGTTCAAAGGGCGCATCCAAGACGTTTGGGTGGGAGGCGGCGCAGCGTGGTTGCGTGGTCATCGACAACGGCGATGATTTCCGCATGGATCCACGGGTTCCGCTCGTGGTCCCCGAAATCAATGCCGAGGCGTTGAGGAATCACCAGGGCCTCATTGCAAATCCAAACTGCAGCACGGCGATTGCGCTGATGCCGCTGGCGCCACTGCACAAGGAAGCGAAGATCCGTCGGATTGTGTGCTGCACCTACCAGGCTGTGTCGGGCACCGGCAGCGCCGCGGTGAAGGAATTGCAGGATCAGGTTCGTGCATGGGCTGAGGGTCGCGAGATCACGAGATCCGTCTATCCCTGCCAGATTGCTTTCAACGTCATTGCCCAGATCGGCAGTGCGAAGGATGACGAGCCGGGCTATACGACCGAAGAGGTCAAGTTGAAGAGGGAGACCCACAAGATCCTCGGCGATTCGTCGATTCGCGTGGTGTCAACCTGCGTACGCGTGCCCGTGTTGAACGGTCACAGCGAGGCGTTGCACGTCGAGTTTGAAAAGCCGATCAGTGCGGAACGCGCCCGTGAGATTCTGTCGTGCGCCGAAGGCGTCCGTGTCGTGGACGATCTGGCCCACTCCGTATTTCCGACGCCAATCGCGTGCTCGGGCAAGAACGAGATGCTGGTGGGGCGCATCCGCAAGGATAGCAGTGTGGAGAACGGCTTGGCATTGTTCGTCGCGGGTGACAACCTGTGGAAGGGTGCCGCGCTGAACGCCATCCAGATCGCCGAGAAGATGATCCAGATGGGTCTGCGCTGATCCGCACGTTTGACTGAGTTCAAAGACGAAACCCGCCTGTCGAAAGACAGGCGGGTTTTTCGTGCCCCGAAAATCGACGACGGAATCGGAAGAGGAACAGAGAAGAGCAGGGGGCGTGTGTTTCGCTACCGGCTTTCAAGACCGGGGATCATCGGGCTGCCTTCCCATGGCTGCGGTGTATTCCACGGGAGGTCGGAATCTTCACGATCCGCCGTGGCGCAGCCGGAGAGAATGGTGCCGAGCGCGAGCAGTACAAGGAGAAGGCACACGCGTCGGACCAACATCGATGGGATAGTCGCCAGTTGGCCCGTCATAGCTTGGGCCATGCGGATGGATCGCCCGAGTAGTGCATCAGCTCAAGCACCTGCAAGGTGATGAGCACGATGAAGCAGACCGTTGCGACGATAGCCAGCCAGCTTGCAATCTTAGAAGAAAACATTGTCGCCCTCGTGCACGCTTTCCTGCGCCCAGTCGGACATGACTTCGGCGATGGACATGTTCTTTTGCACGCTGCTGACACGAACTTTTCCGACAAGCTGGTCAGCCCGGTGAATGATCAATTCGGCGCTGGGTACGACACCCACATCGCTGCCGATATCCAGCACAACAAAGTTCCAGTCGGGGTTGACGGCAAGAATCTTGCCGGTGAGGCCGGGGGGCAGCAGTTTCTTGCCACCGCGCTCGATTTCCATGTCCTTGATGATCTTCTCAAGTGTGGCCGTCTGGTCCTGCAGATCCCGCATTTCCTCTTCGGACTTGACCAATTGGCTGTTGAGATCGTCGATCTGAATCTGCAGTGAGGCCTTGTCCTGCTCCAATTGATCGACCTTGCTCTTCTGTTCGGCCAGTTCGATTTCCTTCTTCTCCAGGGAATCGTTCAGTTCGGTGATCTTGCTCTGGGCGGCGGCGAGTTCGGTCTTCGTCGCGGACAGTTCATCACGGGTTTTGGCCAGGTCGGCGCGGGTATTTTCGAGATCGGTCTTGGTGTTCTGGAGGTCCTCGTACTGATTTCCGGCGGCAACCGCGAGCAAATCCAGGGGTTGCTGCATTTTCGCGTAGTCCTTCAGCATCTCGGTGTTGGGACTGTCGACGTGAAGTTTGCCGGCGATGTCGACCAAAGCCTGCTCATGCTTAAGGGTACGACCCTTCAGCATCTCGCGCTGGAGAACAAAACCGAACCAAGCACAAGAGCGACAACACTGAGTATGAGCAAGACAATGACAAGCGGCTTAAGCGCTTTTGCCATACCGAATCTCCTCCGGAGAAATGGACTGATTTTCTACATCGAAAAATAGATGGGTGCAGATGCCTTGTCAAACCTCAAATATGGGCGATTCAGCGTAGTTTTCGCGCGCATAAAGCTTGTCTGGTGAACAGTGGGTTCTATTGTAGACGCGTGAGCGAAAGGCACGCCATGACCAGTGTCGATTCTGCATCGGATGTATCCCTTCCGCGCGCCTTCAGATTTCTTCCCTGGGCGTTGTTCGCGGTCGTGTTCATCCTGTTCGCCTCCACGCTCTCCTTTGATTTCCTGGATTGGGACGACATGGTCAATATTGTCGATAATCATCACCTTGCGCGGCTTAGTAAGGCCGATTTCAGGTGGTTCCTGACGTCTTCCGCCGTATCCGACTTCAAGCCGTTGGTTTGGCTCAGTTACGTGGCAGACAGGCTGGTTTGGGGCTTGCGGCCAGCAGGGTTTCGGCTGACGAACATCCTCCTTCATGCCGCCAATGCGGTCTGGGTTTATGTCTTGGGCGTGCAGCTGCTGAGCCTTTCTGGCGGGGTTGGCGGGCGGGCGCGATTGTACCGGGTTACGGCTTGCGTCGCGGCGCTTCTTTTCGCGCTGCATCCGCAACGGATCGAGTCGGTGGTCTGGATTTCGGAGCGCAAGGATGTTTTGCACGCCTTCTTCTACCTGGCGGCGCTGAGCCTTTACGTGAAGGGGCCCGGGGCGAACCGTTTGCGATGGGTGGTCCGGTGGACCGTGCTCGGGATGGCAGCGATGCTATCCAAGTCGATGGCCGTGACGCTTCCCGTGGTTCTGCTGCTGGCGGACGGGTTGCTTGGGAATCGTCTGCCGGTGTGGCGGAACGGCGGGGTGCTGTGGCGGAAGGCGTTGATGGAGAAGGCGCCCTTGCTGCTGGCGGCCGTGCTGACCGGTTTGCGGGCGCTGCAGGATCAGAGCGACAATCCTGCAGGCAACTTCATGCTGCTTGGCACGTTGTGGAGCTACGCCAGTGCCGTCGGATACTACGCCGCCAAAACCTTGTGGCCCGAGGCGCTCTGTCCTCTCTATGCAGCACACGGTCTTGTTTCCGCCGCCGAGGTCCGCGCGCTGCTGATGGGGGGGATCGCCATGTTGCTCCTGGCGGGATGGCTGTGGCAGCGTGGCCGGCGGCTGCCTGTCTTCCTCATGGCGTTCTTTGTCGTGGCGCTGGGGCCTGCGCTTCCGATTCGGTTTGTGGCCGATCGCTACACCTATCTTCCGTCGTTGGGGTTGATCGGCTGCGTCGTGGGTCTGTGGATGGAAGGCATGGTGCGTGCCGAGCGGCAACCGGCGGCGAGAGTTGCCTTGTGGCTGGCTGCGCTGCTCGCACTGGTGGGCTCGGGCGTGTCGGCCTTGCGCTATGCTCCTGTGTGGCGGGACTCCCTCAGCCTGTGGACCCATGTTGTCAAGGCCAACCCATGTGCGCGGTCGTGGTACGGCTTGGGAGCGGCGCAACTCAGGCTCGGCGATTTTGCCGCGGCCTCGGCGTCGCTTGACGAGGCGCTGCGCTGTGATGCGGAGTTTGTTGGCGCCTACAGCATGCTGGGAGAAGTGCGGTTGCGTGAGGGGAACGCTGTTGAGGCGGAAGGATACCTCCGGCGTGCGTTGGAGCTCAACCCACGGATGCTGGAGGCGCATCAGAACATGGGGACTGCGCTGGCCATGCAGGACCGGTTGGACGAGGCTATTGCAGCGTGGCAGCGCGCGGTGGAACTGGACTCCGAGAATTTCAGCGCCCGTCTCAATCTGTCGCGCGCCTACTTGAAGGTGAACCGGCCGCGCGATGCGTTGGATCAGGGTGTGTTGGCCCTGCGCATACGGCCGACATCATCCGAGGCGGCGGGCGCGGTGCGGCAGGCTGAGATGAAGTTGTCGCAATGATGCTTCGCGGCTTGACTGTTTTGCCCTTTAATCTAACCTCGGCGGCATGACGATGCAGACGGAGCCGAAAGAAACTGGGATGGCGGTCGCGCTGACGATTGCCGGATCCGACAGCAGCGGTGGCGCGGGCATTCAGGCGGACCTCAAGACTTTCTCCGCGCTGGGAGTTTTTGGCGCGTCTGCGGTTACGTGTCTGACGGCGCAGAATCCCAAGGAAGTGGCGGGCATCGTCGCGATCGAGCCCGACATGGTCGCCGCGCAGATCAAGGCGGTGTGTGACGAGATGCCGGTGGCCGCGGCGAAGACCGGCATGCTGTACACGGCGCAGATCATCCGCACGGTTGCCAAGGCGGACGTCCGGCAGGGCATTCCGGTCCTGGTGGTGGACCCCGTCATGGTTGCTTCGTCGGGCGCCATACTCCTCAAGCACGACGCGATTGATGCCTTGTGTGCAGAGTTGCTTCCGCAGGCCCGGGTCATCACGCCCAATATTCACGAAGCCGAAATTCTTTGCGGGCACCCGATCCGTACGCTGGATGAGATGAAGGCAACCGCAGAAGAGATTGGCGACCGCTACGATGTGGCCTGCGTGATCAAAGGCGGGCATTTGGCCGGCGACGACGTCTTCGACGTGCTGTACGACGAGGGTGAGGCCTTTGTCTACACCGGGCGGCGGGTGGAGATTGCCGAGAGTCACGGAGCCGGCTGTTGCTTCTCCGCAGCGGTCACCGCGTATCTTGCAAAGGGCGATCTTCTTCACGATGCCGTGGGGAAGGCCAAGGAATTTGTGCGACGCGCCATGGAGGCGTCATGGCCGGTTGGCCGGCATCATCCACTAAACTTCTTCTGGAATTCCGCGGGTGGCCCAGGGTAGCGGTCCGTTCGATTCGATTCATTCCCCCGATCATACTCCGGCGCGCGGGACGCATCGCATGCGGCGCCCGCTCGTAGGGGTAACCGTTCTCTTTGTCATCGGCATTTTGATCGGCCTCCGGTGGGATTTCCCGGTCCTTCAGATTGCGATGCTCGGTGTCTTGCTCAGCCTGTTCACGATCCTCTTCCCGCGCATTCCCTTCATTTCGCTCAGCCTATGGCTGGCGGTGGTCCTGGCGGGCGCTGTGCACACACGCCTGGCGATGAGCGGCTCATCGCCCCGGGAGATCGGGAGGCTTGTGCAGCGCGCCCGTGAGCACGTCAGCCTCGTGGGCGTTGTTGCCAGCGAGCCCGGTGTCGAGGCTGCGCGCGAGACGGACCTGGAAATACGGAAGTTCGAGGTGCGGGTCGAAGGCATGCGTCGCGCGGAGGAGTGGCAGCGCGCACGGGGCACGGTGGATATCTGGTGGCTTGCGCGTGCGGGAACACGTGCGCCGGTCTATGGCGATCGATGGCTATTCTCCGGGGTGGTGGCCGAGGCGGTGACCGGCGATGGAGGGCTTGCAAAGGGATGCTATACATTGCGCATGGATGGTGACCATGCGCGTTGGCTTTCGGGCGGGCATGGGTCGCGCTTTGTTGCGCTCTGCATGGCTGCGCGCCAGAGGGGGCTTCGCATTCTGGAGCGCGGGATCGAGGACTGTCCGGACAGCGTGGCTCTGCTGGATGCGTTGTTGCTGGGCTATCGACAGAACATGTCTCCGAAGCTTTACCGGGCGTTTTCCACCACGGGCACGTTGCACATTGTCGCGGTGTCCGGCCTGCATGTGGGTGTGGTTGTCTTGATGGTGATTGCGCTTCTCAAACTGCTGGGATGGTCCCGTCCGCGCTGGATCCTGTTCCTGGCTCCGGCGCTGATCGCGTACACGATCATGACGGGCGCGAGCGCGAGCGCGGTGCGTGCCTGTGTGATGGCACTTGTGATCTGGTCGGCTCCGGCGCTGCAGCGGCGTCCGGATGGCTTGAGTTCTCTCGCCGCAGCCGCACTGATCATTCTTGGGTTTGCGCCGGACCAGGTGATGGAGCCCGGCTTTGTTTTTTCCTTCACCGCGGTCGCGGGACTGATGACGCTGTATGTGCCGCTGGTTCGCCCCTTTCAGCGCTGGATGGCTGTGGACCCATGGCGGGTGCAGGCTGAGCGATGGCCGGCGCGATGGGCGAGAACCTTCGTCGTCTATATCGGTTCACTCGCCATCGCGTCTTTCTCGGCGTGGGTGGCGACGGCGCCGATTGCCGCGCATTACTTCAATCTCGTCTCGCCCATTTCATGGGTGGCCAATCTCGCGGTCATACCGCTTTCTTTTGTGATCCTGTTTTCGGGTGCGGCCAGCCTGGTGGTCGGCGGCGTCTTGCCCTTGGTGGCGGAAATCATGAATCATGCGGGGCGGGTGTTCATCGGCATCATGCTGGCGTGTGTCGAGGCTGCGGGCAGGGTTCCGGGTGGATACCGTTTTGTGCGTGCACCTTCCGTCGAGGAACTTGTCGCATGGTATGTCCTGATCATCCTGCTGTTGTCGGCGCGGGGGTGGACGCGTCGCGTGGTCCTGCTCGGTTGCGCGGGCGTATTGTGCTTCCTCCTATTCGCAGGATGGACGGATCATGAGAGTACGGTGCATGTGCTGGACGTGGGACAGGGCAATGCGGTGTTTGTGAATATGCCGGGGGAGCGGGACATCCTGGTGGATGCGGGGCCGCGCCGGATGGGGCGCCGGGTGCTGCAGTATCTGCGGGGGCAGGGGGTTGACCGGTTGGCCGCGCTGGTGCTGACGCATGGGGATGCAGATCACACCGGCGGCGCGATCGAGATTCTGCGCGGCATTCCTGTGGACGAGGTGTGGTGCACGCCATTCCTGTCCAGATCGAGTGTGACGCGCGAGGCATTGCGGGAGGCGCGGGCCCGCGGGATACGCGTGCGGCGTCTGGTTTGTGGAGATCACGGGTCGCTTGGGCGGTGCGCCGAATGGGAGGTGCTGCATCCGTCGGGTGGTGAGCCGGGGCGCAACGCCGATGAATCCTCGCTGGTGCTGCGTGTGGGCGCAGGGGCGGCGGGGGTGGTCCTGATGGGTGGTGGAGGGACAGCGGTTGAGAGGGCGGTGTTGCAGCGGCCCATGGATGTCATGGCAGGTGCGCTCGTGGTGGGCAACCACGCAGCGCGCGATACCTGCGGGTTCGAATGGATCGAGGCCATTTCACCGATGTGTGCGGTGGTGAGTGTGGGAGCTGACAATCTCGACGGGCATCCCGATGGGGCGGCGTTGGAACGACTCGCAGCGCGAGGTGTGGAAGTACATCGGACGGATCGGGAAGGGAGTTTGGTGATCGGACTGGACTCGGACCGGGTTGGGGTTACTCGCCCGCTCCGAGTGCGCTCAGCAGTTGTTGGAATCCCGGATCGTTCCTGAGCAGGTCGAATTCAGGACGGGACATCCAGGCCAGTGCCTTTCGTAGATCGACGAGAGAGGTCGCGCGAGTCAGTGCCTCGACGGCGCCCTTGGTGTCGCCCGTGTGCGAGAGCGCCTCGGCCAGGCGGAAGTGGATGGGCGCAACGTCCGGCGTCGCCTGGCTGATCGACTTCAAGATGGCGATGGCCGGTTCCCATTGTTTCAACTGCACGAGCACCATCGCATAGGTTTGTCCGGCGGACATATCCTCGGGTTTCAGCTTGAGGTACTTCTGGAAATAGTCCGCCGCCTTGTCGAGTTCTCCGGTGCGCAGATAGAGCGTCGCGAGGTTGAAGAAGGCGAGCGGGTATTTTGGATTCAAGGTGGCCGCGATGAGGAAGTTCTTCTCGGCCTGCTTGAAGTTCTCCAAGGCGAGGTAGGCGACGCCGAGATTGTTGGCCAACCCGAAGGTCATATCCTCTTCGGCAACGGCATGCTCCAGATCTTCAACGGCCTTGTCGTACTGTTTCTGCCGGAGGTGAATGAGGCCCATCTGGCGATTGATGCCCTGCATCCGGGGGAAGATCAGCAGCGCCTTGCGGTAGTGGGAGATCGCGTCGTCGTAGCGCTCGTTCTTCGAGGCCTTTTCGGCTTGGGCAAGGTAGTAGCCGGCTTGCTTCACCCATTCCGTGGTGAACGGCATGTCACCTGCTTCGGGCACAGGCGTGGCTGACTGCTCGGCAAGTTCATCCAGCACGAATTGCGCCTGTAGATCGGTGTCCAGATCCAGTGACGACTTGGGCGTTTTGCCCGCCGAAGCAAATCGGGTATCCCACGTGCCTATGGAACGGTGGGTGAGCAGCAGATACTGGCGGATGGCGACATAGAGCGTGCCCCCGAAAACGGCGATGACGATGAGCACGAGAAAGAACGTTGCGCGGCGCCGGCGGCGCATGGCATCGGTGAAGGGTTGGTTGAGTTCGGCCAGACGTTCGCCCCATGACACGGGGGCGGTATGCCTGCTGCGGCGATCGGTGCCGTAGATATCCTGCGTCGCGTTGCTTGCGCGCTCGGCCTGGCGGTCAGGCGTTTTGGCGTTCTTCTTTATGGTACCAATCCCGATATCATGGGCTCGGTTGTTTTCAGCACGGTCCGAGCACTTACAGCATCGATGTTCTTCTGCGCCCGGGCTCGCTCCAGCAAAGCCTTCTCAAAGGATATACCGGTCTCTGCCCGCCGCACCTGATCGAACGCAGGCTGCTGGTACATCAGGTACACGGCCGCCGGCGACGTCAATTGCTCCGCCTTTTCCAGATGCTTTATCGCATCCTCCGTGCTGCCCATCAAGGCTGCAGTGGCAGCAGCGTTGTAATAGAGGGGGGGCCATGCCGGGTCGGTGGCAATAGCCTGATGCAGGCGATTCATGGCATTGGAGTAATTGCCATCCACGGCATCGATGAAGGCCCGTTCCTTCAGGGCCTTGGGGTCATCCGGCCTCAACATCAGGTATCGGTCGAGGAAATCCGCCGCGCGCGGGTTGTCAGAGCGCGCCAGTTGGCAGAGCGCCATGTTGAAAAGCGCTTCGGGGAGCTCGGGATCGAGCTGCAGGGCAGCGGCGAACATGCGTGCGGCCACATCGGTCCGCTGCTGCTGGAAATGAGAAACGCCAAGGTCGTTCATCAGTCCTGCGGAAGCGGGATTCTGCTCGGTGGCCGTTTCGAGCACGGTCTGTGCCTTGGGGAAATCGCTCAGCCGGAGGTAAAGGCGGCCGAGCCGGCCGCGCACCTGGGCCAGGTTGGGCCACGTCCCCAGCGCGGCCTGAAACGCCTCGGCAGCGCCGACCAGGTCGCCCGCCTCCTCGAGGGTCTCACCGCGCCGGGCGAGTACCGATGCTTCGCGCAGCACTTCGGCCGAGGGGGTTTGGCTTTCGCCCGGCAGCGGAATCTGCAGGTTGCGCTGACGCTTCTCGCTGCGGCCGGAGGCGGTGGATGAAAGTTCTGTCGGTTGGGTCCGGGCAACGCGTGCGCGTTTGGCATCCCAACTGTGCGAGGAGAACGCGTAGGCGATGACGACAAGGAGTACGATGCCGGCGATGAAGATGCCGAGGATCTTGAGATTGTTGGCGAACATGTCCTGCGCGGGTTTCTGCGCAAAAGAAATGACGGTCTTTTCGCGGGCCTTATCCTGCCGTCCTGTTGCAGGGCCACGACCGGACGGTGGACTGCCTGCGCGATCCTGCCGGGGACTTCTGCCCTCGTCGAATCCGTTGTCGTCTGGTGCCGTCATGCGGAGCAGGATACAACATTTTCAGGCGGCCGGGTAGGGGGAACGCGCGTCGACTCAACGGAAGTTGCAATGGGTACCGGTTTGGGCTAAGGTCACTCGGATGCGCGCGCCACGGGGCGCTGTGAATCTGAACTGCATGAAACCAAGGGCCAGAACGTTCGGACACAGTATCGGCTGGGCTATTCTCGCTGTGCTTCTTGCCGGGAATCTGCTCGTCGGCGCACGTCTCTATTCGCAGACGCCATCCGGCGGCGAGCGCGACACCGCCTACGAGAAAATGGCGCTCTTCACGAGGGTGCTCGAGCAGGTTCGCGAGCATTACGTCGACGAGGATAAGACCACCTATAAGGACCTGATCTACGGCGCATTGCGCGGGATGCTTCAGTCTCTGGACCCGCACAGCCAGTTCATGGATCCCGAGGTGTACTCGGAGATGAAGGATGACACCGCGGGCGAGTTCGGCGGCCTCGGTATCGTCATCAGCATCAAGGATGGCATTCTCACGATTGTCGCCCCGATGGAAGATACCCCCGGATTTCGCGCCGGTCTGCTGCCCGGCGACAAGATCATCGAAATCGACAATGAGCCCACCGATGGCGTGACACTGCAGGAGGCCGTGAAGAAGCTGCGCGGTCCGCCCGGCACCAAGGTGACCATCAAGGTGCTCCGTCCGAAGTCACAGGACATCAAGACGGTGGAACTTGTCCGGGCGCGGATCAATGTGCCCAGCGTGAAGGACGTGGCCATGATGGAGGACGGCATCGGCTATCTCCGCATCGTCCAGTTCAACGAACCTACCGCGAAGGCGCTGCAGGATGCCTTGGACAAACTGCGGGCCGATGGCCTGCGCGCGCTGATTATCGATCTGCGGAATAATCCGGGTGGACTTCTGACCTCGGCGATCGAGGTGAGCGAGAAGTTCATCAAGCGTGGCGAACTGGTGGTCTACACGCAGGGGCGCGACGCCAAGCCGCAGCAGACGTTCCGTGCGAAGGGGCGCGTGCATTACATGGATTTTCCGATTGCCATTCTGGTGAACGGCGGCAGTGCCAGCGCGTCGGAGATTGTTTCGGGCGCGCTGCAGGATCACAAGCGGGCCATTCTGGTCGGCGAAAAGACGTTCGGTAAGGGCTCGGTTCAGAGCGTGTTGCCGTTGGAGGACGGGTCGGCCATCCGGTTGACCACGGCGAAGTATTATACGCCCAGCAAGCGCGTGATCAACGAGCGCGGAATCGAACCTGACGTGGTTGTGCCCATGCCGCCGGAGGACTGGCATAAACTTCTGCTGCAGCGCTCGCGCCGCGAGAACTCGCTGCCTGATGAGGATGCGACCGGCGAGGAACCGGTGGTGGATACCCAACTTGAACGCGCCATCGTCGTCCTCAAGGGCATCATGATTTTTGAGGCGAAGGGTCAGGCCGAGATGATGGCGGGGAACAAGCGCTGAAATCTCCCCTGTGCGGCCCGGGTGACGCCACCTACTTCCCATGAACGTACTCGGTATAGAAACGTCCTGTGATGAAACGTCCGCCTCGGTGGTCCGCGACGGAAGACAGGTTCTTTCCAATGCCGTCCTGACGCAGATACTGAAACACCGTCCGTACGGCGGGGTTGTACCGGAGATCGCGTCACGTTGTCACGTGGAGGAAATGGCCGGCATGGTCGATGAGGCTGTGAGAAAGGCCGGCGTCGCTTGGAACGAGATCGACCGGATCGCGGTTACGTATGGGCCGGGGTTGGCGACCTCGCTCCTCGTCGGGCTTACCGCGGGCAAGGCGCTGGCCATGCGGTTGGGCGTACCGCTCGTGGGGGTGAACCACATCGAGGCGCACGTCTTCTCCCTGTTTCTTGGCGACCATGCGCCCAGCCCCGCCAGCTGTTCCCCGTTGCTGGTGCTTATGGTGTCGGGCGGACACACGTATTTGATTCGCATGGATGGCATGGGGCGATACAAACTTTTGGGCCAGACCATGGACGATGCCGCGGGCGAGGCGCTCGACAAGGGCGCCAATCTTATGAAGCTGGGCTACCCCGGTGGACCCGCGATCGAGCAGGCTGCGCGCGGCGGCAACGCGGAATTTATTCGTTTCCCGCGGGGGACGGATCGCACACCCGGTGGCCGTTTTGGCGAGCTCGACCGGGACCTGTGTTTCAGCTACAGCGGCCTCAAGACATCGCTGCTCTACTACCTGCGCGATCATCCCGCGGCCCTGGAGAATGGGGGACTGACAGACGTGGCCGCTAGTTACCAGGAGGCGGTATTCGATGCGCTGCTGTTGAGGGTCGAGCGCGCTCTCCGGGCCGATGGCTACGCAGCGCTGGGGTGTGTGGGTGGTGTGGCGCGCAATCAACGGCTGAGAAGCAAACTTGAAGATGCGGCCAGGAAACACCACGTGTCGTTGTTGCTCGCTGCGCCGGAATTCTGTACGGACAATGCCGCGATGATTGCGGGATTGGCCGGCACCGGGGGTGCGATCATTCGCATGGATGACGGGAGCCTTGATGTGCGTCCGGACCTCGTCATCGGTTCCGTTTGACCCGGCCGCCCGGAGATGAAAGGATTGCGCTGCTGACATGAACAAGGACTCCAAGTCGGAAGCGGAAGTGCCGGATGAACTCGCCGTGATGAGGGATGAGCATCGGCGGCACGCGGAGCGGATGGAGTCGGTCGGCCTGCTGGCCGGTGGGATCGCGCACGATTTCAACAACGTGCTGAGCGGTATCCTCGGGTTCACCTCCTATCTCATGTCCAAGACCGAGCCGGGGACCAACCTGTATCGCGATCTGAGCATGATTGAACAGTCGGCGCTGCGCGGCGCGGAACTGACGCGCCAATTGGTGGCCTTCGCGCGCCGCCGGCACTTTCCCAAGGAGCCGGTCTCGCTGAATGCGGTGATCGAGGAAGTCTTCGATGTGCTGGAGGGTTCGCTGCCGCATCACATCGTGGTGCACCGCACGTTGTCGCCGGAGCTGCCTGACGTTGCCGGCGATCGTGACCAACTCCGGCAAGTGGTGATGAATCTCTGTCAGCGCGCGACAGACTCCATGGCGGCGGATGGCGGCACGCTGACAGTTACGACCGAATGCCGCAGGTTGAACGAGCGCGAGCGGGCGATCCTGGTGACCGTGGAGGATGTCGAGTACGTGTGCATGACCGTCCGGGATACAGGCCGCGCGATTGCAGCCGACGAGCGGGCGCACATTTTCGATCCGTTCTACTCCTCCAAGTCTTCGCGTGAGGCCTCCGCGTTGGGGCTATCGATCGCCTACGGCATTGTCTCCAATCATCACGGCGACGTGGTGATTGAGAGCGGGGAGGGGCCGGGGGCCACATTCAATGTCTACCTGCCGGTGCTGGCGGCCAAGCCGCAGCATGTCGAGGCGGACGCGAACCGGACGCTGGAAGGCACGGAGACCGTGCTCGTGATCGACGACGAGTCGATTGTGCGGCAGATGGTGGTCGAGGTCCTGAAGGGACGTGGCTACAAGGTGGTGTCGGCCGCGTCCGGCGAAGAGGGTGTGGAACTGCTCCGCGAGATCAAGGATCGCGTGAGCCTGGTATTCCTCGACCTGGTGATGCCGGGGATGGGTGGGGAGGCCACGTTCCGCGCGGTGCGCAACATCAAGGCCGAGGTTCCGATTCTTCTCACCAGCGGGTTCGCGCAGGAAGAACTGAGCGAGCGGCTGATCAAGGCCGGTGCTGCGGGCCTTGTTTTCAAACCCTACAAGAGCGAAGACCTGCTGATCCAGATCCGCGAAGTACTCGATCGCAAAACCCGCGAGGGCGGCGCGTAGGCCGTCTTTCCTTCTCCGGACCTTCTATCCTCCTGTACCCGTGTCGTTTCGAGTTGACTCCGTGTGCCTCGTAATTCAAATATACATTTGAACTATGAGAGATGGCGTTGTCATAAAGAGAAGTGATGGACTGGAGACCCGGCGACGCGTGCTGGATGCGGCGGGCAAAGTGTTTGCCGCGCGGGGATTCCGTGACGCCACGGTTGCGGATATCTGCCGGTCGGCAGGGGCCAATGTGGCTGCCGTGAACTACCATTTTGGGAGTAAGAGAAAGCTCTATGTGGAGGCGTGGAGGCATGCCTTCCATCGCAGTATGGCGGCCTATCCGCCGGACGGCGGCGTGCGCGCCGATGCGCCGGCGGAGGAGCGGCTTCGCGGGCAGGTGAGGGCGTTGATGCAGCGCATCATGGATCCGGCGAGCCTGGAGTTTGACATTGTGCACAAGGAGATGGCGCAACCGACGGGACTCTTGCTGGAGGTGCTGCGCCGATCGGTCGAGCCGTTGCGCCGGCGACTGAGAGATGTGGTACGCGAACTGTTGGGCCGTGGTGCGAGGGAGGAACGTGTCCAACTCTGTGTCATGAGCATCCACGCCCAGTGTTTTGCGCCGCATTTGCGTGAGCGGCAGCGCAAGCGCATGCCGCACGGGAGCCGGCTGCCTCCGGCGCTCATCACAACACTGGGGCTTGATGCGGTGGTCGATCACATTGTGCGTTTCAGCCTGGCAGGCATTCGGGGCGTCGAAGGCCGGAGCAGAGCAGGTTCCATGCGAAAGAAGACAGGAAGGACTGGATCATGAAATATCTGAAGGGCTTGGCCGTGGTGGCTATAGCGCTGGTGTTGGTGCTGGTGGCGAGGAAGTTCCTCGGGCAGGTGGGTGGCCGCGGGCCGGCAGCCAGGGGCGGTCAGATCTCGGTCATCGTCGATCAGGTTGGCATGCGGCAATTTGCAACCCGCATTGAAGCTATTGGCACGGCCTATGCCAACGAGTCGGTGACGATCACGGCTCCGGTGGCGGAGCGGGTCAGCAAGGTGTTGTTTGAGAGTGGGGAGACGGTGAAGAAGGGGGATCTTCTGGTTCAACTCGACGATGCGGAGGAGCGGGCGCAGGTCGAAGAGGCGAAGGTGAGCCTGGATGAGCAGCGCCGGGAGTTGAAGCGTGTCGAGGCCTTGCGTGAGAAGCAGATGGTCTCGGAACAGGAACTGGATACGCGCCGAAGCGCCGCGCAGGCGGCGGAAGCCCGGCTCGCGGCCGCACAGGCACAACTTCAGGACAGGGAAGTCAGGGCGCCCTTTGCCGGGTTGCTTGGTCTTCGTCGTATCAGCCCCGGCGCCTTCGTCAACTCCGGGACGGCGATCACGACGCTGGACGATTTGGAGATGATCAAGGCCGACTTTGCCGTGCCTGAAACACTGCTCGCCGACATTGCGATTGGTCAAACGATCGAGGCGCACAGTGCGGCGTGGCTCGGGCAGACGTTCACCGGCATCGTGGCCAGCATTGATTCCCGTGTGGATCCGACGACGCGCGCCATCACGATCCAGGCGCATATTCCGAATTCTGACCTCAAGCTGCGCGGCGGCATGCTGCTGACCGTGAACCTGATCAGTCATGTCAGGGATGCTGTTGGAATACCCGAGAAGGCCCTGCTGGCCTATGCGGCCAAGCACTATGCCTTTGTCCTGAAGCCGGACGGAACAGTGGAGAAGCGCGAACTGCAGCTTGGTGAGCGCGATATTGGCTGGGTGGAGATCCCGGAGGGGCTGAAAGAGGGCGAAACGATTGTCGTTGAGGGGTTGATGGATCTGAAAGATGGAGCGGCCGTCCGGGTGGCCGATGCTCCGGCCGAGACCGCCGTGCAATCGCAAGCGGTGGGCCCTTAACCAGTCGAACGGAGGCCTGTCATGTTCCTCACCGATATCTCCATCAAGCGGCCGGTGTTCGCGACGGTGATCAGCCTGCTGCTGGTCACCTTCGGGATCATTGCCTACACACGGCTCCCCTTGCGCGAATACCCGGACATCGATACGCCGATTATCACGGTTCGCACGACGTATGAGGGGGCATCCGCCAGCGTCGTGGAAACGAAGATCACGCAGATCATCGAGGGCAGCGTTTCCGGCGTCGAAGGACTCAAGACGATCGAATCAACGAGCGAGGATGGGCGTTCCGAGGTCAGCTTGGAATTCGACATCAAGCGGAACATCGATGAAGCAGCGAATGATGTTCGAAACAAGATCGGCCGGGTGACGGACCAACTCCCCGATGAGGCAAACGCGCCGGAGATCTCCAAGCGAAGTTCTTCCCCCATGCCTGAACTGGTGATTGGGCTGGTGCATCCCACGATGAGCCAGATGGAATTGACGGATTACGCAGACCGGTATTTGCTCGACCGCTTTTCCGTCGTCGATGGGGTGGCCCAAGTTCAGATCTTCGGTGAGAAGCGCTATTCCATGCGGGTATGGTTGGATCGAAGGGCTCTTGCGGCGCGAAGTCTGACCGAGGAGGACATCGAGAGCGCGCTGGGTACGGAGAACGTTGAGCTTCCGGCGGGTCGCTTGGAATCGCAGGACCGTGAGTTCTCGCTCCGGGTCAGTCGCGGCTATCGCACGCCAGACGATTTCCGAAACCTGGTCATCACGCAGGGGGCGGATGGCTATCTCGTGAGGCTGGGCGACGTGGCGCGCATTGAAGTGGCGCCGGAGACCTTGCGCGACAGCTTTACGGCGGACGGCAAGAACATGGTCGGCATAGCGGTTAGCCGCCAGTCCACGGCGAATACACTGTCCATGATCAAGGGGGTCAAGGCTGTCATGAAGGAGATGCAGCCCACCCTCCCGCAGGGCATGGAGATGATCCCGCTCCGCGATAGTTCGGTCTTCATCGAGGCGGCGGTGAAAGAGGTGCTGATCTCCCTCTTCCTGGCGGTGATCCTGGTGGTTGGCATCATCTTCATCTTCTTGGGAAGTGCGCGCGCCGCGCTCATTCCGGCGGTGACGGTTCCTCTGTCCCTCGTTGCCACATTTATCATTCTTTATGCCCTTGGGTTCTCCGTCAATCTGCTCAGCCTGCTCGCGCTGGTGCTGGCCATTGGTATGGTGGTGGATGACGCCATCATCGTACTCGAGAACATCCACCGCCGGATGGAGGAGGGGGAGCCCGCGTTGCTGGCGGCTTTTCGGGGTGCCCGCGAAGTGGGACTCGTGGTGGTGGTCACCACGTTGGTCTCGGTCGCGGTATTCATGCCCATCAGCCTGATGACGGGCGACCTCGGCAAGCTTTTCACGGAATTTGCGTATGCCATTGCCGGTGCGCTGGCTTTCTCCGGCCTCATCGCGCTCACGCTATCCCCCATGATGTGCTCCAAGATGCTGAAGCCGCGAAACGAAGAGGGTGTCCTGATCCGGCTGGTGGATACCGCGTTCAAGCGCATCGTGTCGGTGTATGATCGCGGTCTGCGCAGGTGCACGCGGCATCCGTACGCAGCCCTGTTTGTGCTCGTCATGCTGTGCGGTTTGACGTGGGTGATGATCGGGCGCATGCAGTCCGAATTGGAACCCCAGGAAGACCGCGCCGCGCTGATGGTGAGGATGACGGCTCCTGAGGGGACGGGATTTGCCGCCTCCAAGAACTACATGGGACAGGTGGCGGAGCGCCTGCGCCGTTTGCTGGGCACGGGTGAGGCGCGCCACATCCTGTCGATCACCCCCGGCAGCCGCAACGCGAGAGGTGCGGTCAACAGTGGCATCGGCATCGTCGAACTCAAGCCGTGGGAGGAGCGCAAGCGGACGGCATCGCAGATCGCGCAGGAACTCTTTGCGGACCTCTCCTCCGTGACGGGGGTGCGCGTGTTTGTCATCCAGCCCTCGGGACTGACCACGTTCTTCGGTCAGCCGGTTCAGTTCGTGATTGGTGGGTCGACCTACGAGGATCTCGTGAAGTGGCGCGACATCGTTATCCGGAAGGCGAAGGAGTACCCGGGTCTTATCGGTGTGGATGCCGACTATAAGGAGACGACTCCCCAGTATCGCATTGCCGTCGATCGTGACCGGGCGGCCAAACTGGGGGTGACGTCCAAAACCATAGGCAGAACGCTTGAGACCATGCTTGGCTCGCGGCAGGTGACGACCTACGTGGACAATGGGGAGGAGTACAACGTCATTCTTCAAGGTGGGGATGAGGACCGCCGCACGCCATCCGATCTGCAGAATATCTACGTGCGGTCAGCGAGATCGGGAGAGCTGATCCCTCTCTCCAATCTCGTCCATATGGAGGAACAGGCGGACGCGGGCACGCTGCGGCGATATAACCGCGTGCGCGCGATCACCATCTCGGGGAGCATTGCTCCCGGTTATTCGCTGGGCGACTGCCTGTCGTTCCTTGAGAAGACGGTGAGGGACGAGTTGCCGGCGACAGCCACGATCAATTACAAGGGCATGTCGCAGAAGTTCAAGGAGTCGAGCGGGTCAATGGCGTTTGTCTTCATCCTTGCGCTGGTGATTGCCTATCTCGTGCTGGCGGCCCAGTTTGAAAGCTTCATCAGTCCGTTTGTCATCATGTTGACCGTGCCGATGGGTCTCTTTGGGGCGGCGATAGGGATGCAATGCCTGCACGTCACGTTGAACATCTACAGCGAGATTGGTCTTGTGATGCTGATAGGCTTGGCGGCGAAGAACGGTATTCTGATCGTGGAGTTTGCCAACCAATTGCGGGACCAAGGCGTGGAGTTTGAAGAAGCCGTGTTCCAGGCAGCCCAACTCAGGCTCCGTCCGATTGCCATGACGGGTTTGTCCACGGCTATCGGGGCCTTGCCCTTGATCTTCGCAACGGGGGCGGGGGCCATGAGCCGCATATCGCTGGGCGCGGTGATCTTCTTTGGCGCGACGTCGGCATGTCTGCTGACGTTGTTCGTGGTGCCCATCGGCTACTTCTACATGTCGCGATCGCAGTCATCGCCCAAGGCCCTGGAACGGAAACTGGATGCCTTGCAGCGTGAGCAGAAAGATGTGGCCGCGGAATCGACTGAATCCACCGCCGTTTGAGGAGAGGCGCAGAGCCATGACATACAAAGCATTTCGATTATACACGTGGTTGCCGGTTCTTGCGGTTGCTCTGCTGGGCGGCTGTGCCACATCGCGATCGCCGTGGATGGACCGCAAGGGTGAAGGCGCGCACAAGCTTCCTCCCGCCGTTCTGGAGGGTGTGGAGGAGGATTCCGGCGAGGAGAGATCGACGGCCGGAGTCATCTCCAACGATGCTGCCGTTGTTCGGCTCAGTGTTGAGGAAGCGGTGTTGATGGCCTTGGAGCACAACGCCTCGTTCCGCGTGGACCGACTTTCGCCCGGCATCGTTGAAACGCGCGAACGCGAGGCACTTGCGGCGTTCGACCCTGTGGTCTCGGCAAATGCTTATCAGGGCGATGTTCAGGTCGGTACGAATGAGATTACGGGGAGCGACGCGGCCGGAGCCGGCGTGGGGCTCAGGAAGTCGCTGGCCACAGGGACCACGCTGGATGCGGGCGGGACGCGGGCGCCGGCCTCGGGTTCCGTGCCTCCATCGACAAGTTACGACGTTCAGCTTACGCAGTCCCTGTTGCAGGGATTTGGTCCGGCGGCCAACTTGGCGAGTGTCCGGCAGGCGCGTCTGGATACCCTCATTTCCGCCTATGAACTCCGCGGGGTGGCCGAGGCGTTGGTGGCGCAGGTGGAGGGGGTCTACTGGGATCATATGCTGGCTGAACGCTCGATAGCGATCTATGAGGAATCGCTCAAGATTGCCGAGCAGCAGATTGCCGAGGCGCAGAAACGAATCCGGATTGGCAGCATGGCGGAGACGGAACTCACGGCGGCCGAAGCGGAATTGGCGAGCCGTCGGGAGCGTTTGATCGATGCGCGCAGCGAATCGGCGAAGAGTCGTTTGACGCTCCTGCGGTTGGTGAATCAATCGGGAGGAGACGCTCTGGGCCGTGAAGTTGAGCTGACGGATCTGCCCGAACTGAGCGGTCAGGAAGGCTTGGATGATGTGCGCGCCCACGTGGCGCTTGGTTTGAAACAGCGGGCCGATCTGAACCAGGCGCGGTTGGCGGTGACCCGTGGAGAAATCGAAGTGGTGCGCACCCGAAACGGCCTGCTTCCAAAACTGGATTTGTTCATACGGCTGGGTGGCACGCGCTACGCCGAAGCCTTCTCGTCGATGAGCAGCGATGAATGGAGTCGCGAGGCACAGGCGGGCCTACTCTTTGAATATCCCTTGGGCAACCGGGCGGAGCGCGCATCGCACGATCGCGCGAAGCTATCGTTGGAGCAGGCGAGGGGTTCCCTGGTCAACATGAAGCAGCTTGTGGAGGTTGATATCCGGACGGCCTACCTGGAGGTGGCGCGGGCACAAGAGCAGGTGTCGGCAACGGAGGCCACGCGCAAGTTGAGAGAAGAGACCCTGCAAACGGAACTGGAGAAACTTCGCGTCGGGAAGTCGACATCGTTGTTGGTGGCCCAGGCATCTCGCGATTCCGTGGAGAGCCGAATCGCATGTGTGCGCGCCGTGATCGCTTACCGCAAAGCGCTGCTGGACCTGTACCGGCTGGAAGGCTCGCTGCTGGAGCGACGCGGGATTCAATCCGCCACAGGCGCCGCGGGCATGCAATAAGGTGCTGCGCTGGACCATGCGTGTAGAGCAGTTGAGAGTCTTGACGGGTGGGGTGCAGGTCCGTACAGTCCTTCCCGTCCTCAGGCGGGTGTAGCTTAGTGGTAAAGCCTCTGCCTTCCAAGCAGAATACACGGGTTCGATTCCCGTCACCCGCTCCAATCGCGACGCAAGCGCGTCGCGATTGCCCCGGCGTAGCAGGCTTCACGAAGCCGGGCTGCATTCCATTCCGCGATGGATTCCCACGGCCCCGCGAACTCGACGACGGCGGCTTGCGCCTTGCGCGCTGCGGCGTGGAAGGGGTGCAACCGGCGGAACCGGACCCGACTCAGTCATCAGTTCCGAACCAAACCGGCCTCCTGAAAACTGAAGTGGCCTTTTCTTGAGACGATCAAATGGTCAAGAACATGGATTCCGAGTATCCCCGCCGCCTCGGTCAACTGCTCATGCATGCGGCGATCCGACTCGCTTGGCTGAACGTCACCGGAGGGGTGATTGTGGGCGAAGATGACAGCCGCCGCACGGTCGGCGATCACGTCGGCAAACACCTCGCGCGGATGAACCGGGCTCTTGTCCAGAAGGCCGATAGTAACGACTCTCTTTTCGATAACCTCATTTGCCCCGTTCAACGAGATACAGACAAAGTATTCCTGTTGCTTTCCGACAATGTCAGCGACCAGCGGCAGGACATCCTGAGCGACAGTGATCTTGGCGCTGTCTTTCAGCAGATGCCGCCGGGCAAGTTCAAAGGCTGACAGGATTTGCCCGGCCTTCGCAAGTCCGACGCCGGGCACATCCAGCAGATGATCGAGCGTGAGGCCTGTCTTGTGCTCGCGGATCAGCCCAGCCACGTGTCGGGCAATAGTGCGCACGTCCACCCCCGCCGTTCCCATGCCGAGAATCGCTGTGACAAGCTCCTCGTCAGATAAAGCGGAAACGCCCTTTTCCCGCAGTTTCTCGCGCGGGCGGCTGTGCTCCGGCATGTCCTTGATGGTCTTCACCTGTTGTCTCTCACTGGTTAAGCGCAAGACTGTTTGTTTCTCACTTCTAGATATAAAGTGATAAGCAAATGGTTTCGTTTGTGACCGTTACAAATCAAAAGGCTTCATAGCTTTCAATAATGGCAGAAGGCATCGAGAACTTGACACGGAGGAGTTTCCCAGATGCTGCACCCACACCACCTAACCGTGAGCCCCCGCAGCGCGGTTGCGTGCGGCAACGGACGTTTCAGCTAGCCTTGGCGAACCCGAGGATTTCGCTTTGGCGCCCAAACTCGACAACCTGTACCCCCAGCCTTCTAAAATCCTCGCAAAGACCGTGGCCAACCTCAGCACGCTTCTTCTCTGCAGCAGTCTTGACAGGTAGAAGCAAGCATTGCGGTTCAACATTCAGATCGAGTAGCCTTCTCATTCGCCTGAGCCAGAGATCCCCATGGTCGATTATGTGCGTGGTTTCGGCATGCGTAAGATTAAGAGGCTTGATTGCTCTCAAGTTAGCAGGGCTGGCCAACTCGCCTCGCACAAATGGAATGCGGAACCTGTAGGTGTCATCGCCAAACATGCTCGGCTTGTAGCCCACTATACAATTGGTCCTGAACAATGACTGTAGGCGTTGCGCCATGATCTGCTCTTGGTACTCATCCCTTTGAGCGAACTGACGATGAACATACTGATCATAGAGCCGATCGAGTTCTTGGGCGGGGTTCTCGGTCAAGACGGTTGCTGTTCCGCTGAAACGGAACAGCGACTCCCGAGGGCGAACTAGCTCCTTGAAAATGGCTATAGGATCTGCTTCCCGCAAGCTGAGCTTCAACTGACCCTTCCCATCGTCATCTTTCAAGAGGCTGTGCACATGCTGAAGCTGTTGCTCGAACACTCGTCTTCCATGGGTGAAAACGCGCGCCTCAAGCTCTGGAAAGAACCCCGTCACGCGATCCCGCCTCTTCATCTCAAGTTTGTAGTTGAAATAGCCTGTTTCCTGACAAAGCAGTGCTACTCCGACACAAACGAACTCTTCCGTTTCCGTATACGGCATGAACCGCACAACCGCGTAATTGCATACTTTCTTTGTCATGACCACGTCGCATCCCACTCTGTCTCTACCCTGTTAAGTATACCGCAGACTTCATCATCTGTCAGGTCGACATTTGCGGCATGGTCTGCATCAAGATGCCATGAATCAGGTATCTGGGAATAGAATCCGGAGACCTCTTTCCGAACCTGCCGCATTTCCTCGCGAATAGCAAGAAGGTGCTCGTGTGCGACCACGCGACGAACATTGGCAAACACATGTTGATCGAAGAATTGTGCAGCGTTCCAAGTTCTGTCGAACGCGATATTGTGGTCGATTATCCGCATATTCCCATCCGACATACTAACAAGGATGTTGGGATTCCCGCCCTTTTCCCCAAGTGATCGGTCTCCGTTCTGAATCCACCAGTCGAACAACAGCGTTCGGGTGGCCAATTCCGCATCATGACGCAGAACACTCGATGCATCTTTGACGCCGAACTCCTGGACATCGCCAACGTCTTGGGAGCCAAAGACAATACCTTCACCCAATTCTCGCACAGACTCGATGAGGCTCTGCTCAACCAACTGCCGTGGAACAAACAACTGTGCAAACGGCGGTATGGGCAAGTCGAGTTCCTTGGCCAGACAGCCAGCGATCCATTCACAACAGAGTGCACGCCTGCCAGCGAGACTTCCCTTAGCCCAGAATAGACGACCATCCGAAACTTCGCACAGGAATGGCAGCGTCACTCCTTGCGTGCTTCGGCGAATGATACGGACAACCTCTACGGGTTCTGTCACCCCATCAGTCATACTCCTCCCCCCAGACCTCCGCCAGTTTCGCCTTGATCTTCGTCTCCATCCTTGTGATCAATTCGCGGTTCGCCTCCACCAGCTTCCGCTCCGCCTCCACCCCCCCCACGATCTGTCGTTGGATGCCGAGGGGCGGGAGGGGGATTTCCAAATCGCGCAATATATCCTGCGACAAGTTGCTGATATTCGCCCCGCGTCCGCTCAGTCGTCGGCGGTAGACGTCACTTCTGAACAAGATAGCGTAGAATAACGGTAATGCTTTGGGGATACTAAAGCGCAGGCGTATCGTGAACGCGGAATAGGAGACACGCGCGCCACCTGTTTCCACCAACAGACAGCGACCGACTAAATCTTTGTTTCCATTCGACCGGACGAAAACCAGATCGCCGTCGGCGAGCATATCATCATCATTTGCAATCCCCTCGGGGTTGACCTCCTCCAAGTCGGCAATCGGGGCAACGAGATGATCCTGAAAGGTCGATACGCCAATTACCTTCAGACCAGTGCCTTTGCTCTCCTTCGAGTAGTTCAACCCATTGCGAAATGCTGATACCTCCCCCAACTTCACCACCGGCCACGCCGGATCAATGCGGATGGTGGGTTTGTAGGAGGCGAGGATTTGGCGGGCGCCTTCAATGACCTTCCGATACCCCTCCAACTCCGCCACAATCCGCTCCTGCTCGTCGAGCGGTGGAAGGGGAAGTTCCACCCTCAGGAGGGCAGCAAAATGTCTCTTGTATCCCTCGGTCTCAACCGGAAATGTGCGCAACCAGAAGAAGAGAAACCTGGGCAGAAGACGGGTGTCGGTTTCAAGAATCTTGATTCCATCGGCACCTTGGGCAAAGGCGTGGTCACTGTACTTCACCGCGCAGGTGTGATCGCCGAAGATCACGACCGGCTTTCTAGGGGCGACAACGGCTTGTTTGTCGTCGGTCCAGCCAGCGATCTCCTCTTGGGATTGGTCGATGATGGGGTATGCACCTGACGACCCGAACTCCGATTTCTGAATCTTCTTCGGCGGCGTCACCGTCCTCACCACCTCCCCCAACTTCACCACCGGCCACTTACCGCTGTGTCGTGGGGCGGTGACGCGGTAGCGGTCGCCGGAGAGGTTGAAATCGGGGGATTCGAGCAGGCGCTTTCGCGCTACGGTCAGCGCCAGCTTGCTCTCTTGTGCTTCCTGTGCCTTCTTGTGGCCATTAAGAATTGCCAGCGCCTCCGCCAACTGACTTCCCTCGATCGGCCTTCGCTGCGCGCCAAGGTCGAAGCCGTCGTTCTCGATCTTCACGAACAGGACATTGTCTGTGCGCTTCGCCATGTTCCGGTCCAGGAACAGGATGCTGGTCTTGACGCCGCTGTAGGGGTTGAACACGCCCGCGGGCAGGCTGACGACGGCCCAGAGGTAGTTCTCGACCAGCATCTTTCGGAGCGCTTTGTAGGCATTCTGGCTCTGGAAGATGATGCCTTCCGGCACGATCACGCCGGCCCGACCGCCAGGATTGAGATGCGCGGCGATGTAGTCCACAAACAGCACTTCGCTGCGCTTGGCCTTGATCGAAAACCGGTTGTGCGGCCGGATTCCGCCCTTCGGGGTCATGAAGGGAGGGTTGGCCATGATCACATCGCACCGCTCGTCCCAGCGTTCCTCGCTGGTGAGCGTGTCATACTCATGAATAACCGGCTGCGGACAGCCGTGAAGATAGAGGTTCACGCGCGACAGCCGCACCATGTCGGGAGCGATGTCGTAGCCGCGAAAGTTCGCCATCAGCTGCGCCCGTTCATCAGGAGACAGGGCATCGTTGGCCTTCAGGATGTGCTTGTATGCTGAAATCAGGAACCCTGCCGTGCCGCAGGC
>DAISJM010000041.1:0-29067 GCA_036821485.1 Verrucomicrobiota bacterium | reverse complement strand
ACCGAGGAAACGGCAAGCACCCCAAACCGTTCAATTGTCTTGTACCACAGGTTAAAGAATGATGACGCCCCGGCCATCATCACGCTCAACGCCACGGCAAAAAGCGCCAGTCGGAACGGCGCGGAGTGATGGAACAAAGCCGCGTATAGCGCAATCACAACGCCGGCCAATCCAAGAGAAAATGTGGCCCAGACAAACCCCGTGTCCCGCTGCGCCGCCACAGCCGCCTCATCCATCCGCCCCTGTGCGACGGCCGCTTCGCGACGCATCCCCAACCCTTGCCCCAACGTGGAGAACTCCGAATATGTCCGGAAAAGACGCGCAGTCTGCCAGATCCCCTGAGTGCGCGGCCCCATCCAGCGCGCCACGAAAAACCCCAGCACCATGCCGCAGAGATTTTCAAAAAAGAGACCGGCCGAGAAGGCAACCGAGCTCTGAAGAAACCTTCTTCGCTCAGACTTCATATCGACAAGATCCCGCAGCGACGGGACATTTCAATCACCCCTTGCGCGAGGACATCCGGATCAAACGGGGCCCGCGACCAGTCTCCCGGAACGTGAATGCTGAGGAAAGACGCCAGAAAATCCAAGAGTTGTTCCTCCGTGGCCTCGGCCCGCAAGGCCTCGTCCAACATGCCGGAAAATGAATTCAGATCCTTCACATCCCATGTGACACCCCACCCGCTATACGCAGGGGTTCCAAGCACGACAACCGGCTTCCTCAGCATCACGGCTTGAAATCCGGTTGTGCCAAAGACCGTGATTACCGCCGAGGCCTTGTCGAGGATATCCCAAGTGTTTGTCTCCGGAGGCACGATGCGGACGTTTTTGATCCGGCCGAGTGTTTTCAGAACAGAATAGGGTGTGCCCTCAGCCGGATTGGCGATGTGAGGCTTGACCCAAAGCTCCATGTCCTGAGGAAGGACTCGCGCCATGTAGGAGCACAACGCGGCCTGATCCTCGCACTTCGGATTCACGACCAGCATCTCGGATTCGCCCGGCCAGTGCAGAGGGAAGTAGACAAACTTTCTGGTCCAGTCAGGACGTCTCATCCGTCTTCTCCCCCACGCATAGGCAAAGAAAGTCTTTGTCCTCTGCCAGCCCTTGCGAATCCTGCGAATGTCCGTGAACTTTCCTTCCGCGAGAAAAGAACGCGCCAACCGCCCAAACGTCCGTCGGTTCTGTGAAGCCAGACGCACCGGCTTGGTCGTTCGATACCAATTGACCAAGGACCGGATCTCCTCCTGCTGGGCGGGCGGAAGTTCGGCGAAACGGGTCGTGGGTCGTCCATGCAACCTCATGTACCCGTCCTCAACGAAAAGTACCCGCCCGGGGAAATACATGTAGGTCGATTGCCACAACGACGGAATCCCTCGCTGAGCAGCAACTCGCGCCACCACCTGGCGCAGGATTTCTCCACCCATCCACGTGTGAAGGACGCACCCAATCTCATGCTGCCGGAAGAAGGTATCTACGGTCTCGAAGGCGGCTGCCGCCTCCTCAACCAGCACCGCCAACGGCTTTGGTTCAAGATCGTCCTGCCGATAACTGTATTCACAGTATGCAAGATGGCGGAGGTTTGAGGCGCCATAGCGTTCCGCGACTTCCCGGCTCCAACGCTCGCCTGCGGCCACGCGTTGGGGATAGTCGAGTTGGAAAGATGGAATGTCCAACCGTGGGGGCGGCGCATCGTGACACGTGAGGACGGCGACGGCACACCCTTTCCTGGCAAGACCCTCGGCCACCGCCCATGTGGGGTGTGTTTCCGGCCGTTCGAACTCCACGCCGGGCGCGACAAGAAGGTAATCGATCTTCATCGTGTGCTCTTCTCTCAGGTATGCAGGCGAATGGGAATGCCCGCGTTACGGATATGCGCCCGCGTTTGCATCGGATTCTGGTCCTTGAAGCAGAAGAAGGTTCCTGCGGATACCGCATCGGCCTTTCCGTCGATGAAACCCTCTACAAAGTGACGGGCCAGGCCGCACCCGCCCGATGTGATGACCGGAACGGATACCACATCCGCTACGGCCTTCGTCGTCTCAATATCCAGCCCCGTTGTGGTTCCATCACGATCAATCGACGTCAGAAGAATCTCCCCCGCGCCGCGCGACTCGCCCTCCTTCGCCCAGGTGACAAGATCCAATCCGGTCTCCTGCTTTCCCCCTCGAGTCCACACGGTCCAGCGGCCATCCGGCATTCGCCGGTAGTCGATGCTCAGCACCACGCACTGCGCACCGAACACGCGCGCAGCCTCGTCGATAAGACCCGGCGACTCAACTGCGGCCGTATTGATGCTAACCTTGTCCGCTCCGCTGTTGAGCAGACGGCGGAAGTCCGACAGCGACCGAACACCGCCTCCGACAGTGAAGGGCATGAATATCTCTTCCGCGGCCGTTTTCACGACCTCCGCCATCGTGTCGCGATCACCCACATGTGCATCCAAATCAACAAAGATGAGTTCATCCGCCGCCTGTGCCTGATAGATCTTTGCCTGCGATACCGGGTCGCCTATCTCCATGACCCCGCCGAACTGGATGGTGGTGACCAGCACCATCCGCACGGACTTGCCAAGTCGGCGCTGCCGAAGCTGCAACTTGGGAATGAGACGTTTTTTAAGCATGCGATGTATCAGGGCATCCAGCTAAGGAAGTTTTCGAGTACGCGCAGTCCATAGTCTTGGCTTTTCTCAGGGTGGAATTGCGTGGCAAAGATGTTGTCTCGCCTGACGGCCGCAGTCACCGCCCCGCCATAGTCACACGTGGCATCCACATCCTCAGGATTCGCGCATTTCATGAAGAACGAGTGGACGAAGTAGAAGTCCGTCGGACACTTCAACCCCTTGAACAGAGGACTGCCTTCGCGGAATGAGACATCGTTCCAACCGATCTGCGGCACGCGTAAGGCCGCGTCGGCGGGTGTCATGCGCACCACTTCTGCATCAAACCACCCCAACCCCTCGCAGGGTTGCACTTCGGAACCCCTTTTCGCCATTACCTGCATGCCGAGGCAGATGCCGAGAATGGGTTTCTTCTTCTCGAGCACTTCATGATTCAGCGCATCCCAGAACCCCGTGGTTTTGAGATTGCGCACGCAATCTGGAAAGGCCCCCACGCCAGGCAGAATGATCCGTTCCGCGTCGGCCAAGTCCTGCGGCGCGGTGCAGATCCGCGCATCAGCACCCACCATCTGCAGGCCGTTAAAGACCGACAGCAGGTTGCCCATTCCGTAATCGATCACGGCAATCATGCGCGGTTCCGCTGGCTGCGCCTCCACCGTTCCAATTGTTTGACCGCCTCTTCCCGAGGCAAGGCACCATCCTTGATCCACTGGTCAAAGTCGTGCGTCTTCTTCCCTGTCTTCATCTGGGAGGAATCGAAATGCCACGGCGACACGGTGTGCCCCAAAGCCACTTCCATGAACTCTTCCTCCGTCAGCCCCACGAACTTTAAGAAGAGGTCCAAGCTGGGCGGCCGATGGCCTTCATGTTGCTCCACGATCTTCATCGCTTCGTCGCGACCCATGCGTTTGTTGCGAATGTCCAGCGAGACAAGGTGCGAGGGCCTGGTATAGCCGCGCTTGATGTACTTGATCCAGTCGCGCACGCCCTGCATGTAACACTCGATCTTCTCGTAGGAGTATCCCTGGGGCACGTTCTCCACTTCATCCCCCTTCCAACCGAGTTCCCGCTGGATGATCTCCGACTGTCGCTTCACGTCCCATGGCACGTACGAACCCAGGCACACGGAGCGATAGTTAATCCGTCGCAGTTCCTTCAACGGGGGATACGTATACGGCTTGAAATCACGCTCATCCACTTGGCCTTCGAGCCTCACAAACATGTCCTGCGCTGTAATGCCGAGATTCACGAACCGGTTGAATCTTTTCTCGTCCACTTCCTCCGGCTGATCGTAGCTGTAATAGGATGTGTATTCCGCCGAGGGCTCGCCCCAAAAAATCAGCGGCACGTTGTAGCGAATGGCCACCCACATCGGGTAGGAAAAGATGCCCGAGTGGCAATGCCAGCAGAAGTCGCCCTTCTCCAAGAAGGCCTGCAGCATCAGCTTCTGTACGACCTTCCAGTTGGGCGTGAAGGAATGGAAGTCACACCCCAACGCCCGCATCACCCGAACCGTGTTTTCGTTGAGATTCGGACGCAGGAATCCGTGATCAAACCGGACCACGAGCGGTTTCAGCTTGTATTCCCGGACGAGGTAGTACACCGCCCATGTGCTGTCCTTGCCGCCGCTGTAGGGGATGATGCAGTCGTAATCGAACTTGCCCCGATAGGATTCGATCAGCGCGTCCAACTCCTTCTTCTTGGCCGCCCAATCGATCTTCTCCTGCTTGAATTCATGCTGGCGACAGATGTTACACACGCCTTGTTCATCAAACACAATGGTTTCATGAGTTTCCGGCAATACACACTTGGCGCATCTCTTCATGACACTCTCCTCTTCTCAGTTGCTAATGCCCGGATAGCGGGCGTCAAATTCATGCGACAGTACGGACATCCATACCACATCAATGAACCCGTGCTCACGCAACGTGGACTCGCGCAGCCGGCCTTCTTCCACAAACCCAATCTTCTTGTAGCACTTGATGCCCGGCAGATTGTCCTGCGTGACCCCAAGGTCCACGCGGTGCAACTTCATCGTGTGAAAAGCATGGCGTAGCGTCAGTACAATGGCCTCGCCGCCGATGCCCTTTCCGCGCGCCTCGGCCGCCCCAATCATAATGCCCAATGTGGCATGCCGATGGGTCCAGTCGATCCGGTCCAGCTTGATGTTGCCCACATGGACGTCGCCGTCATTCATAACAATGGCGAGGAAGAGCGCGTCGAGCCGATTCTCGTACTTGCCGATATATTCCCGTATCGAGTCGATCGTTTCCACGCGGCGGCCGGATTCCAAATACCTGGTTGTTTCCGGATCGTTGAGCCAGTCCACATACGTGGCGGTGGCGTCGGCTCCGGTCAGCGGCCGAAGATGAACCCGTTCGCCGCGGAGCGGAAAATCTGCCGGGTTTGGAACATGATTCATACCATTGATCTCCGCGAAGTCACCAGGCCGTCATGCCGCCATCCACCACCATGTTCTGACCCGTGGTATAGCTCGCGGCGTCAGAGGCAAAATACATCACCGCTCCCAGCATTTCTTTGAGCTCGGCCATGCGCCCCATCGGGCAGCGGGCTCCATAGTTCTTCTGAAAATCATCCCCTTGCGGCGTAAAGGGATTCCGAATCCCTCCCGGCGATACACAGTTCACGCGAATGCCGTGCTTTGCCAGATGCGTCGCGAAGTACCGGGTCATTTGGATAACGCCCGCCTTCGTGGCGCCGTACACTTCCGAGTTACGGCGAGTGCAGTCTGTATAGATTCGCTCGTCGGGACTGATCACGCCGTAGATGGATCCGATGTTCACAATGGCACCACCGCGCCCGCCCTCTTTGGCCACCTTCACAAATTGGCGGATACAATGGAACGTGCCCTTTAGATTCACATCCATCACCCAATCGAAGGACGCTTCAGGTCGGTCTTCAAACGGCTCAAAACAACTTACGCCGGCGTTGTTGATCAAGATGTCCACGCGGCCCGCCCTGCGAAAGGCTGCCTCAATGTCAGCCTCCTTTCGGATATCACAAACGCCAACTTCCGTATGGGGAAGCGCCGGAGCGTCTCCGACCTTCATATCCAACGCCACCACGTAACTGCCGGCGGCGACGAATCCTTCCACCAACGCACGCCCCAGTTGACCGCTGGCACCCGTGATCACCACGCGTTTCCCCGCCAAGCCGAACAATGAATCCATGTAGGCTGTCATAGGTTTCCTCCGCTCTCCGAAATACGCACGCGCAACGCCGCAAGCCCTTCCACGAGACGATCTGTATTCTTGTAGTATTCGACCGTCAGATATCGAGCGCCGTGCAAGACGCCCAACCGGATGGCCTCCGCCGTCAACACTTCGCCGGGCCATTCATGCTCATCGAACGCCATCCCCTGCTCCGGGATGACCGGACCACACAGATGAACCTGTGCCAACCGTCCAAGTGGCAAGCCCGCCAGATAATCCTCGCTCCGCTCGCCCCGGTTGTGCGCGCTGATGTACGCATGGGCAATATCCAACAGAAACAGACAGCCCGATGTCCCGACGGCTTCGGTCACAAACGCCGGATCGGTAACATCCTCATATGCCGGCGTCGGGTAGTAATTGTTATTTTCCAGCCCAACCTCCACGCCGGGCTGCAGCGCAGTCTTAAGCCATCGCACATTGTCACAAATTGTCTCCAGCATCTCCGCCCGGTCCAGCCTTCGTCCGCCCGGCTGAAAACATCGCCCCTTAAGAACGGGGGCCTCATAACAGGACGGTATCTGAAAGGTAACCAGCTTGAGCTCCTTCTTCAGCGAGAACGCATGCCTCAATTCATCATGTGTTTTGCCGTCCCATCGCAGCTGCAGACCAAGATCGTAATGAATCAGCTCCTGACGCGGCCACGCGCTTTCGATGCACCACTCGCGGCACTCCAGGCAATCACTCGCAGCCGCGATTCTCGCGCCCGCAGCCTCGTCCCGGAAAAGATGCGATATCGGCGTGGCTAAGCGCATGCCAGTACATCCTTGACCGCCACAATCACATCCTCGACGTCCTGCTCCGACAGCTTGGCGGAGATGGGCAGGCTGACGGTTTGATGACCGATTTGCGTCGCCGCTGGCGCAGTCTTCTCCGACCAGCCCAGAGTCTCCTGGTAATAGGGGTGATCCGTCAGGCTGAGATAGTGGACACCCACACCGATCTTGCGTCGCGTCAGCTCATCGATGAACCGATCGCGTGACAAGCCCGCGCGCTTCTCATCCACCAAGATCGTGTACAAATGGTGAGCGTGCTTCGTCCCAGGTTCTGGCTCCGCCGGCAGACCTAACGGTAGTTCACGGAAGGCCTCCTGATAACGATTCCATATCCTTTGCCGCTGTTTCCACCACGCCTCGACCCTTTTCAGTTGGTGCAGCCCGAGCGCTGCCTGCATGTCCGTCATGTTGTCCTTGAATCCACATTCGACAACCCGATAGTGCTTGAAGCCCTCGTCGCTGAAGCGCTTCCACGCGTCCTTGGTCATACCGTGAAGCCCCAATATCTTGATCCGCTCAATTTTCGAGGCATCGCGGGTAAGGATCATGCCGCCTTCACCCGTTACCACGTTCTTCGTGACGTAGAAACTGAAGCAGCCAAAATCGCCCATCGTTCCGGCTTTCCGGCCGTGGTACTCCGTTTCAATCGCGTGAGCGCAATCTTCGACCACGCGCAGATGATGCTCCTGCGCGAGCGCAACCAACGCGTCCATGGCGCACGCGCGCCCGGCAAAGTGAACCGGAATCATCGCCCGCGTCTTCTTGGTGATCTTTCGTCGCGCGTCTTCCGGATCCATATTCATGCTGGCCGGGTCCACATCCACAGCAACCGGACGAGCCCCGGCATGAATCACCGCATTTGCCGTCGCGCAGAAGGTCATCGCAGGCACCAACACCTCGGCGCCCGGCCCGAGTTTGCACGCCAGCATGCTGAGATGAAGAGCAGCCGTGCAGGACGACACGGCTGCCGCATAAGGCATCTGCTTGTACGCGGCAAACGCCTCCTCAAAAGCCGCCACCCGCGGTCCGGTTCCAATCCAACCGGATTGCAGCACCCGGACCACCTCGTCGATTTCCTCCTGCTCGATGCGCGGCGCACCGAAAATCAGGAAACTGTCACGTTGCGGAATCATCATTTATCCCCCGGCAAAGCATCACGTCAGACGCTTGAAACCACTCTGCGCCACCGGCCCTTTCAAGGCGCCCGCCAACTGCCCGGCCTTCTCCAGCTGCACAATCTCGCCAAATACTTTCCGTACGGCGACCAGGTATTCCTGCACGTGTTTCTCTGTATGGGCATAAGTGGCATAGAACCGGCCGGACGCCAGAAAGCCTTCCTCCAGCATGCGCTGAACAAAGAAGGTTATCTTCTCCATCGCCATAGGGCCTTCAAAATGGAAATGGCTCAGCGGGTAGATACCCGACACATGAATGGCCGTGCTCGCCTCGGCCGCAGCCTTTTTCCACCCCTCCTGCACCAACCGCCCCATCTTCTGAAGATGGTCCGCTACGTTGCAGGCGCGATGCTTCTGGATGGTGGCCAAGGCCGCCACCGGGCCAATGCGATCCGTCCAGTAGGTACTGCTGATGAAAGAGTCTTCCGCCGCCGACAGCACATCGCCACGGCCGATGATTGCCGCCATGGGGAACCCGTTGCTGATGGCCTTGGCAAAAACGGCCACGTCGGGCTCCACACCAAAGCGAAGATGCGCGCCGCCCGTGGTCAATCGAAAGCCTGCCGTGATTTCGTCAAACACCAACAGGCAGCCATGTTCCTTCGCCAGCGTCTTGACGCCCTCCAGATAACCCGGGGCCGGCTCACTGTCACGCAACGGCTCCATCACGATGGCTGCGACTTCGCCCCTATTCTTGCGGAGAATGCCTTCGAGCTCCTGCAGATTGTTGTAGGAGAACGGAATCGCTGTCCCCGTCAATCCTCGCGGCACACCCAGCGGCGACAGGCCCGGAAGCAAATGACCATCCAAATGCGCCTCATCTGCCAGATTCGCCGCAAGATACCAGTCGTGCCAACCGTGGTAGCCGCAGAAGGCAATCTTGTCCTTGCGCTGGTGCGCCCTGACGATGCGAACGGCGATCGCCATGGCCTCGCCGCCAGAGCGACCATAACGGACCTTCTCCGCCCATGGATGCAACTCGCAGAGAAGTTCCGCCAACTCCACTTCCTCGGGGGGATTGAAAGAACACATCGTGCCGGTATCCAGCGCACCCTTCACCGCGCGATCAACGTCCGGATCGCAGAAACCCAAGACGCACGCACCGATCCCGGAGATGCTCATGTCCACGAAACGATTGCCGTCCATGTCCCATGTTTCGGCGCCTCGCGCCTTCGAGAAATAGCCCGGCCATACACCCGGCGCAAACATGTCGGGCTTCTTGGAGAGCAACTGGGAAATACCCGGGATTCTCTTCCGGGCGCGCTCGTAGTACTCAAGGCTCTTGACGCTTTTCTTCATGACGCAAATCCCGCTTTCTTGTCCTTCTCGAAGGCCGACTGCCAGCCTGCATTTCGCACCTTGCCCTTGTTGATCTCCATCAACGCGGGCTTCTCTTTCAGCAATGCGATGACCTCCGTCATGGACCCGGCCTGCTTCTTCTTCTCCAACTCCGCCAGTACCGCCGCAACGAAATCCAGATCATCCGGGTAATCCACCGTCAATCTGTAGTCCGTCAGTTTCTCTTTCCAATCGACGCGGCTGGTTTTGAATAATCCCGGCGTCTGCCAAAGATAGAAGGTAACGTGTTCGCGTTCGGATGGCTTCCTCGCTTCCCGCCACGCCCGCTCCAATGCGGCAAAGGAGAACACTTCGACATCTGTCCCATCCGGGAACGTGCTGTCGTCCGGCGGCACGGTATTGGCACAATAGTCCACTCCGCGCTCCAGAAACTGCTCGATGACCAAATCCACGATTGCCGGATCAATCAGCGGGCAGTCGCCCGTCACCCGAACAACAACGTCTAGCCCGGCCGCCCGAGCCGCTTGGTAGTAACGGTCCAACACATCGTTAAGTGACCCTCGATAGCAGGCAAGGCCCCGCGCGCGGCAGAACGACTCGATCGCATCATCCGATGCATCCACGCTGGTCGCCACGGCAAGCACGTCCAGCCGCTTGGATTTCCGCAGCCGGTCCAGTTCCACTTCCAACATCGGCCGACCCAGCAGAGGTTTGAGCACCTTGCCGGGAAGCCGCGATGAACTCATTCTGGCCTGCAATATGGCGCCGATGCGCATGACGAACCCTTTCTATATGAACCACTT
Source organism: Verrucomicrobiota bacterium (assembly GCA_036821485.1). Classification (GTDB taxonomy): domain Bacteria; phylum Verrucomicrobiota; class Kiritimatiellia; order CAIQIC01; family JAGNIJ01; genus DAISJM01. The sequence continues at coordinate 19,168 of DAISJM010000041.1, read as the reverse complement.
GTGATACCAGAGTTCCGTGGTCTTGGTCACAAATCCACAACGTTGGTACACTCGCTGGGCCCGATAATTGCGGCCCTGCGTAACCACCTCGACCATCTCAAGTCCATCCGCGTGCAGTCGGGCCAGCACGGCATTCAGAAGAGAAGCAGCAATGCCGCCGCCCTGTGCTTCCGGACTGACACCGAAGAGGCCAATGTGTGCTGTCTTGGGCCGACCCTTCCGGATCGTGCAAAACGCCAACGGAGTCTTTCCATCGCGAACCAGCAGGAAGCAATAGTCGTCGAATTTTCCCAGCACGGCCTTCTCAATCCAGCTCTCGTAGAATTCCCTCACCTTGCTACGATCAAAGTGCGGATCAAAGAAGTAGCGGCTGTCCAAGTAGAGCTCTGACGCCATCTGCTTCAGTGCGGGGATATGCGCAGCCTCTGCACGAATGATGCTCGTGCCCTCGGGGAGAATGGAGTTCGGAGCTTTTCGTAAGGCGTGCTCGAGCGTCAAACGAATATCGACAAACGAGTACCCCGCCTGCTCTGCCGTCTGCACACTCACCCAGTCGTGGCAATTGCAGAGGTATTCCAGCAAGACCACCCTGTGCGCCGACGTGAAGCTCTTGACCAGATGCTGAATGGATGGCGTCAGACGACGGCAGGCCAGAAAGCCGACAGGATAACCGAAGAAATCGGAATCCCACGGCATGATTGAAAAGAGACTCAGGATCTCCGGGATGTCCACCTCGGCAGAGTTGGTCTCGATCTCCTCCTTCAACAATTCCGCCGGCATCTTCATCAAGGCGGCAATGTCTTCAACGCGAATGTTCTTCAGAAGCCCGGGCAGCAGGTACCGAGGCCCCGACAAACGAGCGGGATGCGATGGCCTCGTCGGATCGATACAGATGTCCGCCAGCGGTTCCAGCACCTCGCTCTGCCCGATAAGGACCAGCACTACGCCCAACCCCTTAAGAACCAAGGCAACGGGCTCGGGCAACCGCGGATCAAACACCACGATATCGACAGCCGCGCGTCGCACCTCTCCGGCAAGTTCGTCCGCCCCTCGACCCGCCAGCCTGACGGTCTCCGGCAGCAGAGTCGCTATGTGTTCCAGCGTGCGAAAGACAACCGCCTCCGCCACGGAACACGCCGCTCCTGGATTCTCGTAGATCAAGCCCTTACGGAGCATCGGAAGGTCTCCTGTATTGCAGGATGGGTTCCTCGGTCTTGATGGGGCCCCGCACAGGCTTACCCATCATCTCCTCCGCCCGCCGGATGCCCAGCACGAGCCTGGCCAATCCTTCAGGGTCGGCACTCATCGCATGATCCGGCCCTTCCTGGGTGCAGGAGAGTGTAAAGTGTTTCTCGATGGCACAAGCTCCCGCGTAAACGGCCGCCACGGCCGCCTCCGGCCCAATCGTGTGATCGGAGAATCCCACCGGACAACCATACTGCGACTCGAGCGCCCGAATGGTGGCCAGATTCAGATCTTTGTGGTTACTCACCGGATAGGCAGACACGCAATGGAGCAGGATCACCGGCACGCCATATCTCTTGAATATCTCCAGCGCCTTTTCCACTTCGGCGGCCGTCGCCATGCCTCGAGACATGATCACCGGCTTTCTGCTCTGCGCAATGGCCCTCAGCAGCTTGAGATTCACAATGTCGAATGACGCCACCTTGTGACACGCCACCCCGGTCTTGTTAAGAAACTCAACGGCTTGCTCGTCAAATGGCGTGGAGAAGACCTCCACGCCCAATTCGCGGCCGAGGTCGATGAGTTGCGCCTGTTGGTCATAGGAAAGCTCGCACTTCTTCAGGATGCCAAAAATCGGGGAGTCTTTGGGCACACGACGTTCCGTCGTATACGTCTGAAGCTTCACAGCGGAAGCGCCAGCCTTGTGCGCCTGCCGTACAAGCTCGCGCGCCGTTTCGAAGTCACCGTTGTGATTGATCCCGACCTCGGCAATGATCATCGTCGGATATCCCGCGCCGACCACCATGTTGGCTATCTTGACCTCGCTCATGTTCATCTCCCCTGCTGGTTGTTGAATTCTTGATCCTAAGCCTGTTTCCATTCGCAGTGCCCCGCCCATCCGCGCGGAGGTATGGCGCGTACACCAAATCGTCGCGGCACGTCACACAGCGGCACGGCATCCCCATTGACGCTGCATGCAATGTCCGCCGAACTGAACCGGGTGATCGGCAGAGGCATGGCATCAAACGTCCGCGCCACAACGGGCACTCGTTCTGGATCGAGCCCCAACAGCAACGCCGCCACCCAGTCCGCCGCGGCAGGATTCAGCGCCGCGACGACCGCGCCTAACGGGCACGGATCCGGACGCAGCGGCCCATCCCCTTGCCCGGCCACGATGCCATCGGTAATAGACAACTCTACTCGCTGCGGCGTATCTGTCATTCGTCCCTGCGCATCGGCGTAGAGCAGAACCCGGTTGAGATCCAGCACCATACGCCACACGGTGTCGTTGCCATACCAACTGCCTTCCACGTCGCCGATTCCGCCCGTCTTGATGTCCATGACCAACAACGCGTAGGTCAGCGCGGTGCAGGCTTGGTAAAACCGTCCCCACGAAATATGCTTGTTGGCCAAGTCGAGAACTTCCTCCGCCAGCGTCTTGAAAATCGAACTCCGGGCGTAGTTATCACCACCCCACAATGCACTCCCCTTCCGATGGTGCGGCAGGTAGTCCTTATTTCCGTTGATCCCCACCAGGTTCTTGAGCGCGCATGTGAGCCCGGCTTTCTTGTGCGTCTTGAGCTTGGGCAGATTGATGACCAAGTCTGACTCGAGCACTTCCCTGGCAATGAGATACTGATGGCGCCCTGGCATGTGATGATCACGCATGCGGCGCGGATCATACATTGTGACGCGGAACTTCTCGGCATCTTGCGAGATCGGCTCCAGAAGGCTTTGATTCCCGAGATCAACTGTTGTGTAGTCGCCCAGCAGCCTCAAGCCCTCCTCCATTGTCCACCGAAACTTCCCCGAGTGCCGGGCTCGTGTCCGCCTGAAATCCACCACCCGCGCGCTCAAGCCACGAGATAACATGAAGTCCACAACCTCGCGCGAGCCCTTGTCCAGCAGCACATCCAGATCACACCCCTGCACGGGGGCGTCGCCAATAATCACCTGTCCCGGACGCGCAAGATACACATAGTCAAGTACCGCGCGGAGTACGGGCGCCTGCGTAAACAAACAGTCCGTTCCGCCCTTCCTGTCGTTGGCATGCAGCACCCAGTTGGGCTTCACGAGAATCGTCCCGCCGGGCTTCACCAACGACCCAATCGGATTCCAGGAGCGCGTGCCGTAATGCTCCGAATCCAACCCAAGATCGGCCAAGGCCTGCCGCACCAAGGCATATGCGGGATTGCCGCCAGGCGTTGTGACAAGGAACGGACTTTCGGGATAGTCCTCGGCCGGATGATAGGGCGTCTGCTCACGTGGCGCATACCCATCGAGGCCGCGCTGGATTGCAACGGCGACGCGGCCCTGATCCCTGCAATCGATCAACGGAGTCGTGCTCATTTCTTGATCATCAATCGAAGGATCCAGTTATCCCACACCCAGCGCGCCCGGTCACGGAAAGCCGTGACCTTGCGTAGTCGACGAATGACAAACTCATCCTCTTCGTCGCGCTTTGCGCCGTTTTTCCGCCCTGCCTCAATCGTCACCCGCGCGCTTTCCAGCAATGCATCGGAATGCTCCATCTCCCGACCAACCATGTCCAGCAACGCGCGCCGGACGATCTTGCCGAATTCCTCCGTGGCCTCGTAGTAATCCTTCCGGTCACCCCGTACCCATACCTTGCGCAGAGCGCCCCACTGCTCAAGCTGTCGCACCGTCATGCTCGCCCCCCCTTTGCTGATCCCCAAGTCCCGGACGAGATCCTCAAGAGCCTGCGGTGTACGACTGAAGTAGATGTGTGCATAGACCTGCCCCAAGGTTCGCCCCGCGCCGAACGATTGCGTAGCTCTCCCCGCAGCCTCGACAAATTTATCACGAATATCGCGAACTTCCCTGTTCATGGCAGAACCTCGCCTCCGGCAACGCCCCCACGGCAGACTTCGTCCCTGTCACTTCCCGACACAACGAGCGGTCGGACAGAACGCCTGAAGGATATATACACAAAGCGCTCAATATGTTCAATCTGTTTTGAACACACTAAACGCGGCCAGACAGGGGAGGGCTGGGAATACACAAACGGCCTAGTAATAAACCTGATTCGTCGGATTGGGCGTCGTGGTCGTGTAGTTGGATGAAACGAGAAAATCGGCGTGACCGTCCAGAAATCCCATTACGCTGGCCTTCTGCGAACTGTGCCACTGGGTCCTCGGATCCGTGGCCGTCATGTTCTCAAGCAGCGTGGGCTCGTGCAGGATGACCTTCTTGGAGGGAAAGTCAAATGCTGTAATCTTGCGATTTGTAACAGACAAGATGCCCGCATTGACTGCGAAGGGATAGACGTAACTCGATCCCAACTCATCGTACGCGACACCAACGCCAGTACCATTCAGCTCCACACCGCGATCGGACGGACACGAAAAGACTTCAGCATCTTTCAGATAGTTATACAGAGGGCGCTGGTCAGCCGGGGTGTCACCCCCGTACAGAGCCTGCAATCCACTCTTGCCACCCAAATTGAACCACTGCAAAGGCGTCCCGGTCAACGTCGCGCCCGGGAGCTTCATCTTGTTGTCCGTTGCGTACATCAGGATGCCTGCCACAATCTGTTTTACGTTGGCCACGCAACGGATTTGGCGGCCGCGTTCGCGGGCTTTGGCAACAGCGGGCAACAGGAGCCCCGCCAAGATCGCGATGATCGCGATCACCACAAGCAACTCAACGAGCGTAAAGGATGCACGACGTCTGGCTGGTGTGAAGGTTTTCATTCTGCTGCCCCTATTTGGAAGTACTATACGCGTTTGTGCCCCACAATGATAGCCCCCTACGGGCTCGTGGTTGCGTTGGTTGCACTCCCCATCTTGTCCTGCAAATACCGGATGTTGATGTCGATCGTCGGGCTGATCCATCTCTTGGCGGCAGCCTCGTGGAAAACCTGCAACGCTTCGTCGTAACGCCCCATCCGACGAAGTTGCAGCCCCAAATGCGTCGCATAGAATTGGTGCTGCCGCTCAACTTCAACCGTCCGGCGCAGACATTCCAGCGCTTTATCCTGCTCTCCCAAGGCGTTCCACGCCTTGCTGAGGCCAAACACGGCCTCCATGTCCTGCGGGTTGAGGCGGATGGCCTCCTGATAGAACCCCACTGCCTCCTCCGACCTCTGACGGCGCTCTTCGGGAATAAGCGACCAGAATCCTTGTGACTGCCGCACATGCCCCATGCCGATATACGGACGCCAGTTGCCGCGGTAAAAGGCGACCGATCTCTCATAGTCGCGCATCGCGCTGTCCATCTGGAAGCGCTCACGCTTTTGATCGCCAAGATAGTGAAATCCATACGACAAGAATATCCGTACCGTCGTCAGTGCAAGCCACGCACACAACAACGCTGCTCCACCCCACACCATGTAATGGAACGGCGGATTCACTTTCCGCGACTTGAAGTCCCCCGCCGCATACATCATCGCGGCCGTCGTTCCGGCCACCAGCATCAGCAGGTGATTGTTGGAGAAAATGTGGAGATTGAAGTCAAAACACGCGTGCGCCAGTTGCGCCGCCACCGCCCCCAACAGCCCGGCCGCCAGGAAGGCATCCCGGTCACGCGACGCTTTCCACACCATCCGTAAGAATATGAGACAGGCTCCAACAACAAACACGACAAAGAGCGCCAGGCCCACCAGCCCATAGTCCGACGCCATGTGCAGGTATTCGTTATGTGCGTAGTTGAAGAGGAACTGCGCCGTCTGACTCTTAAACTGCGGGTAGATCCAAATGTAACTCCCGCCGCCATGTCCCAACCACGGGGCCGCCTTGATCATCGGGATCGTATCTTTCCACAACGCCAGCCGTGCCTGCACGGCAGGATCCGGCGAAGAGAGCAACGCCCCGTGAAGCCGTTCACGCGCAACCGGCGAGAATGTCCAAACACCGATGCCGACCCCACCCGTCAGTGCAGGGATGGCGATGAGGAGCACAAAGAAGAGCCGCCGACTCTTGCGAAGCGCCATTAACAATGCGGTGACCGAAAGCCCCACCACCGTTCCAATCCAACCGCTGCGTGATTGCGTGAGAAACATCACCGGCAGCAACAGTGTCAGGGCGTAGCCTGCCAGCAGCCGCAACGGGACATCCGCCGCAACAATGAAAATCAGCGCGAGGCATAACGGCATCACCGTTTCCAGCAGCGCAGCGAAATGGTTTGGGCAAATGTACGTGCCGCTCGCGCGCATCTCGTAGACTTCCGGGCGCTCCACGTTCAACACCATCCGCGACCCATGCGCGTGCTGGATGATGGCGTACCAGGCAATGAACGTCACAGCGAGAATCGGGACCGCCAGGATGATCCGCCACCGGCGATGGTGCGAGGCAAGTTCCGCCCACACCCAGTAGGCCGCCAGGTAGCTCGCCATTTTGACGAGTTCAATCACGGCATCAAAAGGGGAAGCCGCGCGAGGAATCATGATCAGTCCGTACGCCAGAAACAGCATCCAGAGATACGCCCCGGGCGGAGGCTGGATCTGGCGGAGGTCCTTCGCCATCAGCGGCCGGGCGAAGAACAGAACCGAGGCAAGAAACACGAGAAGCATGAGCGGGCAGATGGACCACAGGCGAACGGCACCAAAAAGAAATGGGCCCACCACCGAGGCGCCCATCAAGAGGATAATCGCAACCCAGTCATAAACAGATCGACGGACAGAGATGGGCACAGCGTGGCGTCGGCGGCGACGTTCACTGCCCCGAGCTTGGCCAGGGCTGGCGGCGGGGTCCTGCAACTAGAACATGCTCCTGCGAACAATGATCTGATCACCCGACTCAACGGCACGGTCCTTCTCGGGCCGCTTCTCAAGCTCGCGGGCGTCCAGTTCAATGACCTCGGACCGACGAAGGATCTCCACCCTCCCCTTGTTCGCAAATTCCGTGTAGCCACCCGCGCCCGCAATGGCCTGAAGGACGGTGACGCCGGACCCGAGAGCAAAACGACCCGGAGAGCGCACCTCGCCATACACGAAATAGCTTCGGCCGGCCACAACCACATTCACCGTGACATACTTGTATATCTGCTGATCAAGGTAGGCCTTGCGGATCGCCTGCTCCAACTCGCTGCTCGTGCGCCCCGCCGCCTGCACCATATTGATGAAGGGCAGCGTGACGGTCCCGTTTTCATCAATTTGGTCTTCGATCTGCTGGTCCCCGCCCGGGATACCACGCAGGTTCATGATGATCGGATCGCCGGGCTTAAGCCGGTAAACCACCACGTCAGCCGCCATGTCCGGTATTGCCGCCGATACGGGACCCTGAACTGTCTTTGCCACGGGCGCCATCGCAGGCCGGGCAGCCGGCGCCGTCGCGGCAGCGTTGGTCACCGCTACGGGGATCGGTCGTGTCGGCATCGGCGCCGGACGCCGAGGCGGATACGACACCATGCCGCGGGGTCCTCTGCGCGAGGCACAGCCCGTGCACAGCGTTGCCACCAGCATCACCGCCATCGCCGCCTGAAGGAATCTCTTCAACATGTCCTGCCCCTGATCTTAAAGCGTGTCTTTCTTCTGATCGCCCGCCGCGGCCGCTTCATCCCCGCGCTTGGCATCGTCCGGCTGGTAGTAGTGCGAGTAGTAGGAATGATAGTAGTAATAGTAATCATCCCTCAAGATGTTGATGTTGTTGAGCACAACACCCAGCAAATTACCGCCGACGTTTTCGATCATGCGCCGCGCGCGCGACGAGATGATGCGCGGATACTTGCGATACTGTACAACCAGCAACACCCCATCTACTTCGCTCGCCAGAATCGACGCATCCGTCACGCCCATAATCGGTGGCGAATCGAAGAACACGTAGTCGTATCGCGCCTTCAGGTTCTTCACCAATTCGCGCATCCGCTGCGAGTCCAACAATCCGAGTGAAGCACGCGGCAGACGCCCGCTCGGAAGGAAATGGAGGTTGGGAACACTGGTCGGCTTGATCACTTCCTCGATCGGCACATCCCGCATCAAGACGTTGGTCAACCCAAACCGATTCGACATGTTCAGAATCGTATGCTGGATCGGACGACGAAGGTCCGAATCAACCACAAGAACCTTGTCACCCAACTGGGCACAAACATAAGCCAGGTTGAACAGCGTGGTGGACTTGCCCTCGCCCACACCACCGCTGACTACGGCAAAAGCACCACCCGTTGCGCCCTTGTTCGCAAACTGCATGTTCGTCTTGAGTACGCGATATGCCTCGGCATGCGGACTCTCCGGCCCCTCTTCCACGAGCGGGCGCACCTTCTGGGGAATTACGCCGAGGACCGGCAACCCAAGATAGCTTTCCACGTCATCCACGGTCTTCACCGACGTGTCGAGATACTCGATGAAATAGGCCAAACCGATCCCTGCGGCCAACCCCAGGAACACGCTGATCAAGATGTTCAGGATAAGATTTGGGCTGACAGGCCGCTGTGGCGGTTCCGCCGTATCCACCACTTCAACCGGCGTCCGCGGCACTTCCACCTCGATGCCCTGCTGCGCCACACGCGCGCGCAACGCGTTCAATATCTGCCGCTGGGCTTCTACCTCGCGATCCGCCTTTTCAAATGGCAGGAATTTCTCACTCTCAGCATCAATGTCGGACTTCTTGGCCGTCTCAAGTTCCGTCTCAAGGGCGTTGAACTTCGCCAAGGAGACTTCATAATCCGCCTTCAACCCCTTTTTCAGTCCGGCCAACGCCTCGGTGAGCTTCCTCTTCAACTCGTTCACGCCCGCCTGAATTCTCTTCACCTCGGGATGGTTCAGACCGTAGGTCTCCAACATAACCCTGAGGGTCACCTCCGAGTCCACCAACTGCGCGCGTACGGACGCCAAGGCCTGATCGTTCACAATATAGGACGATGCATTCATCAACTCGTCACCGTTTAAGGCGTCAAGTTGGTCCAGCCGCGCCTTCCTCACAATCATATCCACGCGCGCAGAAATACGATCGGCTTCGAGCTGCTGCAGGCGCATCTTATCCGCCCGCACACCCGTCGTAATCATCGAGACGCCGAGGTCCTTGCGGATGCGCTCAAGTTCGTCTTCCGCGCGGGTAACCTTCTCTTCCTGCTTCTGCACTTCGTTCTCAAGCACCTCAATGGCACGCTTGGTCTCGCGCCGTTTCATCGAAAGCCGGTGATCGCGGTACACGGCTGCAATCTCGTTGGCAATGCGGGCTGCCTCTTCCGGACTTTCACGATAGACAATGATGGCAATAATGCTCGTGTCGCGGTACTGCTGCACCTTCACGCTGCTGCGAAGAGTGATGTAGGCGTCTTCCCTGCCGATCGGGCTGCCATCCTCGTTGTTCTTCTCGCCCCATACCTGCTGAAGGTTCAGATTATTGATCACCTGGTACAGAATCTGGCGGGACTGGATGATCTCGTATTGCGTCCTGAGAAAGAACGGGTTGTAGCCTTGCGGCATCTGCCGCTCGAAGACATCGACATCCATGTTGTCTTCGCGAACCAGAATGCGTGCATCAGCCGCATACTGCTTCGGCAACATCAGCGTGACGCCGGTGCCGGTGACGACCACCAACAGCATCACCGCCAGGATGACTTCCTTGCGCGAACGGATGACGCGCCAGTAGTCCAGAAAATGAAGATTAGACTCGCTCGTTTGTTCCATGGATCGCCCGATCCCCAGAAAGCGGGCGAGGCTCTTCGCCTCGCCGGCATGATTCAACTCCAGGAGGGTAACCTGCCCTCCCTATTTCCATCCCTACGGGGCAGGTATTAGAACTCGACCTTCCAACCCGCATCAATACGATTCCGCTCATACGAGGACCGCAGACCGCTGCCATCCACATACGACACGTCAGAGGAAAAGTCTTGGTACTGCCAACCCGCCTCGAGATAGTTCGAGCGGTTCAGCTTGTACGTAACCCGCGTACTGACCTGGATGAGATCCTCGCTGCCATCCGTAACCGCTCCGGGTTCCACGGACTGGTCGGCAGAGTAATCGCCGATCGTGTAGCCACCGGAGAGGTAGAAGGATATGCGCGCGGTCAGATCGTGTGCCAAACTCGCGGCCAACAACGTGCGCTGCTGGCTGGCATACGGATATATGTCCGTCTCAAACAACGAATAGCCCACGTTGGCCGTGATGCGCGTCGCGGGCGATGGAACGAAGGTCACGGCAAGATCCACGTAGGGCGAACTCTCGTTCCCCACATTGTCATCGTTAAACGTCTTCTCCTGGTAGCCGCCACGTACGCTGCCCAGCAGGTTGGGGCTGAACGTCTGCTCAACACCACCACCCACGTAGTAACTCTGCGATCCTCGATCTGGCCCTTCATACGACACTTCTTCGCCACGCATCTCACCAATCAGCGTCGTTTCCGGGACCAACTGATGCCGCACCGTCAGCCCCGCAACGTACAGATCGAAGTCCTCGGTATCCGCCACGTCCTGATTGTCATAGCGGAGCAACAGGTAACGGCCGGCCGCTTCAAGTTTCGTCTGCGGCATAACCAGCAAGCCCAAGGTTCCGTTCACCGCATTATAGGTGAAGTTGTCCTGCTCACGGACGATGCGGTTATCGTCCACCGACTCGGGAATTTCGCCGCGGCGCAACGTATCCGTCAAACTGAACGTCACGCGGGGGCTGAAGTTCTGGTTCAGGACGAAGTCCACATCATGGTTGAAATCGTGGTGATCCGGCTCACGATTCTGCCACCATACGTAGTTGGGACGATAACGCACGCTGACGAAGGTGCGCGTAAAGCTGAAGTTCACCAGAAATTCGATTTCTTCAATAATCTTGAAGCTGGAATCCGTGTCGGTCTCTTCCTGGTAAATGTTGTCGTCGTATTCAAACCGCAGGCGATTCACCACCTGAAAACGGTTTGCCGCGCTTCCAACGCCCAACACCACGGACGGCAACGCAACAACCACGAACAACAACGCGCACGTCCATTTCGTCCATTTCATGAGATTCCTCCTCATTCCGTATGCCAAATGCAATCAACCCTCGCTTAGTCCGGCGTCAGCGGCCGCGGCCTGAATTCACCCGAACCGAATTCAAGTCCGCTCAGAATCCGCGTGATCGCTTCCATATCCACGCCGTACTGCGTTTCATCCACCGGATCAAATTTATGCCTCTTCACCAGGGGGTCCACGCGAGCGGCGACCACGTTCGGCGCAATCGGCTCCGGCAGCGGTTCCAAGTAACTCACGGTTTCACCCACGGCTTCGAGCGGCACGCCCAAGCCTTTCAGATAATCCACCCACTCCTGCGGGTTATCGGGATTCTTGATCTCCGCCTGCAACTTCATCGCCTGCACGATCACGCGCGCAAGGTCGCCCATCACTACCGTCTTGTCCGGGCTCCATCCATCAGCGGGCACAATGGCGTTGTCGAGAAGGACCGCAAAGCACTGCTGGCAACTGGGAGAGGGAGGGAGAAACCGGGAGAGACCCAGAACCTGTACGAGAAGCTGCGCAAGTTCGCACTGGGTGACCTGCTTGCCCTTCGTCGCCTCGTCCTTCTTCTCGACCTTGGTCACCTTCTTGGCCGCCGGCGCCTTCTTTTCGGCCGCCATGGCGCCAGGAATCGCAACCGCCACCACCAACACCATAACCAGAATCAGAGAGGCGAACTTCTTCATGTTACCAACCTCCAGTTTCGCGGGCATAACATACCGTCCGCACGGAGACAAACGTACCCCCGAGTGGCATATTGTTTCATTCTACTTATCGGCACCCTAAAGTGATACCCCGCACGTCGTTGAAGCGTCAACAACAATATGGGCCAGACAGGCGCTTTCGCGGCCTTTTTCCGAGGGAAATCCGCTCCTCCGGCTATTGTCTCTCCGGGGTCCATTTGCTACTGTGCGGCCAATGATTCGCAAAACATCCTTTACGTTCAAGCTCTCGCCCGCCCAGCAGGCCGCGCTGACAGCCCTTCTCAAGGCCGGCAACTACATCCCGCGCGAACTGGAACACACCCTCATCGCCGTCGAGGGACCCGACTGCAATATTGCCCTCTACAAGAGCGGAAAATGCCTCGTCCAGGGAAAGGGCGCCCACGATTGGATCACCTTTGTCCTCGAGCCCCAGATTCTTCAGGAAGTCCGCCTCGGTTACGAGGAGGTCCTCGATCCTGAAAGCACCCAGCCCCACATGGGCGTCGATGAAAGCGGCAAGGGCGACTTCTTCGGCCCGCTCGTCATTTCCGCGGCCTACGTCAATCCAGCCCTCGCTCACACGCTCAAGGAGATGGATGTCCGCGACAGCAAGACCATCACGACCGACCGCAAGGCCGAGTCCATGGCCGCCGACATCCGCAAGCTGCTCGGGCCCCGCTTCGCGCTCATCGTTGTCGGACCCGCCGCCTATAACCGGCTCTATGCCAGCATGCGCAGCGTCAACCGCATCCTTGCCTGGGGCCACGCGCGCGCCATCGAAAACCTGCTCGAGAAAGTACCCGACTGCCCCCGCGCGTTGTCCGATCAGTTCGGCCCCGTTCGTCAAATCGAGCAGGCGCTCATGCAGAAGGGCCGGTCGATCAAGCTCGTCCAGAAACACAAAGCCGAGTCTGACATCGCCGTCGCTGCGGCGTCCATCCTCGCGCGCGCCGGCTTCCTCGCCGCCTTGCGCTCCCTGCGCGAAAAGTACGGCAGCGAGTTTCCCAAGGGCGCGTCCGGAGCAACCCAGGAAGCCGCCGTCAAGTTGATCGCCAAGGCCGGACCCAAGGTGCTCATCGACGTCGCCAAGTGCCATTTCAAGACCACAGACGCCGTGCTGGAGAAGGCCGGCTGCAGCCGCAGGGATCTCGGCCCCGAGGGTCAGGTTGTGTCGAAGCCCTACACGCGGAAGCACGCATGACCCGGCGCAATGACCGCCCGATCAACGCGAGGGAACCAACATGAAACTCGTCCGCTTCGGTCCCGCCGGCAACGAACGCCCCGGCGTTCTCCTCGATAACAACCATATCCTCGACGCCCGTGGTATGGCGTTCGATATCGATGACTTCAATGGTCACTTCTTCGCCAAACAAGGCCTGCAGCGGCTCCAAGCCCTGCTGAAGGAAAGCGGCCGGAAGACCATCCCTGCGGAGGGCGTCCGCCTCGGCCCCCCCGTTGCCCGCCCCGGCAAAATCGTCTGCCTCGGAAAGAACTACGCGGATCACGCCGCGGAATTCGACGCCCAGCTCCCGGATAGCCCAATCCTTTTCTCCAAAGCTGTCACGGCCATCGTCGGCCCAAGCGATCCGATCATTCTTCCGCCCGGCGCAACGGACGTGGACACGGAAGTCGAGTTGGCTGTCGTCATCGGTCGTAACGCAAAGAACGTGAGCGAGAAGGATGCCATGAGCCACGTCGCGGGGTTCACCATCCTTAATGACGTGACCGATCGCAAAGCGCAACGCGATGGCAAGCAGTGGTTCCGCGGAAAGGGCTGCGACACATTCTGTCCGCTCGGCCCGTATCTCGTCACCCTCGACGAGACCGGCGACCCGCATGCGCTCCGGCTGCTCTCGAAGATTCGCGGCCAGATTCTGCAGAATGCCAGTGCATCGCAGATGATCTTCAAGATTCCTTACCTGATTTCCTTCATCAGCGCGACAATCACACTCGAAGCCGGCGACATCATCGCCACCGGCACACCCGGCGGCATTGGCTCCGCGCGAAAACCTCCCGTGCTCCTCCAGCGCGGCGATGAAGTGGAAGTATCGATCGACCGCCTCGGCACGCAGCGTAATCCGGTGGCGTAGCACATCCCCGCCACCTTGTTCGCCACGCGGAGCTTGGCGATAGGCAGAATCCCAACTCCCGCGGGGAGTCCAAAAACACAAAGGGGCGGCTTTTCAGCCGCCCCTTCATGCACAACAAAACAACTCAGATTACTTCAGGATCGCATCCTTCGCGGCCTTCGCCACGCGGAACTTCACGACCTTCTTCGCAGGAATCTGAATCTGCTCGCCCGTGGCCGGGTTACGGCCAATGCGCGCAGCGCGATTCACCAAAACGAGTTTGCCGAGACCCGGAAGCGTGAAGCTGTTCTTCGCTTCTTTGTAAGCCACTTTGCAGAGCTCATCAAAGAACACGCCAACCTGCTTCTTCGTCAGCCCGGTCTTCTCCGCCAACGCCGCCTGAATCTGAGACTTGGTCAATGCCATCGCAATGCCTCCTTCGATTGTTGGTTCTACACTCTTCTGTATCCCCATACTTTCGAGCGCCATTGTCGCTGCCTTTATGGGCAACACAAGCGTTTTTTTGCTGTTTTTTCAGGGTTTCCCAAGCATTTCCCACGCCACCATTCCCCGTGCCACCTCGGTCATTTTGTCGGGCCCGGCGACCCGACGAACAATCGCGAGAGCGAAGGCCATCGTCGTCCCCGCTCCCTGGCTCGTCATCACCAGTCCGTCTTCCACCACCGGCTCATTCAAGCGATTCGCCCGCGTAAGTTCTTGTGCGACACCGGGATGACACGTTGCCTTTTTGCCATCCAGCACGCCCGCGTCCTGCAACACCAGCGGTCCCGCGCACACCGCAGCCACGAGTTTTCCCGCGCGAACATGCTGCCTCACCGCATCCAACACCCGCGCGTCTTTTCGTAAATGGGCCACGCCGCCCGTCCCACCCGGCACAACAATAATGTCGAAGCTCGCCGGATCTATTTTCTCCCACGGCGCGTCGGGCACGATTTTCACCCCGCGCGAACACGTGATGACACCCGGCGATATCCCCGCCACCACCACCTCGAATTTCGCACGGCGAAGCGTGTCGATCGAAATCACGGCTTCCATTTCTTCGGAGCCTTCCGCCAGCGGAATCAGTACGCGTGTCATGTTTCAGCCCTCCGTCATCGCCCGTCGTTTCCCCTACTTTAGCCCATTTTTCCAAGGGTTGGAAAATCTCGCGCGCTTTTTTCCAAGGGTTGGAAAACCGCTGCGTACGGCCGCTTTCCGGCGCAAAACTTGGCACTTGGAACTTGCAACTTGGAACTCTAGTCTACTGCCATGCGTACGCGCGACACTTTCGATGTCATGTCCAGCACCCTCGCGGTGTTGGCCGATGCCATCGCCATCTTCGCCGGATTCATGCTGGCGGTCTATATCCGCTTCGACACCGGCTGGGTCCCGCTCCGGCATGAGCTTCTTCCGCCGCGCGAGCTCTACTGGTACGGCAGCGGCATCGCCACGCTCCTCTTCCTTTTCATCTTCCGCGCGCTGGGCCTTTATGTCCGCCCGCAACTCGGCGGCTTCGGCGACAAGATCCCGCGCATCGTGCGTGCGTCGGGCTACGGCATCTTCCTCGCCATCGCCCTTGCGTTCGTCATCCGCACCGACCCGCCCTTCTCACGTGTCGTCGCCGGCATTTCGTTCTTCACCGCAACGTTGCTCGTCCTCGTCGAGCGCTGGCTCCTCTTCGGGCTGGAGATCCACATCGCGCGCAAACGCGAGACGGTCAACCGCGTCATCGTCATCGGCACCGACGCCGTCGCCGCGCGTCTGAAGCAGATGCTTGAACATGAACCCCGGCTCCGCTCACGCGTCACGGGATTTCTCGCCACCGGCACGGAGACCCCGGACCCCGCTATCGATCAAAACCTGATCCGCGGCCGGGTCGATGATCTCGAGAAACTGATCGATCAGGGCGAGGTCGACCAGGTGATCCTTGCGGACACATCGCTCCCGCATCTCCGCATGGCCGACATCATCCTCTGCTGCGAACGCGCGCTTGTCTCGTTCCTCATGGTGCCCGACATCTTCGGCGTCCTGACGAGCAAGGTGAACGTCCAGCACATCGGCGATGTTCCGCTCCTCGGCGTGAGCAAGTGGCCGCTCGATTTCTTTTGGAACCGCGTGGCGAAGCGGGTCGAAGACGTGATCGGCGGAGTGGTCGGCCTTGTCGCTTCAGCGCCCGTCATTATTGCCGCGGCGCCACTGATCAAACTGAGTTCGCGCGGCCCGATTTTCTACCGTCAGGATCGCTGCGGCGAACGTGGTAACGTGTTCACCATCTACAAGTTACGCACCATGCCGACCGACGCCGAACAGGAGTCCGGGCCTGTCTGGGCAACGGCGGATGATCCGCGACGGACCAAGGTCGGCGCGTTCCTGCGACGGCACAATCTCGATGAGCTGCCGCAGTTTTGGAACGTGTTGAGGGGCGACATGAGCCTCGTGGGGCCGCGACCGGAGCGTCCCGTTTTCGTCGAGCAGTTCAAGGAAGACATCAGCCGCTACATGTGGCGCCACGCGCACAAGCCCGGCATCACCGGCTGGGCGCAGGTGAACGGCCTGCGCGGCAACACCGATCTGCGGGAGCGGATCAAGTATGACCTCTACTACCTCGAGAATTGGTCGCTGGCGCTCGACTTCAAAATTCTCGTGAAGACATTCTTCGCCCGGAAGAATGCGTATTAGGAAGGACAGAGAATTCGGTATCCCCTTGTCCTTGCAGGGACACCCCTTCTTCTCTGTCATCCCGAGGCGGCCGAGGGATATCGAGATTCCTCGCTGCGCTCGGAATGACAGATCGTCTCGTCCGCAACGACCGCCCTACTCCCCGTTCACCGGCACCGTGTTGGAGTAGCCCCAGTTCTCGTTCATCAGAATGATGTCGCCGTTTAGTTTGCGGATGTACCAGTTGCCGACAAAACCCGCGGGGATCGCCAAGCCGTCCATGCCGTACACCGCCATATCCGCCAGACCGTCGCCATCGTAATCACCCGGCACCGGCACCGCGCCGTGGAAGCCCCAGTTGTCGCCCCACAGCAGTACCGGCCCGTTGAACGACGAGCGGATGTACCAGTTCCCCAACAACTCGTCATACACGGCCAAGTCCGCAATCCCATCCGCGTCATAATCGCCCGGCACCGGCACTGCGCCCGGGTAACCCCAGTTTGTGCCCATCGTCAGGATATCGCCCTGAATCGTCCGCACGAACCAGTTGCCGCTCGTTTGATCATACACCGCGAGGTCTGACGCGCCGTCGCCGTCATAATCACCCGGCACCGCCACGGCTCCCGGATAGCCCCAGTTGGTCGCCACCATGAGCACCTGCCCGGCCAACGTCCGCGCGTACCAGTTGCCATGCGCCTCATCGTAAAGCACGAGATCAAAAATCCCGTCGCCATCATAATCGCCCGGCACTGGCACGCCGCCCGCGATGCCCCAGTTCGTCCTAAACATCAGCACTTCACCGGACAACGTCCGCGCAGACCATTGGCTGAACTCTTCGGAATACACCGCCAAGTCGGCTACGCCGTCGCCGTTATAGTCGCCCGGCAAGGCCAGCGGTGGCGGGTAAGGCCCAATATACTCCGCCCAGCAAAGCACGTCGCCGGTCACCTTCCGGATGTACCAGCTCGCAGTGACGGCAGCATCGTACACCGCCAGGTCCGAAATCTGATCGCCATCGTAGTCGGTCCAGAGCGGAGAGACTCCCGCGCGGAACAGCCGTACGACGTTCGCCGCCGCCAGCCAGTTGGCATCGCCCGGCTGCGAGGCAACGACTCTCACGATGCCCGCGCTCGTGAACGACAAGTTGGTCCCACCGCTCAGAATACCCGGGCCGGAAAGCACGTCGAAGCTCACGGGCAAGCCCGATGAGGCCGCGGCCGCCAAGCCCACGACATCGTTCGTCTTCTTCAGACCCGGGATCGGGAAGGCGATACTCTGGCTGGCCTTCGCCACGACCAGCGTTCCGGTCTGAACGCCCTCATACGTCGCATCGTTGATCGAGCCCGTAACCGAGTAGCTACCCGCGGCCGTCGGCGCAGTACTGGAACCGTCGTACGTGATGTCCACGGAGAGCCCCGCCGGATCCGTTGTCGCCGTCACCACGCGCGGCGTCCCGTCATACGTCTGGCTCAGATCGCCAAGGAACACATCCGCGAATGCCAGCGCAACAGCAAACGTGTTCGTCACGGTCGGTGCCGGGTTCCAGTTTTCGTCGCCCGCCTGGTCACCCAGCAGCCTCACCGTGCCGACGCCCGTGAACGAGAGATTGGTGCCGGCGGCCAAAGCGGCCGGGCCCGACAGCACCGAGAAGGTGACGCCCAGCTCCGAGGAAGCCGTCGCCGCCAATCCAACCTTGTTCGTGGCCAACTGGTTGCCGACGGCCGGGAAGCTGATCGTTTGATCGGCCTTCGCGGCCGCAACCGCACCCGTCACGCTCTGCGGATTGTGGAAATCATCGCCCGCCTTCGTCGCTTGCACGAGCACGGACCCGCTTCCGCTGGTGATCGTCAATCCCGTCCCCCCGACGATTGTCCCCGGCCCCGACACGATGGCGTAACTGACATCACCCGTACCGGAACCGCCGGACACGCTCAACGCGTTGGTTGTGCCATACGCCTGCGGACTGGCCGGCGTGAAGATCAACGCATCCTGATCCCGCTTGATCGCTGCCCCCGCCAGATTGATGACGTACGGCGTATTGGTGCTGTCGTTGCTCAACGAAAGGGCCGCGGCGTGGCCTCCGAGGGCGGTGGGCGCGTAGACCACGCGGAATGATGTCGCGCCGCCAGATATCAAGCTGGCCGGCAAATCGTGAACAGAGAAGAAGCCCGCATCGGAACCATTCGTCGCGACGCCCAGAATGCTCAGGGCCGCATCACCGCTGTTCGTGATCGCTAACCAGTTCGTGTATGCGCCGAACACCGGATGACTCCCGAAGTCGGCCCCCTTCGCTGCTTCGGCCGATTCGCCGCTGGCAATCACGGCGCCGTTGGTACCCAGGACAATCATTTCCGCGATCGCGTACGTGAATGCGTTGGAGCTGACCGTTTCGCCAAAGCTGACGGAGAAGACACGAACATCGCCGAGCCCGATCTCACCTGCGCCGGCCGTCACGACAATTTGCGTCGGCGACTGGCTGACCACCGCGGCCGCGACGCCGCAAAGTGTCACGTTGGTCACGTCGGTGCCGTCACCAAGGTTAATGCCCCATATCGTTACTTGATACCCCCCAGCGTGCGATCCAACTTGCGGATACACACCGATGGGGGCGGCGCTGAATTGATACACGTTGGTATACGCATCGATGCCCATAAGGGTTCCTCCCATGGC
>DAISJM010000040.1:0-29424 GCA_036821485.1 Verrucomicrobiota bacterium | reverse complement strand
CCCCCCACCCCGCCCGCACGCGTCACCGCGCGAATCACGTCGAGACCTTCTGTATGCGGGTGAAAGCCAGGAATGCTGAAATCGCCCAGCGCCAAGTACTCGCCGGTTCCCTCACCACCGCCCAGTGTGGGCACAAAGACAATATCACGGGCCCTCAGGTACTGATCCTTGCGAAAATCCAGCGTTTCGAACATGGACTGCACGTCGACAGTCAACGTCTGCCGTTCCATGCCACCGCCTATCTTCCACCGGAGAATGCGGACCTCCTTGCCGGCCGCGTTCTTCTCAAGCCCGCCGCAGAGAGAGATCGCCTCCATCAGCGTCATGATCTGGCCCCCGCTGAAGGCAATCGAACCGGGACTCCTCACTGCCCCCATGACCAAGATCGCCCCCTCAACAAACTCCTGCACTTCCACCGTTACCGTGGCATCCTTGAAATATTTCTCCTCCAGCAGTCCCTCTATCTTGGCCGCCGCTTCGGTCACGGTGAGATCACCCAGGGTGATCCGGCCGATAAACCCGAAATCGATGGTCCCATCACCCGCCACGGCGTACACACCACCAAGGTCAGCTTGTTCTGCCACGGAAATCCGAAGGCGATCACCCGCCACCACGCGATGCGAAAAAGTGTCGGAAGGTTTCTGCGCAGTTGCGCTCACGGCGGTGAAAAGAAGCAGGCACAGAAAACTCGCCATCCTCCACCGCCGACCGAGGGACATCATTTCCGTGCTAGAAGGTATAGACATAAGAAAGCGTTACCCGATGCTCATCCAAAATTTCATCTTCTAGATTCGAATCCTCCCGGTCATACCTGTAGGCAAGTTGCCGTTCGATCTTGCGCGAAAGTGCACGCGAATGCATCAGGCCCGTCCCATACGTCCACACAGTCTCGGGTTCGTCGATGGAGTCTAGCGGTTTGTCCAAAGAGTAATCCACATCAATCGTCCATGTCAGATTGTAAACGAAAAGATCACGCTTTGTGAAATTATAGTGCACGGACGTATTGTCCGTTTCCGCGGTCGATCCCAAGGTCCTGACGGGTTCCTTGGACAAAGTCAGCGTCTGCATGGCCGTCTGCCCGACTTCGTGCTGCAAGCCGACAAAGCCTGTCAGAGCCACGTCATTCGCCTCCGGATTCTGTTCGTACGAGTACGACACCCCCACGCTGAGTCGCAGAACAGGCGAAAGATCCCATGCGTCTGACAGAGTTAGCGTATGCGTCGGCTCCCACTTACCTTTCTTCTCATCCGTATCTTCCTTCTCCACACCCAGACTGTAGGTCAGGGACGGCCGTTTGAGAATCGGCAAGAGCCAGTCGAGGGAAATGTTCTCCGTCGTCAGCCACCCCGCGCCCGAGTCGGGGTCGTTGATAATGTCCGTCTTGGTTCGCTCCATGGTGTAGGATACCCCTACATTCTTCGTAATCCGCCACCCAGCCAAAAAGTTCACCGTCTGCTCATCTTGATCAGCATCTTGGAACTCTGCCTGGGCATGCCGTTCGCTCGTGAAATCATAAGACCCTTCCAGCGTGACACCACCGCGCTTCCAGTTCATCCCCACCCCGTACTCATACTTATCCTGGACATCACGCTTCTTGCGCCCTTCCGGATCGTAGGTACTCTCCGCAGACTCGCTTGTGCGCTGCACGCCGCCGAAGGCGTTGAACGTGTAGTGCCCCAGTTCCGTCAGCGCCGACAGTTTCAGTTTGCCAAAAGGATCGGATGAATTATCCAGATCCGGCCGCTTGAAATGCTTCTCAATCGCCACGCCCGTCTCAATGTCGAGCGCCGTGTTGGGCGACATCTCCGCACGGGACGCGAGATCCAACCCGGTGATGAGATAGTAGTCCTCGCGGTCCGCCGTGGCTTCGGAAGGACGCTCCTGCTCCACGTTGGTGGTATACACCCCTTCGAGTTTCGCCTTGGCGGTGAAGTTGAAGGGACCGATGCGCAGGAATTGGGCTGACGCAACGCAAGGCATGGCCAAGACCAGCACCCACGCGAGCAGACCGCCCGCGCGGGCCGCACAGGCGGGGGGTACCATCTCTCTGCCGCTCAACATACCTTCCGTTCGCTTTCCAAGCCGCGCAGTGGGCTCAAGTCGGCTTACCGCACCTTCGTATTCAGGTACTCGGTGACCGTGCCGGGCGTGGCTACGGGCGCGAAATCGCCAGGCTCGCCCCACTGCACCACTTTGTCTTTTTCAAAATAGACCCAGTAGCTGCGGGGATTGAGCGTAAAAGGACGCGGCAGATACTCCCAGACTTCCGTGTTGCTCTCTTCGTACTGCTTCGCCGCGCGAACGGTAAACGGCTTGCCCACCGTATTCAGAACCTCTTCCGGCGTCATGCCCAGTTTGAGATCCAGCATCTTGGTGCTGGTGCTGGCACAGCCCCCCGAGAGAAATCCCCCCAGCAACAGGACCAGTACGGGAACTATGAAACGGCTCTTCATGCGCGCTCCTTTCTCAAGAACGAGGAAGTTTCCGGGTTATTTTGTGCCAACATCGCAAAGTCGCTCGCCCTATGCAAGCCGCTAAAGAGATACCCGCCATGGCCTGCTGCTGTATAGAAACCCCTCTCTCTCACCACCCATACCGTCCCACACGAAAAAGTTGTGAAAACTACTTTACCATCCAGTACATATCCGGTACAGTTTTAGAAAAGACCGGGAAGGATACGTATGAATCCCACTCATCGACTCGGCGAGCGCGACCTCACCCGCGGACGCGCCAAACAAAAACTGCTCTACCGCCAGCTTGCAGACGTTCTCCGCGAGCGCATCGAGAACGGCCGCCTGAAACCCGGCTCCATGCTGCCGTCGATGGATGACCTCGCTCGCAAGTACTCCATCCACAAGGCCACCGTCCGCCGCGCGATCGCCCAACTCACTCTCTCCGGTCACCTCCGCTCCGTCCCCTCCAGGGGCACGTTCGTCCTCGACGATTCGGCGCGACAGCAAAAGTCATCGCGCGTTCCCGCCATCGGCTGGGTGATCTCCGTGAGCGACAACGGCAGGACCGGCCGCTACCACACCGAAATCATGGACGCCGTGCAAACCGCACTGCAGGAAATCAACGGCCACCTCGTCATCATCAGCGCCGTCGGCCAATCCGCTTCCGCCATCTCCCGCATCATCGGCGAGGCGCAACTCAACGGCATTGTGCTCATCGGCGGCTTCCCTCACGAAACCATCCGGCACCTCGCCGGCACCGGCATGCCCGCTGTTCTGATCGACGACACCTGCCGCGGCGCCGCTCTGGATTCCATTCTCATCGACAACCGTAGCGGCGGCTACGAAGCCGCCCGCCATCTCATCAGCCTGGGCCACCGCCGCCTCGCCTTTGTCACCGGCATACCCGGCCTCAAGATCACCGAGGATCGCCTCGCCGGCGCGTGGGAAGCCGTCGACGAAGCCGGCATCAGCCGCGATCAGGTCCAAGTCATCCCCGGCGACTTTTCTCCGCGCAGCGGCCGCCTCGCCGCCACGCGCATCATCGCAGCCAACCCCCAACCCACCGGCGCGTTCTTCTTTAATGACGAAATGGCCTCGGCTGCCTTGCAGACTTTCTACGAACACTCCGACCTCCGCATTCCCGAAGACCTGTCGATCGTCGGCTTCGACGACACCACGTGGGCTTCGCTTACACCGCCGCCCCTGACCACCATCCACGTCGAAAAGGAGCTGATTGGCCGTGAAGCCGTTCTCCGCCTCCGCCGGAAAATGACCGAGGCCGACTACGTCCCGACCACGTCCATCACGCCAACCCGTTTGGTTGTCCGAAAGTCCACCGCGTCCCCTACGCAAAGAGGTGCCAAGTGAAGTACATTAATAAGAGTATGACCACCACCCGTTCATGGGGGTTCAAGGGGCTTGTCTTCGCGTTGTGGATTGCCTCCACCGCCGCCTTCGCCGGCGGCCAATGCATCGAGATGCGCAACGGCTATTTCTGGGACCCGCTGACCACCAACTACTGGGTCCCCCACGGGTTCGCCTACCAGACCATCAACCCACCCGTATTCGCCACGCAGTCACCCGAACAGATCGATTACGATCTCCTCGAGATGAAGAAGATGCACGCGGACTCCCTCCGCGTTGACTTCACGTGGGGCTATATCGAGCCGACCAACGATATGTTCAGTTGGACCGCGACCGACCACATCATCGCCACCGCCGAGAAATACGGCCTGCGCCTCTTCGTGTTGATCGGTTACCAGTATGCGCCGGGCTGGGCCAGCAACTCATGGAAGGGCGTCAACAGCAGCAACCAAACCGCCAATCTCCTCAACTACGAGCACCCCCTCGCCCGCGCCGCCTACACGGACTTCATCAGTCGCGTCACCGCGCGCTACAAGGACAGCAAAGCCGTCGCCGGCTGGATCCTCGGCAACGAGTACGCCTATTTTGATCTGTGGGAAGCCAACGACCCGCACCTGTTTGTCGGCTACGATACCAACTACTCCCTCCCCTCCTTCCGCGCGTACCTCACGAACCTGTATGGGGGCAGTATCTCCGCCCTGAACGGCAAGTGGGGCACGGCCTACGCGAACTTCGATGCCGTGCTGATGCCCACCAACTACCCCGGCAACAACGAACCTGGCACTCCCGACCTCCAAAACCGCTACTATCCCGCTTACCACGATCTCATCCAGTGGCGGAAGAAAAGCGTCGGCGACTTTGTTGCCATCGGCTCCGTCGCCGCGAAGAATGCCGACACCAACCACCTCCGCAGCTACTCCATGGTCGGCGGCATCTACAGCGGCTTCGACGCCAACAACACATGCGAGGATGCCAAGACCATCGTCGCCCGCTGCATGGCCGCGGGCGCCGCTCTCGATTTCTGGTCGATCAACAACTACGCATGGGCCTCGGAAGGCAACGAACTCCGGACCGCCCAGTTCGGCATCACCAAGTACCAGGACCAGTCCGGCTTGCCCGTCCTCGTCACCGAAACCGGCCACAGCAGTACGGAGAATCTCTTTCCCGGCGCCGCCGGACGCCAACCGCAGGCACTGCCCGGCCAGGTCTGGGAAGTCCTCATGGCCGGCGGCATCGGTACCCACATCTTCACGTGGAACGATCGCCCCTTCGGTGGCTCACAGATCCGCGAGGCCGGCTTCGGC
The DNA here is from genome assembly GCA_036821485.1 of Verrucomicrobiota bacterium. GTDB lineage: Bacteria > Verrucomicrobiota > Kiritimatiellia > CAIQIC01 > JAGNIJ01 > DAISJM01. The sequence continues at coordinate 24,302 of DAISJM010000040.1, read as the reverse complement.
ATCGTCCAGCAAACCCGGCTGATCAAGAGCCCCGTTTATTGGAACATCGCCGAGACCTTCCGCCGCATGGAGCAGGTCAACGTCCACAATCTCTTCGGCGCTTCCCGTAATCCACCGACCGATATCAACTGGTACTGGTCCAGCGACGCCGACATGGTCTGGGGTCGCGCGAACCAGGAGAATTGCATGCTGTGGGGCGGACTCAAGCGCCTCGGCTACGAACCGAACTTCATCGACGAGGATGACCTCGACGCCGGCACCTACACCAATGCCCGCGCCCTCCTCCTCTCTCATGCGTTCATGATGCGAAGCAATCGCGTGAGCGCGCTGACCAACGTGATCGCCGCCGGTGTGAACATCCATGCCAACGGCGTCCTTCCCGGCCGCTACGATTCCTACCACAAGGAGAATCCCGGCTGGGCCCCGATCATCTCCGACATCTTCGGCCTGTCCGTCGCCGGCGCCACCAACTTCTGGCACGGCGGCATCTCAGGCGGTTGGGAACAACCGTACACCAGCGTCAACCTTCAGTACCTGACCACACTCGGACCGTTGAACGCCACCTACGTCTGGACCAACGTCACCACGTGGATCAGGCAGGCCAACGTCACCGCGGCTTCCGGCACAACCGTCGTCAACTCATCCTACGATTATTACGGCATCCGAACCCTCCCCGGCCTCCAAATCAAAGGCCATGGGGCCCAAGGCAAGGCCGCCATCAACACCTTCACCCTCGGCGATATGGTGCCGATGTGGTGGCTCAGCCCGCGCGCCGAGGAAATGGTCTGGCAGATTCACTACGACTGGGGCCGCGCGATCTATCGCACCTGGTTCGGCATGGACCCTGCGGTCGACATCTCCGGAGCCGGCTACTTCTATGTTGTCCCCGATTTCCGCACCTGTACCAACGGCAGCGTGCTGATCTCGCTCCTCAACGAAAGCTCCAACGCCGTCACCATCACCGTCACGGCCACCAACCTGATGAAAGGCAAGACGGTTGAGCGCCTCAGCTCCGCCGGCGGCGTCATGGAAACCGCGTCCGACGGCATCGTCAGTCTCACGCTCGCCGGCGACGAATACGTCCTCCTCTACGCCTACACGAACAACGAGTCGCTCGTGAACACGAGCGCGTCCAAGGTTTGGATCGCCACCGAACCGCCCGGCATCTGGCCCAAAGGCAGCACCGTCCCGGTCAAGGTCGGCTACGATACGCGCGGCGCGTCGCTGGATCTCTACCTCGCCCTTGAACGCACCGATGGCGGTGTCACGGAGTTCTTCCGCACCAACGTCGCCGGTGTTTCCAACATCGGCACCAACACGCTCAGCCTCCTCGTCCCCGATCCCGACCTCGCCAACCCGCGCCATGTCTCGTCCGCCGAAGGCGCCACGTGGAAGCTGCACGCCTGGCTGCAGAACGGCGCCACCACCCAGGGCGAGTGCCGCCTCGAAACCCGCGTGCTTTGGGGAGCGAAACCCGTCTCCCTGCCCGCCACCGTCACCAACGGCCAGCTCTGCAATGTATCCGTGCTCTGGCAGGAACTACCCTCCTACCTCTCCTCCGAGTACCCCACCCCGCTCAGCCGCGCCGATGTCTGGCAAACGAGCATGGCCAGCACCGAAGTCTACACCGTGTTCCTCGACCTCATGACCGGCTCCGTCGCCGTCGTCTCCAGCAGCGTCGTCATGAGCGCCGGCTCCGGCACCAACGCCTTCGTCCTCACCGCCTCCGGCACCGGCCCCTTCGCCTGGCGCGCGCGCACGATCAGCGGCAGCTTCGGCGGCCCGACCTCCAACAACCATGACGTCGTGGACAATTTCGAAGACCGTGCGCCGGGCGATGGCGCCTCGTACATCCTCCCGTGGGCTTCATTCGCGTACGCGGAGAGCAACGGCGCGGCCAACGAAGCCCGCGGCATCACCGACAAGGCGTTCGAGGGCACCAACGCCGTATTCCTCACCTGCATGATTCCGAGTCCCAAAGCCTGGGGCGGCTTCGGCATGGTGCGCGAATTCAGCACGGCATGGACCCTTCCAGGGCCCGCGGAACGCACCAACATCTGGTTCTCCTTCGACTACCGCGACACCAACGGGTTCACCGGCACGCTGGAGATGAAGGTCGAGGATTCCTCCGGCGGCGCGCTCAGCTACACCCAACCCTACACCGGAACGGCGTGGAGCAACGTGCGCGCGCGCCTGTCGCAATTCACCGGCACGATGAACACGTCGGATGTGAAGAAACTGACACTTGTGATGCAGGCCGCCCAGCGGGACGTCACCTACGTCGCCTTCATCGACCGCGTCTGCTTCACCGGCACGCCGTATGTGGCCGTCAGCGGAGGCACACCCGAGACCGGCAACGATGTGATCGACAGTTTCGAGGACCGCACCATCGGAGACTATAAGGAGCCCGCCCCGTGGACGGCCGGATGCTTCGGCACGGGCGGGCAACAGTACTACAACTTCGGTTACAGCGCCGTGGCCAGCCACCTGAGCAAGGGGTGCTGGTGGGTCTACGGAAGCCACACGAACGCGCTGGGTACGTCGGCCTACTACATGGCCTACACCTACGCCAACTCGTTCGCGCTTCCAACCAATCTCGCCCAGGTCGGCCTCGCCTTCGATTTCTACGAAGAGAGCAGCCACAACACGAAACTGGAAATACAGGTCAAGGACAGCACCGGCGGAGTCAGCAGCTACAGCAAGACCTACACCCCCGGCAGCCCGTGGGACACGATCTCCGCGAACATGGACCAGTTCACCGGCACACTCAATCCCGAGGACGTCAAAGAGATCGCCATCCTGATGTACATGCTGGATGCCAACGCAACGTATGTCGGCCACCTCGACTACGTGCTGTTCACGAACACGTCAACGGGCGCTTCCGGCCCGTTCACCAACGGCCTCTACCTCAGCATCAACGACACCAGCGCCGGCACCGACAGCGATGGCGACGGCATCCTCGACATCTACGAAACCAACACCGGCATATGGAATGGCCCAACCGACACGGGCACCAACCCGAACGATGCGGATTCCGATGACGACGGCTTGAACGATGGCGATGAAGTGATCGCCGGCACCAATCCAAACAGCAACACCAGCGTGTTTGAACTCGGCAGCATGGCGGATTCCACAGCGTCCGGCGTGGTCGTGGAATGGTTCGCGCGCACGAACAAGGTATACGCCATCCACCACTTCGACGGCAGCCTTGTGGAGGGCGGCCCGTTCGAACCGCTCGGCACGTGGACCAACATCACCGTCGCCTCGGACGGCATCACCAACGTGGTCGACACAACGGCTGGCAGCATCACCAGCCGCTTCTATCGGATAACCGTGCGTCAGGCGCCGTAGGTGGCGGGGCTCTATCCCCGGCGTCATCCCGGGTCCGTTGTAGGCCGGGGCTCTGTCCCCGGCGCCATCTCGGGTCCGTTGTAGGCCGGGGCTCCGTCCCCGGCGCGTTCTCGCCGCCCACAGAGGGGCGGCCTACATCAACATCATCTCGGGTCCGTTGTAGGCCGGGGCTCTGTCCCCGGCGCGTTCTCGCCGCCCACAGAGGGGCGGCCTACATCAGCATCGTCTCGGGTCCGTTGTAGGCCGGGGCTCCGTCCCCGGCGTATTTGCTCGCCCCTACGGCACTTCCCGCAGCTCGGCATCATCCACAAGGACCGCCCCGCGCGCGTTGTCTGCGCCCTGCTTGAACGTGGCCACAAACCGCGCCCTGGTCGTACCCGCCGGCGCCTTGACCGGCCCCGTGCTGATGAAGACGTACTTGTTCGCCGCATCCTTCGCCCGGAGTCTTGTGGGAGACTGAACCTTGCTGATCATTCCGCTCTCGCCCCAGAACTCCAACTTCACCCAGGCCTCGTTGTCACCCTGCAGCGTGTCTCCCCCATTCTGGCGAAACCACGCGCTGGCGATATAGCGCTTTCCCTCGACAGCAGGAACATCCTGAAAGACGCCGGAGTGATTGACCTCGCCACGCGACATGCCGAACAGCTTCGCCACGAACGAGCGCGAACGCGGTGTCACCGCCTCGCATGAAGTTCCGCCCCACGTCGACCAGTTTGTCGAGAATGGCTCGTACAACGCCTCCTCGAAGCTCGGATCCTGAAGCAAATTGACCGGCGCCTGGGCCCATGTCGACGCAGCAAAAAAACCAAAGAGAATAGAAACAAGAAAACGCCGCACAGCTTCCTCCAAAGAAACATGGCGGAGGGGGAGGGATTCGAACCCCCGGTACCCGTAAGGATACTCCGGTTTTCAAGACCGGCGCCTTAAACCACTCAGCCACCCCTCCGTCAGGGAGATTAGTAACCCGGGAAACAGAAAATGTCAGGCTCAACGTTTGCAGAACAGAGAGGAATCAAATCTGAACGGAAGACTCCGTCAAAACGGCAGAATATCGCCGAAGACCTTGAAGATGAATCGGGCGAATTGCGTCGAGGCCGGGTCGCCCACTTTCGCCTCGCCCTGCTCCGGCCGAACCCCGGCAAAGATTTCGTCCTTCGTATAGTACCCCCCGCCTTTCCGCGAAATCAGCACCGTCATCTTCACCCGGTCACCCGGCTCCAGCCGCCCAATCCCATAACCCACCACGGCGTCCGTCCGGTTCGTCGTCACCGCGCGGGGCGACACGCCAAACGTCTTGAACTCGGGCTGCAGCAGTGCGTATTGCAGCGGCTCCGCATGCAGCATCACCGTCACATTGCTCTGCACCATCCGCCCCGTGTTGCCGACTTCGAGCGTATAAATCGCAAGCGCCTGATTGGTGACCGCCGGGACCAGGATCTCGCCACGGCCATAGATCACCTCGTGCTTCGGGGTGGACATGATGGATACGCCGGAAAAGACCAGAAGCAGCAAGGCGAAGAGGAGCAACATCGTGCGCACGGGGCCGCGCTCCTCGACGAACGCTTTCACCCTCTCCCATGCGCCGAGTTCCAACTCTGTCACGCGTACCTCCCCGGGGTTCTTCGGAGCAAGCTGCCGAGGTTTTTCCAAGGGTTGGAAAAACGGTTTCTGATTTTTCCAACCCTTGCCTGCCCGAAAGGCCACCCTGCGGCCAGGGGAAAAATCGTGCGGCTCAGGACTTGTTGATCGTCTCGAGAACTTTCTTGGACGCCGCATCGTTGAGCATCGCCTCGCACGTCGGGCAGGCCGTACGGTCCATCGGCACGGGATAGTGCCGGATGAAGTATACTTCCACGTGTTCCCACTTGCCCTCGGGCGTCTCGACGCGATGACAGTACATGCAGGTCTTGAGAAGACTTCGGAGCAGCGCGCGCTGCCGTTCATAGGTGTGCCCGACCACCACCACGGCGACCGCAAGGATCGCCGCCGAGATGATGCTCGCCCGATAGATGCTGAAGCGTCCACCCTCGTCGCCGAACGCCTGCGCGGGGAAGTCGAGTAACTCGCTCGCCCAGACAAAAACCAGCAGGAAGACAAACGCCAGTATCTGCCAGAAGGCGATGCTCGCAAAAGCGTCGCGACTGGATTTGACTTTGACCTCTTCGTCCGGATTCATGCTATTCCCCCCTGCCATGCGCCGTTCGCGACACAGTGTAATAGTATCCGGACCAAGTCTCGCCGTTTAGCTGCATCAGAACTGAAATGCAGCCTCCGCGCCGGCCAGAACCGCCGTATTTCCGGATTCTTTCGCCACGCTGTGCCCGTCCTCGTCGGCCAGTTCATATTCCTGCCATGCCGTGGTTCCCAGCCAGAAACGGGCCTGGAACAAAGGTCCAGACTTGCACTTCAGGCCCACCGTCACAGGAATGCTGTTGTCCCGCAGGACGCCACGCGGCGCAACGTCGTCATCATCCAAACGGAAATCATGGCTCTCGTACGCGGCTGCCAATTCCGCAACCCAGCCGCCCTCGCCATCCATATCCCACGCCAGCGTCACACCCCTCTCCGTGCGGAGCGAAAGACGATCCGTAATCTGCCAGTCGATCGCCGGAAACGGGAAAGCCATCGGAGGATCTTCCAAGCGAGTGAATCCAGCAACGCCCAGAGAGAGCCCCAGCGTCTCGGACGCGGCATAGCGCCATGCCCCGAAGAAACCGTACGTCACGCCGCTGCTCCACTCCGCACCGCGCTCGATGGAACTCCCCGCCGTCGCGCTGCCGAAGAAGAACCATTTGGGCCGCAGAGCGCGACGATAGCTCAGACTGAATTCGTCGCTTCGCGCATCAGCCAGACTGGCTTCGAATTCCGGCGCCATCTCGTCCGCGAAATCATAGCGGCTGAACTCCTGCGCCAGCCCCACGCCCGGCATCCCACCCCGCACCTTCGGAAGCTGATAGTCCACCGACCATTTCGCCCGGCTCACATCCACCTCATTGCCGAGCGCGCACTCCGCATCCACGGACAAACCCAATCCGATCCCACGCGGCACACCCGGCGGCTGCGCCGCCGCAGGCAACAGGAGAAGAGAGAAAATGAGGACAAGCAACGGAAGACGGAAAACGGAATTCATGATACACTCGAATGCGGCCTTGGCCGATACAATCCGCTGGCGTCCCGCTCCATGCCGAGCTTCTTCCAAAAAGCCTCGATGCCGCGGTCCGGTTCCTTGTGATGCTTCGGCCCCGCAGAGAAATCCGGTCCCTGCATCGACTTGATCCATGACGCGATCTGCCTCGAAATCCCCTCCGCTGCCTGACGCATCCGTTCACACTCGGCGGGTTCGGCGTAGCCAAGGTCTTCGACGTGATGAAGTTGCGACCGAACTTCCCCGGCACTGCCCTTGGCGTAGAAGAGGAACTGAATGAGATCCGGGGTCGTGCCCCGCTCATGACCCTCGGCGATATTGGAACAAACGGAAACTGCGGCACGCTGGAGCTGATCACACAAGCCCGCATCACGAGAGAACGGCGCGCGACGGGTCAGCACATAAACATCCCTCACGAGCACCCGGCTATCCCGCCAGACAGGAAGCTCTTCAAACCTCTTTCCCATATCCCTCTTCCCTTTTCCGTTTTCCGTCTTCCGTCTTCCTTGGCTCGCCGTAGCCGCGCCATGCGCGTGACGAAGGCGGCCGTTTTCCGTCAGCTCACCACGAAGTTCATCAGTCGGCCGGCCACGTACACAATCTTGCGGATCGTCTTGCCGGTGATGTGCGCCTCAATCGCTGCGTCCCCCCGCGCTGCCGCCTCCACCACATCCTGCTTCGCGCCGGCGGGGACTTTCACCCGGCCGCGCAGCTTGCCGTTCACCTGCACGGGAATCTCCACCATGTCGTCGACCAGCAGTTTCTGATCCGCCACCGGCCACGGTTCATAGGCCAGCGACTCCTTGCGCCCCAGTCGTTCCGACAATTCTTCCGCGAGATGCGGCGCCAGCGGCGCAAGCACCAACAGAAACCGCACGACCTGCGAGCGCTCGATGCGGCCCGCTTTGTAAACGGCATTGACGAATTCCATCATCGCCGAAATCGCCGTGTTGAACTTCATCTCCTCGATGTCATCCCCGACCCGTTTGAATAGCCGGTGCAGCAGACGCTCGATCTCCGGATCGGCCGGTCCGTCAACCATCAACGCCGGATGATCCTCGTCGGGCACCACCAACCGCCACACGCGATTCAGGAAACGATGCACACCCGGCACGTCGCGCGTGTTCCAGGGTTTGGAGGCCTCCAGCGGACCCATGAACATTTCGTAGAGTCGAAACGTATCCGCGCCGTAATCGCCGATGACCTCGTCCGGGTTGACCACGTTCTTGAGACTCTTCGACATCTTCTCGATGGTCTCCGCCAACTCTTCGCCCGTGTCCTTGTGACGCGGTTTGTCGCCGCTGAGATCCACCTTGTCGTAACCGATGCAGATGCCACGCGAATCCCTGTACGCGAAGCTGCGTATCATACCTTGGTTGAACAACTTACCGAACGGCTCCGGCTGCGACACATGACCGAGATCGAACAACACCTTGTGCCAGAATCGTGCATAAAGCAGATGCAGCACCGCGTGTTCCGCGCCGCCGACGTAGAGGTCCACGCCGTTCGGACTCATCCAGTATTTCTCCGCCGCCGGATCGCAGAACCGCGTCGCGTTCTTCGAATCAAGATACCGCAGGTAATACCAGCACGAACCCGCCCACTGTGGCATCGCGTTCAGCTCGCGCTGCGCGGGCTTGCCGCACGACGGACACGCCACCGTCACCCAATCCTTCACCCGCCCAAGCGGCGGCTTCGGCGGCGTGTTCGGATCGTCGCTTTTCTCGGGCGTGAAATCTTCCAGGTCCGGCAGCCGCAACGGCAACTCGCTCTCCGGCAAACCGACCGTGCCGCACGCGTCGCAATGCACGATCGGGAACGGCTCGCCCCAATACCACTGACGGCTGAAGATCCAATCGCGCAGCTTGTAGTTCACCGCGAACCGGCCCAGCCCTTGCGCTTCCAATTCAGCCGTGATCTTCTTCTTGAACTCCGGCGTGGTCAGCCCGTCGTATTTTCCGGAATTTACGGCGACGCCGTCATCGACATAACCCTTCCAGTCGATGCCTTCTGGCGGCTTGACCACCTGGATGATCGGCAGGTCAAACTTCGTGGCGAATTCGAAATCGCGTGTGTCGTGCGCAGGCACCGCCATGATCGCGCCCGTCCCGTATCCCATCATGACGTAGTCCGCAACCCAGATCGGAATCTTCTGCTGGTTCACCGGATTGATCGCGTGCGCGCCGGTGAATACGCCGGTCTTCTCCTTGCCTTCGGTCATCCGCTCGATTTCGGACTTCCGGCCCGCCTGCTCGACGTAGGCCGTGACCTCGGCCCGTTGCACCCCCGTCGTAACCTTCTCTACCAGAGGATGTTCCGGAGCCAGCACCATGTAGGTCGCGCCGAACAATGTATCCGGCCGGGTGGTGTACACCACCACGTGGAACGTGGAACCTGCAACTTGGAACTGCACCTCCGCCCCTTCCGAGCGGCCGATCCAGTTGCGCTGCATGATCTTGATCGACTCGGGCCAGTTCACGAGCTTGAGGTCGTCGACAAGTCGCTCGGCATACGAGGTGATCCGCAGCATCCACTGCTTCAATGCGCGACGATACACCGGATGGTTGCCGCGATCCGAGCGCCCCTCGTTGGTCACCTCTTCGTTCGCAAGCACGGTGCCGAGCGCGGGGCACCAGTTCACCGGCACCTCGGCCATATACGCGAGGCGCTGCTCATCCACAGCCTTGCGCAACGCGAGGCCGGCAAGCCCCTGCTTCTTCAGCTTCGCTTCCAGTTCCGAAATCGGACGCGCCTTCTGCTGATCGACATCGAACCACGCGTTGAACATCTGGAGGAAGATCCATTGCGTCCAGCGGTAGTAGTCCACATCGGTCGTCGCGACGCGGCGGGACCAGTCATAGGAGAACCCGAACATCTTGATCTGCCGCTCGATGTTGGCGATGTTGCGCTCTGTGGTGACACGCGGATGGATGCCGTGCTCGACCGCATACTGCTGCGCAGGCAAACCGAAGGAGTCGTAGCCCATCGGATGCAACACGTTGAAGCCCTTCATCCTCTTGTAGCGGGCGACAATGTCCGTTGCCGTGTATCCCTCGGGATGGCCGACATGCAGGCCTGCGCCGCTCGGATACGGGAACATATCCAGCACGTAGAACTTGGGTTTCGAGGTGTCGGGATGAACCGGAACTTCGAAGGTACGGTTCTTCGCCCAGTTCGCCTGCCACTTCTTCTCGATCTCAGCAAAAGGATACGCAGCCATGTCTCCACCTCTGTTGTTACGCGCGGAAAGCGCTCAGAGAATAGCGGAAGATGGCCAAAATGAACCAACAAAAAGCTGCGGCCCGTGTCCAATATGTACGGTGTGCCCGGAAGAGGGTATAAATGCACCAAGGGGAGGTCGTACATGAAATCACCCGCGTTGTCCGCTTTCGCCGCATTCGCCCTGCTCACCGCCTCTGCGTCCGCCCAGATCTTGTTCAACCATCTCGGCACGGCTCCCTCCAAGTTCGGCACGGATGAAACGATACTCCTGCGAGGCTCTGCCCGGCGCACGGACCGCTATATCCGGCTCACACCATCCGCGCGAATCCAGCGTGGCGCCGCTTGGCTCTCGTCGAAGCAGGATGTGTCCAAAGGCTTCAGCACCATGTTCCAGTTTCGCATCACCGATCCGCGCTCCGAATTCACCCCGGATGTCACCACGAGTACGGGCGGTGACGGGTTTGCGTTTGTCATTCAGAACGCGAGTCCCGGCGCGCTCGGCTACCCCGGTGGCGGCATCGGCTATGCCGGCATTTCCAACAGCGTGGCCATAGAGTTTGATACGTGGGACAACGATGAGAGCGGACAGGACGTTGTGCGCGACGTGAATGACAACCATGTGGCCGTGCATACGCTCGGCACGGAATCCAACCTGGAATACGAATCCTACGCGCTCGGCGTCACCCCCAATGTACCGGAAATGACCGATGGCGAAGTGCATACCGTGCGGATCGAATACGTTCCCGGCAATCTCTACGTGTACATGGACGACGTCAGCACGCCCATCCTCGCTGTACAATTATTCCTCGACGAGGTGATGGAACTCGACGAAGGAAAGGCTTGGGTCGGATTCACCTCGGCGACGTGGAGCGCGTACGAAAACCACGACATCCTGAACTGGGCGTTCTCCGGCAAGACGGACTAACCGACGCGTTGCCGCATCACTTGCGCGACCAGCCAAACCAGTACGGAACCTCTCGCTGGTACGCCCGGTAGGCATCGCCGTAGTACTTCAGATATCGCCGCTCTTTCAGCATCGGCCCCAGCATACAGTAGGCCGTCCAAAGCAGGGCCAGGGCCACGCGATCCAGCGTCCAAACCGGCCCCGTCCAAAGCATCAGGGAATACGCCAGGTAGATCGGCTGGCGGGACACCCGGTACGTTCCACCTTGAGGGAACGTCTTATACTCAGGATGCTTTCCGCGAACCACGGCGCCCCACCCCAGGAAACCCGTCTGCAACGCCAGCCCCGCGTCCCACATCGCCACTCCAACAAGCAACCAGGCCGCGGCATAGAGCACGGTCATCACCCAGCCGGCGACGCCATGAAGATGCATCCACGTCACGCCCGACGGCGACCAGAGGAGAAACACCACCAGCAATTGAATCGACGCCAGCGTCGCGAAGGTTGTCGTCGAAAGCTCGCGGCCAAGGCCCAGCGGAACCCACCTTGCCGTCCACTTCCGCCCCGGAACCGAAAGCAGCCACGAGTGCACTATCGGAAACTGCAGCAACAGCATCGAATTCGCCAGCAGCGCCCACACACCATGCAACCTGCCAAAGCCATACTCCATGCCTGTGTATATCGAGAACACCATCAGTCCAACCCCGGCTAGAAATGTAACGTGACAAACCAAGCCGGCCAGGAACGCGACGACGCGCTGGGCCGTGGTGTAGGATGGACTTGAATCGACCGAGAGTTGGTTACTCATGAGCCAGACGACTTTTCCGCAACAGCCGACGCATGCAACGCGGCAGGAACGTGTTCCAACAGATTGACTTCAATCGTCAATCCCGGCCCAAAGGCCATCGCGCACACGCGACCCGCCGCTTCCGCCCGATCAAGAATGCTCTTCAGCACAAAGAGGATCGTCACGCTGCTCATGTTCCCGTAGTCGCGCAACACGTCGCGCGACGGCTGTACTTGCCCGGGCTGAAGCGACAGCGCCCGCGACACCTTGTCCACGATCGCCTTACCGCCCGGATGCACCGCCCAAACTTCCACGTCCTTCAATTCCAGTTCCGCCGTCGCGAGCACCGGCTCAAGGATCGTCACGATGTTCGAGGCGATGACATCCGGCACATAGCTGGACAACACGATGTTAAATCCACGGTTGCCGATCTCCCACGCCATGTCCTTGCGGCCGGACGGCGCAAGCGCCGAGAGAAACGGGCCAATGCGAAACGCATTCGCCCCCGGAGCAGGTTCATGCGAACTCACCAGCACGGCCGCCGCACCGTCGGAGAAGAGCGCATTTGCCAACAGGGAATCCTCGTCGTCCCTGACCTGCATATGGAGACTGCAAAGTTCAAGACACTCTACGAGGACGGTCGCGCGCGGATTCGCCTCACAAAACTGGGCCGCCATGCGCAGCGCAGGCAGCGCAGCATAGCAGCCCATGAACCCAAGGTTATATCGCTGCGTCGCGTCCGAAAGACCCAACTCCTGCACGATGTGATAGTCAGGCCCGGGATTATAGAAACCCGTGCACGAGACCGTGATGACATGCGTAATATCGCCGGTTGTGAAGCCCTTCACGCGCCGAAACAGATTGCGGGCCACCTCCACCGACATTCGTTTCGATTCACGGGCAAACACCCGGTTGCGTTCCTCGGTGCCGGATTCCTGAAGCCGCCCCGCTGCGTCCGTATGAAACAACTCCGGCTCGGCGCCCGGAAGAAAATCGCGCAGCACGCTGTGGCGCTTCTCTATGCCCGACCGGTCGTAGATCGCATGCACCATACGCCGCTGCCGGTCCGTTCCGACCCACTGCTTCATCAAATCCCGCGCCACGTCCTGAGGATAAGAGGTCTCAGGCACCAAGGTCTCTATGTGATGTATATAGACGCTCACTACCCCACCTGCCCTTTCGTCATGGTCCCGCCGAAGCTACATCGTAGGTAGGTCCCTTCAAGACCACGTGCGCCCGAACAGGAACCGCATCACCCACCCTGATGATCCCAAGAATCGTCGGCGGCACCAACCCGCTTTCCTTCAGCGAGAGCGTCATCTCCAGTTCAAACTGCACGGAGTTGCCGTCGGTTTTCCAGCCCTTGATTTTCGCCGAAACCGTCTGCGTCTGATCCCTGATCGTGAGCTTCATCGGCACGCGCAACCTGGCTGCGCCGGTGTCGATCTGGACGGGGTCCACCACCCCAACAATTCTAGGGAAGTGCAACGAGTCGAACATCTTACGCATGTTGGCGTCGCGCTTGGAATGCCCCGTGTTCATCTGCACCACCGCGACCACCACGGTCCCGCCCAGCGTGGCCGTCTTCCCGTCGATCGACACATTGGCGATGAACGGATCAGCCTTCACGTTCCCTTCGAAATCATGAAGTGTCGATGTTCCAGAAAATTCTATATCCGCCTCGCCCCGCCACGCTTCCGCCGCGCAAATCCGTTGCGCCGAAACAGCAAAGGCCAAGGCGACCAACATCCGGACCAGACTGCGTCTACTCATGCCTGCCCTCCAAGGCGTTCCGGGTAAATTAACCCAAGCCGGCGTGATTTCAACCCGTGGGGACGAGTCAGGAGGCCGGATGGCGGGCCATGAACCGGCCACGCCCCGTTCGGCCAACGAATCGTCCATGCTGCACCGCGACCTCGCCGCGAACCGTGACCACTTCCGGTCGCCCCTTGATCGTCCACCCCTCGAACGGATTGTAATCCACGTTCATCGAATGGGTCTTTGCGGAGATCGTGCCCTCATGCGAGGGATCGTAGACGACAAGGTCCGCATCACTGCCAACCTGGATCGCGCCCTTCTTCGGATACAACCCAAACAGCTTCGCCGGCTGCGTGCTTGCCACATCCACCATGCGCTGCAGATCCATGCGCCCCTCCAGCACGCCATACGTGAAGAGCAGATTGATCCGGTCCTCCAGCGTCGGCATGCCGCTCGGAATCTTCGTGAACTCGTCGCGCCCAAGTTGCTTCTGTGTGCCGAAGTCAAACGGCGCGTGGTCGGTCGCCACCGTGTGTATCAGACCGCTCTTCAACGCGCTCCACAACACGGCCTGATTCTTCTTCTCACGCAGCGGCGGGGAGACGAGGTACTTGGCGCCTTCGAAATTCGGACGCTCGGCGTACGACTTGTCCAACAGCAGATAGCTCGTCAGTGTTTCGATCCACAAATCAGCCCCGAGTTCCTTCTCCGCGAGCGCTGCTTGAAGCGATTCCTCACAACTCAGATGGACCACGTAGGCCCGCGCACCAGCCTGGCGCGCCAGTGACGCAAAGTGTTTGGTACCAGCAGCTTCCATTGCAGGCGGGCGGCTGTGGTAATGCCATTCAGGCCCGGTCTTGCCCTCGGCGATGAGTTTCTTTTGAAGACGGTCGATCGCCTCGGCGTCCTCGCAGTGTCCCATCGTGATGACACCCAATTCCGCGGCGAGCCGCAACGTTGGAACGAGTTGCGGATCGGGAAGGTTCACGCTGTCCTTGTAGGCAAGATACACCTTGAATGAGGTCACGCCGCGACGGACCACTTCACGAAGTTGCTGCTCCGTCTCGCGATCGTTTCGCGTCACTGCCATGTGAAACGAGAAGTCACACGCCGACTTGCCCTCGCTCTTCTCATGCCAGACGTCGAGCGCTTGCAGCGGAAGCTCGTCGCGGTTCGGTGAACAGAAATCGATGAAGCATGTTGTCCCGCCCATAAGTGCGGCGCGGCTCGCGGTCTCATAGGTGTCTTTCGAGCAGACGGTCTTGAGCGGAAGATAGACGTGCACATGCGGATCAACAAAGCCCGGCATGACCAGCTTGCCCGCGGCATCGATGACCGTGGCTCCGGGCGGAACATCGAGACCGCGACCGATGCGCGTGATCTGCTCTCCTTCGCAGAACACATCACCCTCGAACTTCGCGTTCGACGTAACGATGGTGCCGTTGCGTATCAGAAGGCTCATGAACCAGCCCCTTAGTCCACCGGCGGCAGCATGTCGCCGACGGCCTGAACATCACGCGCAATCTGTTGCCTCAATGCCTCGCGGCCGTTGAAGTGCTGGACATCGCGCACATGCCGGACAAACGATACTTCAATATCTTCGCCATACACATCCATGTCAAAGCCAAGGATGTGCACCTCGACGATGAAGCCCGAAGGACTGCCCTTCGCGTCCGTGATGTCGGCGAGGAATGCAGCGCCCGGCCAACGTCGCCCATGCACCTTGGCGTAGACGGCATAGACACCGCTCGGCGGACGCACTTCGTTGTGCGGATCGAGATTCGCTGTCGGGAATCCGAGTTGCGTACCGATATGTCGGCCGCGCACCACCGTACCCAGAACACTGAACGGACGACCCAGCATCTGTTCCGCATCTTCCAAATCGCCCTTTGCAACCGACCGCCGAATCCGCGTACTCGAAATGACATCCTTCTTCCACAAGAGCGGTTCCACAACAGATACCTGCAAGTCATTGTCTGGAGCCAACTTGCGAAGAAGATCGGCCGTCCCACGACCCTTGTGGCCGAAGGTCCAATTCTGACCGACAACCAGTTCCTTGAGATTCGGGGCGGCCCGGTGAAGACGTGCCACAAAATCTTCGGGTTCCTCCGCCGCAAGTTCACGCGTGAACGGTAGAACCACGCAGCCGTCCACACCGAGGGGTTCCATGAGTGCGATCTTGTGCGGCGTGGACGTAATCAGTGGCGGTGCAGCCTGTGGCTTCAAAATCTTGAGCGGATGAGGATCGAGCGTCAACACCCACGCTTCGCCGCGCATCGCCGCCGCCTTGGAAACGGCTTCGCCGATCACCGCCTGGTGACCGCGGTGGACGCCGTCGAAGTAGCCCACGGCGAGCACGACGGGGCGCGTGTCGAGCCTCAGATCTTCAAGCTGGCGCGTGATCCTCATTCCCGGGTCCTCCCGTTCGCACCTTGTGCACGGGGATGACATGTTCCACGAGTTTCTCCAACGGCATCTCCAGAATACGGGGCATCGTCAGCGCATCGGCCACATCGAACGAACCGGATCGAGTCCGGCGCAGTTGTTCCAGGAACGCGCCGCAACCGAGCGCCCGGCCGACATCGGCACACACGGTGCGCACGTAAGTGCCCTTCGTACACGCCAGGCGAAAACGCACAGAAGGCAGAGTGAAGTCGAGCAAGGCAAACTCGTAGATGTGAATGAGGCGCGCCTCCCGCTCGACCGTCTGACCCTTACGCGCCAGTTTGTAGAGCGGCACGCCGTCCTTCTTGATCGCGGAGACCATGGGGGGCGTCTGCATGATATCGCCGACCCATTTCTTCATCTCCGCTTCAAGCGCTCCCCGCGTCACACCGCTGGCGTCGGACTCCACAAGAAGCTTGCCGTCGAGGTCATCCGTGTCGGTGGTGGCACCGAGACGCATCGTGCCCTCGTACACCTTGTCCGACCCCATGATGAAGTTGGAAAGCTTGGTACCCCTGCCGAGAAGAATCACCAGCAACCCGGTCGCCATGGGATCCAACGTCCCACCGTGACCGACCTTATCGAGGCGAAAATGGCGGCGGATACGATCCACCACATCATGGGAGGTCGGGCCTGAGGGCTTGTCCACCAGCAACAACCCATCCCAGGCATTCATCACACGCATCGGCGCAGGGCCGCCTCGCTTGATCACGTCGAGGTCTCCTCTTCTTCGGCAGGCACATCCTCGACCTTGGGCAGCGTACCCTCGATTTCCGAGATGATCTGGAGAACATGATCGCCCTGTTCAATCGACTCATCCAACTCAAACAGGATCCGGGGGGTATACTTCAGCTTGATCGCATCGCCGACCACGCGCTGGAATTCCGAACGGTGCCGCTGAAGTTGCGCCAGGATATGTGCCCGGTCCGGCACGTGATCGCGAATCGAAACGGCCACGTGGGCGGTGTGCAAATCGCTGCTGACGGCAACGCGCGTGATCGTGATGGCGGAGAGATCGAAACTCTTCTCGTTCATGATGCGGAACAGGGCTCCCGCGATCTCGCGCTTCATCAACTCATTGACTCGCACCATCCGGTCGACGCTCATGAAGATAAATCCCTGATTGAAATGTTGGAGCCCCGGGGCAAAGGCGTGATGGGAATTCCTGCCGCAGATGAGCCATGAGGCTGTGCCATGTCCGCTCCATTACGCCAGCACTTC
Organism: Verrucomicrobiota bacterium; assembly: GCA_036821485.1. Lineage (GTDB taxonomy): Bacteria > Verrucomicrobiota > Kiritimatiellia > CAIQIC01 > JAGNIJ01 > DAISJM01. The sequence goes on along the minus strand of DAISJM010000040.1, from coordinate 7,469 downwards.
ACAACTCCGTTACCCCGTTATCCTACAGCTGCTGCGAGATCTTCTCCATCTCGTAGAGTTCGATGACATCGCCCTCGGCGAAGGCCGAGAAGATATCCAGCCGGATACCGCACTCCTGACCTTCACGCACTTCCGCGGCATCGTTCTGGAACCGCTTGAGCGACGAGATGGACCCCTCGGCCAGCACTTCGCCCTTGCGCAGGACACGGGCGCGACAACGCGACGTCGCACGGCCATCGGTGATCATGCAACCGGCGACGTTGCCCTTCTTGCTGATATCGAAGACCTGCCTGACTTCGGCGTGCCCAATGACGGACTCCTTGACGATCGGCTCCAGGAGACCCGTCATTGCATCGCGGACATCGTCGAGCAATTCGTAGATCACGCTGTAGAGCCGTATCTCCACGCCCTCGCGCTTGGCCATGCCCGCTGAGCTGGGCTCCTTGCCGACATGGAAACCGATGATGATGGCGTTCGACGCACTCGCCAGCAACACGTCGTTGTCCGAAATATTGCCGACACCCGCAAGCACCACCGAGATGGCCACTTTGTCGCTCTTGATGCCAAGCAGCGACTGCTGGATGGCTTCGAGCGAGCCCTGGACATCCGTCTTGAGCACAACGGCCAGCGTCTGCTTTTCTACTTCCGTGGACCGACTCATCAAATCTTCCAGCGAGGCGCGTTTGGGCACGGACATTTCATCGAGACGCTTCTTCGCCAATCTTTCCTCGGACGTCGTCCGCGCGAGTTTCTCGCTCGCGACCACCTTGAACTCCATGCCGGGCTCGGGCACGCTGGTGAGGCCAAGGCATTTCACTGCCCACGACGGCCCGGCCGTGCGAACCTTGATGCCATGGTCGTTGATCAGGGCCTTCACCTTGCCCCAGTACGGACCACAAAGCAGGGCATCGCCCACCTGCAGCGTGCCGCGCCGAATCAGGACATTCGCCGTCGGGCCCATGCCGGCTTCCATGCGGGCTTCGATCACATAGCCCTGGGCGCGCCGCCGCGGATTGGCCTTGAACTCGAGCATCTCAGACTGCAGCAGGATCATTTCGAGAAGATGGTCAATGCCGTCGCCCGTCACGGCGCTCACCGGGCAACAAATCACATCGCCACCCCAGTCCTCGGGGTTGACCCCCTCCTGCTGGAGCTGGCGCTTCACGCGATCGACATTCGCCCCGCGAACATCGGTCTTGTTGATGGCAACAATGACGCAAACCTTGGCCGCGCGCGCGTGCTGGATCGCCTCTTTCGTCTGCGGCATGACGCCGTCGTCGGCCGCCACGACCAGCACGGCAATGTCGGTCAGGTTGGCACCGCGCGCACGCATCGCGGTGAACGCCGCATGCCCCGGCGTATCCAGGAACGTGATCCAATGATCGCGGTACTGCACCATGTAGGCGCCGATATGCTGGGTGATGCCGCCATCTTCGCCCTTTGCAACATGCGAGTGCCGGATCTTGTCCATCAGCGACGTCTTGCCATGGTCGACGTGCCCAAGGAACGTGACAATCGGCGGCCGTGCAATGAGATCTTCCGGCCGGTCCTCTTCGGTCTCCACCATCACGGTCGGCTTGGGCGGCGGAGGCTTTACTTCAACCTTCTTCTCCTGCTCCAGAATGAATCCGCGCTTTTCGGCCACCTGTTGCGCGACCTTCAACTCGATCCTCTCGTTGATCGACGCGAAGATATTCATCGTCATCAACGTGGCGATCAACTGGTTCGGCTTGATGCCGATCTGCTCCGCAAAATCTTTGACGATGAGCGGAACCTTGACGATGACCACCTTCTTCTCTGACGGCTTCGGTGGTGCAGCAGGCTTGGGCTTCGGCTCGGCCGGCTTCTCAGGCGCGGCAACCGGCTCGGGTGCCGGCGGGGCTTCAGGCGTGGCCACGGCTGGAGCCGGAATCGGGGCCGACACGCCTGCAGCAGCCGCGGCAACCGCGGCGGCCGCCTGAGCGAGCAATCCCTCGAAGGCCTTGCGCGCCATGTCGACCTGCTCCGGGGTCAACATGGTCATGGGGTTGTTCTTCACGTCCTGTTTCAGTTCGTGAAGCTTCTCCACCACGTCCTTGCCCGTGGTCTTAAGCTCTTTGGCCAGTTCGTGAAGTCTCATGATTCCTTGGGTTCTTCCTTCCCGTGCGCGAGTTCGAATGCCGCTTCGGCGCCGGCGCGAATTTGCTTGGCCACATCGGCATCAATGCCTTCAATGGCTTCCAGGTCGGCAACGTCCACCGCGAGAATACCTTCCGGCGTGAGGAAGCCGGCATGCACCAGCTTGTCTGCGTGCTCGCTGCCAATACCCTCGATCTTCGCCAGTTGCGCCACCGCGCGCGCCACTTTCTCTTCGAAACTGATGTCGGATTCGTCCTTCTGAATGTCGATCTTCCAGCCGGTGAGCTTGGCCGTCAGGCGCGCATTCTGACCCTTCTTACCGATCGCGAGCGAAAGCTGATCTGCATCCACAATGACGCGGACAGTCTTGTTTTCAGGCTCGACGCTGACCCGCACCAGCTTGGCCGGGGCCAACGAGTTGGTGACATAGGTCTTCGTGTCCTCGTGCCAGCGAACGATATCGATCTTCTCGCCGGACAGCTCCCGGACAATGTTCTTCACGCGAATGCCGCGCATGCCGACGCAGGCGCCAACGGGGTCGACCTTCTGGTCGTGCGACACGACGGCGATCTTGCTCCGGAACCCGGCTTCGCGCGCAATGCCCTTGATCTCGACAGTCTTGTCGGCGATCTCGGACACCTCGAGTTCGAACAGGCGCCGGACAAAATCGGGATGGCTGCGTGAGAGAATGATCTCAGGCCCCTGCGGCGCGTTCTCAACGCTGAGCAGCAGGGCACGGATGCGGTCTCCCACCTGGTACTCCTCGGTCGGAACGCGCTCACGGGCAGGCATGATGGCCTCCGCGCGGCCGAGGTCAACCACCACATCGCTGCGCTCAAAACGGCGGACGGCACCACTGACGATGTCGCCCGGGCGATCCTTGTACTCCTCGAAAACCTTGTCCTTCTCCGCCTGGCGAATCTTGTGGAGAATGGCTTGTTTGGCGGTCTGGGCGGCGATGCGACCGAAATTCTTTGGCGTGACTTCGAGTTCCAGAAATTCGCCCAGCTTGGCATCCGCCTTCATCTTGCGGGCCGCCGCGAGCGAAATCTGATCGTGGGGGGCAACTACGTTTTCGACCACCTGAACCTTGGCAAAGGCGCGGATATCGCAGGTCTTGCGATCAATCGCCATGCGAAGGTCTTTGGCCGGACTGACGCTCTTCTTGGAGGCGCTCAGCAGGGCCGATTCAACAGCCACAAGCAGGGTTTCGCGGTCGATGCCACGCTCCCGCTCCATATAATCAAGAACCGCCAGTAACTCGTTGTTCATGGCCTTCACCCTGCCCTACCGGGCATCCATATCCCACAATTGGGATGTGTCAAAAAACCTGTTCCACCGCGCCCCGTCTATACGAAAAAGAGTGGGATGCGACCCACTCTTCATCAGAGGCCGATAGAGATTACAAACCTCGGTTAAGGTTAGGAAAGAGCATCCTGCCGGTCAAGACTCATTTTTTCATCCGCAAGAAGTCGGCGAACCCGGCATGTTTCCGGCCCTGCGGCATATTCACCTTCGCCATTCGTGCATGATTCGGCTGTTAATCACAAACCACGCAATCGTTTGCATGAATGGTCCATTGACGAGGTCAAGAAAGGGAAACACAGCCGTTAAGGCATGGCGCTCATGTCTTCCGATAACACGAACATACTTACGGCTCATTTTGCCCACTTCTTGATCTGCCATTATACCATATTTTTATTGACATATAACCGACAATCGCTTGCCGAAAATTGGGCTTGTCAACAGCGTTTGTATAGTAAACCGTTTTTGCATTACTACAGGCCCTTTTTCGTGGCCCGTTTGTTTGACAGTCGTGCCCTACAATGGTATGTAGTTACTAGGGTGGTAAGGGTAATAACATTACCCGGGAGTGGTTTGTAGAAGCATGGTCTTCTGGTGGGGCTGACTGGCGTTGGACCAAGTCGTCCGAATGCGGTCGGCGGACGCGCTTCTTCTCTCCACGAAAGGTTGTATGAATGAGCCCTAATGTGAACAGGCGATGGCTGGTCTTCTGGGCCTGTCTCTTGGTGATGTTTGTTGCCATCACCGGAGTCTATGCCACCACGGTCAACCTCATCGCCTACGTCTCCTACTCCATTCTCAACTCGCTTGGTGTTCCGCTGGCCGATGGCTCCGTGGTCTACATCTTCGGCAGCACCGACAGTGTGAACAATGGCCCGATGCCCTACGGGACCAACCTCATCGCCGATTCTGTCCAAGGCGACGATGTCTTCATCGGCATGGTGCAGATCGGCACGCCCTCTTTCCTCGGCAGCAATGGCACGTTCTACTCCGACAGCCAGTTCTCGTTCAACATCGACGACATCCACTATCTCTACATCCGGTTCTTTGATACCACGAACACGGCCATTGAAGGCTACACGAACTGGGGCTACTCCGGCGCGACGCAGATCGTCGACGACGGCTCCGGCTACGCTGTCATCGACTGGGGCCAGCAGCGCACCACCGTAACCAACAACTTCGTGATCATCCCCGAACCCAGCACCGGCCACCTGTTGCTCCTCTTCATCGGACTGCTCGGCGGATTATTCACGAGTATGCGCAAGGCAGAGCGAAAGGCTTTCAAGAGGTAACGCCATGAAGCCGTACATCCACATCGATCATCTGGCCGGCCCCGGGAAACGCCGGCTCCTCACCTCCCTCTTCGTCGTTGCCCTTCTCGCGGCCACGGCTTCGTCCGTGTTCGCGCAGGGCGGCGTCGTGACCCCTGTCCATGTCGGCGCACTCGAGCCCATCAAGGATGAGTTCGGCACCAATTTGCACGGCAGCGCGCTCTCCAATCCCGACGACTGCGATATCGTCCAAGTCCTCTGGGCCAGCAATTCCGTCATCAATCCGCCGGCCTACGACGGCACGCCGGATACGGAGAATCCCCCCGTGGAGGGCGGCCTTTCCCACATTGGCAACCTGACCGCCTCTATCCTCAGCGAGCCCGGCTTCTTCTCTGTGGCCATCGGTGACCCCCGCCCCATCTCGGGCCGCATGTTTGTCCGCGTCTTCAATGCCCCGAATCTCGATGACGCCTCGTTCTACGCCGACTCACAGATCCTGACCCTCAGCGGCAACGACTCGCTCATCGCCGAGTTCGGCTCGACGACGAACCCGCTGGACCCGCGCGACTTCGATGACGATGGCTTGAACAATTCGTGGGAGAAGAGCCTCGGCGTCGACCCCAACAATCCGGACACCGACGGCGACGGCATGATCGACGGCTGGGAATTCCGCGCCGGCACGGACGCCAAGGACGACAAGTCTGTCTTCGTCGCCGTACACATCGCCGCTGCATCCCAGACCGATGCCCTGCTCTCGTGGGCAACCGTCGCGGGCAAGCAGTACCAGGTCGAGTATATGGACATCACCGATGCAGGTCCCCTTTGCTACAGCAACGTGAGCGCCGTAATCACCGCCGACAGCGAGTCGACGGTCACCACGATCACCAATGGTTTGTCCGGCGGTACAGGCAAGTACCGCGTGAGACTGGTCGAATAGTTGTCCGAACATGAATGCAGAAGCGCACACAGCCTCGCCGCTGGCTTCAAATAGCCGAAAGGTGCCGGCAGCGGGAATGTTGCGCAGGTCAAATGCCGGAGCCAGCGCCATGAGAGTAAAGCACACATCCCCAATGCGCCTTCGCGGTGTACCGCGCGCAGCAACGAGACTTCCAGGAAGCGGAAGGCATGGAGACCATCCTTCCAGAGCTTGGAGACCTCGCGTACCCACGCTTGCTCTCGTCCTGATGGTGGCTTCTTCTATTCTGCTGTCCGCTAATCCGGTCGTCGCCGACACGTTCAATGACTGGTGGTGCCTCCACTTCTGGGACACCGCGTCCTCTGATCCCGGATCATGGCACGGCCCCCAATGGAGCAGCGCATCGATTTACTGGCAGGTGACGCTGACCTCGGCCATCGACATCAGCGGAAACGGGCATATGAAGTTCGAACGCGACAGTTGGAGCCGCCAATGCGCAGCCGTCTCCGGCGGGTTCACGCTGACACCCGACAACAGCATGGCGATCAGTGGAAGTCTCCGGCTGGGAGGAAGCGCGTGGAGTTGCAGTGATCCGGCCGACATCTGGATCAACTCCATGGAGAACACCAAGACCTACGTCATCAACCTGGTGGACACGGGAACCGTCCTGGCCGACACCTGCAACGACAACATGGCAGCATTCGTGGTCAACGAAGTGAATCATCGAAACGCGTTGGTCGACCTGCCCAGTCGGGTCGAGGCTTCCAACAGCCTGTCGACCGTCTATCTCAATAGCCGATCGACGGCGGAGTACGCGGGCTCCTGCGAGGAAGTGTGGTTCATGTATACCACCAACAACTGGACCTCCCGATCCTATGTGGAGATCACGAACGTCACAACGAACACGACGCTGACGTTGCCCATAGGCACGCAAGTGAACTTTGGCAGCCTGATCCAATGGATCGTGGAAACATCCGCCAATACAGACACGGCCACCGTCTCGGGTACCACTTCCGGGTCACTCAACTTCGACGCCATGTTCATCAAGCGCTACGATGGGCGCAATCACTGGGTGGCCAAGACCCTTCTCCAGAACTACAGCTTCGAATTGGCCCCCACGACCAATTCACCCAACGAAGGAGCGTACAACTGGAAACTGGGCGATCCAAACACCCGCGGCGCTTTCTCGAACAGCGTCTCCCGCGAGGAATGGCGGGCACACAGCGGCTATTGGCAGTACGCGTTCAAGGGCACCTGGGCAACCGCTGGCGACCATGGAACCGCCTGGCAGGAAGTCACCAATCGGCTGGACCCGGGCAGCGCGTGGGTGGCCGGCGCGTGGTTCTACAACGACACAACCTTCACCTGCTCGGGGGCCAAGCTTAAGATCGAGTTCTATGATGGATCCGGCACACGGCTGGGCGGCAACACCAACAATTTCAGCGGGAGCATGCCGGGCGAGGCGTGGACCTATTACTCCGTCGGGGCGACCTGTCCGGTAGGCACTGCTTGGACACGCTTCCAGATGGACACCGAGGGCGTTGGCGCAAATGGCGCGCTGCAGATGGATGACGCCGTGTTGTGGGGCGAGGAACCGTCCGCAACCTACGTGTGGGACGCCTCTGCCTACCCGGACCGCGATTGGAGCAATCCGACCAACTGGGAGGGAAACCAGGAGCCGATTTCGATCAGCAACGCGTACATCAACGGAAGTTACACCGGTGAGGTCACGCAGGCCGGCGAGGTCGCCAAGGACCTCTTCGTCGGCAGCAGCGCAAAGGGCACACTGATTCAGAGCGGCGGTTCTCTCTCGGTGACAAACCTGTTCATGGGCTTCTCCTCAGGGGGCAGCGGTGCGG
>DAISJM010000039.1:28603-30372 GCA_036821485.1 Verrucomicrobiota bacterium | reverse complement strand
CACGCCCGCTGGTGCCAACCTGACCTTCTCGGTGTACGCCTTCAAGGACCCCGATACCAACGTGGAATCCGTGGAGCTGCGGATCGAGCGTATGATGGGCGGTTCATTGATCAATGCCCGCGTTTTCCCCCTCGACGAACTGCGGAACGGCACGTGGACCAAGCTCATGGTCAGCGGCACCAACCAGGAAACCGGCGTCAGAGTTCTTATCGCCGTCAAGCCCCGCCAAGGCGGCGGCCGCGAGGGCTGCATCAAGTTCGACGATGCCGAATTGATTGCGGGACCGTAGAAGACCGCCCGGCACACGCATGGCGGCGGTCTTCCTCGATCTGTCAGTGATGAACCCCCTGCACCCTACTGGGTGACACGAATCGTGTACGTGCCCTTCGCCGTGGCATAGTAGGCTCGAACCCTCACATGGTACGTACCGGGCGACAACGAGCGGACAATCCTCGCCATATATCCGGTACCGTCGTCGTCGTCTGCCTCGATCAGCGTGGTCGTGTTGTTCGGCCCGTACAGGTACATGTAGTTGTCCTTGAGGGTCCCTGCCAACGTGTCGATGGTGACCGTACCGGTCGTGGCAACCGTGAACTTGAACCAATCCGCATCCCCTGCCGCCGAGATGCTCCCGCCCGTATACGTGGCGGCATTCACCGTCAGTGTGACCTCGGGCACGTAGGAGATCGTGGAGGTGGTCCGCCCATAGTCGTTGCCCGGCGTGGGATCATACGGCGATTCGTCCGGCACCCGGACTCTCGCAAATACGTAGTAGTTGCCACCGGCAAGAGGGTTCTCGGTCCAGAAGCGCGACATGTTCGACAACCCCGTCCCGCTCAGGGAGATGTTCCAGCCCGACCCTGGACTCATTGACAAGGTCATCCCCGTGTCCCCGATCTTGACGTCATCGGCATTTCCAAAGGTCGTATCGGTGGAGAGATAGTAGTCTATCATGATCCACTCGTTCGTAATCGTGGCCGACCCGTTATTGACGATGGTGAAACTGCATGCCGTGAACGTGCGCAGGGTCGCGTCCGTCGGCCGTGTTACTGCCATGTTGTACAGCGTCAGGTCAGCCGGCAACGGAGCAAACGTGAAGGATGCACTCCGCGTGTAGTCATTACCCGGTGCGGAATCAACAGGCGTCCCGTCTGGCAGGAATACCTTGGCAAATATGTAGTAAGTGCCCGAACCCACCAGGCTCTGCGTCCATTCATCCACCATGTTGGTCAAGCCGAGCCCGGTCAAAACGATCGGGTAGGTTCCGCCCGAAGCGATCGACAGGGTGAACCCGGTGTCCCCGATCTTCCGGTCATCGCTGTTTCCGAAGGTCGTGTCAGAAGACAGGTAGTAGTAAACCATCACCCACTCCGACGTCAGCGCGGTCGGGCCATTGTTCACGATGTTGAAGCTGCACGCCGTGAACGTCTTCATCCCGGCGTCCGCTGGACGAGTCACCGCCAGCGACGTCAACGTCAGATCCGCCAGTTGATTTGTTGTCACAGCCGCGTTCACAGTGACCTGCACATCATCCGTCCGGCTCAAGGCCGTATCGCTCGCCGTCAGCCGCAGCACATACACACCGTTCGTCGAGAAGCTTGCCCGCGTGTTCGCCGTAGCTGCATTCGTGAACGTTACCGTCCCCGGCCCGCTCACCTTCGTCCACGCGACCGTCAGCCTGTTCGACGGCAGCCCGTCGTCCGTCGCTGTCCCGGCCAGTGTCGCCGTCGAAGGCAGCGTGATCGTCTGGTCTACGCCCGCATTGACCA
>DAISJM010000039.1:0-28503 GCA_036821485.1 Verrucomicrobiota bacterium | reverse complement strand
CCGTCCCCGGCCCGCTCACCTTCGTCCAAGCGACCGTCAGCCTGTTCGACGGCAGTCCGTCGTCCGTCGCTGTCCCCGCCAGTGTCGCCGTCGAAGGCAGCGTGATCGTCTGGTCTACGCCCGCATTGACCACCGGCGCCTGGTTCACCGGCGCAGCAGCGTTGACCGTGATCTGGATATCATCGCTTGTGCTCAGGGCTGTATCATTCGCCGTCAGCCGCAGCACGTACACGCCGTTCGTCGAGAAGCTCGCCCGCGTGTTCGCCGTCGCCGCGTTGGTGAACGTTACCGTCCCCGGCCCGCTCACCTTCGTCCAAGCGACCGTCAGCCTGTTCGACGGCAGCCCGTCGTCTGTCGCCGTCCCCGCCAGTGTCGCCGTCGAAGGCAGCGTGATCGTCTGGGCGAGACCCGCACTCACCACCGGCGCTTGGTTCGGAGGCGTTGCGGTCAATTCCCATCGCACGTTGTCCACATAGAAGGATGCTGCCGACTCGCCGGTGATCTCAAACAGCCCGTACATGTTAGTGATCCGGATGTTTGCAAAACTCGTGATCGGCAAGATGAATTCGCGCCACTGGTTCGTGGTCGAAGTGATGTACACGGTCCCCTTCGTATTCTGAGGGCCTTCCAGGTCGACCTTCAACTGGGTGGTACTCTTGGCCGAGAACTTCAGGTACCCATTTGAATACGCCGCAAGGTTGGTCGTCTTGAATATGCCCCACCCTTGCCACGAGGTACCCGTCGTGAAGAAACTCATCGCCCCTTCCGGCGCCGTGGCATCAGCGTAGTTCCCGTTGAACGTCGCGACCGCGCCCTGCCATGTGTAGATACTCGATCCGGCCAGCGTGCCGGCATCGGAGTAGAGCTGGAATACGCTGCTGGTGGTCTGCGGCCCGACCAACGTGACCATCGTTTCGGGTTCGACTCCGATCCCGAGTTCGTTGAACCGGAATGTGTCATCCGACCCAATGCGCTCCTGCCAGGCATCGACGGCATTCGTCGGGTACATGAATGTGGACCAGACGTAGTTCGACCCGGAAGGCATGCTGGGGACTGTCGCCGCGATATTCGTCGTGCCGCTCACCGTCGACACCGTGGCTGTCTTCTCCAGGTAGATGACACCGGAGTACGCATCGAACAGCCGCACGCGCAGCCGCGCGGGAACCTGGGTAACGCTGAGGCTCTCCCACTGAACCGGTACGGCAACGTTGGCCCCAATCGCCAGATTGGTCGGGAAACTCGCCACTTCCACCATGAGCCGCGGCGAGAAGTAGACGGTACCGTCCATGTAGCTGTGGAGGCCCTCTCCCCGGGCATACAGGTACCACTCATACCGGGCACCGCCAGCTGTCCCGTCGTGCTCCAACATGTCAGGATCGTAATCCGGCACGCTCGGCCAGAAGGTCGGATTCGTCGCGCTGGTGGGCACATACTCGCCCATCACATTGGTGAATACGATCGAGTACTGCTCATCCGCGATGCGCACGTTGTCCCACTGCACCACGGCGTTCACATTGGAGTACGGACTCAGGAACCCGATTGTGTTCGTGGTCCAGCTTGTCGTCTCGATCGGCTCGCTCAGGAAGACCACGCGCCCATTCACAAACAAATCGCTGAGCAGGTACGGAGCCCCGTCGCGAATATGCATGACGACGTGGTTCCACACGCCCGTCGCAGGCCGGTTGGTGGCATAATAGTTCGGAGCGTTGTCGGCCCAACCACACGCATTGGGGTTCACGTAAAGCACGCGCCCGCGGTAGATCACGCCGCCATCGTACGCACCACCGGTGAAGAGCGTGTCGTATTCGACCGTCACATTCTGACCCGTGGCATTCAAACCGTTACGGTAGATGTACGCGTAGCCGTACGGGGTGGACGAAACCCGTGCCTGCAGAGCGCTGGACACAACACTCCACTGGACGCTCGGAGACGCCACCAGATTCCATCCCGCGTAGTCGCCGTCGTTGAAGTTATCCTCGTCCTGCAGGGTTCCCTTGTCCTTGATTCCATAGGCGAGGGTCACCGCTGTGGTACGCGTGTTGTACACCGCCCACATGTCCCAATCGCGGCCGGCAAAGGCCTTATCCGTGACGCCCAGGATTTGGAGGCCCTTGCCCGGGATGGAAATCAGCGGCGCCGTGTCGTTGCCCGACGAGTAGAAGCCGTTGTGCCCGAGCCAGCTATTCGTCGCATCCCAGGGATACGTATAGATGGACCAATAGAACTTGCCGTCGCCCGTCATGAGTCCATCCGTCGGCAGGCCAACCAGGAGATTCGTCATGCCTGAACCGGAGAGAACCCACACGTTAGTCGAGTAGACCAGCAGATCCAGGGACGGATTTCCGAGCGGGCTGACATATTTCAACTCGACGCGAACCTTGTTGGCGTCGTTGCGCAGCCACTCGAACGCGCGCTGGCCGAGCTTCCTCAGCCCATTCGTGAGTTGTCCGGATGTATCGGCGGCGAAGTTGAACACCAAGGCCTTGCCCGGTGCATCCGGATTGTTTGTCACGATGTTCGCAATCAGACCCATGGCGCTGCTTCCATTGTGAACCGTCGCAAGGGCGCGCCCGCGCGTCAGCGTGGTGTAGGGCCGACCCGTGCCCGAGGCGCTGACGGAGGCCCCGCCCACGTAATCCAGCGTCACGTAGTGATCGTTCGTCCCTATCACAACCTGCGTAATACCGCTGATGGACCCGATGGCCGGTGACACGCCAAACAGGGATTCCACACGACCCAGGTCCGCCGCGCCCGTCTCATTGCGCATCGCAACGCTGCCGTCGGTCGCCAATACGCCATGAACGCCGTTGGTCATCCACGTGTTCAGGTTCAGCGCTTCCTGATCGTTCATCACGTACGTGCCCGGAAGAATAAGCGTCGGGAAGAACTGCTGGAGATAGCCCCAATCCAGATTGAGCGGGAGGCCGTTGGTGTTCAAATCGGCCGAGAACCCGTTCTCATCGTCGTCGATGAAGAAATAGCCCTTCTGCGGCTCCCAAATGCCCAGTTGCGCGGCGCGGGTTCCGAGCGCAATCTTGCCGGTCGGGAAGTTGGTCGCATAGAACACGCCAACGAGGCTGTTATTGAAGTACACGTTGTTGGTCGATCCCGACTGGGCCACCTTCAGGTTGTACCAGACGTTCTCAACCGGCCTGTTGGTCTTCGGGAACTCCTTCAGCCAGCCCTGCTGGTGAATCACTCCGTTGACGCGCACAAGATACTTGATCCGCCAGAACCCGTAGTAGTTCCGAATGCCGACCTTGAAGTAGTTGTTGCGATCGACGTATTTCGGGAACAATTCGATGTCACTGAAGTACGGATCCTGCTTGTTGTAGCGTACATCGGCCGACACAGTGACGGCGCCCCACGTCGACAGCCCCGCGCTCAGGATGTTGTCGTCGTTGCCGATACGCGATACGCGCAGATAACCGCTCGTCGTGGTGCCCGCGCCCCAATTCATCGCGCCCGCCGCGCGCGTCCATGCGCTCACGCTTCCCGTGTTGAAGTCGTTTGAGAACAGGCCCGTTACGATGACGTTGTCGAACCCGATGTCGAGCGGATTGGCCTGGCTGTAGCCGAGACTGTTCAGCCAATCGCACACCTCGTTCACTTTCGCGAGATGACCCGGGAACTGGGCCTCGGTCTTCGTTGACCGATAAACCGCAACGCGGCCGGGATATGCGTCGTTGCGGCTCTGAGGAGTGTTTCTCCACCACAACGACTCGTACAAGTCTTCCCATTCCAGGTTCATGGTGACGGTTTGGCCCTTCGACAAGGTCGAAGCCAAGGCATTCGTGGGCCGCACGCCCCATTCGAGGATCGTGGGCGCCGGCACGGACTTCACCACGCTCACACCTGTCGTCGTCTCGAGCCAGGCATTGAACTGGTACTTGCCGCCGTCCGGGGTCGATTTGTAATCCGTATCGGCCCGGTTCGCATCGGGGATCCACATGAAGAACCACTGCTCGCCGCTGCCCGACACCTTGTTGGTCAGCACCTGGTAGATTTCGTTCGACACACCGTCGCCATTGTCACCGTTCTCCTGAAACGCCAGGCGAACACGCAGGTCCGTGCGCCCGAGGCAATCATACTTCACCTTCAGCGTGTAGACTTTATCGCCGAACGGATGCACCACGGACGGCGCATCGGAGATCTGCACCACCTGGTTGGTCGTGTTCACCGGCGTGTAGGCGTAGAGCATCTCGGAGCCGTCGGGCGCGAGACTCACGGTCACGACTCCGTCGCTGTTCTGCTCGAGGATCTTGCCCTGCTCGAGGGCGCGGACCGTCTTGCCGGTCAGCAGGCTGCTGTTGAGTGTGAAATTGAGATCCGCCCCGCCGTTGGGCTGACTCGTGTTGTACGCATAGTTCTTCATCTGGATCAGGACGTTGTTGTTCGACGTCGTCCTGTATTCCGGCAGGCAGAGGAAGGCGTTGGTCCCGCTGCAACTCAGCTTCGGCTGAACACCGAAATAGTCGCGGACCACAGCACCGATGATGTCATACCGGTATTTCCACGGGAGCACATCCGGCTGGCCGTCCCCGTCCCCATCGGGCTTGTTGTCGCCGACCGAGTAAAGGAAGATGGCCGACTTGCCCGCCCCATGATTCTTCACGACCACCGCAGGCGCCCACTGCTTGTTGTCTACGTACACCGAGCCCGTCCCGCCATTGGTCGCGTTGAGGCCGCAGCGGATCAGGCGACGGCCCGTCCATGCATTGGATGGCGCAATGGCGTCCACCTTGTATTGAACCCACGTGTTGCCCGGCGTCGCGCCCGTGAGCCGCACGCTCTCGTTCGTCCCGAGGACATTCCCCTTCTCGTCACGCCACTCCAACTGGACGACGGCATACGCGCCCGCACTCAATGGATCATCGCTGTTGCTGCGCAGATAGGCACTGTGCGTATAGCGACCGAACGGAACCACCGGGACATCCTCCCACATCCCCGAGTCGCCCCACATCTGGACCATGTTCAGACCGTCATACTGCCAGCCCCAGCCGCTTCTCACCTGGACGTTGCCCCATGTCCCATCCCACTTCGTCACCACCGTGCTGCTCTCTTCAAAGCCCTTGTTGCGCAGCGTGTCCATCTGCGCCCACATCACGCCGCCATTGGTCACCTTGATCTCATCGCTGTACTTCCAAACCTCGGGACGATAGGCGTAGCCACCCGCCACACTGCCCACCGCGCCGGTTGTGAAATTGACCTGGATCGGCGCCCAGTACCACGACACGTACTCGCGGCGGCGCATCGGAGCCTCAAAGCCACCTATATCCGACGCGTCCACGCCGAAGAGATTGCTGACTTCGCCCGTGAAGGCCGCGCGCTGCTTGCCATTGAAATTCTGCAGGCCGGGCAGGTCCGCCATCGCCAGCACGTGTACGCCCTTGGGAATCACCACCGTCCGCAGGAAATCCAGCACCGTCTTGTTCGTCGAGTTCGGAACCACGTCCTCCACGCGCATGTTGCGCGGGAGAATGACTACGCGATAGTTGGTGAAGACGCCGGCGCCCAGTTCGTTAAGATCGATGAAATTCGGCTCGTAGCCGAGTCGCTCCAAGGCGCCGGCCACCTGCTGCATTTCGCACTCGTAGCGGTTGTACTGCGAATCGTTCGCCGCCGTCCACAGGAACGCTATGTCCGGCTTCGGATCCTGCGAGGCCGCCAACAGGTCGTCAATTTCCGCCTGTCCCATCAGATTGTACGCATCGCGGCACACCCAGTAGGCCGGCTTGATGGAGCGATCCGCGTAGACAATACCAAAACCCTTCTCCCTGTCCGTGATCCACGGCCGGTCCATCCACGAGAATATGTGCGTGCCGATCGCGCCAACTTCCAGCGATTCCCACAGCGCATTCCGGATCAGCGGGCCCTGCCGGTATTCGTCCATCCCCGGCCACATCGTTTCGGAACTGGTGAAACCCGTCTCCGAATACACCACGGGAATCTTGGCGACCTTCTTGGTGAAGGAGACGCCCCACTGGCCATTCTGCGACTCATGCCCGAGAATCGACCACGGATAGTTGTTCACGGAGAAGAAATCGAGCGGCGCGTTGGTGGCCGCGCAGGCCGCCGTAATTTTGCCGCGATCCTCGGCGTGATACCGCCAGTCTTCTTCGCCCCACTGCATGCCCACCGTGGAATACGACATCAGGTGGTTCGTGTCGGCCATCTTCGCCGCCCGGGCGCCAGCCGCAGTGTAGCCCGCGATGGAGTCTTCCCTCCACTGCACGGCATCCGCCCAAATCGCCCCTTCCACGCCATAGGCCCGATACTGCTCGGGAAACGTGAGCTGGTTGAAGTTGGTATAGCTGGTGCCCCAGGTCGCGTTGGCGTTTGCTATGGTGGTGTACTTGCCTTGGCACCAGGTACGGAACGCCTGTTCGCAGTTGGGATCATAGCCGTCCAACAGCCCGCTCCACAGACCCAGGTAGCCGTACTCATTGCCCAGGACCCACCCGGCAATGGCCTTGTTGGTCGCATAGCGGCTGCACACCGCCGTGAAGAACTCGGCATATTGCGCGCGCGCCGCGGGAGTTTCGTAGCCGATGATGTCGGACTGCCAGCGGTTGGTGTGCAGGATGCCTTCCGCATCGGTCTCGGGCGGGTGCATCGTGTACCAGGCATCCGGAAACCAGTTCGGCGGCCACTGGTAACCCACCAGCGCGAAGATTCGGATGTCGCGTTTCTCGCATTCCTGGACAAGCAAGTCGTAGTTGGCCCAACTCCAGATGTTGTCGCCCTGCTCCTCGATGTGCTGCCAGACGAAATCCACGCGAATGCTGTTCGCGCCCATCTTGACCATCTCATCCAAATCATACCGGAGTTGATCCGGTGTCTGCCACACGCCCAGAGGACGGTTCCATGTCTGGTACGCTATGCCCCGCGGCACCCATGGCTTGCCGGTCACAGAGTCATAGAAATACCCGTTCTTCAACTTGATGAATCCCGGAAGCGCCGCCTCCACGGAAACCACCAGCACCAGCACCGCCAGCACGCACAGCACCACGCGCATTGTATTACGCATACCAGACTCCCCCTTGATTCGGCTTCACCCGTACACTCCCATCGACAACACACAGCCCATCAGAACGTGACACATCCCGGCCGCCGCGCAGACGCGCCGCCGATTCAGCCAGGTAGAAAGGAAGAATGACGCGCGCATAGGCTGCGCGCCTCGGAGGATTATCTCTCGTCGGTCGAAGTTGATTACCGCCAGGACGACTGTACAGCATGTTCAACCCGCAACGGAAAACAGGTTCAACGACTCTAGATACGCGGACGACCCCTCATCGCCCGCGTCACCACCCCGGCCTCGTCGGCCCCCTTACCCACAGTCACTTCCGCCTCGTCGAATTTGAGGGCGCCTTTTCTCGCGCCCGATGTCAAAGGCTTCACCATCACCACCACCCGCAGCCCTTCACCGGAAGAAACACCGCTCACGGATATCTTCTCCCATCCGTTCTTGATCTGATCGATGGTGTAGATCTGCGATGCAATCGGACCATCGCCGTTCAACTTCTCAATGCGCAGTTCAACAAATTCGGCGTTGGTGTCCTTGTCCTTGGAGACGTAGATCGAGAAGGTGACCGGCATGCCATCCGCAACATCGCTGATGTCCTGGTAGAAACCCGACGTGCTGTCTTCCTCAATCTGCCAGTGATGGTACGACATCATGCAGTCGCCCTTCTTCGTCGGCTTCCAACCGGTTTCGCGGTTGACCCAGTTGCCCCAACGTCCCCAGCCAGCCGCCAGGTCGCCGAAGGGATTGTCGAGGTCCGTTTCGGGATTCTCAAAGGACCCGTTCTGCAGAACGTCGCCCGCAAAAACCATCGTCGCACACACCAGCAATGCCAAGATGATCAGGTCCACCATCAGCATCGTCGATCGTCTCGAACTCATTTCGGCCTCCTACAACATCAGGACGTCTTAGTGGTACTAGGTGCATCCTAGTATATAGGCGGACTACTACGAGTCAACTCAGATTTGCACCGCGTGCAATATATACATAACTCATTCTCCCTATGTGGTTACGTATTCTCAGATTACAGGGCTGCCCCCCGCTTGCAGTCCATACCACTCCAGTAACGCCCCGTCTATGCCCCTGAAAACACGCTGGGCCGGTTCGTTCGAACCGGCCCAGCGCTTCTATCTTCAGACCCTTTTATCTCACTACGGCGCCATGTCGAATCGTATGTAGTCCACATACCACGCCGTGGTCATCGCCGCGGTGATCATGAACGGGCACCGCACATGCTGAGCGTCGAGGCCCTGGCTCGTGAACGCGTTGACCGGGATGCTGACCTGATACCACTGCAATCCGTTTGTCGTGGTCAACCCCTGGACGCCCGAGTACGACACGGTGTTCGTCTTCCCGTTGTACACGCTCTGCAATTGTACGTCGTACCCTACCGACCAGATGCCGTAGTACCAGTTGAAGATCAGGTCGCTCAGCGTCACCTGCGGCGCCTTGAACCAGAACTTCAGGTAGCCGTTCGTGTACGCGCTGATATCGACAGTGGAGTTCGTGCTCACCACGCCCCAGCCCGCCCAGCCGGCGCTGAACGTCTTGAAGCACTTGGTGCCTTCCGGCGTCAGCGGATCCAACGCGTAGTTGCCGTTGAAACTGCTGCGGAGGCAGAAGTACGAGTTGTCAAAGTCCACCACGCTCGCACCCGCCGCTGCCGGCTTGTTGATGATCAGCTTGATGCGCGCATAGGCTGTGTCGCGCGGTGCCGTGGTGTTGCTGTCTTTCGGACCGGTCAGGTTGTTGCACCGGGTCCAAGTCTGCCCCGCCGTCGTCACCGTCCCCGTCAGCGCCACGAAGTTCGTGAGCGTCTGTCCCCACGTATTCAGGAACTCAACCTCGACACGCGCGGTCGTACCAGCCACCCAGGCCTGGCCGGCCGGCTGGCGAATCATCGCCTCCGCCCAGAACATATCGCCTTCGCCCGATGTGAATTCTTGATAGACCATCGCGGTCCGATCGGTTGACGCACTGCCGGTCTGCACGCGCAGACCATAGGTCCCCTGGTAGGCAGCCGCCGTCGTCACGTACGCCGTAGCGCCGGCACCACGAGCCACCGTCGTCCATGACGGCACACCGGCACCTACGGTCTCAAAACCACCGTTGCGCCACTGGCTCACCCATCCGTCCGCGGGCGATACGTAGACCAGCCACCACTCCGACCACCACGTCTGCACGTCCGTCCCTGCCGGGATGCCGAGATCGGAGTAGAGCGTCATCCGTGTGTCGCTGGGCACCGCATTCGTCCCGCGAATCCACTGCACGTCATCCACGAAGAACGTGCCCGCCACCGCCGAAGTGACCGCAAACGTGCTGTAGATCTGGCTGAAGTTGACGCCGGCGAAGCTCGACATGGGAACGATGACCCGCTTCCACATACCAGTCGTCGATGGCGTCGTCACGCTCCGCGTCGTACCCGCGGGACCTTCGATCTTCAGCGTGAGCGCCGAGCCACTGCGGATCCATGCCGACAGGTAGCCGTTGGAGTACCGCGTCATGTCCAGCGTGCCGCTGGTCTGGCGCGTGCTCCATCCCAGCCACGAGGAACCCGTCGCCATGAAGCATTTCACGCCTTCCGGCGGCGCGCCCGTGAGGAAGTTCGCATCGAAGTACGAAACGCCACCGCCCTGGGTGATCAGTGTTGTATTCGTCACGAACCCGCCGTCGTTGTAGACACCATAGATACCCTTGGTCCACCGCACGTCGTCCACCTCGAACCGCGTAGCCGCCTCGGCCGTAACTTCGATCAACCCCTTGATCTGGGTCAGACTCACGCCGGCCAGCGAAATCTCGGAGACCGGCACATAGATCTGCTTCCAGAGGTTGGACGTGCTCGGGATGTACTTCGTGGCCTTGATCCCATTCCAATCTTCGATGTCCATCTTGATGACCAGCGTGCTCCTGAGCCAGAAGGTCACAAACCCGTTCTGGTATTCCGCCATGTTGACGGCGGACGTGCTGATCACGCCCCAACCCGCCCAACTCGCCGCGTCCACCAGGAACGTCTGCGTGCCCTCCGGCGCGTTATTGGTCACGTGCTGGCCATTGAACGTTGCCGCACCACCCTGCCACGTCGCAATGTCCGTCGCCATCGGGATGCCCGCATCGCGGTACACCCTGTAGTCCGGGCCAACGACCGGCGTAATGCTGACCAACGTCTCCGGCTCCACCGGCATGCCGTCGCGGCCATACCGGAAGGTATCGTCGGAACCCAGCCGCTCCAACATCGGGTCAGCCGCCGCCGGCGGATAGATCATCGCAAACCAGCAGTAGCCGCCGCCCGGAGGCATGTTCTCGGGAATCGCAACCTGGAAGTAGGCCGAGCCCGAAACCGTGGCCACATCGAACGTATTCGTCAGCCAGGTCTTGCCCGCCCAGCCATCCTTCAACTGGATCTGGAGTTTCATCGGAACGCTCGGCAGGTGCTCCCACTCCACCGGGATATTCACCGTCGTCCCCGGATTCATGAGCGTCGGGAAGTTCGTATCTTCCACGATGAAGCGCGGCGCGAAGTACACCGCCGTCGGACGATAACTGTGCACGCCCTGCCCGCTCAGGTACGAGTACCACTCGTATCCGGCGCCAAGCGATGTGCCCGCATGCTCCCACCGCGCAGGATCATAGTCCGGCACAGCGATCATCATGCTCATCGGACCGCCCTGACCCGTCACGTTCGTCGTGACGAATTCGTAGTGCTCGTCCGCGATGCGCACATTGTCCCATTCCACGTACCCCGGGTAATCGGGGCTGACGAAACCAATGCCGTTCGTCATCAGGCTCGGCACCTCGATCGGCTCGTCGAGGAACACCGTCTTGCCGTTCACGAACAGGTCGCTGCGCATGCGCGGCGCGCCGTCCCGGACCTGCACCACCACGTGATTCCAGCCGGTGCTGATGCCCGTGTTCGTGTAGTAGATCGGGTTCAGATCGCCCCAGCCGCACTGCCGCGGGTTTACATACAACCGGTAGCCGCGGTAGTAGACGCCGCCGTCGTCCGCCCCGTTCATGAACCGCACGTAGTACTCGAACGTCAGGTTCGTCGAATCGATGGCGACTGAATCCACGTGGATGTTTGCATAGCCACCGGTACTGGCCACGGCGCCACGCAGCGAACCCGCCACCACCGACCAGGTGATGTTCGTGTTCGCGTCCACCGTCCAGCCCGTGTAGTTGCCGTCGTTGAAGTTGTCTTCAAACGTCAGCACGCCCGTGTCCTTGATGCCGATGGTCATCACGGTCTGGGTGCCTTCGGTGTTGAAGGCTGTCCATGTTTCCCAGTTGCGGCCGGCGAAGATCGCCTCCGGCGCGCCCGACATCTGGATGCCGCGACCCGCAATCTTGGCCGACTTGCCGTCCAGTTCCGAGGAGTAGAATCCCTGGTTCTGGATCCAGTAGTTCGTCGAGTCCCACGGGTAGATCGTGTACGACCAAACCAGGTTCGAGCCCGTCAGAATGCCGTCCGTCGGCAGAGTGAAGTTCACCGAGTTCGAACCCGACGACGTGAGAATCCAGAAGTTCGACGACCAGACCGCGTAGTCGTCATACGGATTCGTCACGCTGCCCGTGTACTTCAACTCCACCTTGCACTTGAAAGCATTGCCGCGCGCCCATTCAAACGCGCGCTGGGCAATCGTCTTCATCTGGCCCGTCAACTGGCCCTGCGTGTCCACGGCGTGATTGAAGGTGAACACCTTCACCGGCACCAGCGGGTTGTCCCACAACACGTTCGCCACCATCGCAGGAGCCGAGCTGGTCGCGTTGTAGAGCAGGCCGAGATCCGTGCCCACCGTCGTCGACTGGTACGCGTTGGCCGTGCCGGTCGCCGGCAGAATCGCCCCAGGCGCGTAGTCCAGCGTCACATAGTGGTCATCCGGCTGAACCTGGATGCCGCTCACGCTGCCGAAGGTCTGCAGCGCCGTGCCCACACCCAGGATCGACTCGATACGGCCCAGGTCGTACGCACCGGTCTCGTTCTTCATCGCGATGCCGCCATCGGTCGCGATGATGCTGTTGAGTCCGCCCTTGACCCAGGTGATGACGTTCGACACTTCGATGTCGCTCATCACGTAGGTGCTCGGAAGAACCAGCGTGTTGAAGAACAACCGCAGGTAGCCATAGTCGAGGTTCAGCGGATGACCGCTGACCTGGGCCTGGCCTTCCGGCGCCCAGAAGCTCCACTCGTCATCATCGATGAAGTAGTAGCCCTTCTGCGGCTCCCAGTTGCCCAACTGCAACGCGCGCGTGCCCACGGCCACCTTGCCGCTCGGAACATTCGTCGCCCAGAACGTGCCGGCGAGCATGTTGTTGAAGTAGACCTGGTTCGTGCTGCCCTGCACCACGACCTTCAGGTTGTACCAGGTGTTCTCCACCGGCCGGTTGGTCTTGGCGAAGTCGAACAGCCATCCCTGCGATATGATGTTCGTGTTCTGCACCACCACGTATTTCAGGCGCCAGAACGCGTAGTAGTTCTCAATCGCAACGCGGTAGTAGTTCGCCCGGTCCTTGTAGTGGACGTACAACTCGATGTCATCGAAGTAGCTGTCCTGCTTGTTGTAGCGGACGTCCGCTGACAACGTCACATTCGTGTACGTGGTCGTATACTTCATGATGTTGTCGGAGTTGCCGATCCGCCACGTGCGCAGCGCCTGGTTCTTCGTATAGCCGGACAACACGTACCCGATGTCGTAGTCCGTCTGCGCACTCCACGTCACACCCGTGTTCGACGAGTAGACCGTCGCGTTGCTGGTCTGATCCCAGGTGTACGCGCCGTAACCGCCCGCCGAGTTCTCGCGCACCGTGTAGAAGTAACCCGTAGTACCCCGGTTCACCACTTCAAGGAAGTACTGCGTCGCCGCGCCCAGCAACACCGGCGAACTGAACTGGAAATTGACCCAGTTGTTCGTTGTCAGGATCGACGTCCTCGATACGGTGGAGGTCGCCAGCACCACCTTGTCCGACCAACGCCGGATCTGCAGGCTGACATCGCCATTCACGTTCGTCTGCTTGTAGAGCACGATCGAAGCGTTCGTCACATAGGCAGCCTCCGTCAGCCGGAATTGCTGGCCATAGCGGGCGTTGTTGAGCACCCCCGCCGCCGAGTACGAGATGTACGGCTGCGCAAAGGATGACCCATCCGTGTACTGCACTCGGAAGGACGGCTCGTAGACGTAGTTCGTCGTCCACGTTGTCCCGCTGGTCGTCGAATACAACACGCGACGCCCCGTCGTGTTCATGCCCACGAACTGCGCACGGAAACAATTCGATGCATTGGCTGTGCCCGACACGTACCCCATCACGAGGTGATAGGTGGAACCGGCCGACCACGCTGTGTTCGGAACATCCACATTCACCCACGTGTAGGTCGTCGTCGGCGCCGTGAAGGTTTGCGTGAAGAGCGCACTGCCCGTCGGTACACCGTCGAGGTCCTTATACAGGCTCAACGAATACGTCGGGCAGGTACCCAGGCGGCAGGCATAGAGATACACGCGGTCGATGGTCTTGCCGGCGTCCGCCGTGATCTTGTAGCTCAACCGCTTCGTCGTGGTATCCAGCGAGTACGTCGTGTACCGATCGTACCGTATCGCCTGGCCCTGGCTCGCGCCAAGCGTCTGCACGGCCCAGTTCGCGCAACCTGCGTCACGCGTCCAACCCGTGTAGTTGCCGTCCTC
The DNA here is from genome assembly GCA_036821485.1 of Verrucomicrobiota bacterium. Taxonomy (GTDB): domain Bacteria; phylum Verrucomicrobiota; class Kiritimatiellia; order CAIQIC01; family JAGNIJ01; genus DAISJM01. Next base: position 14,805 of record DAISJM010000039.1, on the reverse strand, counting down.
GAAGTTGTCTGTGAACAGCGTCCCATTGCTCACAACAATGTTGTCGAAGGACAGGTCCAGCGGATTGCCCGCGACATAACCCATCGACTCCAGCCAGTCGCAGACCGCATTGGCCCGCGTGAACTGACCGGCGTACTGCGCTTCCGTCTTGCTCGAACGGAACACACCCACGCGTGACGGGAACTGATCGTTCCGCGCACCCGGCGTGAGTTGCCACGACAACGGCTCATACAGATCTTCCCACTCGATGGGGAGAGCGTAGGACGAGCCGAGCGTCATGTTGGTCGGTGTCGCCGAGGTCGGCCGCACACCCCACTCCAACGCCGTCGGCACCGGCACCGCGTCGGCTGCGTGCACACCACCCGCCTTCTCCAGCCACGCGGCGAACTCATACTTGCCGCCGTCGGGCGTCGACTTGTAGTCGGTGTCATTCTGCTTGTACGGCGGAATCCAGAGGAAGAATTCCTGCTGGCCTGCACCCACCGCCACATTCGTCAGTGCGGCGTAGATTTCATTCGTCAGCGTGTCGCCGTTGTTCAGCTGTTCCTTGAAGGCCACCTTCACCACGAGCCCCGTGGTGTTCTGGCAGTCGTACTTCACGATGACGGAGTAGGCCTTGTCGCCCATTGGATGCACCACGGACGGCGCATTCGCAATCTGGATGATTTCCTTCTGGTTCGTCGTCGCCGCGTAGGCCAGCAGGATTTCCTGGCCGTCGGGCTTCAACGTCAGGCTGATGATGCCGTCACTGTTCGTCTCGACAATCCGGCCCGATTCAAACGCGCGCACGGTCTTGCCGTTGAACAGACTGCTCTGGAGCGTGAAGGTAAGATCAGGTCCGCCCGGAGGATTCGACGAGAACCGGTCGTACATGTAGTTCTTAACCTGCCACAGCGTCGAACCGTTCGTGCAGGTGCGGTATTCCGCGATGCCCAGATGCGCATTGGCCCCGGTAAACTGCAGCAGCGGCTGCACGCCGAAGTAGTCCTTCACCACCGTGCCCACATAGTCATAACGCCACTGCCATGGCAGTACGTCCATCTCGCCATTGCCGTCACCATCGGTCGAGATGTCACCCGCGGAGAACAGGAAGATCGCCGCCTTCGCAGTACCGTGATTCTTGACCACCAACGCGGGATTCTCCTGCACGTTGTCGATGAATACGGAGCCGCTGCCGCGCGTGCCGTTCCGCAGGTAGACATCGTCCACCATGAAGCGGCCATCGCCGCTCGCATAGTCATTGCAGCGGACCATGTAGCGGATCTTGGTCGTGCCCGCCGGAACCGTGGTAACCGCGTCCACCGGCAACCAGACGTCGTTCGTCGAAGCCGCGGAAATCGTCGGCGACGCCGAGACCGTCGAGATCAGGCCATTCGTGCTGTTGTAGAACTCCAGCAGCATCAGGCCGTACTTCGTGCCGCCGCGCAGACGATCGTTCTCCGGCGTGTAGAAGTAGCCACCGAACTTGATGGTCTCGCCCGCGGCAAAGCCGGAGGTCACGTCCTGGTAGATTCCGCCATCCCACCAGAAGGTCCACGAGTTCCCCGCCGTCCCGGCAAAGACGCTCGTGCAAGGATCGTGTGATCCATCGTTCCAGTTCTGCCACCCGTTCGGGGCCAAGCCCGTACCCGTCAGCTGCGGGTTCGACAACAGATTCGTGCCGATGACCCGCACAAGCCGCGTCATGCTCCACGCGTTCGACGGCGCCACATCGTCCACGGAATACTTCACCCACGCATCGCTTGAGGTCGTCGTCGTGTTCGTCACGCCGCAATACACGTTGTCATAGAAGACCTGGCCGTTGTTCGAACCGCCCGTCGCATTGCGCAGGCGCAATTCCAACACCTGATCGGCACCAGCCGTCGGCTTGTAGTACAGCGAGAAGGTCTGCCAGTTCGTCGTCAACGCCGACGTGATGTCGATGTTCGTCACCGTAACCCACGGATGGTACAGCTCAAGCTTGATGGCGCCCGGAACATTGCCGGCCTTCCTGGCACGCACGCGGTACACCAAGGTCGTGCCGTAGCTGGGTGCCCACGTCGCAACGGGAATCTGCTGATAGATGTAGAATTCACCGGCGTTGTTCGTCATCCAGGCGCCGTAGCTGCCCGTCTCGGCCGCGTAAGCCGCGAAGCCGTTCTCGATGTTGAGCTGGCCCGTATACGACCAGTTCGCGCCGTTGGTCTCAAAGCCCGGATTCTTCACGAAGTTCGGGGCATCCACCGTTCCGCCACCCGCGCCAAGCGAGTTCGTCGCGAGTTGTGCGCTTTCCGAAACGCCGAGATACCGCCCATCCTTGCCGCGCCACTCGATCGCCAAGTAAGCCACCGAGCCGTTCCGCAGCGGATCGCTGCTGTTGCTGCGCAGCCACATGCTGTGCGTATAGTGACCAAACGGAACGATATCCCACCACTGGAAGATGCCGGAATCGCCCCACAGTTGGCACATGTTCCGGCCGGAATACTGCCAACCCCAGTCGCGCTGGATCACCACGTTGCTCCAGGAGCCCCACTCCTTCGCAAAGGTATTCGTGTCCTCGAAGCCCTTGTTGCGGCCGCTGTCCATTGTTGCCCAGACCGTGCCGCTGTTGACCTTGATTTCGTCGTTGTACTTCCACACCTTCGGCGTGCAACGGTACCCGTTGGTCAGTGCGCCCGTGGCGTTCGTGAACGACACGGTGATGCGCTTCATGTTCGCTTCAACAAACGTCCCCTGCCGCGGCGGAACTTCGTAGCCACCGACATCCGCGGCATCGATACCGAACAACAGGGCCATCTCGTTCGTGAAGTTGGCCATCGTCCGGCCGTTCTCATCCTGCATGCCCGGCAAGTCCGCCGTCGCCAGGATGTGAATGCCCTTCGCCAGCACGTTCTCGCGCAGGAACTGAAGCACCGTCTTGTTCGTCGAATTCGGCACCACGGTGTCGACGCGCATATTGCGCGGGAGCACGAGAACCTTGAAATTGGTGTAGGTGCCGTTGGCCAGATCGTTCAGGTTGACGAAGTTCGGCTCGAAGCCGCGACGCTCAAGGGCGCCGGAAATCTGCTGCATTTCGCATTCGTAGCGGTTGTATTGCGAATCATTCGCCGCCGTCCACAGGAAGCCGATATCCGGCTTCGGGTCCTGCGACCCACGGAGCAATTCGGCAATCTTCGCCTGCTCCATCAACGAGAATGCACTCTGCGAATCCCAGAACGCCGGCTTGATCCCGCGCTCCGCCGTCAGGATGCCAAAGCCCTTTTCACGGTCCGTTATATAAGGACGGTCGTGCCACGCGAAGATATGCGTGCCAACCGCGCCTGCCGCGAGCGACTCCCACAGCGCGTTGCGCACCAGCGGCCCCTGCCGGTATTCATCCATTCCCGGCCACATCGTCTCGGAACTGGTGAACCCCGTCTCCGAATACAGCACCGGCACACCCGCCGGCTTGCCCGCCGTGCGCGTGGCAAACTTGGTGAAGGAGATGCCCCACTGGCCGTTCTGCGACTCATGCCCCAGGATCGACCACGGGTAGTTGTTCACAGCAAAGAAATCCACCGGCGCGTTCGTCGCCTCGCAGGCCGCCGTGATTTTGCCGCGATCCTCCGCGTGATAGCGCCAGTCTTCCTCGCCCCACTGCATGCCCACCGTGGAATAGGAAATCAGGTGATTCGTATCTGCGCCCTTGGCCGCCTTGGCGCCGATCGCCGTGAACGTGCCGATCGAATCCTCCCGCCACTGCACCATGTCCGACCAGATCGCGCCTTCCGTGCCATACTCGCGATACTGCTCCACAAACTTGATGTCATTGAAGTTCGTGATCGCCGTGCCCCACCGTGCGTTGAGGTTCGTCAACTGCACATACTTCGCCTGCGCCCACGACCGGAACGCCGCCTCGGACTCGGGATCATAACCGTCCAACAGACCGCTCCACAAACCGAGATAGCCGGACTCGTTGCCGATGATCCAGCCCGCGATCGCCTTCGAGTTCTTGTAGCGGCCGCAAACGTTCTGGAACCACTCCGCGTACTGCGCACGCGCCTCGGGATGTTCGTAGTTGATGATGTCGGACTGCCAGCGGTTCGTGTGGTAGATGCCGCTCGAATCCGTCGCCGGGGGATGCTTCGTGTACCACTCATCCGGGAACCAGTTCGGCGGCCACTGGTAACCGATCAGCGCGAAGATGCGCATGTCACGCTTCTCGGCCGCCGCTACCAGGTAGTCGTAGTTGTCCCACTTCCACTGGTTGTCGCCGTCCTCCTCCACGTGCTGCCAGACGAAGTCGACGCGAATCGAGTTCGCGCCCATCTTCTTCATCTCGTCCAGATCGTAATCGATCTGCGCTTTCGTCTGCCAGACGCCCAGCGGACGATTCCATGTCTGGTACGCAATGCCGTGCGGAACAAACGTCGCCCCGCTGACATTGTCATAGAAGTAGCCGTCACGGAACTTGATGAACCCCGGCAGCACCGCTTGCGACGGCAACACCATCGCCAGCGTGGCCACAACCACCAGCACGATCATCATCAGTTTACGCATACAGTTCACCCTTCCTTCTGCACGTTGCATGGTTGGACATTTCGGTTACGACTTGAAGACTTCAGGACAACAAGAAGGCCGCGCGTTTGCGCGGCCTGAAAGCTTTTGGAAATTGTGGGATGAAGGAGGAGACGTCTTCCTGCATCCTTTGCCACAGCCCTGTGTGGCTAATGGGCCCCGATGTTCGGACTTCCGCATCGACACCTCAAAGGGAACGATCCCGTGGCGCAACATCTTAGCAGGGGCCAAAACGTCGTCAACTTGAGAAATAGCGATTTTACCCCTGTAAAATAAGGGCCATCGGAAAAATCGTAAAAGAAATGTACCCGGGTGATGACGGAAGTCATGGGACCGGACCCATCGTTCAGGCGGGTTTTCTTACCCTATTGTGGGACCGGGCCCACGTCCTGACGGGAACTCAGCTGCCCGGATGAATCGCCTTCGTCCCCTGCTTGCACAGCGGACACACGGCCGGCTCCCACGTCATCGGCTCCCATTGCAGGAGACTGAACACGGGATACGGAAACTGCGCACGGCCACCACTGCGATCCACCAACACGCAGATCGCTTCCACGATGCCGCCGCGCGATGTCACGATGTCGATCACTTCCTGCACGCGGCCACCGCGCGTGATCACATCCTCCGCGATCACAAACCGCTCGCCCGGCTTCACCTCAAATGCACGACGCAGCACAAGCTTGTTGTCCTGCTTCTCGGCGAAGATTGCGCGCACGCCCAATGCACGCCCCATCTCGTGACCAACCGGAATGCCCCCCAGCGCCGGAGAGATCACCGCATCCACCTTCAGCGTGTGTCCCTTCTTCGCGCGCAGATCCTCCACGACCGCCGCACAAAGCTTCTCCGCAATGCGCGGATACTGGAGCAACAGCGCACACTGGAAGAACTGGTCGCTGTGCAATCCGGAACGCAGCTCAAAGTGGCCGCTCAACAGCGACTTCGTTTCGCGGAAAATCTTAAAGACTTCTTCCTGCTTCATCAGCTCTCCCTCAACATGGTGTTTTTCCAAGGGTTGCCTGCCCGAGCCCCCACCCCGCGGCCAGGGGAAATGCAGGCCGGATTTTTCCAATGATTGGAAACTTTTGCGAGCGTTTTTCCAAGGGTTGGAAAAATAGTCAGCCGGCCGCCTTCCGCAACCCTTTCTTCCCCAGTTCCTCGATGATCCGGCTCACAACCTCTTCGTGCTTCAGGCCTTCACAATCCACCCGGACGTCGGCATAACGCCGGTAAAGCGGCTGCCGCTCGGCATAGAGCTGACATATCGACTGGTTGCGGTCCTTCACCACGCCACGCTCGTCCGTGCGGCGGAGCCGCTCCTGCAGCAGCTCGCAGGTGAGGTCCAGGTGAACAACCACGCCGAGCGACTTCAGATGCTGCATCGCCTCATCGCCATACACCACGCTCCCGCCCGTCGAGATCACGTGCCCGCGGCAATCCAGCGATCGCACATGCCGGCTCTCGATTTCAACGAACGCCTGCCGGCCAAACTCATTGAGCAATTCCTGGAGCCGCCGCCCCTCGCGTGATTGAATCAGCACGTCCGTATCGATGAATCCCCGCGACAGCGTCTTGGCCAGCAACACGCCCACCGTACTCTTGCCCACACCCGGCATCCCGATCAGCACTATATTGGATTCCGCATCCACGCGTCACAGCCTCCTCATCGAACCGCTTGTACTATCCTTCACTCGCGCAAAACGTCCAGTGCGAAGATGCATCATCACCCCTTTTCGCTTTTTCACATCGACCACGAACCTGCTATGTTTCGCGCGGAGGTCACGTGAACGTCACGGCATGCATCCTGATCCACGGCGCGCCGGCTTTCTTCGAAGCCGGACGCGAGACCGTGCTTTCCGTTCTGCGCCACACCCCGTTCGACGTGTTCGTCGCCCACGACGGTAACCACCCTCTTGATCTCCCCGCTTCACCCCGGCTCACGCTCCACGCGCTCCAGCCCCTACCCACGGACGCACATCGCGCCCGCCGGTTCCTGCAGAAGTTCAATGCCCTCGCCGCCCTGCTCCCGGATAACCGGCAGGACGCGATCATCTTGTTGGATGCGGATACCGTGGTGACACGCCGATTCAACGCGCAGACGGTCCGACGAGCCCTCGGCCATGCCGCCATCGGCATGGTCGAACAGACCGGCATCACGGGCTCGACGATGTCACGCGGCGATTTCCTCGACCATTACACACGCCACACCCTCGCGCTCCTTGATCCGGACCGCACCCCTCCACCCCTCGATCGGTTCCGCTACTTCAACAGCGGAGTCGTCATCGGCCTGCGCGACGAATGGGCGCGCCTCGTGCCTTGGGCCCTTGAAACGATTCGCCGACAGGCGGGCGATCACCAGATTGGCAACCACATGATTGCGGATCAGGACTATTTCCAATACTGGACCAACACGCTGAACCCCGGCTGCTGCACCGAACTGCCTTGGTACTGGAACCACTGCGAACACTGGGACGCTGATTTCCCACGCCCCGACGTTTTGATCGCTCACTTCAGCAACTTCTGCAACGGACCCACGCCGGGAACCCCGGCGCGCATGCGCTCACTTTCCACCACGCCACGCTGGAAACGCCGGCTGCGCGGCCTCCTCGGTGCGACCACGGTCAACCCATGAACACCACGGTCATCATTGTCACCCACGAGTCTGCTCTCGTCCTCGACGACACACTCACCGCTCTGGATCGAATCCCCGGCCTCACCACGCTCATCGTCGACAACGCATCAACCGACACATCTGCTGCGATCGCAGAGAGCCATGGCGCGCGCGTGCTCCGCCTCCCGAAGAACATTGGCTTTGCCGCCGCCGCCAACAAGGGCGCGCAGGCCGCGCAAGGCGAGATACTCTGCTTCCTGAATCCCGATTGCCTGCTGGACGAAGCAACCGTAGCTGCCGCCATCGCCACACTGTCCAAGCTTCCACGCTCCTGTGCCGTGCCCGATTTCGAACAGGAGGAAGGTCGCGTGGCGGGTTGCCAGCCCGGCTACACGCGGCGGAAACTGCTGGCCGACATTCTCGAAACAAATGGATGGAATCCGGGATGGATCGCTCAACTGAAAGCCCACCCGGATTACCATGACACAACGTGGAACTGGCCGCTGGGCACCTGCATATTCGTCCGAAGCAGCTTCTTTAATGAGGTCGGCGGGTTGGATGCTTCCTATTTCCTATATATGGAGGACGTCGACTTCGGCCAACGCATTCACGCGGCTGGCGGAACCACCCTCCCCATCGGGACAACCCTCCGCCACCTCAGCATGCACGGTGCCGGCGTCTCGAGAAGCCGCCGAATGGAGCTGCTTAATGCCGGCCGTCTACTCTACGCCCGCAAGACGTATGGCCTCTGCTTCACTACCTTCTTGCGCGGGGTGCTGGCCGTGACACAATGGAAGGCTGGAAGAGCGGTGAGATGAACTACTACCTCATCCCGGGCACGGGCATCTACGGAGGCATCAAAGTGGCTGCCGGCTTCGCCGAGGCGTTGAACCGCCTCGGTGCTCCATGCTGCCTCGCCACTCCGGACGGCACAGCACCCGCCTGGTTCCAAGCCTCCGTCGCCACGGTCTCGCATGATACGGCCTTGGCATCGGCCCGCGTCTCCGACAACATCCTGTTCTCGCTGCCGCATGACTATCCAAAGCTGAAGGGCACGGCGGCCCGCCTCGTCTTCCACTGCCAGGGCACCGATCCCCTGATCGACCCCATCCTCGCGGACCCGAATGTCGCCCTGCTTTCCTGCTGGCCGCAGGCTACAACCTACATGCGCGACAAGTCGGGGCGCAATCCGATTGAGGTCGGCCTCTTCATCTCCCCATGCTTCTTTTACGACGGCGCGCCCAAACTGCACGGCACAGTCGCTTTCATGCCGCGCCGCGGGCGCGATATCGCCGCAGCCTGCCAAGCCGCACTCCCCAACCTCCGTTTCGTGCCCATCGAGGACGCAACAGAGGCCGACGTGGCCCGGGTCATGAAGTCGTCCGAATACTATCTCGCCACCGCGGTGAACGAGTGGTTCGGCCTGCCGGCCTTCGAAGCAATGGCCGCCGGGTGTGTGGTCCTTTCCGTGCCCGCTATCGGTGGGATGGATTACCTCAGGAACGACAGCAATGCCCTGGTCGTCGAGCCTGAACAACTTCCTGCCCGGCTGGCATGGATTTCAGCCGATGAGCGGCACGATATCCGCGCCCGGCTGCGGGATCACGCGGTCGCCACCGCCCACCTGTTCCGCCCGGCCGAGTTCCATCGACGGCTGACAACGCTCCTGAAAAGTGAGCTATCCTATCTGCAAACATGAAAGCCTTCTCCCTCCATGCCATCATTGTCAGCCGCGGTCTGGCCGCCCTGCTCCGCGAATGCCTCGGCAGTCTGGATCGTGCCATGGAACCCATCCGAGGGCGCGGGTGGACCACGGGAGTGACCGTGGTCGACAATGCTTCCACTCCGCCACTCCGCGGACAGCTCGATGATGCGCCCGCCCACGACATTCTCCGGTTCGACACGCATCACTCGTTTGCGGCAGCCTGCAACGCCGCCGCACAGGCGCATCCCGCCGATCTCTATCTTTTTCTGAACAACGACGTGCTGTTGCACAAACTCGCCCTTCACCACATGGCCAAGGTTTTTGAAGCCGACCGACGCACCGCAGTCTGCGGCACGCGCATGGTGTTTCCCGACGACACCATTCAGCACGCCGGCGTCGTATTCGGACCGGGAGAGAAAGGCCCCTATCATGACCACCGCAAAGAGGCCTCCCTCCTGGTCCCGCGCATCACGCGCGACTGCCAGGCCGTAACCGGCGCCTGCATGCTGGTCGAAGGCGATATCTTCCGCCGGCTCAATGGATTCGACGAGGCATTCCCCTTCGGCCTGGAGGATGTGGATTTTTGCCTGCGCGTACGTCAGGCCGGTCACCGCATCGTCTGCTGCCAGGAGACCGACTCGCTTCATTTCGAATCGATGACACCGGGCCGCGTTGAACTTGACATACCCTCACGCCGTTTGTTTATGGAGCGGTGGAAGAACCGTTATACAGTGGATGGCTGAACCCCTATGAAACTCTCTGTCATCACGCACACGCGCAACTCGGCTCAGGACCTTCGCCGATTGCTGGAGTGCATCCGCTGGGTGGACGAAGTAATCATTGTGGATATGCACAGCGCCGATGGGACGCGCGAGCTTGCGGAGCGCTCGGGGGCGCGCGTCTTCGACATCGATCCCACGCCGCGCGTGGATGGCATCCGAAACCAGTTCCTCAACGAAGCCAGCCACCCGTGGATTCTTGTGCTGGATTCCGACGAGTACCTCAGCCATGACGCAGAACCGCTCGTGAGGTCACTGATGACCGAATGCAGCGGCCGGTACGACGCCGTGGCCATCCCGCGTTTCAACCGAATAGGCAACTATGTGATGCGCGGCTCCGGCTGGTACCCCGACCACCAGATACGCCTCTTCGTCAAGGGCACCGTACGGTGGGCCGACGCCATCCACAGGCCGCCCTCCATCATCACCGGCGACGAGCGGCTCTTGCGCCTGCAGCCGCCGAATTGCCTGCACATCCATCACGACAACTACGAGAACCTGGCCGAATTCATCCGGCGGCAGGTGGAATATGCCCTGAGCGACACCTACAACAAGGATCCCTCCCTATTCCGGCCCGAGGACTGTTCTGCCAAAGCGTACGCCGAGTTCGCGTTTCGCCATGACCGCGAAAACGACGGGGACATTTCCACTGCTCTCGCCACCCTCATGGCTTGGGATAAGATCGTGCGTTGCATCGTCCATTGGGACAGCCTTTCGCCAAAGCCATCGCTCGAAAAGTTCTTTACGCTGCCGATCACGACTTCCATCCCGGACGAGCAACTTCGGGGACAACTCGCCGCGCGCGATCGGCGCATCGCCGAGCTCGAAGATGCCCTGCGGAAAATGCGATCGTCGCGGCTTCTCAGGCTGGCGACATGGTTCGATCGAACGTTCCCTGCGACATCGCGCTCGGTCGCGCGCCTTGCGCGCCGGCCCCGCTCATAGGCCGACGCCCGGCCGGCATTTGCATGCGCAGGCCCAAGCAGCTAGAATACGAACCGTGAAATCGCGCATCACGATCAAGGACGTGGCCCGCAAGGCGGGCGTTTCACATCCAACTGTTTCGCGCGTCATCCATGACGATGCGCAGATCAGCGCGCAGACCAAGAAACACGTGCGCCGCGTCATGGCGAAATTGGGCTACCAGCCGAATCTTATCGCGCGCAGTCTCGTCCGCAATCGCACGCAGGTCATTGCGCTCGTCGCGCCCGATCTCAATCCACACGTCCTGCCCGTCCTGAGAGGCGTGGCCGATTCCTGCCGTCGCGCGGGTTATGCGCTCATGCTCTTCTCCACGGACTACTGGACGGATGAAAACCTCTCGTATACGTGGGTGGTCAGCAACTGGCGCGTCGACGGTGTATTGATCTACAACGTCGTCTACCACGAACATGTGACCAGCGATGTCGAGGAACTGCAAAAGCAGGGCGTGCCCTTCGTCTTCATCAACAAGTACCTCAAGGAGAAGCGCGTCAATACGGTCGGCGTGGACAACTTCGATGCTGTCGGTCAGGCCATTCAGAACCTCGCAGGACTCGGGCATCGCCGCATCGGTATCATGAACGGCGGCATGCTTTCCGTCGACGGTGTGGAACGATTCCAAGCCTTCAAGGCCGCCATGCATACGTCAGGCCTGAAGTTCGACGAGCGCCTGGTCGGCACGGCCAATTTTTCCGATGTGGAAGCCTGCGAAGAGATGAACCGTATCCTGCGCTCACGCCGTCCGCCCACCGCCATGTTCTGCGCGAACGACCTGATGGCCATGGGCGTTGTAAGAGCTGCGCAGAAGAGCAAACTCAGGGTACCCCGCGATCTTGCCGTGATCGGATTCGATGATCTGGAGACCGGACGGACGTTCAAGCCCCCGCTGTCCACAATCCATCCGCCACTACAGGATATCGGCGGCGAGGCGCTCCAACTCCTGGTGAAGATCATCGAGGATCCAAAGCGCCCTCCCGAGCAAATCGCCCTCAAGGCGCGACTCATCCTCCGCGATTCGTCGTAACCGCCACCCCGGATCGGCTCTTGTCGTTCGCTTCCTCGCACACCCTCATTTGGACTGTACGCTCATTTCCCAGAGGGAGTAACCCCACTCAGTGCCTCGACGAAGGCCGAGGAGCCCGACGTACCGCGCAGAAACCGGGGCGAACGAGACATCATCCACGCCGCCATCCCCATCGCTCTCGTGAAAGACTTTGGTCCATGATCTGCTGTCATCGGACACCAGTATCTCGTACTCCCGCCCGTAGGCCCTCTCCCATGTCAGCTTGACGCCGCTGATGATCTTCCGAGCGCCAAGATCATAGATGATCCACTGTGGGTCCGCGGAAATGCTGCTCCAACGCGTGCTCATATCCCCGTCCACGGCAAAGGCAGCGGCACAGTCACCGAAGTTGCCGGAAGACGCCAGTACATTGCTGGCAAACGGCGCAAGGCCTTCCGTTCGATAGTGCGCGTACGTCGCCAGCAGGTTCAGCAGGTATCGCTGCGCGATCGGATCCACACGCCGGGCGTACAGGTCTTCACTCTTCTCCCGCGCCACCAGACGCCCGCGGACTTGCAACCTCGAGAGAACCAGTGTGCCTTTTCCGTAAGCCCCGTCGGTCAACGCCACACACCCCAAGTCGAGTCCCGAAAGGGCGCGCGGACGGAAGAACCAATCCAGCATCACGTCATAGTCGGCAACCATGATGCCGCCGAAACCGCCGTTGAACATGCTCAGGTGTTCCCGGCTGATGCCACGCCACAACGGGTCCTTCCTGTTCACTGGATGCACCACGGAGTCGTACCCGTCACGGCCATTCTGCTTCCTCCGCTGCACGAGAATGTCCACTCGATCCGTCACCTTTATGTGGGCGGAGTCTCCCACCCCGTATTCGGGCTCGATGGACACAAGCGTTCCCCCGGCTTCCACCCACCTCTCAATCTCGGCGAGACGGGAAGTGTACGCTTCGTCCTCCAACCCGCCCTCGCCAACAACGAGTAGATCCTCCGGCTTGAGCGCCGTCCCGCGGAACGGGACAGCGTTGACACCCCGGTCCTTCAGAAAATCGAGAATCTCGCTGTCAGGATCGTGCACAACGATCCGTTTGCCGTCCAATTCCGCAGGAACGTCGATCTGCTCAAAGACGTGCGCAACTTTCCGACTGAACGCGACAGTTTGATCGGAGTTCGGGAGCGCGAGTTCAGCCTGAACCATGTAGCGGCCGGGCTTGACCGGAAAAACCCAGTCGACCGGCAATATCTGCATGCCGCTGGCCGCCACGCTCACCGGAAACTGGCGTTCAAATGCGACCTCGCCGCCCCCAACAATCCGGCAGGTCACCACCCCTTCCCTCGGTTCAGAAAAGTCGTTGAAGACATACACGTTGATACGGCGGGCCTCGTTGGTGAAGAAATGGCGATCCCACAGTTCCACGCTTACCCCAAACGGCGAGTAGGCATTCTTCAGGGCGGCCATGATCGGCTTCGGCCGCGCATCGCGAAGGTCGCCAAGGAACCAGTCCGCCGTGGGCCCGGCATCCGCGCCCACATAGACGAAAGGCGCAATGCCATCCACGCGCATCCGACGGAATTGCTCCACCAGTTCCGCCGCGAGAAACGCCTGGTAATCCAGCCGCTCCGACGCCGATGAGCCAGGGCCCAACCAGCGGAGGACCACCTGCTCGGTGAACGAGGAGGCCTTTCCATCGTGCTGGAGCCAGAACCAGAGGAACTCATTCAGCAGCGTCGGCGTACTGCTCTCCTGCATATCCTTGATCGAACGGGCAAATCCAAAGTGGGCGTCGTTCAGGACGGGACCGAGAGAGTAGATGTACGGATGCTCTTCACCGAAGTCGATGGACTCCCACGGCCGGGTGGGGTTGAGGCGCTTCATCTCCGGCACGATGCGCTCGCGAAGCATCCGGGCCTCCGCCACCCCCTCTTCATTCCCTTCCGCTTCATTTATGGGATCCCAAATGACAATGCTGGGATGGTTGTAGTTGTCCTCGATCCACTGCGTGAACTCTTCCCGAAGGACAGCCTCGTCGGCGTTCAGTCGCCCAAAGGCCATCCACTCGTCCTGAATCAGGAGACCGTACTCATCGGCCAAGTCATACCAGCGGTTATACGCATGCCCAAGATGGACCCGGAAGTAGTTAAAGCCACACTCCTTTGGAAGGTCGGCCACAACTTTTCTCGACCACTCCGCATCCCACGGCAGATGTCCACGCGATGGGTCCGAGAGAAATCGGTGAAACGCCAGGTTGCTGCCCTTCAAGAAGACGCGCTTTCCGTTCAGGAAAAAGTCGGAGCCCTGTATTCGAAAGTCCCTCATCCCGAAAGTCACCTTCACCCGATCCGTCTCGCCACCGTCCGTCTTCAGGCCCACATCCAACTGGTACAGGAATGGATCCTCGGGGGACCATGTCCGCATCTCGGGAAGTGGCAGGCGCAAGACCACCTCCTTGGTCTCGCCCGGATTCATTGTCGTCTCTTCCACAACCTCCTGTGACGCTCTGACTCCTGTCTTCTTCTCAAGACCCACGGCAGACACGGTGACGTGCTGGGATACCCCAGATTTCATCTCAATGCGAATGGCTGCCTCGGCAATCTTTTCGTTCACGTGCGGCGTCACCCGCACAACCTGGATTCGGGGATCACCCGTCAGGATCAGAACGACGTCGCCCCAGATACCCGGGATGAAGGACATCTTCTCGCTGTCTGCTCCCAAGGCATTCCCCGCCGGAAGTGTGTTCTTCTTCCCGACGCGCACCAGCAACGTATTCTCGCCGGCCCAATCGATGGCGTCCGTCGCATCGTACTCGTGGGAAGTGTAGCAGCCGTTGTAGCTTCCAAGGCGTTTGCCGTTCAGCCAGACCTCGGACCCGAACTGACTCTGTTCGATCCGGATCAGCGCGCGCTTCCCTTCCTGGCCCGATGGAACGCGGAAGGTCGTCCGATACCAGAAGTAGTCGTGATCGTTCCATTGGATCGGCGGCTTGCAGAGGTCAAGCAGACCGGGAACGGGCACCGCGTGGGTCCACTGAGAGGGCTGGCTGTCTGCCACACCCGGCTCGCATTGCCAGTCCCCGTTCAGCGGAATCTCGAGCCGTGCGGAGATCTCCTCGCCACGGACTGAAACCGTCAGCAGGGCCAGCAGGATAATGGCAGCTAAGCGAGAACGTATCATGGCG
>DAISJM010000038.1:0-30556 GCA_036821485.1 Verrucomicrobiota bacterium | reverse complement strand
TGATGATGGAACGGTTCGTGCTGGAGATATACCAGGAGCCGTCGGCCGGATTGAATACGGGGAAATCGCTTTGCCCGTTCGCGTTGTAGTCGTTGGCGGATTCCACCCGGCGCGCCACGCAGCGGAAGCCGATTTCGTTGTTTTCAATGTCGGGCAAGGCCCTGCTGCGGGACGAGCATGTGTAGGCGCCGTCGAGCCACGAACCGCTCCGGAGAATCCGATACGTTCCTGTGGCAGGTCCCCGCGGATCTGTGGCGGGAGACGCCGTGTAATAGTTCGTCAGATACCAATCCCAGCACCACTCGAACACATTCCCCATCACGCCATAGAGGCCGTATCCGTTCGCAGAAAAGTCGCCCACGGGGCTTGTGAAGGGCGTGATGCCCCCATTCGTGTAGGCCGGGTTATATCCCACGCTCAAGTCCCAAGGCTCGGCAATCATGCCTCCGTAGTAGTTTGCCTTGGCGTGCGAAATCCGGTTCGTGTAGTCGGTCCACGGAAAGCGGGTGTTGGCCACGCCGCCGCGCGCGGCTTTTTCCCACTCCGCTTCCGTCGGCAGGCGGTATCCGTTCGCGAACCAGTTGACATAGGGCACGGTCTCGCCGGCTTTGTAGATGGTCTGGAAACCCGCATCGGTGTAGTACACCGGCGTCAACCCATCCCTTTGCGAACGCGCGTTGCACCATTTCACGGCGTCGAACCAGTTGATGCTTTGAATCGGATGCAGGTTGCTCTTGCCCGAGCCGGGATTGGAGTAGGTGTAGCCGTTGCCCCCGTTGAAGTTCGTCACCCAGTTCCAGAGGTTCTGATACACCTCGTACGCATCCACATAGAAGGCGCTCACTTGTACCGTATGCTGAGGCTTCTCTTCCGGGTTGACCGGGAAGAGTCCCACGTTGGTGTTGCCGCCCATCACGAAGGCACCCTCCGGAACAAGCACCATGCTTGGATCGGGCGGTTGGGCCAACCCCGCCGAGGGGAGAAGAAGCCATGTGGCCAGGAGAGTGGAAACAAACAACGGTGCAGCAGCGCGATGTGCGTTCATATCGGTCCTCCCTGTGGGCCCCGAGGCGCAAGCGAAACCCGCACCCGCGAATCCCAATGACCTACATACGCGGGAAAACAAATTTCAGTAAAGAGCGGGAGCGAAATCCAACGCCCGCCCACAGGCGGAGCGAATACGGGTGCGTGGGTGACGACGAGTGTTCCTGAGTGGCTGAATTTTCCCCTCGGCCACTTTCGTTCGGAGGTCTTCTCCCTACGGAACCGTGACGCGTTTGACGTTGCTGCCGAGCGAGGAGCCAGTGCTGTTGGTGGCGGCGATGCGGTACCAATAGAAGCCCGAGGCGGGCACGACATTGGTGCAGGTCGTGACGTTGGCCGCGACGCTCTGGACCTGGCCGTATTCCCCGGATGGCGTATCGCGGCGCAGGATCACGAACCCGCCCTCGTCCGAGCCGCAGTCCTGCCACGACAGCACCACGTTGGTTCCGATGGCCTCCGCCGAGTCGAGGTGTGGCTTGCACGGAGGGTTCTCCGCGCGGTCCATCATGCCGAAGACAGGCCGGTCGGCGCTGACCAGGCCGATGGAGCTGATCTGAATCCGTGATTCGCTGATCCGCCGGAGAATCCAGAAATCGGGATCCTCCACCGCCCGGATTCGCAGCGCGTTCTCGACGATCACGGCCGTGGTCGTCAGCCCCACGCTGTCATCCACTTTGAAGGGGTTGGGGGCGCTGGTGATCAGCTCCAACTGACCATCGCCGTTATCGGTGAAGTCGAGGACCGCGTTGGTCATGACGATATACATGGCGCCGGGGCCCTCGACCCATTCCGGCAGCGCGCCGCCGATGCCGGCGTTGTAGAAGCGGCCGACCCATGTGCCGATCAGGTCCTCCTGCGTCACGGTTGCATCGGCATCCTCGATGGCCTGGAAGAGTTCATTGATGATGTCGGCGGAGATCACATCGCCCGGCTCGACCTTGTGCGCCGACTTGTAGTCCTCTCCGTACGTGGAGAAGACGCAAAGTCCGAGGGTGATGAGGCCGGCGGCAGCTTGGCGGAGAACAGTGTTCATGATGCGGACTCCTCTCATTCAAACGTGGTCATGTCGAAAACGGCTTCCTCGAAAACCTGTTTGGGTTTCAACTCGATGCGGAAGAAGACGGCGTTGGTGCCGGCGTGGTTGGTGATGGAGGCCGGGACTTGGTACCAGGGTGCGATGCCGCCGTGGGGCGCGACGATGGCTGCTGTCCGCGTATTCGTGCTGAGGGCGGAGGGGGAGTCGGCGGTCACCAGCACGTAATCGGAAGAAGAGATGGAGTTCCAGCTGATGACAAGGCCGCCGTTCTGCAGGCGGGAGGATGTGATTTCGAATACGTTGCTCGGGTCGTCGGGATTGGTCCCGGCCAGCCACTCCTGCCAGTCGGTCGCGCCGTCATGATCGGAATCTGTGAACAAGGCGGCGTCGAGGTTGTTGGTCGCGGAAAAGGCGGGTGATGCGAGCAGCAGGAGAACCAGGATGAATGAAACGGCCCCTTGCATGCGACCCCTCCCGCGCCACACCATACCCCCGGGGGTGGGTTCTGTCGATGCAGGGCGGCTGGACAGGATTGCCGGCATCCGTGTATAGAGGGCAGTAATCCCGGGAGGTGTCGCATGAAATCAACATGGACGGTTGGTTGGCTGGTGTCCTTGTGTCTGGTCGTTTGCGGCGCATGGTGCCAGGCCAGGGATGGCGTGACGGTGATGAACGATTACGACGGCGATGGCGCCAGTGACCTCGCGGTCTTTGATACGGCTGGCGGCTACTGGTATGTCCATGACATCGCGGCCGATATCCTCGTCTGGAAGAATCAATGGGGCTGGAGCACCGCCAGGCCCGTGCCCGGCGATTACAACGGTGACGGGGTGTGGGATCTCGCCGTCTTCGATACCGCCGGTGGTAACTGGTACATCAAGGAATCGGACAACGACATCCTCGTCTGGCAGCGGCAATGGGGTTGGAGCACGACCAAGCCTGTGCCCGGCGATTACAACGGCGACGGGAAGTTCGACCTTGCGGTCTTCGATGCGGCTGGCGGCAATTGGTACATCAAGGAGACCAACGACAACGTCCTCGCGATGGCCGTCCAGTGGGGTTGGAGTACGGCCATACCCGTGCCCGGTGACTATGATGGCGATGGCGCGTACGATCTTGCGATCTATGATGCGCAGAATGGCTACTGGTACATCCGCGGTCTGGGTGGAGACAACATTGCCTGGGCTTACCAGTGGGGCTGGCCCGGCCTGATCCCCGTGCCGGGCGACTATGACGGCGACGGCCGGTTTGATCTGGCTGTGTTCAACGCTCTCTCGGGCTACTGGTATATTCAGACTCTTAACGGGACCGATCTGGCCGGCGGATATCAGTGGGGCTGGCGTGGGGTCAAGCCGATCCCCGGCGACTACGATGGCGACGGCAAATATGATCTCGCGGTGTACGATGCCGCATCGGGAAAGTGGTATATCCAATCGCTCGACGGCCGCACGCTCGCCTTGGGCACCCAGTGGGGTTGGTCCGGAGCGTCGCCCGTGCCTGACAGCCTGATCACGCCATATCCCAACTACCTTTACTTCGTGGATAATTCAGACGCATTCTGGTTCACCACGATTACGGTAACCGATTTGAAGACCGGCGTTGTGCGACCGGCCGACTCGGGTTCGCCCTTTGGACTTTCTCCGGGGTCATATCGGCTGTCGGCGGGGTGGTATGGCAAGACCGGGGGGACTTATATCTACTGGTACGCCAGCGGGACATATGTTCGCAATTTCACCGTCGCGGCCGGTCGCGACTACCAGGCCATTCTCTCCGGCGGCTACTTCGACGGGATCTTCTACAAGGCGCCGTCGTTGACCATCAAATCGATCGCGCAGTAGCAACTCACTGCTGACTTATGCGGATTGCGCCACACCGTGGCGCACTACAGCCGTCAGGCTGTTGGAAAGTGGCGGTTGATGAACTCCCGCGGAGTGAGAATGTCGATTCCTGCGTGGTGGCCGACGGAGAGCAGGTCCTTGTCACCCGACACGATGACATCCGCTTTCAATGCCACCGCACACTCGATGAATTTGTCGTCCGCGGGATCGCGCTCGACGACGTGAAGGGTCGGCGGCTTCGCAACAAAGAGCGAGGAGCGCCCCCCGGCAAAGAGTTGCAACAATTCACCAAGTTCCTTCTTGCCTGTGAGTCCGAGACGCAGCAATACCGCTGTGTACTCGTTGAGGATGTCGGCCGATACACACCAGGTGATCTCTCCCCGTTCCCAAAGGCGGATGATGCGGCGCGGCAGGCCGCCAAAGAAGGAAGACACGAAGACGTTGGTGTCGATGACCACTCTCACCGCTGCTGGGTCCTGACGTGGCGGATGGCCTTGGCAACCTGGCGCGGAGAGATACGGCGTTTCTTCAGTTGGCTGCCGATGCGGTCCCAGAGTTGTTCGATGTGGGCAGCGGGATCATGCTGGGTCACATACTCGGCCAACAGTTCACGTACGACGGCGCTGGTGTTCTTGCCCTCTGCGCGGGCGAGGCGGTCCACCTTGCCCTTCAGTTCCTCGTCAATGCGCAGAATCATTTGTGTGGTCATAGCCTCTCCGTATATACTGTATATATAGTATGCATGCCGGGCCGTGGCGTCAACCTTCGACCGTCCGGAGAGAACGGAAAGAGAAACCTGAAACCTGCTTGCCCCGCCGAAGCCTTGCGAAGGGGGGGGAGGCTGAGACCTGAAAGGGGGCGATTAGGAGAGTGAGTTAGTGACGATTAGTGTCCCTTAGTGGTTGAAGCTCCTCCTCTCATCAACCGTTCCCTTTCGTGTTGATTCGTGTCTTTCGTGGTTAAATCTCTTCTTCCCGCGCTCTACAGCTTCTCGAAGACGTAGATGTTGAAGGTCTCGTTCGCGGCGCGGTGGTGCAGCAGCCGGAAGCCGGGGTTGTCTTTCAGCGACTCCAGCGGCGTGCCGAAGTGCAGGCGCGGCGAGTAGTGCGTATCCCAGATGATGAGGCTCCCCGGCGGCGCAGTCTCGATGTGTTCCGGCGTCGTGGTCATGTACACGCGCGGATCGAACCGATCGATGCCGGTCGCATATGCAAACCAGACGTGCGAGCAGACCACCACGCGGTCGCTGTACGGGCCGGTCTCAAACCAGCGCGCGGTGTCGATTACCGTCATGCGCTCGCGCGACAGGCGGAACGGTTTCATGCCGGGCAGGGTCATTGCCGCAAAGGCGAGGACCAGCAGAACGCCCGCGAGTTGCAGGGCCGGGATGCGGGTGAACGGGACCGGCCGGGCGAACATGCGCGCGGACCAGAGCCGGTCGAAGCCGATGGTGGCGAGCAGACCGACGAGTGGGCCGA
Organism: Verrucomicrobiota bacterium; assembly: GCA_036821485.1. Classification (GTDB taxonomy): domain Bacteria; phylum Verrucomicrobiota; class Kiritimatiellia; order CAIQIC01; family JAGNIJ01; genus DAISJM01. The sequence continues at coordinate 25,160 of DAISJM010000038.1, read as the reverse complement.
GCGTTGCCGCGTAGCGATGATAGGCCGGCGCGTTCTGCGGCACGAGCGCCCCGCTGGCGATCGCGAGGATGGCGAATGCCGTCAACAATATCGCGTGGAGTAATCCGGGGCGCAGCCGGAGCAAGCCACAGGCCAGAAGGACCACCGGAATCCAGCCGAAGATTTCCGGCGAGTGGATCAGGTAATAGAGCGGGTGGTTGTCGGCGTAGTCGAACGTGCCTTGGCCGGGTTGCGCGCCGAGTGCGTAATTGAAGGGAAAGAGAAGGGGGGCGGCGGAGCCCTGTGTCATCGCGTTGAGGATATTCTGCACGGCCATGGGTAGAACGAGCAACACGAGCCCCTTGTTCGATCGCTCCTTGAGAAGAATGAGGCCGAAGATGGCGGAGATCGGCAGCAGTTCGTACCGCGCGAGCGGCAGTACGCCGGCTGCGAGGCCGAGCCAAGCCCAGCGGCGATGGCGGAACGCGAGCAGCGCGAGGACAAGGAAGAGCGCGCCGGTCAGCTCGGTCAGCGTGGAGAATCCCTGCCGGAGGAATTCGGGTTGAAGTGCGGTCAGTGGGATCGCGAGCCACCACAGGCGCGCGCCATAGGCACGCGCGACGCGTGCGGTGATCACACACGTGAGCGTGGCGAGCACAGCGCTGAACGCGCGGGCTGCGCCGAAGCCGAACAGTGCGACGGGGGCGTAGAGCACGGTGAAGGCGGGCCGCCCCCACGTATCCCAGAGCAGGGAGGGATGCAGCCAACTGAAGCGCGCGATCAGGTAGTGGGAGATGTCGTCATCGTTGTACGTCCCGTTGGAAAACAAGCCGTAGAGGATGAATATCGCCAGGGCAGCGACCGCCGCACTCCACGCGAGGCGGACGTTCCCGCGGTCACCGCTGTCGGTTGCTTGCATCCGGTGAGTATAGGCCGCAGGCCCAGCATGACACGAATGGAAATAGGGGAAATGCTCAGAAAGGTGTCATTCCGATGCCGCTCACGCGGCAGAGGAATCTAGTCTTGGGGGCTTGGAGTGGGGGGGGGGTGCTGGAGTGATGGGAAACGACGGACTTCGTGCTGCGCGTTTTGCGCTTTTTTGTGGCCAATCCTGTCTGCGTCTATCCGCGTGACCCTCCTTCGGCGGGCGAGTCCGCGGTTAGCCGGTCTTTGTCCACGCCTTGGCAATTTCTCCAACGTACATTCGATGATAATCCTTTTCCGGATAGATGTCGGAGAGGGTCTGGGCCAGAAAGGCGGAGGGGTTGATGTCGGTGAAGTAGATCTTGCGGCATTCGAGGACCAGCCGGGCTTCGGCGAAGTACACGTCGTCGATGGAGCCTTTGACGGGCGTGATGCCGCAGTGGCGGACTTTGTCGACATGCTTGCCGGAGTGTGACCCGCAGTACGACAGAACTTTGCGGTATTGCTCCGGGAAGAACGAGAGCGTGAAGGTCTCCGCCTGCTCCATGAATCCGTAGGTGTGCCTCGTCGGACGGACGAAACAAAACGCGACGTTCTTATCCCACAGGACGCCGAGGCCGCCCCAGCTCGCGGTCATCGTGTTGAACTTCTTCAGGTCGCCGGCGGTGATCAGCATCCAGTCGCCACCGATGAGTTTGAAGGGGTTGTCGGAAATGGACTCGGGCTTGATCTCAATGAAATCGCTCATGCAGGACCTCCAAGGAAAGATATTAACCATCCGGAAAGGAGAGGACCACTAATATTCACTAATGAACACTGACAAGAAGAAGCAAGAGAGTCTGCAGTTAGTGCTGCTTAGTGTCACTTAGTGGTTACTTCTTTCAGGCGTGGTGAGGGTTGTTGTGCGACCAAGAAACGGCTTATGATGCGGGCGGAAAAAATTGCGAGGGTGGCTCATGAGAATGACGAAGATTGTTTGCACGATAGGTCCGGCGTCGAGGGATGTTGCCACGCTGGAGAAGCTGATGCGCGCGGGCATGAATGTGGCCCGGCTCAATTTCTCGCACGGGACGCAGGAGGAGAAGGGGCGCACGATTGCCGATATCCGTGCCATCGCGAAGAAGCTCGGGTTGCCGGTGGCCATTCTCCAGGACCTCGCCGGTCCCAAGATCCGGACAGGCGCAATTGCCGGCGGGCCGGTCACCCTCGTATCCGGCGGCGTCTTCACCCTCACAAACCGCAATGTGCCGGGGAGCGCGAGCGAGGTCTCGCTGACCTATCGCGCTCTGCCGCGCGATGTGAAGAAGGGCGACAGCATTCTGCTCAACGACGGCGCAATTGAGCTGACCGTCGAGGAGGCGAGGGAGCGGGATATCCGTTGCCGGGTCATCGTGGGTGGCGAACTCAGCTCGCACAAGGGCATCAATTTGCCGGGGCGTTCCGTCGGCGCGGGAACGCTGACCGCGAAGGATCGCAGCGACCTGGCTTTCGGGCTTAAGCAGGGCGTGGACTACGTTGCGCTCTCGTTCGTGCGCAGCGCGAAGGATGTGGCCTCCGCGCGGGCCGTGATGAAGAAGCTGAATCGCTCGGCGCCGATCATTGCGAAGATCGAGAAGCATGAGGCGCTTCGGAATATCGATGAGATCGTGGACGCCGTCGATGGCGTGATGGTTGCGCGTGGCGATCTCGGCGTGGAGATTCCGATCGAGGACGTGCCGCGCATGCAGAAGATGATCATCGGGAAAGCCAACTGCGCGTGCAAGCCGGTCATCACCGCGACGCAGATGTTGAAATCGATGGTCGACAGCCCGCGGCCGACGCGGGCGGAAGTCGCGGATGTCGCCAACGCGGTGCTCGATGGGAGCGATGCGGTGATGCTGTCGGAGGAGACGGCGGCGGGCCGTTACCCGGTGCAGGCGGTGGCGATGATGTCGAAGGTGATTGTTGCTGCGGAGAAGATGTTCCCGTTCCGCGCGTGGACGGCGAAGTTTGGCGAGGCGGTTCAGGCGGCGCCGCAGGAGGCGGTGGCGCACGCGGCATGCCATCTGGCGGAAGACATCGGCGCGGCTGCGGTGATCACCTGCACGCAATCGGGCAGTACGACGCGCCGGGTGGCGAAGTACCGGCCGTTCCAGCCGATCCTCGCGATGACGCCGGACGAAAAGACACTGCGGGCCATGGCGCTGGTGTGGGGTGCGGTACCGATCCTCATGGGGCCGGCGGCGGACGTCTCGGCGATGGAGCGGGCGGCAATCCGGCTCGCGCGCGCAGGAAAATACGTGAAGCGTGGCGATCAGGTGGTGATGACCGCGGGCGTCCCGCTGCACGTAACGGGCACGACGAACCTTGTGCGCGTGCTGACAATCGAATAGCGCTCAGGGCTTGCGCGCTACCAGTACGAGGCGCTGGGCGTTTTGATCGTAAGGGGCGCCGCCGAGACTGCCGAAGGCCTTGATCCGGGTGAACCCGGCCTGCCGGAACAGCGCGGCAAGTTCCACCGCGGTATACAGCCGGTGGGCGACGCGGAAGGTCTTCATGCGGCCCTTGCGGATCATGGTCCACCGGTTCTCGATCCAACTGAAATCATCTTCCAGCCAGCGTTCTTCAAGGATGATGGTGCCATCCGGTTCGCGGTGCCACGTGTGCGACTCGAAGATGCTGGCGATGCGTTCCTTGCCCATCACGTCGAGGAGCAGAACGCCGCCGGGCCGCAGCGAAGCGAAGAGATTCTTCAACACGCGCAGATCCTCGGCCTGCTTCTTGAAATAACCGAATGCGGTGAACATGTTGATGGCGGCGTCGAACGCGCGTGGACGCCGGAACTTCCGCATATCGGCCAGGACGAATTCGGCATCGACCTTCCGTTTGCGGGCCAGCTTACGGGCGTCGACGAGGTAACCGCGGGTGCGGTCCACGCCTGTGACGTTGAAGCCGCGCGAGGCGAGTTCGACCGCGTGACGGCCGGGCCCGCAGCAGAGGTCGAGGATTGCCGCGCCGGGTTTGACCTTCAGGAGCTTGAGAATCTGGTCGACCTCGCCGGCTGCCCTTTCGAATCGCGCCGGAGGGAAGATTACCGGCTTCCACGCCTTCCACCACCGATCATCGTCGTGCCATGATTTCATGGGGGAGATATTACCCACGGGACTCGCGAATCACACGCAAGAAGAAGTGCGCCGGGCCGTTCTTTGATTTGCTGGCGCTTTCGTGCTATCATAACGGTGTCGGGATCGTTCCCGAATGGGGAGTGCCTTCGGGCAAGAATGAGATGGGAAGCACGCCGGTCAGTTCGCTGGAGCACTATCGTGCTGGGCTGGATGTTGTGGCTGGCCGGTGCCCGGGCGGATTCCTTCTTCCGGTGCCAGGGAACCAATATTCTGGACGGTAACGGAGTTCCCTTTGTGTCGCGCGGGCTCGTGCTGAGCGGCTGGCTGATCCCGGAAGCCTACGGTCTGAAGCTCAACGAGGTCCACAGCAGAAACATAAACGCGTACACGGATGTGCGCGCCAACATCCGCTCCATGTTGGGCAACGATGCCGACGCGAAATTGTTCTGGGACACCTACACCTCCAACTACGTCACCTTGGCCGACCTCGCCGAATTCAAGGCGCGGGGCTTCAACTCCATCCGCGTGCCCTTCAACTACCGGCTGCTGATGAGTGTGACGAATGTGCCGGATGTGTATCTCGAAGAGGGATTCCAATTCCTGGATGGTGTGATCCAGGCGTGCAAGACAAACGGGCTCGCGGTTCTGCTGGACATGCATGCGTGTCCCGGTGGTCAATCGCACGACGCTTACGCGGACCCGGAGTATACCTACTGGTCCGAGGATCAGCCCGGGGTGTGGAAGGAACACGGCGTGGCCGTGCTCTGGGAATCCAACGAGACCTACTATGCCGCGACTGGCCGGACGCCGGAGACCAACAAGCAGAGGACCGTCGACCTCTGGAAAAAGATCGCGCAACGCTACAGCAACGAGACAGCGATCCTCGGCTACGAGCTGATCAACGAACCCTATTTCTACACGAACTCCGTCAGCACGAACGACATGAGGGATCTCTTCATCCGGATCACGACAGCGGTCCGCGAGGCGGACACCAATCACATCGTTTTCGTGGAGGGCAACATATTTGCCGAGTTCATCGACGGCCTGACGCCGCCGTGGGACAACAACATGGCGATCGCGTTCCACCGGTATTGGCGGGAAACGGGCTACGAAGACGGCGTGGTCCAGTCCTACCTGGATGCCCGCTCTACCTACAACGTGCCGCTATTGATGACCGAGTCGGGCGAGAACTCGAATCCGTGGGTTTACGAGATCAATCAACTGATGGAGAGCAACAAGATCGGCGGATTCTGGTGGGGGTTCAAGAAGGTGGACGTGAATTCCACCGTCTATCATGTGAAGAAGACGCCCGACTACCAGTATGTCATCGACAACTGGCGGGACAGCCCTGTCGACCCGGTCCAGGCCAAGCGGGGGCTCATGGATCTGGCGAACAACGTGTCGACGACGAACTGCACGTACATCCCCGGCTACTTCGAAGCGTTGTTCGATCCCTTGTTCAACGTGTCGCCGCAGCCGTTCGCCGACCACCCGATCCCGGGCGTCGTGTATTTCTCGGACTACGACGTCGGCAACCAGGACATTGCCTACCACGACACGCGGTACAAAAACACGACGTACGGGGGCGAGGGCTGGAATCTTGGTTGGACGTATCGCAGCGATGGCGTCGACCTTTCAACCAGCAGCACCGGCAACGGCTACAAGGTGTCGTTTGTTGAACCCGGCGAATGGTTGAAGTACACGGTGCGCATCCTTCACGGCGGCCGCTACGATCTGGAGCTTCGCACGGCGACCACGAACGTGGACCGGCAGGTTCAGCTTATGCTCGACGGGGCGGATTTGACCGGCGTGGTGGCACTCCCGCAAACCGGCGGATGGGACGACTGGCAGGTCACGACCGTCACCAACCTGATCTGCCCCGCCGGCACGCACGTACTGGAAGTGCGCATGCTCACGAACAGTTTCGACCTCTCCAGCATGCAGTTCGACCTCTCGAACAAGGGATTCGTGGACAGCGACGGGGATCAGATCGATGACCACTGGGAGATCCGCTACGGCGGCGATCTCAATGCCGGTGCGGACACGGACCTCGACGGCTTGAACGACCTGCAGGAATACTACGCGGACACGAACCCGACCAACGCTTCATCGACACTGGTGGCCCAGCTCGTTTCCAACGTGTCGGACCGGGTGGTCGGGATTTCCAGTTCCACGGGGCGCGTCTACTTTCTGCAGTACAGGACCAACCTCATGACCGGCGCGTGGAGCGAGCTCCGGACGAACGTGCCGGGGGTGGGGGGCGTGCTCTACCTGTTGGACACCAACAGCGCGGCGGGAGGTTTCTACCGCATCAGCGCCGGCCGGCCGTAGGCCAAACCGAGAGCCGCACGGTCAGCTCTTCTTCGCTTCCTTCGCCCAGGCATCCTTCAGCGTGACCGTCCGGTTGAAGACCGGGGCACCGGGCTTGGAGTCGGGGTCGGCCACAAAGTAGCCGACACGTTCGAACTGGAAGCGTTCGTCCTGCTTCGCGTCAGCCAGTGCGGGCTCGCAGCGCGCGGTGACCACGCTGAGGGAATCCGGATTCAGGAACGTGTGGTAGTCCTTGCCCTCGGCCGCAGCCTGCGCGAGCGGATCCTCGACCGTGAACAGGCGGTCGTACAGCCGCACCTCCGCCGGGATCGCGTGCTTCGCCGAGACCCAGTGGATTGTCCCCTTGACCTTCAGGTTCGCTTCCGGAGGCGACCACGTGCAGACGATCGCGTCTCCTTCCTTGCGCAGGCAGGTGAGGAACCCGGCGTAGCGGATGCGTACGGACTTGCCGGGCGAGAGACGGAAATATTTCGGCGGCGGCGTCTCCATGAAATCGTCGCTCTCGATCAACAGCTCGTTTGAGAATGGAATGCGGCGCGAACCCGCGGCGGGATCCTCGGGATTATTCACCGCCTCAATGTCCGCGGGCAGATCTGCGGCGTTCTCGATGATGACCTTGAGTGGTTTCACCACCACCATGCGGCGGAGCGAGCGCTTGTTGAGATCGTCGCGCAGGCAGTGTTCCAGCAGGGCGACGTCCGTCAGGCTGTTGAACTTCGTCACGCCGATGACGTCCGCGAACGCGCGGATGGCCTCGGGCGTATAGCCGCGCCGGCGCAGGCCGCAGATCGTGGGCATGCGCGGGTCGTTCCAGCCGATGACTTTGCCCTCTTCGACGAGTTCGAGCAGCTTTCGCTTGCTCATCACGGTGTAGGTGAGGTTGAGGCGCGCGAACTCGTACTGATGCGGGCGGGCGGGCAGGCCGTCGAGGTTCTCGATGACCCAGTCGTAGAGCGGGCGGTGCACTTCGAATTCGAGTGTGCAGAGCGAATGGGTGATGCCCTCGAAGGCGTCCTCGAGCGGGTGCGCGAAATCGTAGGTCGGATAGATGCACCACTTGTTGCCGGTGTTGGGATGCTCGGAGTGCAGGATGCGATAGATCACCGGGTCGCGGAGCTGGATGTTGGGCGACGCCATGTCGATCTTCGCGCGGACGCAGAGCGAGCCATCGGGATGTTTGCCATCGCGCATTTCCTCGAAGAGGCGGAGGCTCTCCTCGGCGGGCCGGTTGCGGAACGGGCTTTCTTTGCCGGGCGCGGGCGGTGCGCCGCGGTAATTCTTCCAGTCCTCCTGGCTCAGGCCGCAGACGTAGGCCTTGCCCTTCGTGATGAGCTGCGCGCAGCAGTCAACCATCTGGCCGAAGAAATCCGACGCGTAATAGAAGTGTTTGCCCCAGTCGAACCCGAGCCAGTGGACGTCCTCCTTGATGGACTCGATGTACTCGACCTCTTCCTTGGTCGGATTCGTGTCGTCCATCCGGAGATGGCATTCGCCGCCGTATTTGAGCGCGGTACCGAAATCGATGCAGATGGCTTTCGCGTGGCCGATGTGGAGATAGCCGTTCGGCTCCGGGGGAAAGCGGGTCACGACTTTGCCGTCATATTTGCCGGTTCGGTTATCCTCCTCCACGATCTGGTGAAGGAAGTTGAGCGGCGTTTTCGGTTCTTCTGTATTCATGGATTTCTCACTTCTGCGTAAATCAGGGACGCACTATGCCACGGAACCCAGCAACTTGAAACCCGAAACTGGGCGCAAAAGGAGGTGTTTCCAAGGCTTGGAAATGGTTGGAAATCGTGAAATCAGCCCCGGTGGGGGCCAAATGATAGATTCGTTATGTTGTTGCACTCTGGCTGGTTAAGGGTATTGTACACGCTGCCTGAAGAGCCGAAGCAGTGAGCATGGTAGATTGTCAGCCCTTCCTTAGTGTTGGTGACGATCCGAAATCCGCATAGTGCGGGAACAGTCATCCGAGGCCAGTCAGAGCAGAAAGAGAAAGTGCAGAATGGGTAGGAAGTTATATGTCGGGAATCTGTCGTATCAGACGACAGAGGATGACCTGAAGGACATGTTCGCGCAGTGCGGGTCCGTGGCCAGCTGCCAGCTGATCATTGACCGGTTCACGAGCAAGTCCCGCGGTTTCGCGTTTGTCGAAATGTCGACGGACGAGGAAGCGAAGAAGGCGATTGCTGAACTCAACGGCAAGGACGTGGAAGGCCGCGCCCTGACGGTTAACGAAGCTCGCCCGCGCGAAGAGCGTAGTGGCGGCGGCGGCGGTGGCGGCTACGGTGGTGGCGGCCGCGGCGGCTTCGGCGGTGGTGGCGGCGGCGGCGGTGGCCGTGGTGGCTACGGCGGCGGCAAGCGCGACCGGTTCTAAGCCAATTATATAGCTAACAAGACGCCCCGGGTCCTCGGATCCGGGGCGTTTTTCTTTTGTAGGCCGGGCCTCCGCGCCCGGCGCATTCTCCCGCCACCCGCCGAGGGGTGGCCTACAACGGCGGATCTTGTCGCACGCGGGGTGGGCGGCCGACAAAAGAAAAGAGCTGGAGGCTGTTGACCCGTCTACAACTTCACAGTTTAGGGTTCGCGTCATCAGGGCACGAAAGTGCATAAACAAGAAAGGAGCCTGATTATGCCGAAGAACATGGGTGTGAAGGAGTGGGTCGCTCTATTCCGGGAGATCGGACTGGAGGATGCCGACATGCAGAAGTGGCATCGCGCGTTCGAGACCCGGTATCCCGAGGGCCACCAGAGCTTCCTGGAGTGGCTGGGACTGGCCAAGCAGGAAATCGGGGCGATCCGGAAGAAGTACCAGTAAGCAGCAGGACGGAGCGGCGGTGCGCATGCGCCGCCGCTCTGTCGATGGACGATGTATGAAGGCACTCACGATCTCAAAACTGGCGCGGCTGCACGGATTGTCGCGCAGCACGCTTCTGTATTACGACCGCATCAAGCTGTTGCCGCCATCCGGACGCATGCCGTCGGGCTATCGCTTTTACACGGCGGCGGATGAGAAACGGTTGAAGAAGATATGCGGATTTCGCCAGGCCGGACTCTCGCTGGCCGACATTCGCAATCTCCTCTCCACGCGCACCCAGCGGTCGACGCGCATCTTCGCGGAACGGCTGGAAGCGATCGGAAGCGAGATCCTCGATCTGCGGAACCAACAGCGGTTGCTGACGGGGTTGATGCGGAAGGCGGCGAGCGGGAAGCTCCCCGCTTCCGTGGATAAGGCGATGTGGGTGGAGATGCTGCGCGCGGCGGGCATGGACGCCAAGGCGATGAATCGCTGGCATACGGAATTTGAGCGGCGCGCCCCGCACGCGCACCAGGAGTTTCTGATGTCGCTCGGCATCCCCGAGAAGGAGATCCGCATGATCCGCCAATGGTCGGCGAAGGCGCGGCCGGGGGCCCGGCCTACGGCTTCCGCACGCTGAGGCGATAATAGACGCGCTCGTCGAGGTTGTGGACGGTGTCGGTCCAGACACCGGTCGGCGGGAGATCGGCGGCAAGCCGGGTCCAAGTGCCGAGGAGGTTGGTCGTGGCTTCGACGGAGTACACGCGACCGTCGACGCCGTTCCATCGTAGGATTTTTCCAAGGGTTGGAAAATCTGAAGGCCGATTTTCCAATGCTTGGAAAATGGACGCGTTGTTCGTCGGGTCCGTGCCGGCGATGTATTCTTCGACGTCGGTCATTTCATCCAGATCGGAATCGGCGTTGGCCAGGCCGATCCTTTTCCCGGAGAGCGTGACAAAGTTGAAGCCGTAGTTGCCGAACGCGTCGATGGTTCCCACCGCATTTTCGCCGAGATGGTTCGCGGAGATGTAGCGGTCGTTGCCGGACGTGGCATCGCTGACGATCAGGCCGGAAAGATGAAGCGCGCCGATCGCCGCGGCGCCCATCGGTGCGTTGAGACTGCTCCAGGGAATGGCGATCTCCCAGCGGTCGGTCTGGCGATTTCCGTCATCATCGGATGATGCGGTGGGCGTGTTGGTTGAGCCGTCGAATTGCGAGAGCCGGACGCCGGGGATGGGGAGGAAGCGCTTCGCGTCGGAGTCGATGTAGAACGCGCCTTGCCCAAGGTCGGCGCCGCTTTCGAGATTGAAGTGCATGAAATTCCCGTCGCCATATTCGTCGCCCAGCAGAATGGCCAGGTTGACGGCCGGGTTGAACGCAACGTTGTGCAGTTGGTCGAGGCCGTAGGGGGTGCCGGTGAAGTCCCAGAGATTGGACGCCGGATTCGGGAGCGTGCTGATCTGGAGGAACAGAATGACCGCGTGGTTGGTGCCGCCGGGGTTCATGCCGCTTCCGCCGAGGTAGAGATTCGTCGCGTCGTAGTTGGCGTAGATGCGGCCGAGGTCGCCGAAGCCGCCCTGCCCGGTGGTGGCGAGGAATCGTCCGTCCGTGTTGAAGTCGACGGTTTCGCCTGCTGCGTTTTGTCCCGCGTGTGTGCCGGAGATGGCGGGCAAGCCGGCGACGAGGTCGATGGTGGCGGGGGTTCCGGTGGCGGCCGCACGTACGGCCAGAGACCAATCGCTTCCGCCATTATCGTCCCAGACTTCGCCCCCATCGAAGAACGCCCACTGCAGCGACCGCGCGCCGGAGGGGATGGCGTACGTGCCGGTGCAACTTCCGTCGGGCTGCCGCGTGAGCAGGATGTCCTGCGTGTCCTGCCAGCCGTCGTGGCCGATGTGAAGGCGGATGCCCTCGGCCGACCCGAGCGCGTTGGTGCCGGGCGAGTAGGTGAGCATGAGCGAGGTGTCTTCAAACGGAATGGCGGGGGTGGTCACAACGCGGCCGGCGGGGTAGGTGATCGTCTTGCCGGGGGCGAGCCTGAGCAGCGTGTCGAGGGGTTTGGCCCAGACGGTGATGGATGACGACGGGTTGTGGATCACGTTGCGCGAGGGATAGGTCAGCGCCTGGATGGCGGCGAGGTAGGCGCGGACTTCCTCCATGCCCGCGTACCACGTGTCGCCGCGGTGGCCGAGTTTCTGGCAGAGCGCGGACATGTAGGTCCAACTGTTGTCGCTGTAGCCGTTGTCCAGTTCGTAGCTGTGACCCCAGATGAAGAGCAGCGCAATCTCTTCCTGCGCGCGAGCGATGAATTCATCGGCAAACGCAGACGCGTTGGCGTGGTGACAGGTGGGGTGCCACTTCAGCGGGTTGACGGGCAGGTAGCCCAGCGAGAACGTGTTCTCCACGGTTCGTGAGCAGGTGACGCCCTGGCCGGGGAGTTGCGCGAGCACGCGATTGTCGTAGCCGCCCATCGGATAGGACATGCTGCAGGTGTCGTAGCCGGTCAACTCCGAGAGCGCCCAGCGGCAGTGGCCGACTTCCCAGCGGATGGTCTCGTCACTGACGTAGGTCAGATCGGGATGGCTGACGGTGTGGACGAAGACTTCGTGGGGGGCGTAGATCGTCCGCACATCCTCCGAGCTGACAAAGGTCGACGTGTCGAGCCAGCTTGAGTTGAGGTGAAACGTGCCCTTGATGCCGTATTGGTTGAAGATGGGAATCAGACCGCGGTCCTGATCGTGCCCGTCATCGTAACTCATCACCAGTGCCTTCCACAGCCCGCCGGGAAAAGCGAACCGATCGCGGGGGATGCGGACGTATTCGCGTTGGCGCGCGCCGTTGACCCATACGCAGGAATCCTGATCGACGAGGGTGCGGATCGGTGCGGCATCGATGACGACGGTGTTGCCGACGCCGCTGACAAGGGCGAGACGGAAGTTGCCGTCGTTGGATCGGAAGTCGGCCTTGATAAGCGTTGTCGACGCATCGGTCGGGGAGACAAAGCGGAAGCCGAGATTCGCGCCCGCAGGCAGGTCGCTCCAGTCGGAGCCGAGCGCGGTTGTGCCGATGGACGCGAACTCGAAATGCAGCGTGTTGTTCTGAACGGTGGCGGCGGTTCCGAGTGACCACCCGTTCATCGTGCCGATCACGGCGACGCTGTCGCCGTTTGCCGTGCCCCAGCCGGACGGGATGTTGGTGACGATAAGGGTGAGGCTGGTGTCGGCCCGCGTTGCCCGCACCAGGACGAGCGAGACCATGCCGATGATCGCGAGGAGCAGGGTGGTGTCTTTCATGACGCCACTATAGGAGAGGCCGGAAATCCGGTCAGTGACACGCATCACCGCGGGCGGCGGCGGGCCGCCCTAGGGCTGCGGATAGTCGCGATACACAATGAAATCGGCCAAATCCGTGTCGGCGACAGCGTCTTGCAGCCAAGCCTTGTCGATGATGGGGTAGCCCCGGTTGAAGGAGACGACCCCCTGTTCCTGGAGCTTGGCGAACAGGCGTGTGACGTGTTCCCGGCTCATGTTCAGGAGGGACGCGATCTGTGGCTGCAGGACCTTGGTTTGAAGATGGATCTTCCCGCCGATTTCCTTCCCGCTTTCGCGGCACAGCCGCCAGAGGTAGAACACGAGCATGTTGATTCCGGAGCCGGCGGTCACGCTGAACAGGAGGTAACGCGCGATCTCGGACAGCTGGGTCAGCACCCCGTCGCGGATGGATTCGATGGCGAGGAAGTGTTTCCGGAAATCATGCGTGGTGATTTGCAGGAGGCTGCAGCGGGTCAATGCCGTTGCGGTGGTGTGGTAGTGCGACAGCATGAATTCGCCGATGCCGAAAAGTTCGCCGGGGCGGACAATCGCCAGGCGCATCGGTTCGGCGTTGTCGGCGCGATCTTTCTCCAGGCTCACTTCGCCCTTCACGACCAGGTGGACATGCTTGGCCGGCTGGCCTTCGTGATAGATCTCCTCGTGCCGGTTATAGGTCACGCCGCGAGTGTATCCCGCAAGCAGGTCCAACTGGGCGGGCGAGCAGCCCGAGAACAACGGCGCGGACCGCAGCATGTTTTCAGGGGGCATGATGCTCCAGAGGCAACTCGCGGCTTTTCCCTGCCTCAAGTTGGCCATCTCATGGATAGCTCGTGCCAACGCGAGAGGCTAGCCTATTCCGCAGCGCCCGATAGGGGTGAAGGAACAGGTTGATTTTCCAATGCTTGGAAAGGACTAGCGTCGGTTTTCCAAGGGTTGGAAAGCTCTGCCCACAGCGAAGTATTGCATCTCTCTCGGAGCACGTCCCCGGGCTCGTGGGAGCCCATATGACACATAATCTCTATTACGTCGATTTGCATGATAGAGATTATGTTGTACGTTCACGGTCAATCCGAACAGGAGAGAAAGGAAATCTGAAGATGAAACGGAGCGTACTGGCGGTGTTGGTGGCGTTGACGGCGGTATCCGCGTGGGCAACGGATGGGATGAATATGGAAGGCTATGGCCCGGTGGCGCTGGGCGTCGGTGGTGCATCGTACGCCTATGACAATGGCACCGCCGCGGTGATCAACAATCCCGCAACGCTGAGTCTTGGGTCCGGCTACACGTCACGGCTGGATGTGGCGTTTGGATTCCTCGGTCCCGACGTTTCCGCAAAGGTGCCTGGCGCGCCGCGAGCCGACTCGGGTTCCGATGCGTTCTTCATGCCGGCGATTGGCTGGTCCACGCGGTCGGGCGGGTTGACGTACGGTTTCGGTGTTTTCGCGCAAGGGGGCATGGGTACGGAGTATGCGGAGGACTCGTTCCTCGCACTGAACTCCGGTGAGGGAGTGTTTTCGGAACTCACCGTCGGTCGCCTCATCGCGCCGGTGTCGTACCAGGTGACGGAGAAGCTGGCCATCGGCGGCACGATCGATTTCGTCTGGGCCGGGCTGGACCTGCAGATGGCGATTCCCGGTTCACAGATTGCCGGGCTGGCCCGTGGCGGCACGCTTGCGCTGCCCGCGTTCGGAGGCACCGACTACGCGCGGCTGGACTTCGCCGACAACTCGCCGTTTACGGGCGAGGCGAAGGGCTACGGATATGGCGGGAAGATCGGGTTCGTCTACCAGCTTCACAAAAGGGTGTCGGTCGGCGCGGTGTACCAGTCGAAGACCGCGCTGGGCGATCTTGAGACGGACGATGCGCGCCTGAGCTACGGCAGCAGCGCAACCGGCGTGCGCGCGGGGGCCATCAACGGCGACGTGACGGTCAAGGACTTCCAGTGGCCGGAGAGCTATGGCGTGGGCATCGCGGTGCAGGCGACGGACCGGCTGCTGCTGGCCGCGGACGTGAAGCGGATCAACTGGTCGAAAGTCATGGAGGATTTCAAGGTCACCTTCGATTCCGCCGGGGGCTCGGTGGACCTGGTGCTGCCACAGAATTGGGACGACCAGATTGTCTACGCGCTGGGCGCGGCCTTCGATCTCAACGATCAGTGGACGCTTCGCGCGGGCTATAACCGGACGGAAAACCAGATCCCGGATGAGCTGCTCAATCCGCTCTTCCCCGCGATCGTGGAGGAGCACATCACGGCCGGCTTCGGTTTCGCCCCGGATGGCAGCCATTCGGTGGATTTCGCCGTGTCGTATGCGCCCGAGACTTCTGTCACCACCGGCAGCGGGATTCATGTCGATCACAGCCAGCTCAACGGGCAGGTGATGTACACGTACCGGTACTGACCGACGCGCAGGGGGGGGCCGCGCCTTTGCGTTATTGCTGTGCGGGCCGAAAACGGCTAGAAGTCAGGCATGACGAGTGCTTTGCGATCGCTGATCCTGTTGATCTCCTGCCCTGACCGGAAGGGGATTGTCGCGGCGGTCACGCGGTTCATCGCCGATCACAACGGCAACATCCTTCACCTCGACCAGCATGTGGACACGGAAGAGAACGTGTTTTTCATGCGGCTGGAGTTCGAGGAGCAGGGCTTTGCGATTCCCGCCGACCGGCTGACGGAAGAGTTCCGCCGGATTGCCGACGACTTCCACATGCAGTGGGTCCTGCGCCGGTCTGATGATGTACCGCGCATGGCCATCTTTGTCTCGAGGGAGTCGCACTGCCTCTTCGATGTTTTGTCGCGCGTCCAAGCTGGCGAGTGGCAGGTGCAAGTGCCGCTGGTGATCGGGAACCACGAAGACCTGGCGCCGGTCGCGGAGCGGTTCGGCGTCCGCTTCGAGACGTACCCGATCACGAAGGAAAACCGCGAGGAGCAGGAGCGGATCGAACTGCGGCGGCTTGCCGAGGAGCGCGTGGATTTCGTCGTGCTCGCGCGCTACATGCAGATCGTCTCGCCCGCGTTCGTGGCGCAGTACTTGAACCGGATCATCAACATCCACCACTCCTTCCTGCCGGCGTTCCCGGGGGCGCGGCCGTACCACTCCGCCTACGCGCGCGGGGTGAAGATCATCGGCGCCACCAGCCACTATGTGACCTCCGAGTTGGACACGGGGCCGATCATCGAACAGGACATCGTCCGGGTGACCCACCGCGATTCGCTGGAGGATTTCATCCGCAAGGGCAAGGACCTGGAAAAGATCGTGCTGTCGCGCGCGATCTGGTGGCATCTCCAGCACCGGGTACTCGTCTACAGCAACAAGACGGTGATCTTCGACTGACCGGCCGCTGCGCGGAAAAAGCTTCCCAATACAGCATCACTCCAGTACTCCATTAGACCTATTCCGGCTTAAGAGAAAATGATGGGAGAATCATGAGTTCCGTTCGCACACGTTTCGCGCCGAGCCCGACCGGCCACGTCCACATCGGCAATATCCGGGCGGCGATCTACAACTGGCTTTTCGCGCGCCACGAGGGCGGGAAGTTCCTGCTGCGCATTGAAGATACCGACCGCGAGCGGTCCACGCCGGAGGCGGTCCGCACGCTGCTGGACGCGATGACCTGGCTCGGACTCGGCTGGGACGAGGAGCCGGTTTACCAATCGACGACGACGGCCAAGCACCTCGAAGCCGCCGAGCAACTCCTGAAGGCGGGTCACGCCTACAAGGAGGATAAGGGCGGCACCGGCAAGGGCGAGGCGATTGTCTTCCGCATGCCCGGCCGCGACATGTCGTTCCACGACGAGATCAAGGGCGACCTGCGGAAGGCTGCGGCGGACATGAAGGATTTCGTCATCGTGCGCTCCAACGGCACGCCGGTGTTCCACCTCGCGAACGTCGTGGACGACATCCACATGAACGTCACGCACATCATTCGCGGCGACGATCACGTGGAGAACACCTACCGCCACGTCGCGCTGTTCGAGGCGCTCGGCGCCTCCGCGCCGAAATACGCGCACCTGCCGATGATTGTGAACCAGCAGGGCAAGCCGTACTCCAAGCGCGACGGCGATGCGTATGTCGGCGATTTCGAGTCGAAGGGCTATCTCCCGGAAGCGCTGTTCAACTACCTCGTCCTGCTGGGCTGGTCGCCCGGCGACGACCGCGAGGTGTTGCCGCGCGACGAGATCGCGAAGCTGTTCACGCTGGACCGCGTCCAGTCGTCGCCCGCGAAGATGGACCTTCAGAAGCTGCTGTGGATGAACGGCGAATACATGGCGCGGCTGCCGATCGAGGTGCGCGAGGCGGGTTGGAAGGCCGAACTGGCCAAGGCCGGCGTCTGGCGCGACGATATCCCGGCCGACTACTTCCGCAGGATCATCGGGCTGATGCAGGACCGGGTCAAACTGTACCCGAACGTCGTCGAGATGACGGCCTACTTCTTCAACGAGGAATACCCGTTCGACCAGAAATCAGTCGATAAACGGCTGAAAAAGGAAGGCGCGGTGGACGGCTTGCGGGCGCTCCGGCAGAAGTTTGCGGCGCTGGACGCGTTCACTGCGGAGACGACGGACATGGCCTTGCACGAGCTGGCTGCGGAGCGGAGCCTCTCGGCAGGCGAGCTGGTGCATCCCGTGCGCGTGGCGGTGTCGGGTACGGCCATGGGGCCGAGTCTTTTCCACATGCTGGACGTGATGGGCAAGGACCGCGTCCTGCGCCGGATTGACCGTGCGTTGGCGATGATGGCGGGCTGAGGGTGCTGCGAAGAGGGGATACGGGCGCGATGATGGACGACGGGAAAAACGGCGGGCTGACGCTGGCCAACAAGATCACGATTGTACGCATCCTGAGCGTACCGTTCTTTGTGCTCATGCTGATCTACTACACGATGGGGCTCAAGAACGGCCACGCGCGCGAGCTGCATCGCATGACGGCGCTGGTCGTGTTCTGCGCGGTCGCGCTGACGGATGCGCTGGACGGCTACATCGCCCGTTCCCGGCACCAGATTACACCGCTGGGCAAGGTCCTTGATCCGCTGGCCGACAAGGCGCTGCTGCTATCCGGTCTCATCCTGCTCACGCGTCCGTCCATCGAGGCGCTGGAGCCTCACATTCCCGTGTGGTTCACGCTGCTCGTGATCAGTCGCGACGTGGTCATCGTGCTGGGCGCCACGCTTGTCCACGCCGTGGCCGGGACCGTGACGGTGAAACCGCGCGTGGTCGGGAAGATCTCCACCTTCTTCCAGATGGTCGCCATCATCTGGGTGCTCGTCGGCGGAGCGCAGCGTCCGTTCTATGTCTGGATTGTGGCCGCCGGATTTTTTACCCTCAGCTCGTTCGTGATGTATCTGTATGACGGCATGCGGCAACTGGAGAAATCAGCAGCCGCCCGCCGGGAAGGTGATTCGCAATGACTGAATCTGTACCGCGCCGCGTGGTGGCGATCGTGGGCCGGCCGAATGTCGGCAAGTCCGCCCTGTTCAACAAGCTGGCTGGTCGGCGCGTGGCGATTGTCCACGAAGAGACCGGGGTGACGCGTGACCGCGTGTCGTGTGAAGTGACGCGGCATGGCGAGCGATTTGAATTGATCGACACCGGCGGCGTTGCCTTCTTCGGCAAGTCACCGGCAGTCGATCAAATTCAAAGTGGTACCCGCGCACAGGTGGACGTCGCGATCCAGGATGCGGCCGTCATCGTCTTCGTCACCGACGCGACAGCGGGCGTGTTGCCGCTCGACGAAGAAGTGGCGCGCCTGTTGCGCACGTGCGGCAAAAAAGTTTTCCTCGCGGCCAACAAGTCGGACAACGAGACGGTGGAAGCGGCGGCTGCGGAATTCGAGAAGCTCGGCTTCCCCGTGTTCCCTGTGTCGGCCCTTCACGCGCGCGGCCTGGACCCGCTGATCACCGCTATTCTGGAGCAACTGCCTGAGGGAGAAGAGCTTACGGCAAAAGACCCGCTGCGCGTTGTCGTGGTGGGCCGGCCGAATGTGGGCAAGTCCTCGTACATCAACCGGCTGCTGGGAAGTGAGCGGGTGATCGTGTCCGATATCCCCGGCACGACGCGCGACAGCATCGAGATTCCGTTCTCGATCGGCGAGGGACCGGGTGCGCGACATTACCTTCTGGTCGACACGGCCGGCATGCGCAAGCAGGGGCGGGTGCACGAGTCCGTGGAAAAGTTCAGCCTGTTCCGCGCAGAGGACAGCATCAAGCGCGCGGACGTGGCGGTGCTGCTGCTCGACACGGAAGACGGACCGACGGTCCAGGACAAGAAAATCGCCGCGGCGATTCTCGAGGCGCACAAGGGTTGCGTCCTGTTGGTAAACAAGTGGGACCTCCGGCAGAACATCAAGGAAGAGGAGTACGAAAAAGCTCTTCGCCGCGTGATGTTCTTTTTCAATTTCGTGCCGATCCTTTTCGTGTCGACGAAGAGCGGCTTCAACATGAAGAAGAGCATCGAGGTCATCGACGAGGTCGCGCGCCAGAACGCGACGGAGTTGACGACGGGATTGTTGAACCGCGTGGTGCGCGATGCCGTGGATCGCGTACAGCCTCCGCAGGTCAAGGGCAAGCGGATGAAGTTCTATTACGCGACGCAGACGGGGACGCGGCCGGTGCGCATTCGGATTTTCGTGAGCGACCGGACACGCGTGACGGATCCGTACAAGGTGTACCTGGGCAATGCGTTGCGGTCGGCTTTCGGTTTGGAGGGCGCGCCGATCGTGCTCGATTTCAGATCGAGTCATGGGCCAGAGGGCGAGTCGCGCGGTGGTCGCTGATAAAAAATCTGAGGTTTTACAGAGCGAGAGAAAGTATTTTTGCCTTCTCCCTTTTTTTGTCTTGCGTCATCTATATATAGCGGTATTTTCGCGCAAGAGGGGCGTTCACAACTACATATAGTAGTGTTTTACTAATCAATTTTTTGCCTAACCACCTTGAACTAAGCGGCTTACAAACGGAGGGAGTAGCATGTTGGATGCTCGCGAGCCTGTGGAGATAAGGGAACGGAAATCGACAGTGAGGAACAGGAATCTCCAGGTAAAGGCAGATCGCAAGACGGCGTCTTCGCGCGGTCGTGCGCAGAAGAGCCCGGGGTTGAAGGTTCCGCGGGTATTCAGCACCAAGGGGACACATCCTTTTGACGAGGTGGAGTGGGAACGCCGCAAGGCCCTGATCGGTGACGAGAAGGGAAAAGCGATCTTCGAGCAGGAGAACGTCGAGTTCCCGAAGTTCTGGTCCATGCTGGCGACGAACGTGGTCGCCTCCAAGTATTTCTACGGCGAGTTGAAGACCGACAAGCGCGAGGACTCGCTCCGCAAGTTGATTCACCGCGTCGCCCGCACGATCGCCGACTGGGGTCTGGCGGACGGTTACTTCGCCTCCGCGGAAGACACCGAGATTTTCTATAACGAACTGTCCTACCTTCTCCTGCACCAGTACGGCTCCTTCAATTCGCCCGTCTGGTTCAACTGCGGTCTCTACCAGCAGTACGGCATCGGCAAGGGCGCGGGCGCGGGGTTGTTCTTCTTCAACCGCACGAAGGGCGCGCTGGACCGGGCGACCACGCAGTACGAACATCCGCAGTGCTCGGCCTGTTTCATCCAGTCCGTCGAAGATACGATGGAAGGCATCATGAGCCTCGCCCGCAGCGAGGCGATGCTGTTCAAGTTCGGCAGCGGTACGGGTTCTGATCTCTCCACGCTCCGCAGCGGCCGCGAGAAACTCAGCGGCGGCGGCCGGCCCAGCGGCCCGCTCTCCTTCCTCAAGGTCTATGACTCGATCGCCAGCGTGGTGAAGTCCGGCGGCAAGACGCGCCGCGCGGCAAAGATGAACACGCTCAAGTGCTGGCACCCGGACATCAAGGAATTCATCGAGGCCAAGTCGAAGGAAGAGAAGAAGGCCTGGGCGCTGATCGAGCAGGGCTATTCCGGCGATTTCAACGGCGAGGCATATGCCTCCATTTCGTTCCAGAACGAGAACCTCAGCGTGCGCGTCAGCGACGATTTCATGAAGGCCGTCGTCGAGGATGGCGAATGGCAGACGCACTGGGTCACCGACCCCAAGAAGCCGGGCCCGTCCTACAAGGCGCGCGATTTGATGAAGTGGATGGCCGAGGGAACGTGGGTTTGTGGCGATCCCGGCGTGCAGTATGAAGACACCATCCAGCGCTGGCACACGTGCAAGAATTCGGCGCCGATCAATTCCAGCAATCCCTGCAGCGAATACATGTTCGTGGACGACAGCTCCTGCAACCTGTCCTCCGTGAACCTGATGAAGTTCGTGCGCGAAGACGGGACGTACGACGTCGAACGGTTCCGCGCGGCGGTCGAGATCTTCATCACCGCGCAGGAGATCATCGTCGACAACGCGAGCTACCCGACCGAGCGCATCGCGATGAACAGCCACCTGTACCGGCCGCTCGGGCTGGGCTATGCGAATCTTGGCGCGTTGCTCATGAGCCTCGGGTTGCCGTACGACAGCGACGAAGGTCGCGCGATGGCGGCGGCGCTCACCTCGCTGATGCATTTCCAGGCGTACGCGCAGTCCGCCCGCATCGCGGAGCATTTGGGGACATTCGAAGGCTACGAGCGGAACCGCCAGCCGATGCTCGAGGTGCTCGAGATGCACCGCAAGGCGTTGGACCAGGTGCCTTCCTGCTGCCCCGAGGCGCTGATGAAGGCCGCGCGGCAGGGCGCGAACGAGGCGGTCGATCTTGGCCGCCGGTTCGGCTACCGCAACGCGCAGGTCACCGTGCTGGCCCCGACGGGCACGATCGGCTTCATGATGGATTGCGACACGACCGGCGTGGAGCCGGACATCGCGATCGTGAAGTACAAACTGCTGGCGGGTGGCGGGATGCTGAAGCTGGTCAACCGCACGGTGCCCATGGCGCTGAAGCGGCTCGGCTACACGCAGCCCCAGATCGACGCCATCATCGATTATATCGACGCGCACGACACGATTGAAGGCGCGCCGGAGTTGAAGGAAGAGCACCTGCACGTCTTTGACTGCGCGTTCAAGCCGAAGAACGGCAAGCGCTACATCCCGTACCTGGCGCACATCCGGATGATGGCGGCGGTCCAGCCGTTCCTCTCCGGCGCGATCAGCAAAACGGTCAACATGCCCACCGAGGCTACGGTCGAAGAGATTCAGCAGACGTACCTCGAAGGCTGGAAGCTCGGGATCAAGGCGTTGGCGGTCTATCGCGACGGCTGCAAGCGCAGCCAGCCGGTGAACACGGGCAAGACCGAGGCCAAGGCGGATGCCGCCACGGTTGCGGTTGAGACCAAGACGGGTGGCAACGGCTCCAAGGTGCGCCCGCTGCGCCGCCGCATGCCGTCGACCCGCCAGTCGATCACGCACAAGTTCGACATCGCCGGTCACGAAGGCTACCTGACGGTCGGCCTGTACGACGATGGCCAGCCCGGCGAGCTCTTCATCACCATGGCCAAGGAAGGCAGCACGATCGGCGGCCTGATGGATTCATTCGGAACTGCGATCTCGCTGTGCCTCCAGTACGGCGTGCCGGTGAAGACCCTGGTTGAGAAATTCGCGCACTCGCGGTTTGAGCCGAGCGGGTTCACCAAGAATCCCGACATCCCGATCGCAAAGTCGCTGACCGACTACATCTTCCGCTGGATGGGTCACACCTTCCTTGAAGGGTTCAAGGTGCCAGCCCCGTCGAAGTCACTCCACCCGGAGAACCATGTGGGCGCGCATGCGACTGCGCCGAAACCGGAAGCCAAGCATCCGGACCGGCAGGCCGCCGCGGCCGATCCGTCGCATCCCAGCTACGGCATGAACGTGAAGGTCCTCGACAAACAGTTTGAAGGCTTCATGGAAGACGCCCCGCTGTGCGACCAATGCGGTGCGATCACGGTGCGCAACGGCGCCTGCTACCGCTGCTACAACTGCGGCAACAGCATGGGATGCTCGTAGGGCAGCTTGCCACGCCGTAGGCTTGGCGAAGGCGGGGGCGGGGTTCCGGGTTCAGGGTTCCAGGTTCCAGGTTCCGAAGTGGAATTCAGGACGCAGTATTCAGAATCCAGAATCTGGCTCCGCATTCTGCATTCTGTGTCCTGCGTTCTGGATTCAAGGTTTTAGGTTGTTGGACTTCGGGCGGAATTTGGCTCGCCCAGCCGTAGCTCCGTAGGAGCGTAGGATGGTGCTCGGGACAGGAGTTGAACCTGCACGCCTTTCGGCACATGCCCCTCAAACATGCGTGTCTGCCATTCCACCACCCGAGCACGGATTAGGTTGGCAGAGCGTAAAGTACCCACAGACCCTGTTTGAGGCAAGCCCGGACATTGACCAGGCGTGTTAGCCGCAAAACATGCAGAAAACCACAGAGACCACGGAGACACACAGAGTTGGGCATACGACTTCGCCGCCGGAATGTGCCCACGGATCACACAGATAGATGAAGAAGAACTTGGTCGCGAGAAGGCACAAGACGCGCAGGACGAAGGCGGACTTTCAGTGACCGGCCGTTTCCGATCCCCACTTTGTGCCTCTGCCCCTTTGCCACTTCTGACTGCCCGCAGAGAACTGGAGGGTCGAGCTCCGCGAGACCGGGTAATTGGGGAACGCCGAACTGGTCATTGGAGCTTGGGCATTGGTCATTTCTCCACTGATCACTTCTAACTGGTCACTACTTACTGGCCTCCGGCCCCTCTGCCACGCGGGACAGGCGCAGAGACACCAGAACGACTTGACTAATAAGTTGACTGATACTGGACATATAAGTTAGCTTGTTCGGCATGAGCTATCAGCCTTGTTTCAGTGTTACCCCGCTGCTTCTGAGGCGCGTGGAGCAGATCGCCGCATTGCGGGAGCGCATTCTGACGGCCACTGTGGATGTGGCTTGGATTCCAGTCCTGCAAATGGATTCGCGGGCGAGGAACGCCCATTGCTCAACCGCGATTGAAGGCAACCCGCTTACGCTGGAGCAGGTTCGGGCTGTCGAAGAGGGGCGAGACATACCCGCCGTGGCCGAGCGCGCGCGGCGGGAGGTTGTGAATTACTTTGCCGGATTGCGGTACATAGAGAAACGCTCACGGCAGAAGACCATAAGCCATGAAGATATTCTGACCTTGCACCGAATTGTAGCCGGAAGAGTGATGGACCAGGGAGAGGCGGGACGGTATCGCACCATCCGGGTACGTGTTGGTCCGTATGTTCCGCCGGCGCCTGAAGAAGTATCCGGTCTGATGTTCGAATTGCTGGAGTGGTGGAATAAGAAGTCCGGCACGCTTTCCTCCGTGCTGTCATCGTCCATCCTTCACTATCGATTTGAGGCCATTCACCCATTTTCGGATGGCAATGGACGCACGGGCCGGGCCTTGGCCTTGTGGGAACTGTATCGGCGGGGTTTTGATACGCACCACATATTCTCCGTGGACGAGTTCTACTGGGATGACCGGCCTCGCTATTACGCTGCGCTTCAAGAAGTCCGCCGCAAGGGCGATGATTTGACTTCGTGGCTGGAATATGGGGCGGAGGGCCTTCTGAGTACTCTGCAGCACGTCTGGGCTCGAATCCAGAAGTTTGCGAATCAGCCGGCAGGCCGGAAAGTGATTTTGCGACCACGCCAGGAGCAACTGCTTCAACTGCTGCGTGATCACGGAAGCATGAAGCCTGCGGACATCTGGGCAGCGTTGAAGGTGTCGCGGCAAGGGGCGATCAATCTTATCAACCCCTTGATCGAAGCGGGTCTCATCATCCGCGAGGGGACGCGGAAGACCGGGTGCTATCGACTGAAGAAATCGCCCTGAGAAGAATCTGGCGCAGGGGGAGGGGGGAATGGAGTGATGGAGTCATGGAGAACCGGGGTTTGGGGAAGACATGACGCAGAAGCCGCCACCCAACACTCCGCCACTCCAATACTCCAGTCCTCCGCCCCGCCCACCCCTCCACCCATCCCTTGCCCGGCGCTGGCGGTACTGGTAACATGAGCGTCATTTGAGAGGCGTCGTGTTGGCAGCGTGACAGGGGGGGTGAGACCGTGCAAACTGCACCGCCATTGGGAGCTGGTTCACAGCCGCAGAAGGGTTTGATTATTGCGGGCTGGGTGTGCGTGGGTGTTGGCTTTCTCACCTTCTGGATGTGCGGTGTCGGCGGCATTTTTTTCGTCGCCTCGCTGATCATCAGTATCATTCTGCTTTCCAAGGGTGTTGTAGGAAACGGTATTGGGATGCTCCTTGCGTCTCTGCTGGGTCCGTTGATTTGCTTCGGCATGATGATGCTTCTGGGGGTGGGATTGGCAGCATCCGAGGCCGCTGGCAACGGTATGCCACTCTTCCCCATGCCACCCAAGTAAGAGAAGTCTGTCTAGCCCTTGATAAGACTGAACTTCTTAAGGGCTGACCCCAGAATGGTCCTGCTGGGTGTTGGTGCAAAATGACTTTTCTTACCCCCAGGAATGGACTATCTGTGGGGGGGTGTTCTGCGCTTGCTGAACAGGTTTTTCTTCATGCTTCTGGTTTGCGAGGAGGGTCGACGACATGAGCAACAATACCCGCCGTGCCGAGCGGTCATCTGACCCAGATCACTTCTTCCGAGTTCACATGGTCCATGTTCATCAATTCCACGCCGACCTTCTGATGAACGTAAAGGGCCTGCGCGACTACCTGTCACAAACAGCCCCAGTTCCCTATCAACGTGACGGATTCCACTTTGCTTCACAAATCGAGAAGCACCTCTCAGGGGTCGGCGGATACTGTTCCTATA
>DAISJM010000037.1:0-30823 GCA_036821485.1 Verrucomicrobiota bacterium | reverse complement strand
CATAATCTGGGGTATCCGCTGATCCTGGTCGACCATCGCTACGGCGATGGTCGATTCGACACGGTGGCAATCAACAACGTCGTCGGTGGTCGGCGCGCGGTGGAGCACCTGCTTTCGCTGGGTCACCGTCGCATCGGTTTTGTCGGTGGCTCGCTGCGCAGTCCGAGCTTCCGGGAGCGCCTTGACGGCTATCGCGAGGCGTTGAGCGAAGCGGGCATTCCGGCCGACGAAAGTTTGGTGCAGCTTGGTGAAAGCCACGGCGGGCACGATAGCATGATGAGACTGCTCGACCTGCCCGAGCCGCCGACCGCGGTGTTTGCCTGCAACGACTTGAATGCCGTGCGTGCGCTGAAGGCGGCGCGGCAGCGAGGCCTGCGCGTGCCCGAAGATGTCAGCCTGATCGGTTACGACGATGCAAGCTGCGCGGTGGAAACCTGGCCGCACCTCACGACGATGCGCGTAGATGCGGAGGAGATGGGGCGGCTGGCCGTACGCCGGCTGGTGGCGCGCATCAACGGGCAGAAGGGGCCGGCGGAGGAGAACATCCTGGTCAGCCGGCTGGTCACCCGTGATTCAACGACTTTTCCAAAAGGGTCCCGCGGCGGGTCCCGTTTGGAGATGAGAAAACAGTCCGTAAACCTGATATCCTACCAACAAGGAGTACCCACATGATGCGACAAGTATTAACTCGTTATAAAGGCAATCCGATCATCAAACCGTCGGACATGCCGTATCCGTGCGAAACAGTCTACAATTCGGGTGTGGCAAAGATGGGCGACAAGTACGTGCTGCTGCTGCGCTGTGGGCGGCTTCACGGAATGTCCGAGTTCGGTCTCGCCACGAGCGATGACGGTTTCAACTTCAAGATTCATCCCGAGCCGGTGATGAAGAAGGCGACCGAGGGCATTTTCAAAGAGCCGGAGAATAAGGGCGTGGAAGATCCGCGCATCACGCAGATCGGCGATACGTACTACATCTTCTATAGCTGCTACTCGACCCGCGGATTCCAGATGGGGCTGGCGAAGACGAAGGACTTCCTGAAGATCGATCGGATCGCGTTGACGACGGCGATCGACTACCGCAATTGCGTATTGTTCCCCGAGAAGATCGACGGCATGTACGTCCGTTTTGAGCGCCCGAACTGGGGCCGGCCGTGCATCTGGATCAGCTACTCGCCCGACCTGATTCACTGGGGCAACCAGCAGTTGATCATGGCTCCGGACAACTTCGACATCTGGCAGGACTGTAAAGTTGGTCCGGGCGCACCTCCGATCAAGACGCCGCGCGGCTGGCTGAACATCTACCACGCGGTGACGAACACGATGGCCGGCAGCATCTATCGTCTGGGCGTGGCGGTGCACGATCTGAAGGATCCGCGGAAGGTGATCGGCCGCTCGCACCAGTTCATCCTGGCCCCGCAGGAATATCACGAGCGCGTGGGTTACGTCGGCAACGTGGTCTTCACGAACGGCGCGATCGTCGAGCCGGACGGTTCGATCAAGATCTACTACGGTGGTGCGGACACGTGCATGAATGTCGCGACCGGCAAGGTGGATGACCTGATCGATCTCGCCATGGAAGGCGGCCCGGACACGACGGTGAAGCAGTAGCCAGTGACCAGTGATCAGTAAACAGTGACCAGTGAAAAGTGAGTAGTAAGAAGTGAGCAGTAATCCCGGCCTGCGCGAGCGCGCGGGCCGGGGTTTTTCCAAGGGTTGGAAAAATGAAGAGCGATTTTTCCAACCCTTGGAAAATCTACTCTCAACCAGAAGAATGCAGATGTCTATACAGGTAACAAACGTTTGCGTACATTGTCCTTTGTTGTCCTCAATCTGATGTTTCGGGATGTCCTTGGTGGCCCGTGAGGTGTCCTATGAGCAGAACTGTCCGCCTGATCGCGCTCCTCATGTTCGTGGCAGGAATGGCGGTGGCGCAGGGGTTCGATGCATGGCTCTCTTCATCCGGCAATGACGTCCTGCTCCAATATGATGCGGCCACCGATTCCTATTACCGCGTTCACTCAAGCGACTCTTTGATGTCAGGAAGGTGGACTGCGCGCAGATTCAAACTCGGCGCCGCGGCCGTCCAGCAGTGGTCCGATCCCGGAAGCATGGGTGCGACCCAAACCTTCTTCTACCGGATCGAACGCGTTCTCCTCACCAACTCGCTCGACTATGACGGGGACGGATTGAGCGATGCGTGGGAGTTGATCGAGTCGACTGTGGATCCGATGAATCCCGATACGGATGGCGACGCGCTCAATGATGGCGACGAGGTTCTCGTCCACAGAAGCATTCCGACGGACGCGGATACGGACAACGACGGACAGACCGACGGTGAGGAAGTTTACGACTACGGGACGCGCCCGGAGAGTCCGTTCAGCGGCGTGACGCTGCTCTATGATTTTTCCGCCAGCGAGCAGGGTTGGAGTTCCGACACGGGCACATATGGCGTGGCCGGTGTCAGTTGGAGTTCGACCGGCATGCCTTCCGGTGGCGCGTTGTCCATCGCGCCGGCGGCGGGATCGGGCTATGGAGACTACTACGTGCGCGACGGGAGTCTGCGTGAAGACTGGCGGGCGCTGGCAAGGCCGGTCTATCGCGCGTGGTTCTATCTGCCGGCGGGTGCCCCCTCGGGAGCCGTGCGTGTGCAGCCGTGGGTGAAATCGGATTCCGACGGCTGGCAGGCGCACTACTACAGCGGGTTCACGCCGCTGGTGCCGGGTCAGTGGACGTTGGTGATGTGGGATATGACGGATGTGGGGACCCAGGTCCTGGCCGAAGTGGACGAATGGGCGATGAAGGTTGTCTGGGACAACCGCAGCACGTGGAACGGCGCGGTCCTGCTCGATTCCGTGCATCTGCTGCCGAATGTGTTTCCGACCAACCTGCCACCGCAAATCACCTCTGTTGCGGCCGTGTCGAATACGGTGGGCAAGTTTGGGAAATTCGAGTTGAACGTGGGGGTGACGAACATGGCCGGTCTCAACCCGTACGACCCGGAGGACGTAGACTTGGCGGCTGTTTTCACCTCGCCATCGGGCGTGGTCTGGCGCGTCTGGGGTTTTTACATGGAGCAGGAGGGAGCCGGCTACGGGGGGTGGAAGGTGCGGTTTGCCCCGAACGAGGCGGGCACGTGGAGCTACGCGGTGCAGGTCAGCAATCGCTGGGGGGCGAGCGCCTCGGCGACCTCAACCTTCACGTGCGTGGCGAGCGATGCGCACGGATGGGTTCGCGTTTCTCCCGATGACGGCCACTACATGGAGCATGCGGATGGCAAGGCTTTCTACGGAATCGGCTACTGTCGTCCTTACGACGCCGACGATGAGGGGATCTTCTGGGATGCCCGCGATCACGGCGTGAACCTGATCCACTGGTGGATGGCTCCGTGGGACACCCTGCTGACTGTGGATGCGCGGCACAAAGGGTTGGAGAGTTCCACGTTCTATACGTACGAACAGAGTCGTGCCGCCAAGATCGACCGGATTGTCGGCTACGCCGAAAAGTATGGGGTGAAGCTGGTCTTCACGATCTGGACACACGATGCCCTGCGCGATTTCAACTATCACACGTGGCGGAAGAACGGAAGTTGGGCGGCGGCCTTCGACCAGAAGGTTGACGAGCCCGAGGACTTCATCAATGCGTTCAGCATGCTGGACGATCCGCCGAAGAGCCAGAAGTTCTTCCACGACGCGAAGTATCTCAAGTACCAGGATCACCTGTATCGCTACATCATTGCCCGCTGGGGTTACAGCGAGGGGATCGGTATCTGGAATTTGGCCTCGGAGCTGTACGGCACCTATGCCAACTCGCTCAAGTGCGTCCGTTGGCAGGATCCCGTGATTGTCAACGACAAGGACAATCTTGTCGGCCAGGATCCGTATGCCAACATGGACACCAACCAGGTCGACGGCAGCGATTACACGATTCCCTGGATCACGCACATCAACAGCTTCTTCAAGACCCACGATCCTTTTGGCCACCCGACCACGGCGTGCAATGAGACGGACGAGTACTGGGACGATGGATTTGCGATCGTGGATGTTCCGCAGATTCACGCCTACTCCGAGAGCTACAGCTGGGTGACGCCGCCGATCATGCTGGCGAAATATCACCACACCATCGGTGAGCGTTTCGACAAACCGGCGTTCATGGGGGAAACGGGTTCGTGGAAGTGGCAGACGTACCAGCCTGATTTTCTGCGAGCCTGCATCTGGCCGGCGCTGTGCGCAGGAGGCGCGGCCACGCCGATGATGTGGACGGTTCCGGCCTTCGGCGAATACTGCGACCCCGTGATGGGTCCATGGCTGAACGGCATGGCGGACGAAGCGTTCCTCTTCTCCCGGTTCATCAGCGACATCGACTTCCCGCGGCTCCATCTTGAACCTGCGGCGGTTGACGCTTGGAACACGGGCGACAGCGCTCCCGCGGTGCTGGAGAACTTTGAGGGTGGGCTGGGAGCGAACTGGCACATGTTCGGCACGGGCATTGTTTCGATGGCGCTGAGCACGAATTGGTCTTCCGAAGGACAGCAAAGCCTGCGCATGAACATCAACATGGATACGTGGGACAACATGACGAACCCGGCGTCGGGCGTTTACAACTTCAGCCTCGCCGAAGATTGGTCCAGCTACTGGCCCGACGGTACGTTGCGGCTGGATTTGTACATGCCCGCGTTCTATCACCCCACCAACAATCCGGACGGTTTCTTGAAGGGCATCAATCGTGATCCGCGGTGCATTGTGGAGATCGCCGTCGAATCGGAAGACGGCAGTTGGCGCTACTACTCGACGCGCACGGAATACGCCGCGGAACACAACGGATGGAAGAAACTGACCCTCGGTATGGTCTACAATCTGGAACTTCGGTTGGACGAGATACCGACGGTCTATCAGGCTCAGCGTATCCGGGGCATCAAGATATGGATGGGCGACGCCGGCATCCTGCGTGGACCGGTGTACGTGGACAACATCACGGTGGGTCGCTACCGCTACAATGCGTGGGGCATGGCCAGCAGCAACGGCACCTTTGCCATGGCGTGGATTCAGGACCGCCAGTGGACCAATACCACCACGCGCAATTCCCGGTTCCAGATCAACGGCATGACGCCGGGCATTTACAATGTCGAGTGGTGGAACTCGAGGAGAGAAGATATCAACACGGCCCAGAACTACACCGCGTCGACGGGCACGGTGTACGTCAGCGACGTGCCTGACTTTCGGAAGGACATCGCGGCCAAGGTGCGTCGCATTGGGGCTGTTGGTTCGACCGTACATGACGTGAGCGTCGGGTGCGTGAGCCAGAGTGAGTGGACCGTGCGGAGCACGAGCAGCAAGGTGATCGTGACGGTGGTCAACCAGGGCACCGCCTCCGAGACCTTCAATGTGGTATTGAGTTCAGTGACCGATGCAAAAGTGATTGGTACGAATCGCGTGAGCAACCTGTCGGCGGGACGATCCACGACCACGACGTTCACTTGGAACACGACGAATGCCACGCCTGGATGGCATGCGATTCAGTTGGCTGCGGCCACGGTGTCGGGCGAGACAGACACCAACGACAACGTGTTGGTGTCGCACGTGAACCTCGTTGCAGTCACGCCGCCGTGGGACTCATGCAACCGGCTGCGGCGTTGGGGTGCCTACACTTCCGGGTCCGACGCGCAGATTCTCCACGTCTCCACGAACCGTGCCACGGAAGGGGCGGAATCGCTCTATGTCTGGTACAAGGCGCCGAGCAACAATCAGGCGTGCATCGGGTTCGACAATGTCTTCGAAGACTGGTCCAGCCGGACGGGCATTACATTTGATGTCTACAACGATGGCACGGCCAACGGGGTCCAGTTCCAGATGCGAACGGGATCAAACTGGGTCTGGCAATACTCGTCATGGCGCGGGTTGAATGTGGGCTGGAACACGAACCTGACATACTCGTTCGAGTCCAGCGACTGGCAGCGGCAGGAAGGCACGAACTTCTACAACGATGTCACCCCGCTCTACATGGACGACATGCATCAGATCTACATCAAGATTTCCGGCTACACGAACGCCGGCGCCGCGTACATCGACAATGTGCGGCTGACGCCGTAAAGTGGAGCCGGGTCTCTCGTTGGGCATACATGCTGTCCAGCCCCAGATCGCGATATAATTGCACTTGAACTTTTCGCTTCGGATGGGTAGTAGGTATGTATGGGTTGGTACTAGCGGCTTGGGCTTGGCGGAGGTCTATCAATGGGGGTCCGTTGGCCTGGGCTGGGGAGGTCGTTTATGAAGATGTCGCTTACCTGTCTTGGGGCATGCGTCGTGGTTTTCTTGTTCGTCCTGTTTTCCACTGTTTGTGACGGCGGGCTTGTCCTCTCCTACGACTTCAACACCAATGGCAATCAGATTGTCATGGACATGAGTGGACATGGCAACGATGGGATCATCACCAATGCGACTTATGTGGAACTGAATGGTGGGGGTGCTTACGAGTTCGACGGGACGAATTCATACATACGTATTCCTCAGAGCTCCTCGCTCACGGCTACCGGGAGTATGACGCTGGCCCTCAGGATGAAGGTCTATAACTACGATAGAGAACGTGCGTTGATCGAGTGGTATGGCACGGAAAGCGGTCTTCATCTTTGGACGGGAGTGTGGGGGTGGCAGTGGGGTGGACTGGGTACGGGGGCAAACCTTATCGACACGGCGGGGAATGACACCCACATAGTTGCTACAGCCAACCCCTCGCCAGGGCAGTGGCACCATCTTGCAGTGACGTATGACTATGCTTCCGGTTATGGGAAGGTGTTTGTAGATGGAGTTGTCAAATCAACGATACTCCTTGGCAAGTTTACGCCGGCAACAGCATCGGACGTCTACATTGGCTCCAGGCCAAGCCAGCCGTTTGATCGTTTCTGCGGATTGCTTGACGATATCCGCATCTACGATGAAGCGTTGTCGGACGGGGAGATCGCATCGCTCAGTCTTTCGACCACGAACGGCGAACCTGTTGTTGGGGCGTTGACCTGCACCATCATCCCTGCAGTCGCTGTTGCTGCAGGTGCTCAGTGGCGGGTGACGAGCGGACCTTCCACTGGATGGAACAACAGTGGAGCAACCTTGAGCGAGCTGCCAGCCGGCAGCTACACGGTTGAGTTTCAGGATGTCGAGAATTGGTCCGCGCCCACTGCGCGGGTTGTCAACGTCGTTCTCGGAGAGACAACCCGTATTGAGGCGGCGTATGAATATGCCGCTTCCTATTCCAACACCATGGTCCTTCACTATGATTTCGACACCTATGATGGTGTCAAGGTGACGGACCTCAGTGGTTACGGAAACGACGGCATTGTGAGTGGGGCGACGTTCACCGTAACAGACTGCGGAGGCGTGTACCACTTTGATGGTATTGACGATTTCATAACGGTTCCCGCCAGTGAGTCTCTCAACATTGCCGGGAGTCTGTCCATGGCCGCTTGGTTCAAGGTCTATGATTATTCACACGAAAGGCCTCTGGTGGAATGGAGCGGGACCAATGGGGCGGGGGTTCACATGTGGACGGGGGTCCCGAGCTGGCATTGCGGGGCAAACGTTATAGATACGGGGGACCATTCCCACGTGATCGCCACGGCTAATCCTTCACTGAACGTCTGGCACCACCTTGTCGTGACCTATGACGCTGTGAGCGGACGTGCGTGTGTGTACGTCGACGGCGATCTTAAGAATAGCGCGAATCTGGGCAGCTTTGTTCCGAAGACGGACGTGGGGATGTTCCTTGGAAACCGTCCATCCCAACCCGATGATCGTCTCTACGGGTTGCTCGATGAAATTCGCATCTATCGTGGGGCACTGAGTACAGGCGAAGTCCGCGATATCTTCCTCCAGCACACCAACTGCATGGTCACGGATGCGAGCATCAGCTGCAGCATCGAGCCGCAAGGCGCTCGAAGCGCCGGAGCCCAGTGGCGCCTCACAAGCGGTGCGGACCTGAATTGGAAGAACAGCGGGGATCATATCCTGAACCTGACCGCAGGAAATTATACGGTTGCTTTTAAGGGTATAACGGGGTGGGAATCCCCAGCCGATCAAAGCGTCTATGTCCCGGCGGGGGGGTCGATTACATCGACCGGTGTGTATACGGCTGTGGCATCGACAACGAACGAGCTTGTGCTTCATTACAGCTTCAACACGGACGATGGTGCAATTGCTTACGATCAGAGCGCCTACGGAAACAACGGTGCCGTGAGCGGCGCGACCTACGTGGCTTCAGATTGCGGAGGGTATTATTCGTTTGACGGACAGAACGACCACATCTTGGTTCCTGCAAGCTCGTCGCTGAATATTGCAGACAGCCTGACGCTCGCGGCTTGGATCAATGTGGACAACTACCAGGACGAACTTCCGATCGTCGAGTGGGTTGGCAAGGGTGACGGTGTTGGTGTTCACCTGTGGACGGGAGTCTGGGGTTGGCAGTGGGCGGGCAATGGAACGGGCGCCAATCTGATAGATGTCACACACAACACCAGCAGCCGCGTGATTAGTACTGCGAATCCGCCCGTTCGTGAGTGGCACCACTTGGCGGTCACCTATGACCGGTCGATCGGGACGGCACGCGTTTATCTCGACGGGGTCATGGCTGGCGAGAAGCAGTTCGGCGTATTCACCCCCGCTACGGACGGGGACCTCATCATAGGCTATCGTGAGTCTCAAGATGATGCCTTTTGGGGTTACCTCGATGATATCCGAATCTACAAAGGAGCGTTGAGCGCGAGCCAGATTCTTGCTGTCTTCAATGATGACTCTGGATGTGAGCCCCCCATGGGATCGCTCAGCTGCTCCATTCTCCCTCCTGAGGCAGTTGCTGCGGGTGCCCGATGGAGGCTGGTTTCCGGGACGGCGACAAACTGGAACGAATCGGGTGTGGCGTTGGTTAACTTGGCGGAGGGGTCGAATACCGTCGCGTTCAAGCCCTTGAGCGGGTGGACTTCCCCTGCCGATCAGGGCGTTACGGTTGTCCGCGGTTCAATGGTTCAGGTGACGGGAATCTACTCTGTCGTTCTGTCGGATGCGGTTCCGCCGGTGATCGTCAGTGTTCAGCCACCTGATGGGTACGTCACCACGAGCAACGAATTTCTGATGACGATCACAGCCACCGACAATGTGGCTATCGCGCAGGTTCGGGTCGATGGGCATGAGGCAATTTCCGTGGGCGGTGATGTGTATGAGTTCGAAACCACTGGCATCCGTAAGTCCTACAACAGCCGCGCAATATTTGTCTCCGACACTGCAGGCAATGCTGCAACGCAGACAGTTAACTATGCGCAGAGCAGTGTGATGCGTCTCAATTGTATGTGGGAGGGTTACTGGCGGGTGCGGAACCCCTTCCCGTATGCTGTTGATTACACGTGGGAGGTCGTCAACACGAACAGCGGCGA
Source organism: Verrucomicrobiota bacterium (assembly GCA_036821485.1). Classification (GTDB taxonomy): domain Bacteria; phylum Verrucomicrobiota; class Kiritimatiellia; order CAIQIC01; family JAGNIJ01; genus DAISJM01. The sequence goes on along the minus strand of DAISJM010000037.1, from coordinate 21,409 downwards.
GTCGGGTTCCGGCACGGCTCCGGCGAATCGCGACTCCTACTTCACTTCCTCTCCAGGTCATAAGGTGATTAGATTGCTTGTTGGCGGTGAACAAGTTGATGTGTGCAATTCCAATCCAATGAAGCCGGATCCTCAGGGGTTGCGGACAGGGGATCTGGATAGCGATGGTGATGGTTTCTCCAATCGCGAGGAGGAGCTTGTGGGAACGTCTGTCGATGACGCGGACAGCATTCTTTACGTGGCTACGGACAGAGGGATCACTCCGTTGTTCCCTTCCTTGATGGAAAAGAACGCCGACAAGACTGGTTCGGATATGGGGGCTGAGATCGTGCTCACTTGGACGAGCAGCGTGGATAGCGTCTACTCGGTGGCTGCGTCCGTTGACATGACAAATTGGTATTTCGTGCCCGAGTTTCACTGGGTGGCTGGCACCGATGCGCTGTTGTCGTACACCAACACCCTTACGGATGTCGAGAGGGTGTTCCTTCGCATATCCGCGCAGAAACGTCCGTAGAGACGTGTGGGCAGAAGGTCGCGCCGAGAAAGAAGGACCCGTTCGTTCGTCAATCTGGCCGGCGACCGAACAACACGTCAGGGATTCTTTCCGGGCGCGGTGAAGGTGTGCCATCGCTGCTTCCACTGTTCAAGACGGCTCTGCCATCCACTATGCCGGAAGGCGTTCTGATAGTGATCTTGGAAGGGGATGTCGCAGCCGGAATGCTGCTGCCACGGCTTATACGGCCCGCACCAATGCCGTATGCGCGGTGCATGATAGAGCTCACCCAATCGGGGGCGAACAAGTTTCTTCCACGGGCTGTCGGGCCAACGGTCGTGATGTTGCAGTGCGATCATCTGGGCGTTCCATGACGGATCCAATTCCTGCCAGCAGCCGGACAGGGCCTTGTTCGCGGCATCCTGATCGGGGCAATAGGGGGTGGAAGGACTGGCGGCGTCCGGCCATTGGGCCAGGCATTGCCGTGTCATACTCTGCGCGCGCCAGGAGGATAGATCCACCAGCAGAACACCGAGGTTGTAGTAGGGGTCGAGGGGGGTGGCTGTGGCAGGAAATCGATCACCCATGGAGGGGAAGGCAAAGTCGCGCACTGCGCCCAACGCGTGCCCGCACAGATCGGTTTGCCAAAGAGGCATGACGTCGGATTCCACGAGGAGATCGACATCGAGCATCAGAAGGCGGCCATAAGACTCAGATGCCTCGTGCATGAATTCCAGCCGATCGTGGCACATCGTTTCAAATCGTTCCCGGGGTGACGCAGCGGGCAGGCGGCGTTGGTGCCAGAAGAGTGAAATCGACGGTTTCCCGCGTCGCGCAATCCGCTCGATGCGCCGTTGCTGGTCGCCGGTGCATCCATAGTCGAGGATATGAAAAGTGAAAGACGGACCGCTGAAATGACGAGCAATGGTGTGCAGCAGGACCCCGGCGTACGGGGCAAAGGCCGCATCCGTCGAGCAGGATATGGAAGGAATTAATGGGGATGTTGGTTGAGACATGTAAACTAAGCATAGCGGAGGGAAGCAAAGAGCACGAAGGGAAATTCAACCACTTCTGACAGATCACCCGAACCCGACCATTGGCTACGCCGAGGCGAGTGATCGGCCGAAATCCTGAGCCTTCTTCAATGCCGCCGGATTGCTGGTCAGCGCTCCGATTTCCGGTGGCACAAAAGGAAAAAGGCATGAGAGGAAGCGACAGCCCAACAATTGCGCCGGCCGCTTCCACTGACATTCCAGCACTTCCAAGTTGTCTTCCAACGGTCCCCCTCCTGTAGCCAGAAGCGCCATGGTCTTTCCGGAAAGGAGCGAGCGGTGATCTCCCGACGCGGATATCTTGGATAACGAGTAAATGCGATCGATGAATATCTTGAGTTGGGCGGGATAGCTCCACCAATAGGTGGGCGTGGCCAGCACAATGGTGTCGTAATTGGGGAGCGTGGCAACACGGTGTGCCACTTCGTCGTCGAAGGCACATAGGAAGGCGTCCGATTGCTGGCATTGCTGACACCCGACACAGCCCGGCTCCTTGAAACGAAGACGCGTGGCATCGATTTCGGTGACCGCCGCCCCGTGCTCCTTGGCCGCGGCCATCGTTACGGCCGTAATGGCGCGGGTATTTCCAGGCTTCCTGGGGCTGCCCTGAATGAAGACGATCCTCTTTGACATCTCTGAGGTCCTTTCCGATCTACATCTGCGCAAGAATGACGACGTAGTTCTTTCCGTACTTCTTCGCACACTTTGGACAGGTCGTGTAGTAGAAATACATTTTACGGAGGCTCTTGCCCTTGGCCGCGACAAAGGCCTGCATCTCTTCGATCCATTTTCGCATGTTCTGATAGGGGCCTTCGAACACCTTGGAGATGAAGGTGCCGGAGATGGTTGCCATCCTCGCGTGTGGAATGTCCTTGCTGACCTCGATATACACATCGGCGCCCCAGAGTGAATTTTCATCGGACAGCACCACCATGGGTTCGATGCCGGCGTCGGCGGATTCGATCGCTTCAACATTGCGTTTCATGACCGCGCTGAAGTTCAGGGGGATGTGCAGGAAACTGATTACACGATCCTTTGCGAATCGCTTGTTTTCCCATGTCAGAACCTTGTCGTCCCATGGTGCGGGATCAAACGGCGGGCAGCACTCGTTGTTCATGGTGTCGTCTCCTCTTCGTGGCCAAACAACATGAAATCAATTATTCCGCACAGTCTTATACCATGCACCCAGGCTCTCGATTCGCGAGATGCCTTTCACTCTGACCTTCGAGAGGCGGTCGTCGTTGGTGAGGAACAGAGCGACCCCGGCTTGTGCGGCGCAGGCAAGTTGGATGGCATCGGGTGGTTTGACTTGCGGATAGGCGGCGCGTATTTCGGCAAAGCGCCGCGCTTCGGTCGGGCCGAAGGAAAGGCAGCCGAGCTGGGTGACCAGTCGTTGGTATTGATCGACCAGATCGGTTTGTCCGGTGGAGATGGGCCTGACCAGCAACTCAGCCAGCGTCAGTGAAGAAGTGACGGTTCGGATGGAATGGGCTCTTTGCCACTCAGCCAGCGTATTGACCTTCTCCAGCCACGGCGGGGCCTGCTCAATCCAGTAGATAAACAGGTTGGTATCCCAGAAAGCCTTTCCGCTCATTCCCAGCCCTTCCGTGATTCACGAACGTAGCGGTCGGGGTGGACGCCCTTCCACGCGTCCTTTCCGAGGCCTGCGAGGGCATCCAGCGAGTCCTTGGGCGTGCCGGTCTTGCCATGCAGGATCAACTCCAGGCCGGCTTCGACCAGGGCTTTCAGTGAAGTCCTCTTTGCCGCGGCCGCCTGCTTGGCCTCAATGGCCAGGCGGTCGTCAATATCCAGCGTGGTTCTCATGCATATATACATAAATGCATAGACACACATTGTCAAGGCGGGCGAGGAGGACGGAGTGGGTATGCCGGCAGAAACACACAGATGATCGCAGATCGTGTGGAATGGAGATGCCTGGTGTCGCCCGTTATGACACCGACGGAAGCGTTCAGAAGGCGGTCATTCTTCTGCCGCATGGGCGGCAGAAGAATCCGTTTCCAATCTGAATGTATCAATCACCGTTTGGATCTCGGGTTTGAGTCGCTCGTATTCAGTTGCCTGGTAGAGGAACTCAAAAGAAAAGGCCCCGGAAATCGCTTCCAAGGAGAAGGGCTCAATCGGCGCCTTCTTGGTATCGCGCAGGTAGACAAAACGCTCCATGACTACATGGTCGGCGTTTCCCAGCACGGCCTCGGCCTTGAAGCAATGGAACGTGTAATGCTGTGGATTCTCATAGGGTGCGTACTCGGCCGATGATGCACCATACTTCGTGGTGTAGTACGCCTTGCCGGACGCGATGAAGTCTTCGATGCTTTCCACGGGAGGGGCGGAGTGAATGACGAGTCCTCCCACGGGTTTCCCCTGCCAGGATATCTCGACGCGATTTGCCCCACCGTGCGGGTTGTAGGAGGTGGTGAGGGCCTCCGTGTGACTGAATCGCACCCCGAAATTCGCGTCCTGAAAGTGCACCAAGGGTTCCTGTGGCGGTGCATTGTCCCGCGGCGTCGAACCACATCCGATCAGACACAGCACCGTCAGATATATCAACGGGGGCTTCACGGTTCTTCTTTCGCTGTTTGTGGGTCGCGTCTTGGGCCAGTTCAGCTACTCGCTGGGTGACGGGTTGGCCTCGGGTTGTTCGTCCGGCGTATCCGGCTTGGTTATCGTCTTCTTGGAGCCGTCCGGGTAGGTGAAGGTGACCTCGTCGAGCGACAGCCCTCCGGTCGACATCGACTTCTTTATCGCATCTTCAAAGGCGGCCCTGCCGCCGAGGATCTCGGGGACATTGGTGGTATTGGGCTGGAGACTTCGCAGCAGGAGAAAGGAATCGGCCAGGGTGTTGGCTCTGTGAACACTCCACTTGGGGTCAAAGAACCAGAACGGCGGAAGCATCATGCAAACATCCCGCATGTCGGGTTGCCGCTGGGCCTTCCATTCGGTCCCATCAGCCAGAGAGATTAAGACGTCGGAAGCGAGAAATGGGCTGCCGGGCGATATCCATATAAATGTTTCCACTACGACGTTGGTGATGTCGGTGTATTTCGCCGATCTGAGCGGCACAGCGTAGGTTGTTGTATTGCCGTAGCTGCCTACCATTTGCTTGGACTCCCAGTCCCAGTATTGGAAATGGGTGAGCGTGGCGTTTGGTCTGATGCCGCTCGACGAAGAGCCACCGAGCGACGATGCTACGTTGGCCAGTGCGGACTCAGGCGTCAGGCTGTGATCTGATGGGAGTACCCTTGGCGTATGGGTCATGCAGCCCGAGGTGAACGCGCCCACAATCGACAACAAGACCACGCTCCAGATCTTCATACGTCTCCTTCTCCGTTTCTTGCCCTACGGTTCGTACTGGATGTCGTCGAGGTAGAAGACGATGGGTTTTTCCTGGCCCTCGAGGCGAAGGAGGAGACCGCTGATGATGCGGGTGCGGTCGTATTTTTCGATGGGGATGCTGTATTTCTTCCACTTGGTCTGGAGGCGGAAAGTGGAGGATTCTTTGAAGCTGTCGTGGGCGACCGCCGTCGTCGACTGGCTCATGCCGATGCCCAGCTCGATACGTTCGCCACCCGCGTCGCCACGCGCCCAGAACGTCAGCTTGGCCGCTTTCGACAAATTGTATCCGCCGGGTACGTCGCCCCAGTTGTTGCCCGGGTGTTGCCACACGGCCTGTGCCCAGTCGCCCGTGTCGGCATACGACACCTTCATGCATGTCTTGCCGGAGTGCGGATCGGAGTCCCAGTTCTCGTCGATCGTCAGCGCCCGGTCGTTGCCCATCCGGCCGGTGCAATAATAGGGAGGAGTCTTCTCGCCGGCCTCGGCGTAGAGGACGAAGGGCATGTCGGCGATCGGCGCCGGGTCATCGGGTGAGAGACCGACCGTGGATGAAGGATCCTGGTAGCGGAAGTCCACGCTGCGGGCCGGGATCGATTGGGCGAGGACATCCTCCGGGACCAGTGTGGGAATGACCTCCGTGTTATCGAGCAAGTCGCTGTAGGCATCTCTTGGCGGCGGAGGCTTGGCGGCCTGTCCCGCGTTGGTGGGCGTGGAGAGATCGGATTCGGGACGCGGCGCGCGCTCCTTCTTCTTTCGCGGCGGCAGCATGATCTTCTCTGTGGACTTCGGTGCAGCAGGCTGTACCGATGGTGCGGCGGCATCTTGCGAGAAGACCAGCTTGGCTTTACCGGTCCGATCAAAGACGAGTTTCTGCGTGTCGGAGGGGCTCGACATCGTGCGGGCCGGTCGCGCTGCGGACATGTGTTCCCAGATATTGTTGCGCATCAGCAGGGGCGGGGGGATGCAGGTGCAGAGAAGCAGGACGATGCCATGGAGGACTCTGCCGCTCACGAGCAACATCACGCCCATGATGAACGCCCCGAGGAAGAAGGGGGCGAACGCCATCACGGCACGGGGAATCAGGACGGCGAGCAGTACGCCGACGATGACGCAAATCCAACCGACGACGACACTGAGGATGTGCCAGTCGGCCGGCGCTGCGGCGGCTGCATCGTCTGATTCTTCTTCTTTCTTTTTTCCATCCTTCTCTTCCCCGGCGTCCGGGGAGGAGAGACGGATCACCGTCTTGCGCGTGGCGGGTGAGCCGGGCTTGGTGGCGGTTGCGCTGGGTATGGTGGCCGGAACGGGAGCGGTTATCTTGTCGGGGTCGGGGATGATGACGGCGCGGCCGCATTTGGGGCAACCGATGATCTTGCCCTTGCCCGCGACATCAGCAACGAGTCCCTGCCCGCAATGGCTGCATTGGAAGACCACATCCATAGGACATCACCCCCAAGTCAAAGAGCCCGGCGTGCCTGAAATCGCCACGGCTCAATGCATGGAGATTAACCCGTTTGCGGCATGAGCGCAACGGCAGGATGAACGGGAGGCGCGGCCGGCTCGGAGGGCCGGCCCACCGGTGGATTTTCCAATCCTTGGAAAAATCAGGGGCCGATTTTCCAAGGGTTGGAAAATCTACGATTTGAAGCTGTGTTCTTTGATCCAGTCGATGATGTCGGCGACCTTGGCCTCGGCCATGGAGATACAGGTATCGGCGCAGCCGTAGTAGAGGCGCATCGTTTTGCCGCGGTCCTCAAGCGTGGCGGAGCTGGGGAACAGCACGTTGGGCACATCGCCGACGCGCTCGTAGAGTTCCGTCGGGTACATCAGGTAATCCTTTGTGCGGGCGATGACCTTCCACGGCTTGTCGAGGTCGAGGAGGGCGCCGCCCGCGGAGTAGATGTAGCCGTTACAACTGCACCAGACGCCGTGGTAGATCAGCAGCCAACCTTCTTTGGTTTCGATCGGGTGCGGGCCGGGGCCGGTTTTGACCGACTGCCAGCCGGGCCTCGGGCCGAGCACGAAGCGGTGTTTGCCCCAGTGGATGAGGTCGGGACTTTCGGCGTAGAAGACATCGCCGAAGGGCGTGTGGCCGCGGTCACTTGGGCGGTGCAGGATGGCGTAGTTGCCGTTGATCTTTCGCGGGAAGAGCACGCAGTTGCGGTTCGCAGGGGGCAGCGGATTTTCCCACTGCTTGAACGTCTTGAAATCCTTGGTCGTGGCAAGGCCGATACACGGCCCCTGCGCATTGGAGTTGCACCAGGTGACGTAATAGGTGTCGCCGAGTTTCGTCACGCGCGGGTCGTAACTCTGGTCGGTGACGAATATCTCCGGGTCATCGCTCTTCATTTTGACGCGGTTGGGATCGATGTTCCAGCGGATGCCGTCCTTGCTGGAGCCGACATGGAGCGTGTAGCTCATGTCGATCTCGTCCACGCGGAAGATGCCAACGTAGTCCTTCTCGCGCTTGATGATGGCGCTGTTGTGGATGCTGTTCGCGCGCGGGACGGCTTTGGCGGTGATGATGGGATTGCCCTTGTATCGTTTGAAGACGGTCTCGTTGGCCATGGTCGGATCCTTTCGTCTTTTCCGTTTCGTCATCGTAATCTTGATCTTAATCATAGTCGCGTTGAAACTTCCGATTACGATTAGGATTACGAGTACGATTATGAGTTACTTGAGTTCTGCTACACTCCACTCCCCCGCATCCCACTCGTTCTGGCCCTGCCAGAGGAGATGATTCCACTTTTCCTTGCCGTCCTTGCGGTCGGCGTCGCACGTTGAAACATTGAAGCCGATGCGCCGCTCCGTCTCCCACGGCGTGCCGCGCATCGCGGTAAGAGGGATTCGGGCTTCGATGGCGTAGCCGTCGGCAGTGCGGTGCGAGGAGGCCTGCATGCCGGGCAGTTGCTGGTTGTTAAGAGTCGGGTGGCGATAGACGATGTGATCGGTTTCCTGTCCGGCCTCCAGCGCGGGGCGGATGTTGATCTGGTAGCAGCCGGGATTGTTCGGCATGCCCTTGAAGTAACCTGCGTCGTTGCGCGTATCCAGCCAGAGCTCAACGCAGTCGTCCTTCCACAGCGAGCCGGGGTCGGACTGGACGCGGATCAGCTCATCATCGCGGACGACCACGCTGATGTAGAGATTTGTGCCGTCGTGGCAGACGCTGAACCGGAAACTGTTGTCCGCGGCGGTGCGCCCGTAGGGTGGGGCGACAACGTAGCTGGAGAGGCCACCCCAGTCGCCGAGGGCGTTATCGATCATCGGCGGCGGGTCGCGACGGGGGATATCGATCGTGAGCCGCGAGCGCTGTCCGGCCTGCAGGTCCCACGGGTCGAGCACGAGATGGGGCAGGACGGTAGCCGGCGCGGGGTCGGTCCGACGGATGCGGAGAGCGACATCGGCGCCGGCCATTTCAAACGGCACGGTGAGGGATTCGTTGGAAGCGGTGATGATGATGGAAGAGAGCGCCTGGCCGGTGGCGGTGTCGCACGTCTCCACGGTCCACGCGCCGTTGGCGATGCTGTCGAAGGTGAGGACGGCAGATGATGGTGCGGCCGCGGGTGCGGGATCGGACCACGGGAGGATGGCGGGATCGTAGACCCACGCGAGCACGGCATTCGAGGAGGTGAGGGCGAGGATTTTGCGCGAGCCGGCGCTGGAGGCGAGGCGGCCCGCCTGCAGTGTCCACGCGCCGCCGCGACGGTCAAAGCCGTCGGCAAAGGCGGCGAGTGCGGCGAAGTGATGGTAGAGATTGTGCGGATCGATGTGGTCATACCACCACCAGCTCATGGCGTTTCCGGCGGCAGGGATCATGAATTGTGCCCAGATGCCGGAGTGGAGGACGCGCCCCTCGACATCCTGCGCGTCGACTCCGTCGGCGGGGTGGCGGCCGAACTCGCCGATGAAGTGCGGTTTGCCGAGCGTGGCAAACAGCGGGTGGAGCCGGACGAATTGGCTGACGACGTCGGCGATATACACGTGCGACTGCGCGTAATCGATCGTCGGCAGCTTGAACGTGTCGGAGTTGGGCGAGGAGATGTAGCTGGTGGTGACGAGATGGCGATGCGGGTCGGTGGCCTTGATGAACTCCGACATTTCCCGGTGCCAGGCCGTGTCGGTGTCGAACCGGAAATCATCGGTCAGGTCCACCTCGTTGAAGAGTTCCCACGCCATGACGTGCGATGAGTAGCCCCATCGGGCGATGATGTAGCGGATGCGATTGCGCGCGAGACGGCGGGCCTCGGCATTGGTGAAGAACTCCTGCGGCGTGGCGAGCGGTCCGCCGAGCTCTTTATTATAAGGATTATTCTGCCATTCGGGATTGGTTTTGGCGCTCAGGCGGCAATGTTCGTGGAGGACAAGCTGCAGGTAGAGCCCGGACTGTTCGGCAGCGTCGACGATGCCGTCGAGCTTCTCCGCGTGGGCGAGGTTGTAACGGCCGAGGCCCTCGTAGGCGCCGCCCTTGGGCGACCACTCGATGTCGCAATTCCACGGCGCGATCCAGATGCGCGACCAGTTCTCGCCGTTGCGTCCCATCTTCGCGAACTGGTCGCGGTATTGCTCGATGGAATTCCAGCACACGTTGTGACCGATGGGGTAGAAGAAGGTTCCGTCGGCGTGCCCGAAATAGAGAGGATCGATTTCCGAGACGCGGATGGGTCCGGGCGTGGCGGCATCGTTACAGGTCATGGACTTCGGTTCGGTGACGAACTCGCCATCGGATGTGCGGGCGCGGAGGAACCAGGTCCACGTGCCGGGTTGATCGGGGCTGAACCGAACGCGCCAGTCATCGGGGTCGCCGGGTTGTGGCGCGAAGGCGAAGAGGAAGCCGGGGCAGGTACGCTGCTCGCCGGACGGAGAAGTAAAGACGGCATCGAGCGTGACCTGGTCCGGGTCGAACGGGTTGCCACCGGGGGAACTGAGTTGTGCGGTGATCTCGAATCGACCGTAGCGGGGCACGGGATCGGATGAGGCGATCGCGTTGAGCAACTCGCGAGTTGGGGTGGTGGTCGGAGGTGCAGCGGTGATGGGTTTTGGTTCAGATTCAGCGGGTGCGGCTTGGCGCGGTTTGCACCCGCTGGCTGCGAGCGTGGCGACGAGAAGCGCAAGGAGCGCACCGCAACGGAGAGCATCGAATCCCGCGGACCTGACCTTCTGAATCATCATTCCATTCTCCCGCAACACACAACGCAAACGTTTGGTGACAATACTTGTAACCTGAGACGGGTTACGTGTAAAGCGTGGCGTTGCATTTGATGACTTTCGGTTGCCTTATGAGGCTTGGCAACGCTGTTTCCGCGCCGTGAGACTGGTCCCAAATATTACGCAAAGGCTTGTGTATAAGTAATATGCCTATAATAAGCACAATTATCGCTTTTTATAGTTGCATATTACGCAAACGGTTGCGATGATGTCGACAGGCTGGTAGAAGTCCTTGGAGACGTTCACAGAGCTGACGAGCAGGGGGTTAAGCCATGAACCGGAAGATTGAAGAGAGTTTGTTGCGTGGTGACGGCGTGAAGATGAGTCCCGGGAAGAGAAGCCCGGGGCTTTTTGTTTTTCTCGCCGCATGTCTGCTGCTGGCGCCCTGCTCGCTGCAGGCGGCGCGGTACGGCTTTGAGTCCGGCAAGGATGGGTGGGCTGCGCAGAATTGGGGGGCGGGTAAAGACAAGTGCACCAACGTCGCGCAGTCGAGTTTTTGGGGCTTCGGCGGTTCAACGAATTCGTTGCGCATGGACTGCGTGTTGACCGGTGCGTTGGACACAGCCGTTGCCGGTGTGACTTTCGATCCGGTGAGACTTCAGGGTTCGCAGATCACCGTGCGCGTCTACTGTCCTGCCGGTGCGTCGGGGACGGGGCAGCCGTGGTCGTATACACAACTGCGCATCTTCGTTAAGGACAAGAACTACAAATTCCAGGAGAGTGCGTGGGATGCGTTCACGATCACCAACGGTATTTCAACGCAGACGGTGTCGTACACGGTCACCGGGTTGGATTACGCGGGGCTGCCCTTCGACTCAACCAACGTGACCGAGTTTGGCATCGAGGTTGTGTGGCGCGGATTTGGCACCTACAGCAACGCGCTCTACATTGATGAGGCCGGCTTCGGCGCGGCGTATGTGCCGCCGGTTCCGCCGCAGACGATCACGAACACCGAGCATCTCTACGACATGGAAACGGCGGATCAGTTGGAGTGGTGGAAGTGGGGCGCGAATCCGGAAGGCTGGCACGCGAAGGCGTGGACAAGTGTGTACTACGCGACCAACGAGGGATTCAACGGATCCGTTGCGTTGGCGGCGGACGCAGTCTTCAACACGAACAACAGCTCCGAAGTGGTCACGAATGAACTCGGTCAGGTGACGACCAACGAATACGCCTTCCAGAAAGGCATTTTCGAAATCGCCTATCAGCCGGCGTTAAATCTCAGCACGAAGGACCATCGCATTCTGCAGGCCAAGCTTCGCTTTGACCCGGCGGTGGCGGACGACGCGTTCACGGCGAAGATGTATGTATACGACAAGATCAGTGACCAGTGGTACTTCCATGTCGGCACCGCGGGTGGAAGCGACTGGAATTACCTGCAGTTCGACTTGGATGATCCCTCGCAATACGCCACGAACCTGCCCGACTTCCCGTCGCCCGCGGGCCCGATGAACGCATCGGAAATCGGGTTTGTGGACGTTCTGATTTACAGCAGCTTGTCCTGGACGGGGACGATCTATGTGGATGAGATCGTGGTGGGCGGCAGCGAGACGCGGACCAATTTCACGCGGATAACGAGCGGCTTTGTGAAACCGGAAGGGCACAAGTTCGTGATTGGCGGCACGAATTTCTACTTCTGCGGCGCGAACATTGAGTACCTGCAGACGGTGAACGACCGGGTGGTGAAGGAGTGCCTGGACTGGGCGGCGTCGAACCAGTTGCAGGTCGTGCGCACGTGGGCGATGCAGGAAGGCCGGCCTTATAGTTTTCAGCCGGAGCGCGGGGTGTGGAACGAGCCGATGTTTGAACACCTGGACCGGATCGTAGCCGAAGCCGGCCATCGCAACATCCGGCTGATGCTGGGCCTGTGCGACAACTGGGCGCACAACGGCGGCATCTTCCAATACGTGCACTGGGCGACAAAGGAACACCCCGAGAGCGTGGATACGAACCTGAACAAGGAAGGCGTCCTCTACCACGACCAGTTCTGGACGAATGCGTACTGCAAGCAGTGGTACAAGGACTATGTCACGCGCCTGCTTAATCGCACGAACTCCGTCACGGGCGTGATCTACAAGAATGACCCGACGATTTTCGCCTGGGAAATTGTCAACGAGCCGCGGTGCGAATCCGATTTCAGTGGCCGCAAGATTCATAACTGGCTGAACGAGATGAGCGACTTTGTGCGCTCGATCGACACGAATCACATGCTCGGCAACGGGGAGGAAGGTGGCTACGTCAACACCTACGAGTTTGCCGACACGATTCCGTGGGAAGTTTACCCGGACAACTACTACCACTACGCAACCTATGCGACCGGCAGTTCGTCGTGCGACCTGTACGGCTGCGGCCGCGGGCACGGCGTGGACTTCCTCAGCGACTGCAGGAGCGAGTCGACTTATGTCCAGTGGCAGGGCGGGTTCTACACGAACCGCGACCCCGTATCCGGCGAATGGCGGGCGGGGAATTCGAACATCAACTTCTGTACGGCGCGCATCTACGTGGACCAGAAGGAGTATAACGTCTGGCGCACGAACTACCACGGTGCGGACCAGCGCTTTGAGTGGATCAACGACCACTGGTATGACGCCTACAACACCATCGGCAAGCCGATGATTCTCGAAGAGTTCGGCATTCACGCCATCGGCTGGATCTTCAACGGTTCCTACGGGCAGGTGCAGTTGAAGCGGACGCCGGAGTACACCTTCATCGACCGAATGAACGTCTACAGCCAGTACTACGATCACATCGAGCAGGCGGGCATCTCCGGCTCGTTCTTCTGGAACTTCGGGTACGACGGCATGTGGGACGATCCGTTCCACACCTGCGAGTACATTGCGCCGTGGTACGCGGACACCGGGTATGGCGCGGCGACGTCGATAACCCTGTCCAGTTCGTACGTGATTCGCGGCTCGAATTCCCTGCAGCTTTCGTGGAACTACACCGGCGGCGTGGATCGGGCCATATTCAAGTGCCCGACGAACGACAAGTGGGTGCTGCGCGTGGACAACATGCTGACCAATGAGCCGCCGACGCACGGCATCAACCGGACGAAGTTCTTCTGGAACTTCTACAACCCCGGCCCGCAGCCGGTGAACGTGGCGCTCGCGATCTCCGGCGGCCCGAACTGGTACTGGTGCGAGGGTGCAGCGCAGACGCTGACCGCAGGCTGGAATCGCGTCATATTTGACCTGAGCGCGGGTCACTACTCCTGGGTCAGCAACAACTGGGAAAACAGCGAGTACCTCATCAACATACCCAATTCCGTCTCCAACGTGCTCGAGGATGTTCACCAGGTCAGTCTCGTCTTCCGCGACCTGCCGGTGGGGCACGGCGAGATCTACGTGGACGACGTTAAAATCAAGCGCGACGACGGTTTTGTCGTGTACGCCGACGATCCGGTGGTGCCCGTGATCAAGGCCCATGCCGAGTGGTGCGAAGCACGTAATGTGCCCACCAACAGCGTGGGCAACCACGCGCCCGTGGCGTCGAATCTGTGGTACGCCGTCGACCCGAAGAACCCGACCACGATCTCGCTGGTGGGCAGCGACGTGGATGGCGACGTTCTGTCGTATCGCATCATCACCCGTCCCGTGAATGGCTGGGTGTTCGGTACGCCGCCGCACCTGTCGTATGTCGCGAAGCCCGGTTCGATCGGATTGGACTCGTTCAGCTACGTCGTGCACGACGGCCGGCGCGACAGCGCCGAGGCCGTCGTCACGCTGACGGCTGCGGATATGGATTTCCTGCGCTACGATTTTGAGACGGGCCTTGAGGGCTGGTACGCCAACGCGCAGCCGTGGGCCGGCTATGGGGTCACGTCCGTTGTGCAGAGCACGGAGCGCGCGCTGCACGCGATCAAGTCTCTCAAGGCGTTCGTGGATCTTTCCAGCGCCTCGCAGCACGACTACGGCGATGCCGAAGTGGACATGGCCTGGAATCCGCCACTGGGCCTGATTCCTCCGATCAACCTCGAGGGGCAGCCCGTCCAGATATCTGTGTACTGCCCGACGGGCTCGCGCGGTAATCCCGCGAATCCGAACAGCATCCAGATCTACGCCAAGGATGCGCAGTGGCACGCGCTGTGGCTTGCGGAGACCAATATCGTCGAGAATGAATGGATCACGTTTACGCTGATCGTGGATACGAACGTGCCGGGCACGTGGGTCGACAGCGGCTTCACGCCGGACATGATCCGCGCGATCGGTGTGCGGGTGAAGTACGGCGGTGCGGGCTCCGAGTACCAGGGGCCGATCTACATTGATGCCGCGTGTTTCCCGGTGATGGAGCGCCGGTTGCTCTACAGCTTCAACGAAGACACCGAGCAATGGGGCACGGAGAACTGGGGCAACGGCGACGCGATCCTGAGTTGGACCAACCTCGGCAATCCGTCCGGTGGTTCGCTGGCGGTGCAGCCGGTCGCGGCGCCCAGCTACGGGAAGTTCTACATCAAGGACTATGATCTCGTGGAAAACGAGAACGTGCTGTGGAAGCCGATCCTCCGCACGTACGTGTACGTGCCGTGTGACGCGCCGGACAACGTGCATCATGCGGTGCAGGTACGGCTCGTGGTGCGGTCGTCATCGGACGGCTGGGCGTATGGCCATCAGAGTGAGCCCGTCACGCTCGTGCCGTGCCAGTGGAACCTGGTTGAGTGGGACATGTCCGGCCTGCCGGTGTCCATCCTGACGGACGCCGACGAGTTTGGATTGGAAGTCGTGTGGCAGAATCGCGATGTCTGGAGCGGACCGGTGTTTATCGATTCCCTCCAACTCGCGCAGAAGGATGCGACGGATGCCCCGTCGCTCCTCTCCGTCACCGCGTCGACGAACGTTGTGGGCAAGTACCGGAAGTTCGAACTTGCCGTCGGGCTTGACGGTATTGATGGGGTTAATCCGTACGACCCGCACCAGGTGGATTTGAGCGCGACGTTCACCTCGCCCTCGGGTGCGGTCTGGAAGATCAACGGCTTCTACATGGAAGATGTTGGCGACACGCCCGGTCAGGGCGACTTCCGTATCCGCTTTGCGCCCAACGAGTTGGGAATTTGGTCGTACCGTGTCAGTGTGGCCAATGTGTTCGGCACCAACCTGAGTTCGTCGGCCACGTTCTCCTGCGTCGAAAGCGGACAGAGCGGCTGGCTGCGCGTATCAGACGATGACGGGCACTACCTCGAGCACGAGGATGATTCGCCGTTTGTCGGCATCGGCTACTGCCATCCGTGGGATGGCGACGACGAGGGTATCTTCCGCCAGTGCGAAGAGCACGGCATCAACATGATTCACTGGTGGATGGCGCCGTGGGACACGATGCTGACGGTGAAGCCGGCGAATCCCAACGACT
Source organism: Verrucomicrobiota bacterium (assembly GCA_036821485.1). Lineage (GTDB taxonomy): Bacteria > Verrucomicrobiota > Kiritimatiellia > CAIQIC01 > JAGNIJ01 > DAISJM01. The sequence goes on along the minus strand of DAISJM010000037.1, from coordinate 5,962 downwards.
TCTGGCGTGAAAAATCGTCGTACGACACGTACGAGCAGACGCGCGCGGCGGAACTGGACCGCGTGGTCGGCCATGCGGAGAAATACAACGTCAAGCTCGTGTGGACGATCTGGCCGCACGATGCGATCCGCGATTTCAACCACCACAAGTGGCGCATCAATGGAAGCTGGGCGAAGGCATACGGCACCAAGTTCTCGGAGCCGGAGTGGTACATCAACGCCTTCAGCGAACTCGACAACCCGCCGAAGAATCAGAAGTTCTTCTACGACGACGTGTACAAGGAATACCAGGACCGGTTATACCGCTACATCATCGCGCGCTGGGGTTATAGCGAGGCGATCGGGACGTGGGCGCTGGTGTCGGAAATGTTTGGCACGTTCGCGAACTCGGCCAATTGCATCAACTACCAGGGCGAGCAGTGGGTCACCAACAAGTCCGCGCTGTTTGGGGAAAATCCGTACCTGAACATGAACACGAATCAGTGCGACGGTGCCGATCACGGAATCGAATGGCTGACCTACATCAACGACTACTTCAAGAACAACGATCCGTTCCGGCATCCGACCACCGCGAGCTACGCGACGGACGAGTACTGGGACGGCGGTTTCCCGATTGTCGATATTCCGCAGATCCACGTCTACGCCGATCTCTACAACTGGATCACGCCGCCGACGACGCTCGGCAAGTACCATCACAAGCTGCACGAGGAATACGACAAGCCCTCGTTCATGGGCGAAATTGGCACCGTGGAGTGGAAATTGTATGAGCCTGATTACACGCGAGTTACAGCGTGGCCGGGCATCTGCTCCGGTGCGGCGATTACGCCGATGATGTGGACCACCCCTGCGTTCTCGTGGTTCGGCGATGCGAAGATGGGGCCATGGCTGGGCATGATGTCGGACGAGATGAAGGTGCTTTCGAAGTTCCTTGCGGACATCGATATGCACAAGCTGCACATGGCTCCGGCGGACGTCGAGACGACGGCTGAGAACGAGCCTGCCGTCACGCTCGTGGAAAGTTTCGAAAGCGGAACCAACGCGTGGAAGCTCTGGGGCGATGGGATTCGGTCGGGCTTTATCACCAACGCGCAGGCGACGGACGGCACCAACTCGTGGCGGCTGAATGTCGACATGGACACCTACGCGAACATGCCGAACGCACCCGCAGGCATCGAGAAGTACGAGAACGAGGGCTTCAGCTACAACTGGACCAACTACTGGCCGCGCGGCACGCTGAAGATGGATGTTTACATTCCCGAGTTCTATCATCCGACCAACAACCCGGACGGTTTCCTGCTCGGCATCAACAAGGATCCGCGCTCGATCATCGAGATCTTCACCAAGGACGCGAGCAACAACTGGCACTGGTACTCGACGACGAATGAATACGGCGGCGACATCCGCGAAAGCGGCGGCTGGAAGAAGCTGACTGTCGGCATGCTCTGGAATCTCGAGTTCAACCTGGCGGACATTCCGACAGAATATGAAGCTGCGCACATCGTTGGCCTCAAATTCCATTTCGGCGACGTCGGTATCCTGCGCGGGCCGATCTACGTAGACAATATCACGGCGGGCATGTACGCCTACAACACGCTGGCGATGATCAGCTCCAACGGGCAGTTTGCGTTCGGCTGGATTCAGGACCGGCGCTGGACCAACTCGGTCACCGGCAATGTCGGTGCGACGCTGAAGCTGAACGGGCTCGAGGCCGGCAACTACAACGTCGAATGGTGGGATACGCTGGTTGGCCCGCGCCAGACCGTCAGCGCGAGCGCGCCAACCGGCACCCTCACGGTCACCGTGCCGAACTTCCAGAAGGACATTGCGTTTAAGGTCCGCCGCGTCGGTGCGACCGGCGCCACGGTGCATGATGTGGCGGTGCTCAAGGTCGAAGAGTTCGATTGGGTTGTCCGCAATCCGCGCCAGCTCATGGAAGTGCTCGTGGCGAACCAGGGCACGGCGAGCGAGACGTTCAACGTGCTGCTCACCGATACGACCGCCGGGCAGATCGTCGGCACCAACACGGTCACATTGGCGGCGGGCGGTTCGGTACACACGCGGTTCTGGTGGAACTGCATGACGCAGCCGACGAACGCGATTCACGTGCTCACGGCAACGGCCTCCACCGTGGCCGGTGAGACGGACACGGCCGACAACACGCTGGCCGGCCGGACGATGGTGTATGGGCAGACCCCGCCGTGGGACCCCTGCAGTGGCCTGCGCCGCTGGGCCCCGGATACGGGCGACAGCTCCGATGGACGGACGCTCACTGTGGTGACCAATCACGTCACCGAAGGCAGCGAGGCGCTTGAGTTCTATCATCGCTCGCCGAGCAAGTATCAGGCGTACTTCGGCTTCGACAACGTGTACGAGAATTGGTCGAACCGGACATCGTTCGTGCTCGATCTCTACGTCGCGGACGGATCGACCAACATACAGCTCATGATGCGTACCGGCGCGAACTGGGTCTGGCACTACTCGGCTGGCGTGGCGATTACGAATGGGTGGAATCGGAACGTTACCTTCCACTTCGACACGAACACGTGGACGCGTGCCGAGTGGAACAACGGGACGGAACAGAACGACTACTTCCACAATGTATATCCGTCGGGCCTTGAAGAGATCCAGCAACTGTTCATCAAGGTGGAGGGCTACACGGACGAGGGCTCGGTGTTCATCGACAACATGCGGCTCGACGGCTGGTATGCGCTCAAGCTGGGCATGGTGAACGGCGTAGATGTGTTCCCGAACGCCGTGGCCGAACAATCCAACTACACCGGCGCGGCCGCGTCCTGGATGATTGCGCGGTACTTGAAAGGCGACGCGTTTACCCTGGGTCAGTCGAACATCTATGCAGCGACCTCGCACGACCCGGCGCACAACAACGAGATCACGGCCACCAGCGCGGCAAGCTGGCTCTACGCCAATGCGCCGCAGGGCTATTACTTCAGCCCGCGCTACCGCACCAGCCTGACGGACGCGCTGAAGGAAACGGTGTACTGGATGGATTACGTGCCCGCGGGCGGGCTGCAGGTGCCCGTGCAGATTCTGTGTCATACGAATTGGTCGCACAAGCTGGTGCGCGGATTCGAGACCAGCACGAAGCCGTACGGTGCGCTGTATTCATCCTTCACCGTGCACGGCGTGTGGCTCAAGGATCCGCGGCTCGGCGGGCTTGGCTACGATGTGTATGCCACCGCGCAGGAGATGGAGAATGTCTACCTGCCGTCCACGGCCAATGGCGAATACTGGCTGGTGTGTGAACCGCCGCCGGAAGCGGAAGACATGGCGGAGGCGGAAGATCAGATCGATCGCGCTACGGTGCTTCTGGGCGGCAGCGAGCCGAACGCGGATGTGGCGGCGTTTCTGGCCACGCTCTCGGCGCCTGCGCCGTCGCGCCTGCTCAATCGCGGCACGCCGCCTGCTGGTGTGACCAACCTGCTGTCCGTCGTGCCCGACGCGTTGCGGAAGGATACGGATTTCCTCGCGGCGTATTACAGTGCGACGAACATCTCGTACTACGAAGTGAACAAGGATATGGCCAGCCACTACTTCCTCGCCGCGGGCGGGGTGCAGGGGCCGGGCAGCACGAAGTACGTCATCAAGCTTTCGCCGGACGGCGCGTTCCAGCAGGCGACGTGGGCGACGGAGGCGTGGCTGTATCCGTTCGTGCCGGTCGAGGCAGCCGTCTGGTCGGCGCAGCAGGATGTGCCCGGCGCCACTGTGGTGGAAACCCAGTTGGTTTACGCAGCCGCGGCATCCCCGTCGCCGTTCCTGCCCGCGTGGCAGGTTGTGCTCGAGGACGGCGGATTGCTGGTCACCAACGCGGTGACGCAGGATGACTCGGTGACGAGCCAGGACAGCGATGGTGATGGAATGAGCGACGCGGCGGAGCTGTACGCCGGCGTGGATCCGACGAATCGGTTATCCAGTTTCGGTGTCGATGGCCGCGGTCTGAACGTGGGTGGGGCGAAGATCACGTTGTCATGGCCGAGCCTGTCGGGCAGGACCTACAGCCTGTACCGCGGGACGAATCTGTCGGAGAAGTTCACGCGGCTGGTGTCGGGCGTGACGGCTACGCCGCCGATGAACACCTTCACGGATGCACCGCCATCGTCGATTTCGTACTACCGCGTGGAAGTAGAGTAGGGGGGCTATCTACCGCTGGGCGCGGAAGTCGAAGCTGTCGAAGATGAGGAAGTCGGTGTTTTGGACAGGCGTGCCGAGGACGTGGACCACGCCGCGGACGCCGGCACGAGCGCTCCGTTCCGGAGGAACCATGTTGCTGATGGAGAGGTACGTGAACTCCTGCGAATTGGTGATGTGAATGGAGTTGTACTGAGAGAGTACCTCGCCCTGCTTCGAGAGAAACTGGACTTCGAGGAAACATTCACCGACTTCGATGCAAACCGCGCGCACCCAAGCACCGCACATGTAGGTCTTGTCTTCGGAAACTTTTACTTCCTGCGTGATCACGCGGTATTCATCCGCGACGTTGTTGGTGACGATATCGTTGACCGCGCCCCAGATGCCGCGGTGGGAATCCTTCCCGTAATTGCTGATGCGCCAGCCCTGCCCAAAGAACTGCCAGCCGGTGAAATCGCCCGTCTCGAATCCCGCGTTGTTCAGGCCGGCGAGAGTCGTCATCGCAATGAGTGTGAGAAGGGCGGCGAAATAATGTGGTCGCTTCATGGAGGAGGATATTACGGGATTCCTGCTCTCCTGAAAGCGCGAAAGCTGCCTGAGGGCAATGTTTATAGGCCATTTCCATTTCGATGGCTTGACAATTACGCAAACGTTTGTCATTCTGTTGCGTCAGAGAAAAGGCCTAACATCATCAACGTGCGTGGGTAGTAAGTAGATGTATGCCCGGAAGCAGGGTTTCACCAGGGAGTGAGCTTATGAAAACCGATTGCCGCATTGTGTCTCGTCGACTTCTCGCCTCTCGAAACCTTCTTCTTCTCTCCGCGGCGATTGCCCTGTGTGTTGCCATGCCGGCGGATGCCCTCCAGTACTGGTCGTGGGAGCGCTACGGATTCAATACATGGACCGAGGGGTGGCAGGTAGAAACCAACGGTTCGTACGAAGGGGCGACGGGCGTCAGCCAGAGCACCGATATGATCTTCAGTCTCCTGAACGGCGCGTATGCGCTTCGGGTGGATCTCGACTTGCGGACAAATCCTGTCTCCCATGCGCAGGGCCGAGTTGTCGCCGACATGCAGGAATTCTTCCCGTACTCGGCCGCCGTACCGATGAACCTCAGCAATCAGCCCATCTTCATCGCCTTTGAATGGCCGGCCACGACGACGATGGGTTCTCCAACGAACCGTTACCGCTTCTTCGCAGTGGATTATTCCAACCGCTATGAATATTTCGATTGGACGTACATCTCGACCGGCGGCATCCGTATCGAAGGGCCTCTCTGGACGATCACAGCGACCAACGCGGGGGCGGAGCCGGGCTTTGACCCCTGCAAGGTCACGAAGATGGGCATGGATTTCGGTATCGCCCCCGGATCTACCGGCGTGTACAGCGGCCCCGTATTTCTGGAGACAATCCGCTTCGGCATTCCTCCCGGCGCGTACGCATCGCCCGCGAACGAGCGCTACTCCTTCAGCAGCGATAACGAAGGGTTCACGTATCAGACCTACGTCGATGCCATGGCCTGCACCAGCGTCGCATGGGTTGCCTCCGCGCCGAGCAACGGCACCGGGTGCCTGGCGGTGGATATGCATTTGGATGGAACCAACGCAAGTTACGATGCGGGAGAGATTTACGTCGACATGCGCTTTGACGCACCGGCACGGGTGGGCATTCCCGTCGACTTGAAGGGCAAGCGAGTATCTGTATCCGTTTACTGTCCGCCGGGATTGGACGCCGGGGAATCGAACCCGAATTACGTGCGTCTGTTCTGCAAGGACGAGAACTGGAAATCGTTTTACGGATCGCTGCAACACATCCGC
>DAISJM010000036.1:0-31525 GCA_036821485.1 Verrucomicrobiota bacterium | reverse complement strand
ACCTGCCGTTCAAATCCCATGCCTCTGCCCCGCCGACAGCCCCATCCTCGGGCGCACAATGTACACAAAGGGTCTCGGTCTGGATATAGTCCAAATGAGCCGCCACGGCCTCCCCGACGGCCTCGTCACCACCGTAGAACAGCTTGATTCGCTGCGTGACGTCCAACCCCGCAGTCTTCCGCATATTCTGAACCTTGTTCACGAATTCCCGGGCCAAACCCTCACGCAGCAACTCCGGCGTAAGCTCCGTCTCCAGCGCCACAACCAGGTTCCCAACCGACGCCACCACAAGCCCCGCCTTGGGTGCCCGGTTCACGACCACGTCATCCGAGGTCAACTCCACCGACTTCCCATCCACCTCGATGGATATCGATTCCCCACAAAGCAGCGATTCCAGCGACGCCACATCCAGTTTCTGGATCTGCCCCGCCGCCTTCTTCATCGCCCCACCCAACCGCGGACCCAGCCGGCTGAAATTCGCCTTCGCACTGAAGGTTGCCAGAGCGCTCTCGTCCGACCCGAACCAGACCTCGCGCACATTCAACTCGTCCATCACCAGCTCGCGCAACGCTTCAATCCGCTTCAGCCTCGCGGCGTCCCGACTCACCACGTGCATACCGCGCAGCGGTTGGCGTACCTTCAAGTCATGGTCCGCACGCAGTTGCCGACCCAACCCCACCACCGCCATCACGTCATCCATCTGCGCTTCAAGGTCCAGATCGCGACCGCTCCCGTCGCTCATCGGGAAATCGCAGAGATGTGCCGATTCGGGCATGTCGTCCGTCCGCAGATTACGGTAGATCGTCTCGCTGACAAATGGCACGAACGGCGCGGCAATTTTCGACAGCCTCACCAGTACTTCATAAAGCGTGGCGTACGCCTGCGCCTTGTCCGCATCGTCCGAGCTCTTCCAGAACCGCCGACGGCTGCGACGGATGTACCAGTTGGTCAGGTCTTCGACAAATCGCACAAATGGCCGTATCGCCTGTTGCAGGTCGTACGCGTCCATCGCCTTCACGACTTCACCCGTCAACCGCTCGAGCGAAGAACGAATCCACCGGTCCAGCAAATTCGCCGAACTTGAAACCTGCAGCTTGGAACTTGGAACCCATCCATCGATCCGCGCGTACGTCACAAAGAACGAGTATGCGTTCCACCACGGAATCAGCAGGTGCCGCAGCGAGTGCTTCACGCCCTCCTCGGAAAAGCACAGGTCCTCGGCGCGAACCACCGGCGAGGAGATCATGTAAAGCCGCAGCGCGTCGGCGCCGTAGGTATTCACGATGAACATCGGATCAGGGTAGTTCTTCAGCCGCTTGCTCATCTTCCGGCCGTCTTCGGCCAGCATCAGCCCGTTCACGATCACGTTCTTGAATGCCGGTTTGTCGAACAACGCCGTCGAAAGCACCATCAGCGTGTAGAACCACCCGCGCGTCTGGTCCAACCCCTCGGCGATGAAGTCCGCCGGGAAATGACTCTCGAACCGCTCCTTGTTCTCGAACGGATAATGCGACTGTGCATACGGCATCGAGCCGCTCTCGAACCAGCAGTCCAGCACCTCGGGAATCCGCTGCAGAGGGTCCCCGCCCTTCTTGGACGGGATGGTGATCTTGTCCACGAAATGCTTGTGCAGGTCCTCGACCTTCTGCCCGGAAAGCTGCTCAAGCTCCTCGACCGACCCGATGCAAACCATCTCGCCCTGCTTGTTCCGCCACACCGGCAGCGGCGCACCCCAATAGCGGTTACGGGAAACAGCCCAATCACGCGCACCTTCCAGCCACTTGCCGAACCGGCCGTCGCGCAGATGCTCGGGAACCCAGTGCGTCCCGGCGTTCGCGGCCAGAATGCGCTCACGCATCTGCTCGACCTTCACAAACCAAGTCGAGATCGCGCGGTAAATCAGCGGCGCATCGCAACGCCAGCAGTGCGGATAGCTGTGCTGGATCGTACTCCGATGCACCAGCTTCCCCTCTTCCTTCAGCCGGCGCATGATGTCGCCATCCGCTTCCTTCACCTCGCGGCCCGTGTAGTCCGGAACAGCCTCGGTGAAACGGCCCTCATCGTCCACGGGACACACCGCCGTCAACCCCGCTGCCTGCCCGAGCCGGTAATCGTCTTCGCCGAACCCCGGCGCAATGTGCACCACACCCGTGCCGTCCTCGGTCGATACAAACTCGGCCGCCAATACCCGGAACGCGCCGGTTGCCTTTTGCGCGGCGAAATACGGGAAGAGCGGCTCGTACTTCATCCCGACCAGCGCCTCACCATCGAGTTCCTCAAGCAACTCGAACGCCTGATCTTTTTTGTAGTACGCAGCCAGCCGGTCCTTCGCGATGTAGTAAATATCCTCGCCGTCCCTGATCTTGACGTAACGGATCGTCTTCCCCACCGCGAGGGCAAGGTTCGACGGCAGCGTCCACGGCGTGGTCGTCCACGCGAGAATGAACGTGCGGGCCTGACCCTCCACGGCAAAACGCACCGTGATCGCCGGGTCCTGCACTTCCTCGTAGCCCTGATTCGTCTCAAAATTGGAAAGCGGCGTGGCGCAACGCGGACAATACGGGAGAATCTTGTTCCCCTCGTAAATCAGGTCCTTGTCCCACAGCGACCGGAACACCCACCAGATGGACTCCATGTACGGCTTGTCCATCGTCTTGTAATCGTGGTCGAAGTCGACCCAGCGCCCCATGCGGTTGACGATCTCGCGCCATTCGCGCGTGTAACGCAGAACAATGCCCCGGCAGCGCTCGTTGAAGACATCCACGCCCAGTTTCTCGATGTCGCGCTTGCCGCTGATCTTCAGCTCCTGCTCCATCTCGTATTCAACCGGCAACCCGTGACAATCCCAGCCGAACCGGCGCTCGACATAGTGACCGCGCATCGCCTGGTAGCGCGGCACAATATCCTTGATGGTGCCGGCAAGGAGATGCCCATAGTGCGGCAGGCCGGTGGCAAATGGCGGGCCGTCATAGAACACGAATTCCGGGGCCCCACGGCGCATCTCGAGGGATTTCTTGAAAATGTCCTGGGTGGCCCAGAACTTCAGGACCTCCAGCTCCGTTTCGGGAAAATTGACCTTACTGGAAACCGGTTCAAACATGACGCATACCCCTGTTCAAAAGGCCGTAACCATACGCCCGTCCCACCCCCCGAATCAAGCCATCCTCACGCTCTTTAGCTCTTGCTCGTAATCCTAATCGTAATCCTAATCGTAATCGTACTCGTAATCCTCCCTCACCTCCTCAGGTGTCGAGTTTCAGGTTTCTTTCCTACTCCTCCCCGTCCTCCATGCGAATGCTGTGGACAATCCAAAGGTGTGCGCTAGTATACGTCCATTCCCGGTGCGGGAGTAATTCAGTGGTAGAATGTCAGCTTCCCAAGCTGAACGTCACGGGTTCGATCCCCGTCTCCCGCTCCAATATCCAGCCGAACGCCAGAAAGCAGCTCCCAGCTAATCCTTCTTCACCAACTGCGTATAGCGGATATCGGCAAGGGCAAGGAGAAGGAACCAGACAACAACCGCGGCGATCCAGACGAGCGGATGGCCGGAGACCATGCTCAGCCCACCCACAAAACCACCGATCATGAATCCGGTCGAAACGAAGATTTTGATGCCGGATACCTTGACCGGAATCTTGAGTTCAGAGTGACAGCTTGGGCACGGAACCGACGTCTTGGCCCCCAAGGTCAGAATGTGCCAGTCATTCACCGATTTTCCACAGACAGGACACTTGGCCATGGTCACCTCCGCTTTCATCTTGAGTATCCTCTCCAACCTCCACCACCGCAAGCCTTTCCGATTCTTCGCCACTTTGTCTCTCCACCATCCCGTGCGTCTCTTGTGCCTTTTCGTGGCGATGTTCTCTCCCCTTCTCTGCTACTTTGTCGCTTTGCCTCTTCCGTCTCTTTCCACTCTCTTCTTCATCCGCCCGATCCGCGCCATCAGCGGTTGCATCCCTCTCCGTCCCTTCCCATTTTCGTGTACTTCGTGTCTTTCGTGGTGAACACCCTGTCCCCATTCTTCGCCCTTTGCTCCCGTTGTTACCTTCAGTTCAAATCCAAGTCTTCTCCATGCTCTTTTGTCTTTCCTGAGCTTGCTCGGCTTTCGTGTCGCTTGTGGGTAAATATCCCCTCCCATCTTTCCCGGCTTTTTCTCTTCTTATTCCCTCACCAAACGGGTAGCGTGCAGCGTCTCTTGTAACTCGCGGACCTTTGTTGGAAGGAAATGACATGCAGCACGACCCGATTATCGTAACCGTCAACGACCAGTCGCTCACCCGCGGCCAGGCCCAGCAAATCGCCCGCCAAACCCTTGTCCGCCAAGGTGTACCGCCCCAGATGGTCGAAAGCTACCTGCAGCAGATCGGCCCGCAGCTCGAACAGCAGACCGTCGAGCAGTTCATCGACCAGACTCTCATGCGTGCTGAAGCCGAGCGCCGTAACGAACCCATCTCCGATGCAGAAATCGATGGCGCGCTGGCGTGGATTGCCAAGGGCCTCCCGCAGGGCGCCACGCTCGAACAAGTGCTCGCCGCTCAGGGCGTCACCATGGATATGCTCCGCAAAGACGTCATCGCCAACGAGCGCGTCCGGAAGCTCTACGAGGCGGAATCCGGCGGCAACGAGGCGATCTCCGACGAGCAGGTCTCCTCCTTCTACAAAGAGAATATCAAGCAGTTCACCATCCCCGAGACCGCCGAGTCGCGGCACGTCCTGATCGGCTGCGATGCCGAGGCCGACGCCGCAAAGCGCGAGAATGCCAAGGCTCGCGCGGAAGAAGTGCGCAAGGAGCTCGCTGCCGGGGCCGACTTTGCCGAGGTCGCCAAGGCCAAGTCCACCTGCCCCAGCCGGCAGGAGGGCGGCAGCCTCGGGGACGTGGAGCGCGGACAGATGGTGCCCGAGTTTGAAAAAGCGGTGTTCAGCCAGAACATCGGGGAAATCGGCCCCGTCGTGGAAACACAGTTCGGGTATCATGTGATCCAGGTCACCGGCCGCAAACCAGGCAGCATCACTCCGGAAGCTGAAGTCAAAGACCAGATCCGCGAGCACATGATCGAGAACCTCAAGCACGAGCGCTTCGGCAAATTCATCCGCGGCCTGCGCGCGAAAGCTACCATCACGCACGGCGACCCCACCGGCGGTATCATCATCCCCTGAAAGAATGATTAATGGTTAGATGGTTGATGGTTCCGCGCCACCACGCGACGGCAACCTTGTCCACTTTCTCTCCCTCTTTGTCCCTCCGCCTCCTTTGTCTCTTCCCATCCCCGCTTTCCGTTACCTTTGTTATCTTCTGCTGAAATCTTCTGCCTCCTCCCTAATCCACTGATTTCCATTCTTGCTCTGTTTTCGTGTACTTAGTGTATTTCGTGGTGACCATCCCATCCCCTTCTTTATCCGCGCTATCAGCGCCATCAGCGGTTGACATCTTCTTCCTCTCTCTGTGCATCCTGTGCCTCTTCGTGGCATCCCCATCCCCTAGTCTTCTCACTGCTTACTGGTCACTGGTTTCAGCCCCCTGCTCCGCCATTGAATTCCGGCCACGCGTTTATTACGCTCTGGCTATGCAATCAACCCGCGTCTGTCTCCGGCTTCTGCCGCTCGCGCTGGCACTGGCTTCCGTCACCCCGGCCATGGCACGTGGCGAGGAGGCCACCTCCGCGACCAGTCCCTATCTCGAACGCGCGTTTGAGCAATATCCCGATGCCGATGAAAACGAGGACGGCATCCTCACGGAGACCGAGGCCATCCGCTACCGCAAGATGCTGAGGAAATTCAGCGAAACCATGGATGTCTCCGAAACCGAAATGAAACCCGATCTCGAAAATGTCAGCTACGGCCCTCACCCGCGCAATATCATGGATTTCTGGAAAGCCAAGTCCGACACGCCCACGCCGCTCGTGATCTACATACACGGCGGCGGCTTCGTCGGCGGCGACAAGAAAGCCGTTCGCAGCATGCGCCTGCTCGAAAAGATGCTCGGGGCAGGCGTGTCCGTGGCCTCCATCAACTACCGGTTCCTGAATCAGGCCAACATCAATCTCATCCTGCGCGATGGTGCCCGCGCGGTCCAATTCGCCCGACTCAACGCTGCCAAGCACAACATCGACCCCAAACGCATCGCCCTTGCCGGCACCTCCGCAGGCTCAGGCATGGCCATGTGGACTGCCTTCCACGATGAGTTGGCGGACCCTTCCAGTTTCGATCCCGTCCTGCGCCGGTCCTCTCGCGTCCGCTGTGTTGCGGCCATCAATCCCCAGGCGAGCTACGATATGCGCGTGTGGGACAGGATCATGGGCGCACCACCCGTCGGCAAACCCATGGGCAACGCCTTCTACGGCATCAACCTCGATGCAGGCGACACGCAGGATATGCTCGAACGCGCGATGAAGGACGCTTCGATGCTGGACCAGATTTCCCGCGGCGACCCGCCGCTCTTTCTCAGTTGCCGCTACCTCAACACCACGCCGAAATCCAACGCCCACTACAAACACCACCCCAAGCAGAGCATCGCGCTCAAGGAGCGATGCGACGAGGTCGGCATCGAGTGCATAACCGCGTTACGAAGCGACGGCGTATCCAGCCGTGCGGCCGACAACCGGCTGATCATGTTCCTGCTGAGCCATCTTGATGTAGCGATTCCCGACGAGTTCAAGACCCTCATGGAGGACGGCGCGGAACGCCCATAACATCGTCATGATGCCCCGCCTTCCAGCACACTGGTCGCACACCGTTCTGCCGGGCAGCCGCGCGCGGTCGGAGATTCATATCCACACGCCGGCCGAGCATGCAGGATGGAAGCGTATCGCAGCCGACATCTGGACCGGGAAGTTCCAGGGGTTGGAAAGAATCGTCGCATCGCCCTTCGCGGAGGTCTATCACGGCACGCTGCCCGACCCGGTTGTGCCCTTCTTCTTCAAACGCTTCCTCAGGCGCGATGCCTGGGATGCCCTGAAGGACCTCCTCCGACCCTCGCGCGCCGCGCGCGCCCTGTCCGGCAGCCTCCTTGCGGCAACCCATGGCTTCCGCGTGCCCGTACCGCTCTGCCTGATCGAGGAATACCGCTTCGGCATCCTCGCCGCCAGCGGACTGATCACACGGACCATTGAGAACGTGCACAAGGTTCAGGAACTCATCAATCGACCGCTTCTCAACCTCACTCCCTCCACGTCGCGCAAGCGGGCCTTGCTCAAGACCATGGGAACCGAGGTCGGTCGCTGGCACCACGTCGGGCTCTATCACGGCGACTTGCGGACAAGCAATCTGCTCTGCCGCTTTGAAGGAGACGAACCCATTCTCTTCTGGATCGATCATGAACGTACGCGCACGTACGGCAAGCTCCCCTTCGGGCGCCGTGTCCACAACCTGATGCAGGTGAACATGGAGAAGGCCGGCTGGTCACGCACCGACCGCCTGCGCGTCTGGAAAGCCTATCTGGATGCGGAACCGATACCGGACGCTGAACGCGACAAGCTCCTGCGGGCCGTCATCGCGAAAACCCGGAAACGATGGAAGAAGAGAGGCTGGCTGTGAACACTTCGACCACACTCGCGCTCCGCAGACTCGGACGGCTGCTGATGGGCAACAAGAAGCGCGTTCGACGCAACAGCGCCTGGCGCCTGCACGACTACACGTCGAAATCCAGCCCGGTCATCGTCGGCGGCTGCGGTCGCAGCGGCACCACGCTGCTCCGCGTTATTCTGGATACGCATTCCCACCTGTGTTGCGGCATGGAGAGCAATCTCTTCCTCCCCCGCTCCATCAAGCCGAAGGTGATGGAATTCAAGTACGAGATCCCCGCCACCGACGTCGCCCGTATGCTCGACACGTGCGATTCGCAGGCGGAATTCATCGACCAGTTCTTCGCCGCCTACTGCACGAAATGCAACAAGCAGCGCTGGGCGGAAAAAACGCCCAACAACATTCTGCACATGGACTACATCTTCAAACACTTTCCCGAGGCACGGTTCATTCACATGATCCGCGACGGGCGTGATACGGTGTGCTCCCTGCGCACACACCCCTCCCGCAAGGTGATCGACGGGAAGGTGATTGAACTGAATACGCGAAACCCCATCGAGGACTGCATAGCCCGCTGGGTCACGACGGTGAACGCAGGCCTGCGCTACCGCGGCGATCCACGCTACTACGAACTACGCTACGAGGACCTGATCCGGGATGACGAAACGACGCTGAAGGGATTGTTCGCGTTCGTCGGTGAGCCGTGGGAACCCTCCATCCTCGACTATCACCGGAACCGCGACGGATCACGCGACGCGACCAAGAACGCGCTGCATCCGGGCATCCACAAACCCATTACGAAGACCTCCGAGGGACGCTGGCACAAGGACCTGTCGAAGGAGGAGATGGACGTCTTCAAGAAGTCGGCGGGTGAACTGCTGATCAAACTCGGCTATGCCGAGAACAATGATTGGTAGCCAGACGAACCAGTGAGAAGTGTGCAGTAATAAGTGACGAGCCGTATTGGATGCTTATGACTTCTCACCACTCACTGCTTACTTCTTACTCTCCCCCCAACAGCCCTTCAGCTTCTCCGCCAGCACTTTGACGTGCGGCTCCTGCAGCAGGCTCAGGTGCGTGCCCGGCACCCGGACGACATCCGCTCCACCCTTGGCCAATTCGGCCCACATGGCCACGCGATCCTGCTTGCCCTCGTCCTCTGATTCATCGCTCCAGAAGAGCGTGATCTTCCCACCGTACGGCTTGGCCTTGTAGCGATTGCGCGCCTTCTCGTTCGCAAGCCACACCTTCTTGAGATAGCGCTCCTGACCACGGTTTGCGATCGACCCCAGCCACTGCTTGATCATTCGCTTTGGCCGCGGCGCACGCCGGAAGCCCGGCGGCCGTCTCGTGTCAAAGATGGCGACAAGATCCACTTTCTCACCCATCGCCTCCAACTGAATCGCCATCTCGTAGGCAATAATGCCACCGAGACACATGCCGCCAATCAGGTACGGCCCAGCAGGCTGGATCATCCGCATTTCACGAACATACAGGGCGGCCATCTCCTCGATCTTCTTCAACGGCTTGAGATGCCCATCCACGCCCTGCGACTGAAGCGCGTAGAACGGATGCCCGTCATCCATGTAACGCGCAAGATCAACGAAACACATCACCGTGCCACCGCCCGGATGCACGCAGAAGAACGGCGCCTTCTTCCCGTCCGGCTTCAGCGCGACCAGCGAAATGAAGGCCGATGTCCTGCCTTCCTTGCGAAGCAACTCCGCCAGTTCCTTGATCGTGTGCGTGGTGAAGAGATCCACCAATGCCACTTCCTTGCCCAACACCTGCTGGATACGGCCCACCAACCTCAAGGCCAGCAGCGAGTTGCCTCCGAGATCAAAGAAATTGTCCGTGATGCCGACCGGCGTGATGCTGAGAATCTCCTGCCAGATGTCGACCAGCTTGGACTCCAGCTCGTCGCGCGGTGCAACCACCTTGCGGTCCGCGGCAATCATCCTGTCGAGCACGCTCTGTGCAACCACTTCCAGTTCGCCGCCCTCAAAGGATCTCTTGCATGCGTGACGCTGAATCTTGCCGCTCGACGTCATCGGTACGCTGCCTGTCCGCACGAGCACAAACGCGTAGACTTCGAGATCATGGTTCTCAGCGACCGCGCGACGCACGGCCACCGATATCTCGTTCATATCCGGGTCACGGTGGCTGCGCTCCACCTCGTACACAATCACCAGCCGCTCCTCGCCCTTCACATCGACGGCGAAGGCCGCCCCCCGGCCCGCCCGCACGCCCGGATGAGCCTGCTCCACTGTAAGCTCGATATCCTGAGGATAGTGGTTCACACCGCGGATGATGATGAGATCCTTGGCGCGCCCTGTGATGTAAAGATAGCCATCGCGCAGAAAGCCCAGATCGCCGGTTCGCAGAAACGGCCCTTCGTTCGTGTCTGCGATCCGGGCTTCAAACGTGTCTTTGGAAGCATCCGGCCGGTTCCAGTAACCCAGGCACAAGCTCGGCGACTTCACCCATATCTCGCCAATCTCATCCGGCGCGCTCCGCTTCAACGTATCGGGATTGACGATCTCAACCTGCGTCTCGAAGTACGGTTTGCCGTTGCCCACCAGAACACGTTCGGAAGCCGAGCCCGCCTGCGCGGCGACGACCTTATGTCTCTCGAGTCCATCCGCATCAGCACTGAACAGTACCGGCAACTCGCCCATCCGATCCGATGTGACCTTGAGCGTGGCTTCCGCCAGCCCATAGCCCGCGCTGAACACTTCCGGACGGAATCCGCATGGCGCGAAATACTCCGAGAAGCGGTTCATGGTCGGAGCTCTCACCGGTTCAGCGCCATTAACTACTACTTGCCAACCACTCAGATCGAGTTTGTCACGCTCCTCTGGCGTGACTTGGGAGACGCAGAGATCAAAGGCAAAGTTCGGGGCAGCATTATGACTGCCTTGATACTTCATGATCGCCTGGAGCCATCGAGCCGGGCGCTGGACGAACGCTGTCGGCGACATGAGGACGCAGGGCACCCCAGCGAATATCGGCTCCAGGATACCGAATACCAGACCGAAGTCGTGGAAGTGAGGAAGCCACGAAACGATTCCCGTGCCGGATGAGCACTTCCATCCCTCGTCCTGGTAGGCCAGGTTGTGCAGCACGTTCCCGTGGCTGACCATTACACCCTTCGGCGTCGAGGTCGACCCGGACGTATACTGGAGATAAGCCAGCGCCTTGCCCGTAATGTCCGGACGCACCCACTTCTCCGGACGCCCTTCCCCCATCGTGTCCGTGGCAATCCATCGCAACGACTTCAGTTCCGGGATGCTGTCAAAAACCTTCTTTCGGCTCTCCAGTATCTTCGCCGTCGTAAACGCCGTCGTCGCCCCGGCATCGACGGATATGCTGTTGATGCGCGCGGCAGAACGCTGATTGAGACCCGGCGGATAGGCCGGTATCGCCACAACGCCCGCATACAGACAGCCGTAAAACGCAGCAATGAATTCCAACCCGGGCGGGTACAGCATGAGTACCCGCTCACCTTCTGTCTTCAGTCGCTGAAGTTCGGCGGCAATCGACCGGGCCCGCTCATCCATCTGACGGTAGGTGTAGGACTCCGGGTTTTCCTCCCCATCCACATAAAAAGTGTAGGCCATCTTGTCCGGCTGCTCGATAGCCCGCTGACGGAGAAGGTCCACAATCGTGGCGTGCTCCGCCTTGGAAAGCCCCGGCGCCGGATACAATCGGTATGTAGGATCTATGGTCATCTGCTCAGAAAATCGTTTTGCCCAGCCACGCGGCGTGTAAAATAAGCGAAATGAGCTGCAATTGTCGAGCGCCGGGCAAAGACGGGCAATCTGACCTATGAGCGCCTGCCCGCACAAGAAGAACCGCACGGAACACGCTACGCCACCCCCTCTGCGTGAACACGAGATCCACGTCTGGACAATCAGCCTGAATGTCCCCGTCGATGAACTGCGCGATATGCAGAAGCTTCTGTCGCCGGACGAGACGGAGCGCGCGCTGCGCTTTGCCTCCCCCCCGCTTCGCCGCCGTCACATCTGCGCGCACGCCGCCACCCGCTCCATCCTCGCGCTGTATCTCGACATCGGGCCCCGTGAGATCGTGATCGGCACGGAGAAGGCCGGAAAACCTTTCATCCAAGACCCGACCAATCGCGGAATCCACTTTAACCTTTCGCACACCGGGGACACCGCGCTCCTCGCCATCGCCCGAGACGCGCCGGTCGGCGTCGATGTCGAGGCCATCCGGGATCTGCCGGAATGGAAAAGCCTCGCCTCGCGTTTCCTGTCCGAGCGCGAAGTTCACCAACTCCATCGCCTGCCAGAGAACAAACAACCCGGCGCGTTCTATCATTTCTGGGTTCGCAAGGAGGCCTATCTGAAAGGCATCGGAACTGGCATCGCGCTGGGACTGCCTTCTTTTTCCGTCCAGATCGGCCGGGGTTTCGAGGAAGTCCACGATCCGTCGTGCAAGACCAAGTGGTACGTTGCAGAGCTCGAGGCCCCGGAGGATTTCGTCGCCGCCATCGCCACACCAGTCGGCAAGCCAAGGCTTCGTTACTTCGAGTGGGATTGACCGACCGATTCGATGAGCTGCGCTGTTCGATCGACGTTAAGCTCCAGAGAGTAGTCCACGACCGTCCCGGATATTCTGGCCGCCTCGGCTTCATCGATATGACGCGATAGCTGCTTCTCCAACGCTGCGGCAAGTTCATCCAACGCATCCGGCCGCGAAACAAGTTCCCCATTTACCCCCGGGACAATGACCTGTGAGACTCCGCTATAGCCCGTTGTCACCAAAGGCGTGCCGCACGCCATCGACTCAATTCCTACAAAGCCGAAGGAGTCAAACCACGTCGCAAACGCCGTCACATCCGCCGCACGGTAAAGGCGTGGGATATCCTTGCGCGTCCCCGGAAAGCGAACACGATCCGCGACCCCACAGTTCTCTGCAAACTGGCGCCAGGGTTTGGAATCATCCCGTCCAAGCACGACAAGCACCGCGTCCTTCACCCGCGTCAGGGCCTGAATGGTCTCCCGGACTCCCTTCCTCAGAAAGTTGCTGCCGACGAAGAGAATGATCTTCTCCGATTCGCTGAGCCCGAGTTCTGTGCGTATCGCGGCCCGATCCGATGCCCGGTTCTGCGGGTTGAATCTCCGCAGGTCAATCCCATTGGGAATCAGGACGACCTTCTCCGGCCCGACTCCATAGGCAGCAGCCAGATCGTCCTGTACCATGCGCGAGTTGGCGATGATCCTCACGGAGCCGCTCACGCAACGGCGCTCGAGGTCGAGAATCGCGCGCTGGCCCGATGACCACTTAGCCAGTTGAACCTTCCACCCCGGCTCGAACAGTAGCCTGCGATCCAGCCACACGCCGTGAACACCCTCGCCCGCGCGCCAGATATCCTGGTGTTCCGTGCGATCAAGGCTGAACGACACATCGTAGTCCCCTGCCCGTACCGCCGCGGCAGCCGCCTTCGAGAAGGATCTCATGCGCGTCGCCCGCGTCAGCTTGATCATGGGCACAACGCGGCAGGTGACCGGCTTCAATTCCTCACCCGGCCACTTGGTCGTGATCAAGTGAACGTCATGCCCGCGCTTCACACACGCGGTCATCAGGTTCTCGAGGTAGCCTTCGCCACCGCCAAACGGCACGTATTTCTGTTTGATGAAGGCAATCTTCATGGCTTTGCGTCGACCGACGAGTCGATACCGCTCCGTTTCTTCATCTCATCAAACACGAATCGCATCAAAGGCTCAAGGTTACAGATATCCTCGCGGTTGTATTCAACGAGTACTTCGAGCGCTCCACGCGAGCCACGCTGGTATTCATGCCAGAGCCTCACGGCATCCCACCCATCGAGCCCCCTCGTGCGGGAGGAGCGCTGAATCCCAAACATGTCCTCGATCTTCTTCAGTCCGCCCTGGTAGCCCAACCTCCGCAACGGGAACCGCAAGTCGACATGAACGTGATTAAACGATGCCCGTCCAAAATGCCGCCGGATGATGGGCATGTCGAACTGCGCGCCATTGAACGTCACCACCAATGGATGGGCCTCAATCTGTGCAACGGCCTCTTCCAAATTGATGCCGGCGACGTAGGATCGCACCTCGCGGCCATCGTAGAGGCCGATGACGGTGATGTCATCCGCGCCCCCATGCCCGTGGTCTCGATATCCACGTAGAGCGCGCTCTTCCCAAGATCGGCAAACGCACGCCACTTGTGAGGAGACGGTATGACCCCGTCGAAGAAGGACCACTCGCTTTGTGCGTAGCGCACAATCGATTCCTGTACCTGGGCAATGGCACGCTCAATGCGACGACCGCGGAACTTGCCGGCTTCGTGGCCGGCAACAAAGTCCTGCCATGATCTGACACCAGCTCGCCAGAGACGCTGTTCATTCACCTCGCCCACACCCGGCAGGTGAATGAAAGTTTGCTGGAGCATGAACGCCCCTTCAGAAAGCTTGTCTAGCCGCGTGGCGGCATCTGTATGTCGTGGGTCCGCTCAAAGGCCGCCACTTTCGCTTCATGCTGAAGCGTCAGGCCAATCTCATCGAGACCGCGCACCAGGTGTTCCTTGACGCCCGGATCGATATCAAAATGGAACGCCTCTTCGGCTTCCGAGAGATGCAGCACCACGCGCTGCTCATCTAGATCGATCGTGGCCTCCAGGCCCGGGAATCGATCCACCGCCTGGAAGATCGCCTCAACCTCGGCCTCGGACAGCTCGATCGTCAGCAAGCCGTTCTGGCGACTGTTATTGCGGAAAATGTCGGCGAACCCCGGAACCCGCGTACCGTCCCGGTCCACCCACGGAGCGATCACTGCCTTGAACCCATACTGCATCACCGCCCACACCGCATGCTCGCGACTCGAACCGCAACCAAAGTTGTTGCGCACGACCAAAATCGAGGCGCCCTTGAAACGCGGCGCGTTCAGCCGAAACGCCGGGTCCGGCTTGCCATCAACCAGATATCGCCAATCAAAGAAAAGCGACTCGCCGAAGCCGGTCCGCTTGATCGACTTCAGGAACTGCTTCGGAATAATTTGATCCGTATCGACGTTGGCGTTATCCAACGTCGCCAGCAACCCGCGATGTGTTTTGAAGGCTTCCATATTACACCCTTGTCCTGATATCCACGAAGTGCCCTTCGACCGCCGCCCATGCCGCCATTTCCGGGCTGCACAGATGCGTGCGACCGCCCTTGCCCATGCGACCCTCGAAGTTTCGATTCGAAGTCGCTGCGCAGCGCTCTTGGGGCTTCAGCTGATCCGGGTTCATGCCCAGACACATGCTGCATCCCGCGAAACGCCACTCGGCACCCGCGTTGAGGAACACCTTGTCCAAGCCCTCCGCCATTGCCTGCTTCCGCACTTGGGCGGACCCGGGCACCACCAGCACCTTGACTCCCGCAGCGACTTTGCGGCCATCCATGATGGCTGCCGCCCGACGCAGATCTTCGATACGGCCGTTGGTGCAACTGCCGATGAACACGACGTCCAGTTTCACGTCGGTCATGCGGACACCGGGCTCCAACCCCATGTAGGCCAGCGCCTGCTCGGCATCCTTCCGGCTGTAGCCCGGAACCTTCTCTGGATCCGGCACCGGCGCATTGACGTCGATCACCATGCCGGGGCTGGTCCCCCAAGTTACTTGCGGAGCGATCTGCGATGCATCAATCTTCAATTCCCGATCATACTTCGCACCCGGATCGCTGGGCAGCGTCTTCCAGTACTCAATCGACTTCTCGATATCCCACGGCCCCGGCGCGAACGGTCGTTCACCCGAAGCGACGTAGTTGAACGTAACCTCGTCCGGTGCAATCATGCCCGCGCGCGCCCCAGCCTCGATGGTCATGTTGCAGATGGTCATCCGCGCTTCCATCGACAGGCCCTGCACGGCCTCGCCGCAATACTCGATGACGTAGCCTGTGCCGCCGGCTGTGCCGATCATACCGATCAGCTTCAGCACCATATCCTTGGATGTCACGCCCTTCGGCAGACGACCGGTGTACTCCACCTTGAACGTCTTCGGCTTCTTCTGACGCAGCGTCTGTGTGGCCAGCACGTGTTCGACTTCGGACGTGCCGATGCCGAACGCAAGCGCACCAAACGCGCCATGCGTGGCGGTATGCGAATCGCCGCAGACAATCGTTGTGCCCGGCAGGGTCAGACCCAGTTCAGGGCCAATGATGTGAACCACGCCGTTCTTGTCGTGATTCAGGCCGTACAGCGTCACGCCGAACTCGGCGCAATTCTTCTCCAACGCCTCCACGGAGGCCTTCGAGATCGGATCGCGGATGACACCCTGATTGTCCGTCGGGATGTTGTGATCCATGGTCGCAAAAGTCAGGTCGGGACGCCGCACCTTGCGGCCCGTCAGCCGCAGCCCCTCGAAGGCCTGCGGGCTGGTCACTTCATGCACCAGTTGCCGGTCGATATACAGCAGGACAGACCCGTCGGACAGCGTTGTTACAACGTGCCGATCCCAGATTTTCTCGAAAAGTGTCTTATTCATGGCAGGGAGAATATAGGCGCGCAGGGCAGCAGGGTCAATGGGCTTTCCGGTTCCGATTCCACGTCACAAAAGCCAAGCTCCAAGCCAGCTTGCGCCAACTTGGAACCTGGAACCTGTAACTTGGAACTTTGACTACGTCTCTTCGTCACCACGGGCCATGACGACCTTGCCCGTGCGAACCAGCTCGATGAGCTTGAACTTGCCCATCAGCTTGATCATCGCGTCGAGCTTGTCCGTGTTGCCGGTCACCATGAGAATCATGGATGACTCGGTCAAATCCACGGTCTTCGCCGCGAAATGATCCGCAATCTGTAGCGCCTCGGTGCGTTCTTCCGGCGTGACCTTGGCTTTGACCAATGCCATTTCCCGAACCACGACATCCTCGCCCGTGTGGTCCACGCAATGCACAACATCGATCAGCTTCCTCAGCGCCTCGATCACCTGCTGGAGCCCCGAAGCTTCGCCCTTTGCGGTAATCGTCATTCTGGAGAAGTTGCCCTCCATCGTGGAGGACACAACCAGCGAATCGATGTTGAATCCGCGGCGCGCGAACACCTGGGCAATGCGCGCGAGCACACCGGGCTTGTTCGCCACGAAGACGCTTAGCGTATGAGTATCATTTCCATTCATAGTGTCACCTTCATCCATTCTCTCGAGCGACTCATGTCGAACCGGTCGGTTTCTCCATCTGTGCCTTCGGCGGTTCCACCAGCATGTCCTCGAGCGGCCTGCCTGCCGGAATCATCGGGAACACGTTCTCGGTCTTCACCACCTCGGCGTTGATCACGCACGGTCCGTCGTTGTACTCCAGCGCCCGGGCCAGTATCTTCTTCACATCCGCCGGCCGCTTCAACGTGAACCCTTTGGCGTTCTGGTAGGCCTCGGCCAGTTTGGCGAAGTCCGGGTTGCCCTCCAGATCCACACCGCTCTTGCGATCGTCGTAGAACAGCTCCTGCCACTGGCGCACCATGCCCAGGTAATGATTGTTGAGCACGATGATCTTGATCGGCAGCTTGTGCAGACAAGCCGTCGCCAACTCCGGCATCGTCATCTGGAACCCACCGTCACCGCAGAACACCACGACAAGATCCTTGGGTCGGCCCAACTGTGCGCCGATCGCCGCAGGGAACCCGTAGCCCATCGTCCCTGCGCCGCCGGAACTCAGCCAATCATGACGGCCGTCCGTCTTCCAGAACTGCGCCGCCCACATCTGGTGCTGACCCACGTCCGTCACCGCGACGGCTTTGCCCCCGGTCATCTTGTAGAGCTCATCCATGATGTGCTGCATCTTCAGCCCGCCCTGCTTCTTGTAGTGCAGAGCGTACTTCTTCTTGTAGCCCTCCAGATGGTCCAGCCACTCCCGCGTGTCCAACCGCGTGACGTGCTTGTTCAATTCATCCAGCACGGCCCGTGCATCGCCAATGACGTGGATATCCGGCTTGATCATCTTGCCGATCTCAGACGGATCCACATCGATGTGTATCTTCGTCGCATTCTTGCAGAACTTGTCCGGCTGCCCGATGATCCGGTCGTCAAAGCGCGAACCGATCGACATGATCAGATCGCACTCCACCACCGCCTTCGTGGCATATGCCGTCCCGTGCATGCCCAGCATGCCAAGCGACAACTTGTGCGTCTCCGGGAATCCACCCTTGCCCAGCAGCGTATTCACCACAGGCGCGCCCAATTTCTCGGCCAGCGCCTTCACCTGCGCACACGCGTCAGAGATGATCACGCCGTGCCCCACCAGTAGCACCGGCTTGCGCGACTTGCTCAACGCTTCTGCGATCTCGACAATCTTCTCCTTGTCGATCTTTGCCGGATACGGCTTGTAGCCCGGCAAATCCATTTCCTGGAATAGATCCACCGTGCACGGCCCCGAACTCACATCCTTGGGCAGATCGATCAACACCGGCCCCGGCCGGCCCGTCGTCGCAATGTGATAGGCTTCACGCACGATTCTCGGGATATCGTTCGTCTTCTTCACCAGATAGCTGTGCTTCACCACCGGCATCGTGATGCCAAAGATGTCCGCCTCTTGGAAAGCGTCCTTGCCCAGCATCCACGACACCGACTGACCGGTCACAACGATCATCGGCACAGAGTCCATGTGCGCGGTCATCACACCCGTCAGCGTGTTGGTCGCCCCGGGCCCGCTCGTCACCAGCACGCACGCCGGCTTCCCCGTGGCCCGGGCATAGCCGTCAGCCATATGAGCCGCACCTTGTTCATGGCGAACCAGAACAAACTTGATCTTCGTATTGGTTGTCACCAAAGCATCAAATATTGGGATGGCAGAACCGCCGGACAGCCCGAACATGTATTCAATACCTTCACGTTCAAGACACTTAACCAGCGCTTGAGCCCCATCTATCTTCTCAGTAGGCATTTTGGTCCACCTTTCTGCCGCTTACACATCAATCTTTAAACCAAGGTACTTATTATACGTCATGATGGAAAGAGAAAATATCAACTATTTTACAACTGTGACGTCGCTGCGCACATTGACAGTCAATATCTAGCTCTTTTAACATAATCACGCGGTGCTTGATGCCAATATCACACATAAATAGCCATTTTCACGCACAACTTGTGAATATGAGCCGAAAACAATCGGTGATATTGTGCTTTCTATGAACACACATATCAAAGAAGGGGCATTCGAATGCGAGAACGAGGCCGATCAGCGCTTCTTGGAAGGTTTTCGCCCGCATGAACGTCTGAGCCATGCAGCATATTGCCGCCCGGTCAGTTTCCCCGCTGCCAGCGCAAGGGTATGAATCACGACATCTTCCTCAGGGGCCTCAAACGCCATGTCGTTGACCTCAAGGAAGAGAGCGGCTGCCATGAAGCCGGCACGCTTGTTGCCGTCAAGAAACGGGTGGTTCTTAATCACCCCGAGAGCATAAGCCGCAGCCAGCTCAAACAAGTCCGGAGTGCCGTACGCAAACAGGTGTTTCGGCCGGTTTAGGGCAGAATCCAATAGCCCCGCGTCCCGCATGCCACCCAATCCACCAAATCGGGCCAGCATTTCCTCATGAAACGCCAAGCAATCCGCTCCATCGATCCAGACTGGCTCTCTCACTTGGCCAGCTCACGCAGAGCGTTCCGGTATCGACGCATCAACTTGTCAGCGATGGCCGCTTTCTCGGCGAACCCCTTCCGCTCCGGCGTCACGCGAAGCGAGCACTCGGGCGATTCGGTCAAATAGAGCGTGTCGCCCTCCTTGACCTTCATCACATGCAGCGCCTCCTTGGGCAGAACGATTCCATAGGAGTTGCCGATCTTCCGCACTTTGGTTTCCATAGTCATGTTATAACTATAGTTATTACGCGCGGATATGTCAACTACGCCAGATCCGTCAGCGCGCCGCGTGAGGCGGAGGCCACCACCCGGGCGTACTTGGCCAGCACCCCGCGCGTGTAACGCGGCTTGGGCGCTTTCCAGCAAGCCAGCCGCTTCTTGAGTTCGGCCGACGGGATGTCGACGGAGATCACCCGCTTGTCGGCATCGATCGTTACCAGGTCCCCGTTGCGCACGACCGCAATCGGCCCACCGACTTGCGCCTCCGGCGTGATGTGCCCCACGACGAACCCATGACTCCCTCCAGAAAACCGCCCGTCCGTAATCAACGCGACATCCTTCCCCAAACCCCGCCCCATCACTGCCGATGTCGGCGACAGCATCTCGCGCATCCCCGGCCCGCCACGCGGCCCTTCGTAGCGAATCACGATCACATCGCCCTTCTTCGCCGTGCCGTCCAGGACCTTCGCCAACGCGGATTCCTCGGACTCGAATACCCGCGCCTTGCCACAGAATCGCGTTCCCTCATACCCTGATATCTTCGCAACGGCCCCTTCTGGCGCGAGGTTGCCCCGCAAGATGACCAGGTGCCCTTCCTTCTTGATCGGATGCGCGAACGGCCGGATTACTGTCTGCCCTTTCGGATAAGCCTTTACGCCTTTCAAATTCTGCGCGAGCGTCTTGCCCGTCACGGTCATGCAAGCACCATGCAGCAGGCCCTTGTCCAAGAGCATCTTCATCAGAGGCGTCACACCGCCGATCTTCACCAGATCCGCCACAACGTGTTTGCCGCTTGGCTTCAGATCCGCCAGCACCGGCACCCGCTTTCCGATGCGCGTGAAATCATCCAACTCCAGTTTCACCCCGGCCGTATTGGCCATCGCCAACAGGTGCAGCACGGCATTCGTCGACCCGCCCAACGCCATCACCACCGTGATCGCGTTTTCAAAGGCCTTCTTCGTCATGATGTCGCGCGGCCGGATGCCTTTACGGATCAGCCCCAGCACTGCACGCCCGGCGTTACGGCAATCCTGTTTCTTAGCGCGTGAAATCGCGGCCTGCGCGGAGCTGTTCGGCAAACTCATGCCCAACGCCTCGATGGCCGATGCCATCGTGTTGGCCGTGTACATCCCACCACACGCGCCCGCGCCCGGAATCGCACATTCCTCGATCTCGCGCAGTTCTTTATCCGACAATCGCCCGCGCGCATGCTCCCCCACGGCCTCAAACACCGAGACAATGTCGACGTCTTTGCCCTTGTATTTCCCCGGCATGATCGTGCCGCCGTACACGAACACCGCCGGCCGGTTCAGCCGTGCGATGGCCATCAGACAGCCCGGCATGTTCTTATCGCACCCACCGATCGCCACCAACCCGTCGAACTGCTCGCAGCCCGCAACGGTCTCGATCGAATCGGCAATCACCTCGCGCGACACAAGCGAGTACTTCATCCCTTCAGTACCCATCGAGATGCCGTCGGAGATCGTGATCGTGCCGAAGATGATGGCCTTCCCGCCCGCACCATCGACGCCTTTCGCCGCGTCACGCGCCAGCTTGTCGATGTGCATGTTGCACGGCGTGACCATGCTCCATGTCGATGCGATGCCGACCTGCGGCTTCTTGAAATCCTCGCGAGTGAACCCGACCGCGTGCAGCATCGCACGGCTCGCCGCGCGCTCCACGGGGTCGGTAATCTGACAGGAATGCGGACGATCAGAGCAACATGAACACGCCGTCTTCGGATGTTTCTTCATGATCCACCCTCCCATTTTCCAATCGCTGGACCTGCCCATCGCAGGAGAGACTATAGCCCGAATTTCCTCCAATGCCTGGAAAAAGTGTATGAATGCTGCGAGCTCTTGTTAACAACCACATGGGCCGCATGGTACTATGAGACGCGGAGGTCGGGATGTTTTTCCAATCCTTGGAAAAATTGGGGAAGCGTTTGTCCAACGTCTGGAAGATCGCGCTGGCGGCCTATCTTCTTATGGCCCACACAGTGCCTGCCGAGACTCACTACGTCTGGACCAACAGCCCCACACCCGCGTCGCCGTTCACCAACTGGGATACAGCCGCGCACGACATTCAAGCAGCCCTCGATGTTGCTACCAACGGCTCGACCGTGCTGGTGACCGACGGCACCTATCGGGTATCTACACAGCTTTCCATTACACAGCAGATCACGCTGCGAGGCGCCAACGTCTATCCAATGCCGATCATCCACGCCGAGTCAAACCGATGTTTGTATGTGGGCGCTCCGGCAACGATCCAAGGCCTGAAATTCACCAATGGCTATGTAAACACTGCTCCCAAGTTTGGAGCCGGCGTCTACGCGGTCTCTACCGGCGTCACGGTGCAAAACTGCGGATTCTTCAGAAACAGCGCGGGAACCAGCGGCCAAGGTGGCGGTCTGTGGCTGGGAACCAGTGGCCACATGGAGAGTTGCACCTTCCTTCAGAATTCTGCCGGGGATGGCGGCGCACTCTACGCCGCTGGCGTAGTCTACCTTGACAGCGGCTACTTCATTGACAACGTCGCTGAGACCAACGGAGCCGGCATCTACGCCAACAATACCAACGCGGCCATTCGATTCGGAGTCTTCCAACGCAACGCAGCGAAAGTGAACGGTGGCGCCATTTATACCCGGGGCTCGGTCTCGGCATGCACAGTCGTCAGTAATACGGCCGGGAACTACGGCGGCGGAATCTGCAGCCAATCCAGCGGAATTTTCATCGATGGTTGCAAACTCGAAGGCAACGTTTCCTCAAACGACGGCGGCGGCGCGTGGATCACGCTCGGTCGCGTGCGCAACTCCGTTGTCCATCACAATGTGGCAGCGGATGAGGGCGGTGGGCTGCGGCTCAATTCCAGCCTGCTTGAAAACTCAACGGTCGTCTCCAACTCAGCCCCCAAGGGGGGCGGCTACTACAGCTCGTTCTCTACCTCACTGAATTCGATCATCTATTTCAACTCACCCATGGACTACTCCAATCGCAACGCGTCCAGCGTCTACACCTTCACGTGCGCCCAACCGCTCCCGTCCGGCACGGGCAATACGAATGCTGATCCCCTGTTTCTCTCGCTGGCGGGTTGCAATTTCCGCCTCTCCACCAATTCGCCCTGCCGAGACACAGGGGCCGACCAGCCATGGATGGCAGCCTCGACCGACCTTGACGACCAACCCCGGTTGGTTGGCACGGTCGACCTCGGCGCTTACGAGCTCGGTTCCCTGATCGTCGATATCGAGGCAGCACCCTCGGTGGGCGTTGCCCCCCTTCCCTCGGTCCTCCACGGGCTCGTGTCGGGCACCAACACATCCGACGTCTACTTCGAGTGGCATTTCACAAACTGGACCACCATCGATGCCTCCGGACTTTGGATGACAACCGTCACCAATGTCTATGCGCAGGGCAGTCACTCCGTCCGCCTTGTGGTCACCAATGCTTCGGGAGAGCGCGCCGAACACACAAGAACGAATCTGATCATGGCCTTCCCCGGAGTCTCGGCGGATTTTGTCGGCAATCCGCGCACGGGCGCAGTTCCGCTGATCGTTCAATTCACCGATGTCTCCAGCAACTCGCCGCAGTATTGGGCGTGGGACTTCGATCATGATGGCTTCGTGGACAGCACGGAGCAACATCCGCAATGGACCTTCAATTCCACGGGTCTGTTCACGGTCGCGCTCACGGTCAGCAATGATTTCGGCAACGGGAACACTTCGTCGGACACCATCGTGCGAACCAACTACGTGGAGGCGCCGGTCTATCATCTCGTAGCCGACTTCTCCGTCGACAAGACCAGCGCGCGGACCTACGAAGACATAGCCTTCGCCGACCGGTCGAGCAACGGGCCGGCTTACTGGACGTGGTTCTTCCGGAATGTCGGCGCCGGGGACAGTTTCGATCAGAATCCGACATCGCAGTACACCTCGACCGGCTACAAGACGGTGAAACTGATCGTAAGCAACGAGTGGTCTTCCGCCGTGGCCATCAAGACCAACTTCATCCGCATCACCGGCTACACACCCGTCCACTACGTGGCCCCGGGCGGCGGCAACACGATCCCCTACACCAACTGGAATACGGCCTCCCATTCCATCGCCGCAGCTATGGACGAGGCCGAGACCTTCGATACCATTTACGTCAGCAATGGGACCTATGGGGTACCCATGCTGGGCCTGCTCTTCACCGATGGCATCACGCTCATGGCCGTTAATGGCCCGTCCAACACGATCATCACTGGAGGCGGATCGGAATCCGTGATTGCCGCCAATTTCTATAACATTGAGCCGACACTGATCGACGGATTCACCATCACCAACGGCTATGCCGGCGGTGACGCCGGCGGGGCCTGGTTGACACGCAACGTCACGCTCCAGAACAGCATCATCACGGGATGCGCGGCGGGTGATGATGGCGGTGGCATCTACATGAGCGGTGGCGTAGTGAGCAACTGCCTTGTCGTCGCCAATGCGGCCGGAGGAGGCGGAGGCGGAATCTACGTGCGCGACGGCGGCACCGTGACGCATTGCCGCGTGATCGGGAACGCGTCCACCAACGGAGGAGGCGGCATCTATGTCTACTCCACCAATCCTGCAATCGCTTCACTGCTCCAATCCTGTACCGTGGTCAGCAACAGCACCGGCAAGGTAACCGAAAACGGAGGCGGGATTTACGCGTGGCGCTGTCTTGTGCGAAATTGCCTCATCGTCACCAATCAAGCCTACCGGGGAGGCGGTCTCTACAGCGCTTTCTCGGATGTGATCAACTGCACAATCGCCGGGAATGACGCCACGCACGGCGGCGGCCTGTCCATCGAATCCGTCAGTACCGCGCGCAACTGCATTGTGTGGGGCAATACCCGCTCCAACCTCTACCAAGTCAGCGGCGTGGTTCTGGACTACTGCGATGTCTCCCCCGCAACAACCGGCAATGGGAATCTGAATGCCGATCCCCTTTTCGCCGATACCTCAACCGGCAACTGGAACCTGGCGATCTCGTCACCGTGCGTTGACTCGGGAACCAACCTTCTCGCTTGCGATATGGGTGGAGTGCCACGCCCGCTGGATGGCAACTTCGATGGGACCAATGTCTGCGATATCGGGGCGTTTGAATTCATCCATCCGGAGGCCGACAGCGACGGCGACCATCAGCGGGACATCGACGAATGGCCCGCCGGGACGGACCCACTGGATGGCGCATCCTTTCTGGGCATTTTCTCGCTGGTGCGCGGAGCGGGCGCGGATATGGTCCTTCGCTGGTCCAGCGTGAGCGGGAAGGTCTATCGCATCGAGAACGTGACCTGCCCTGGCACCACGCATGTATGGGAAAAGGCTGTAGGGGCCATCACCTCGACTCCTCCCCAGAACGTGTACACCGGATCAACAGAGATCCTGGGATCGCAGATGTACCGCATCGGTCTGGAATAGCACCTACTCGCAGCGCATCATGGAACGGAAGAGCGAAGCGCGTTCTTCAACTTGGTCGACCGTCAGCACCTGCAGCCGTTCCAGGCTGAACTCTTCGACGCCAAACGACGCGACCACGCTGCCGTAGACCATAGCCTTGCGGATGGCGCTCTCGCTGGTGTCGCCATTGGCCGCCAACGCGCCCATGAAGCCACCGGCAAAGCTGTCCCCTGCCCCGGTCGGATCGCGGACATCCTCAAGCGGATACGCCGGCATCAGGAAAATGCTGTCCTTCGAGAAGAGCACACTGCCGTGTTCGCCCTTCTTGATCAGCACGTACTTCGGCCCCATCCCGAGCAGCATGCGCGCGGCGCGGAGCAGGGCCTTCTTGCCGCTCAAGTGTCGCGCTTCGGACTCGTTCATCGTAAGCAGGTCCACGCGACCGATCACCTTCTGCAGATCCTCGCGCGTGTTGTTGATCCAAAGGTCCATCGTGTCGGCCACGACAAATTGCGGCTTCTCCATCTGATCCAACACATGCAATTGCAGGTCCGGCGAGATGTTGGCCAGGAAGAGGAACGGCGCCTTCCGGTACGAAGCAGGCAGGTCGGGCCGGAACGACGCGAACACATTCAGATCGGTGCGAAGCGTCCGCCGATTGTCGAGGTTCGTCTCGTAGACACCTTCCCATTGGAACGTCTTGCCCTCAACTGTCTGGAGCCCCTCCAGGTTGATGCCGAGCCTCTTGTACAAATCCACGTAAGCCGGCGGAAAGTCCGTGCCGACAACACCCACCAGGCCCACAGCAGTGAAGAACGAGGCTGCCGCGCAGCCGTAGCTTGCGGAGCCGCCCAGAATGTTCTGTCGGCGCGCCTTGGGCGTCTCGATCGTGTCGATGCCGATAGATCCAACGACGACCAGCCGGGGAGAGTCAGAATGCTGTTTCACCGCCTGCGTGTTATCCATTACTCCACCTCTCCATCAGCCCAGTATTTCTTCAATTCGCTCGCAGAGTGCGTGGATGATGACCTGGTGGCCTTCCTGGATGCGCGGCGTACTTGCGGAACTGGCTACGCAAAGCAACCGATCCACCTGGCCGGCAAGTTTGCCGCCCTTGCCGCCCGTAATGCCGACGGTCAGAATACCCATCGAACGCGCGGCCTCGACAGCCCTGAGCACGTTGGCGGCGTTTCCGCTGGTCGAAATCCCGACCAGCGCATCGCCCTTCCGCCCCAGTCCACGCACCTGTTTCTCAAACGTCTGATCGTAACCGAAGTCGTTGCCGATGGCCGTCAGCACGGAGGTGTCGGTCGACAGGGCTATCGCAGCATAAGGCTTCCGGTCCTTGAGGAACTTGTTGATCAGTTCGCCGGCCATATGCTGGGCGTCGGCCGCGCTCCCGCCGTTACCGCAAATAAGAATCTTCTGCCCCTGCTTCAGGCATGCAGCGAGTTCGACGGCGAGCGCATCGACTTTCGCGCTGAGCGATCCAAAGACCTCGTCCGCGACAGCCAGATATTCCTCGGCAAGGCGATTCCAGTCCATGGCTCAGGATCCAGACCAGTCCGCGGGAAGTTCAGCCGGGGCCGGACTGCTCTTCTTGCCGTCCAGCGTGATGGCCACAATCTCCCGCACATTGATCTTCACATTCTTGATCTCGGTGATTCCCAGATTTTCGCGGATCTTCTCGCGCACGCGCTCCTGCAGCAACCGGCATAGTTCCGGAATCTGCGTACCCGATTTGACCCGGAGGTCCAATTCAACCTGCATGGAGCCGGACGTCGAACAGATCGTGGGCTCCAAGCTCAGCACCGCGGCGAATTCATCGCCGATCCTGCTGAGAAAGCCCTTCACGGCCTTCATGCTGATGCATACCGTTCCACCCTCACCCTCAAACGAGATGAACTGGTCCGGCCCACGACGGCGAAAACCGCTGAGCAGAAAGATCACGGTCAGCAGAAGAACCACCACACCCGTTTCAAAACCGATCCACCGCGACACGGTCATATTATCAAACACCACCTGCCACGGCTTGCCCGGCACAGCGGCGTACACCAGCGCGGCAGCGAGGGCAATGACCAGGCTGAACAGGGCTATCCCGGACAGGATGCGAACGGCTTTCATGAATCAACCTCCCTCTTCGGCGTTGGTCTGTTCGCCCGGAAACTTCAGCGTCTGCACGATCACGTTGACCGCTTTGACGCTCTTGCCGGTCATCTGCGACACGGCCTGCCGGACTTCATTCTGAATCTGCCATGACACCTGCGGAATGCGCACACCGTATTCCAAGATCACGTGCAACTCGAGCACCACGGAGTTATCGACAATGTCGACCTGGATGCCGCGATCATTTGTCTTCCGGCCGATGAACCCCGCAAGACCGTCAACGATGTTGCCGCTGAGTTCGACCACGCCCGGAACCTTCAGGGCCGCCAATCGCGCAATGGTTGCGATCACGTGATTGTGAATCTGAACGGAACCCAGTTCGTTCCCGTCTTCGGTATGATCGTCGCCGCTGTCCGTCTGGTCAGCCGGCCGCGCGCCATCACGGACCTCCGGCAATCCGGCCTTGGTCTGTTCCGCGCTCTCTTCCTTGCTCTTTCTCTTCAGCATCATATGTACCGCCTTGCCGAGTGATTACGGCGTGATCAGAAACACGTCCTTCACGAAGCTCTCGAGGAAAGCCGTGTTGTACTCGCCCCGCGCAAACCGCGCGTCGCTCAAGACCGCCTGGCCCAGCGGCGCGGTGGTATGGACACCTTCGATGTAAAATTCGCTCAATGCACGCGCCATCTTGGCAATGGCTTCCTTCCGATTCTTCCCCTTCACGATCAGCTTGCCGATCATGCTGTCGTAGTGCGGCGAGATCGTGTAGCCGTTGTAGACGTGCGAGTCGACCCGGATCCCGGGACCCCCGGGAAAGTTCAGGAAGGTGATTTTGCCGGGCGACGGGGTGAAGTTCTTGTACGGATCCTCGGCATTGATGCGAAGCTCGATGGAATGGCCGGAGGGATGAACATCCTTCTCGCTGAACGAGAGCTTGTTGCCCATCGCCACGCTGATCTGCTCCTTCACGAGATCCACGCCGGTGATTTCCTCCGTAACAGGATGCTCCACCTGGATACGGGTGTTCATCTCCATGAAGTAGAAATCGTGCGTGTCGTCGTTGTAGAGAAACTCGATGGTCCCGGCATTGCGGTAGCCCACCGCCTGCGCGCCCTTCACGGCCGCCTTCACCAACTTTTCGCGGACTTTGTGCGAAAGCGCAGGACTCGGCGCCTCTTCGAGCAGCTTCTGATGACGACGCTGCAGACTGCAGTCGCGCTCGCCCAGCGCCACGACATTGCCATGGTGATCGCCGATGAGCTGCACCTCGATGTGTCGCGCGTTCTCGACGAACTTCTCGATGTACACGGCCGAGTTGCCGAACGCGCGCTCCGCCTCCGACGAGGCAGTCATAAAGCCTTGCACCAAGCTGACGTCGTTGCGGGCGATACGCATGCCCTTGCCGCCGCCACCCGCCACCGCCTTGATCAGCACGGGGTAGCCGATCTCACGCGCCACAACCAGCGCCTCATCCTTGTCCTTGATCACGCCGGCGCTGCCCGGGGTCACCGGCACGTTGGCCTTCCTCATCGTGTCGCGCGCCTTGGCCTTGTCGCCCATCATCCGGATATTGTCCGGCGTCGGACCGATGAAGGTGATTTTGCAGTTC
The DNA here is from genome assembly GCA_036821485.1 of Verrucomicrobiota bacterium. Classification (GTDB taxonomy): domain Bacteria; phylum Verrucomicrobiota; class Kiritimatiellia; order CAIQIC01; family JAGNIJ01; genus DAISJM01. The sequence continues at coordinate 3,068 of DAISJM010000036.1, read as the reverse complement.
TCGCAGATCTCCGCAAAGTGCGCGTTCTCCGACAGGAACCCGTAGCCCGGGTGAATCGCGTCCACGTCAGCCACTTCTGCCGCGCTGATGATGTTGGCGATCTTGAGATAACTCTCCTTCGTCGAAGCCGGCCCGATGCAAATGGCCTCGTCGGCCAGTTGAACGTGCAAAGACTCGGCGTCCGCCTCGGAATACACCGCCACGGCCTTGATGCCCATCTCCCGGCATGCCCGGATGATGCGTACGGCGATTTCCCCACGATTCGCGATCAGGATACGATCAAACATGAATGTGTCCTATGCGGGCTCCACGAGGAACAGAACCTGCCCAAACTGAACCGGCGTCGCGTTCTCCACCAAGATCTTGCGGATCACGCCCTTGCACTCGGCCTTGATCTCGTTCATCACCTTCATGGCTTCGATGATGCACACCACGGTCTCCCCCTCGACTTCCTTGCCGACGGTCACATAGGGCTCGGCGTCCGGGGACGCGGAGCGGTAGAACGTGCCTACGATCGGGGACTTGATCTCGAGGAATTTGCTCTCCGCTTCCTTCGCAGCATCCGCCGCCAGAACAACCCCGGGGGTCGTAGCCACAGCCGACATGGCTGGCGCAGCCTGGGCCATCATGACCGACTGCGGTGCCGATGAGAGAACGACCTGCGGCTCACTGCCGTTGCGCCGCTTGATGCCAATGCGAAAGCCTTCTTCTTCCATCTCAAATTCACAAAGATCGTTGGCTTTCATCAAGTCGATGATCTTCTTGATATTCTTGATATCCATGGTTCTTGATTACCTCCGTGAAGGGCTCCCGCCCATCGGTCCAAACCCTATAAGGTTGAGCAGTTTACCAACCGGATGTGCTCCTGTCCACCGTGGAGAGAAGCATGCCTGTCCCCCTACCCCGGTGCGTCACACACCGCTCCAGCACGTCTCGAATGCGGCTTCCTCAGGCAGATTGCGCTCCAATTTCCTCATCATCTCCTCCACGCCCCGCAACCGCCGCAACGCCTCGCCGTAATCCAGCGTGGCTGCCTCACGACGGACAGCCTCGGCCTCATGGCGAAAGTGAAGAATCTCATCCCCCATCCCCAACACCGCCATCAGCACATCCCGGCGCCATAGCAACATGCAACGCAGGATCCGCGTCCTCACATCCTGAACGCGGGCTGCAACACGCGCGACCTGTGTGTCTTCGTCCTCTTCCGTCTCAGCCTGACGTGCTTCTTCCGCCGCAACCACGGACTTCCGGATCTCGTCCATCAACGCCTTGAAACGCCCGGACTGACCAAACGATGACACCACATCCCCCGCACTTCCCATCCGCAGGATGGTCATCAACGGCTCGCGCCATTCGTCCTCGATGAGGTCCTGTCCGGCCGAAAGCACCAGCTTCTGGCAACGCGAGATAATCGTCGGCAGCAGGTGCTGCACGGCATCGGTCAACAGCAGCAGCAGGCTCGCACCGGGTGGTTCCTCAAGCGTCTTGAGGAATGAGTTGGCGGCGTTATCGGTCAGGCGCTCGGCATGAACCAGCACGCCCGCTTTCCAGCCCCCTTCAAAGGAGGTCTGCGATATCCGCGGCTGCAGTTCATCACGAATCTGTTCGATCGTGATCTTCCGGCTCTTGCTCTCCGGCTCGAGCCAGAGGACGTCCGGATGACGCCGCGACTTCACCTTGGTGCAACCCGCGCAGGTCCCGCAGGGCTTCTTCTTGGACGTGCAGAAGACGAGTTGGAGGAGCGACTCCGCCAGCGCCATGGCATCGCCGCGCGGCGATCCCACGATCAGATAGGCATGGGCAAGACGGCCCGCCTCGTGGCTCTGCTTGAGACCGTCGAAGACGTCGGCAATTCTCTCAAGGGAGGACATGGCGAATCAGCTCCCAGACATCCTTCTCCACCGCATCCTGATCGCGGCGGGCGTCGATGATCCTGAATCGCTCGGGCCACCGTTTGGACAATTCGAGGTATCCCTTCCGCACGCGTTCATGGAACGCACGCGCCTCGCGCTCGATCCGGTCCAGTTGCCCCTCCAGCATCAGTTGCGCACCTTTGCGCGTCGCCAGCCGCTCAAACCCGATGTTCAGGTCCACATCGAGCAGAACCGTCAGGTCCGGCACAGCCCCGCCAATCGCGAAGTCGTTGATCGCCAACATCTGGTCGATCGGAAATCCACGGCCGTAACCCTGGTAGGCTGTCGTGGAATCGGCAAAGCGATCGCAAATCACGAAGGTGCCCTTCATCAACGCGGGGAGAATGACATTGCGTACGAGTTGGGCACGGCTGGCCGCGAAAAGAAGCACCTCCGTCTCGGGACAGATGGGCTCGCCGGCCTTGTCGTACTGAAGGACCTCGCGAATGGCCTCGCCGGTGGGCGTACCACCCGGCTCACGGGTATAAAGCACTTCAAGCCCCATGCCCTCCAGCCTCGTCTGAAGCCGACGCGCCTGGGTAGTCTTCCCCGCCCCCTCCGGTCCCTCAAAAGTTATGAATTTTCCACGCATGAAACAGTGATGGTTAATGGATCATTACTTCCGATTGCTCACTTTTCACTTCTTACTTCTCACTAATCACAGCCTCTTCAACTCCGGCCCCTTGGCCGTATCCTTCACGGTCCAGCCTCGCGCCGCCAATTCCTCGCGAAGACGATCCGCCTCGGCCCAATTCTTGTTCTTCCGGGCCTCCTGGCGAAGCTCAACCATGGCCAGCACCTCGGGCTCAACTTGCTCGCTCTTCGGCCGAAGCAGCCCCAGCACCGAATCAAAGCTTTCAAACAGCGCCAGTGTCGCCCACGCCTGCCCCACCGCGACCTCGCCCGCGTCCAGCGCCTTGTTGCCTGCGTGGACCATATCAAACAACGAGCCCAATGCCCCCGATATATTCAGATCATCATCCAGCGCCGTCGCAAACTCTGTCTTGGCCGTTTCCGCCCAGCCCGGCAACGGCGCATCTTTCCGCTCTACGCCGGCGGCCTCTTCCAGCCGCTTTCGAAATTCATCGAGCCGCGCCAACGCCGCACGCGCCGCCTGGAGAGAATCGAACGTAAAATTCAGCGCCTGCCGATAGC
>DAISJM010000035.1:0-32319 GCA_036821485.1 Verrucomicrobiota bacterium | reverse complement strand
TATAGTTTCGGTTTCCATTATGCCCTGCACGGCAAAGAAAACGCTTACAGAGCTGAAGTTGCCTCAGATGACAGGGGAAAGGAGTTTTGTCGGTCGTGATCGTCATGTATAAGAAGATGTATGACCAAACCCGACAGTTCGGCATCGCTCCCCCTGAAGTTGGATCGTCCCCTGGCCATATTCGACATCGAGTCGACCGGCATCAATCGCAAGCTGGACCGCATCATTGATCTGGCGATTCTGAAGCTGACGCCCGATGGCAAGGCGGAGTCGCACACTTTTCGCTGTCATCCGGGGATGCCCATTCCACCGGACTCCACCGCGGTACACGGCATCACAGATGCCGATGTGAAGGACTGTCCTCCCTTCGCGCAGCTTGCACCTCGCATTGTCGCCGTTCTGGAGGACTGCGACCTTGCCGGTTTCAACATCCTCGGTTTCGACATTCCGGTGCTGTGCGAGGAGTTTGCGAGGGCCGGTGTGGGGTTCTCCGTTGAGGGCAGACGCGTACTGGATGCTCAACGGATATTCCACCGCAAGGTGCCGCGCGACCTCCCGGCCGCACTCCAGTACTACTGTGGCGAGATGCACCTTGCTGCCCACGACGCGATGGAAGACGTCAACGCGACACTCCGCGTCCTGCAGGGACAGTTGGGGATGTACCCCGACCTCCCCAGAGACATGGATGAACTGGACGCCTTCTGCAATCCACGCGATCCAAGCTGGGTCGATCGTACGGGCAAATTCCGATGGACAGGCGACGAGGTGGTCGTGAATTTCGGCAAGAAGCAGGGAGAGAAGCTGCGCACCGTGGTCCGCGAGGAGCCATCCTTCCTGAACTGGATGCTGCGCAGTGATTTCCCGCGAGACACGCAGGAAATCATTCGCAACGCGCTGAACGGCAAGTATCCTTCGAAGCCCGCTTCGTAATTCAGCTGCGCATCAGTCGGCGCGCTCAACCACGATATCCGGATTCACCAATTCGCGCAGCTGCGCCTCAATGCCTTGGTGCAGCGTGGCCAGCGCGTGCGGACAGGTGTGGCAGGACCCCAACAGTTTGAGTCGGACGGTCATGCCCTTCAGTGACACAAACTCGACATCACCGCCGTGTGACTGGATATAGGGACGTACATTTTCGATGTAGTCTTTGACTTGGTCTTCCATAGTGTTTCCGTTTCCCTGCGCAACATCACTCATGGGCACCTCAAATACAAGGGAGCCAGCCTACTTTGCCATCTCCATCCGCATGCGTATCGGCGTCTTCAGTGGCGGAACGCTATTCGTGTTGACCACCAAGATCTCGTCATTGGTGCCGCAGATCAGCGGAATGTTGATGATGGCCCACGGGTCCCAATAGGTCACCACGAGGCTCTCTTCGGCGGATGCCTTGAACTCACCATCCAGGAAAATGGAACCCGTGAATATCCACGGCGTCTCAGGCAGAACCGTCTTGTCCTGAACATTGTAGACAAAGGTTTCCGCTCGGGCCGACTTGGTTTCACCGTTCTCCTCCCAGTCCACCCAAAGGTCCAACTTGGGACCTTCCGGCTGCCCCTGCCCCAAACCCGTCGGTGGTTGGCCCGGCTTCAGCCCCAACAGCAACAATCCCGTCTGCAGATGAACGGGGTCCACATTCAGCACAAAGACGCTTTCATGCGTCTTGCCGCCACGACCACACGCCAGCAACTCGATCGGACCAATCACTTGGTTGACCCAACCCGACACCACCAGAGAATGGGTCTCGGGGAACACGCGTACGGCACCGACCCTCACGCAGTTCCCGTCCCACATGGGGACCATGCGCGAGGAGTCCACATCCTCCACCACGCCGGGCGCCTGCCCGCAGGCAGGCCCCACGCCCATCGCCATCGCACACGCCGCCAACATGAACAACACACAGCCCTTCAACTTCATGAAACTCACTCCATCACGGACATCGCTTCAGCCGCTCTCCGGCTCTTCTTGACCTGGCGCTCGTAATCGACCCTCGTGGGCTTGTCCGCGCCCGCCGCCTCGGCCAGTTGCAGGGCTTCCTCGGAGGCGCGCAGGGCGCGATCGTACTGGCCCAGAACGTAATAACCCTCCGCGAGTGTACTCCACACATGAAAATCCCTTGGCGCGATCACCAGCGCCTCTTGGGCAAGGGCAACCGCCTTCTTGCCATTCCGAATCGATGAATCTTTCGCCGTGGCATACAACCAGGCCACATTATTCTTGAGGGAGAAATCCCTCGGCGATTCCGCCATCATGGGTTCCAACATGGCGAGAGCATTGGTGTATTGCTCCATCTGGATGTACACCGTGCCCAGCCCAAAGCGCGCACTGGTGTTTCCCGGCGTCTTCTCCAACACTTCATTAAACACCACCACGGCCTGCTGCAGGCGGCCTTCACGTGCCAGCCGATAGCCGTTTTGGACCGCTTCGCTGACTTCTGTCTCGCGCGCCGCCGCCACATCCGTCGTAGCCCCGGGCGCGGACTCATTGGTCCAGGCCACCAGCACGCTACGCTCATCCAGCGCCGCTCGCGGGGCACTCTGGGCAGGTGCCGACCGGGACATCGCGGTCATCAGAAAAGCCGCGATCCACAAACTCCACACAAGCTGCGCAACTGGCTTCACAAATCACCTGCCGTAACTTTCACCGTCGGCGGTTCTATCCCCAAAGCCGTCAAACCCGGCCCCGCGGTGACCCGCACGGGAAGATCATAGGTCGCTCCCGTATCCAGCGACGCACAGTCAATAAAGGCCACCACGTCATCCTTCTTCAAATCCTTGAGCAGCTCGGCACGCCCCCTGAGCGTCACCTTGATCCGCTGCGGCCACACGTCAAATCGTTGCCGGGATCCGGGCGGCACCAGCACCGTGACAGGCACATCTTCAACTTCCTTGGTCGCCGCGCGCTCCGCGATCATGACCTCCACCACCACGTTGCTCGGCGACATCCGGGCCGTCCACGTTTCGCTCGGCTGAAGAAGGCTCATCTTCAACTTCTTGAAACTCCTGCTTCGACCCTCCAAGTCAATAGGCGCTGTGCGCACCACATCAATCTCATCCAGTCGCCGCCTGGGCCCGTAAACCACAACAGAGGCCGGCGTGCAGACGATGCGCTCTACCTCGTATCCCTCCGGCGGCACGCCCTGTAGGTCGGCCTTGACCGGCACCTGCTTCTCACCCTCCTGGTCCAGCCGCAGGGTAACCTGATCCGGCTTCACAAGAATTGGACGAACCGCGCCGGGTGACCGCACGTTCTTGGGAGTCAACCGCACCGTCAACGAGCCCTTCACCGGTTTGCCCCGGATATCCAACTCAACCTTCACCTGGTCCTTGTTGAGATATCGGATATCTTCCTGCGAACCTCGGAAAACCACGTCAGCCGTTTTCGCGGACCAGTCCAGAATCGCCCACCCCGGATCCAGCTGTACGGTCAACGGCACATCGGGCACCACCGTCTCAAAATTGATCACCGACTGAATGGCATACCAGGCAATCAGCGCAAGCAGCAGGGCCGCAGCCTTGGGCCCCTTGTTGCTGAGAACAGCCTGCTTCAACATGGATATCTTTTCACCCATGACTGTCAGACTCCTCGGCAATGGTCTTGGCAACACCTTCCGGCGTCAGGTCCAACTGCTGTTTCACTTTTGTCCATCGGTTCCGGGCCTTCGGACTCTTCAGCAACACGGCCGCCAGCAAGCGCTCCAGCCGCTCCTCGTCCATGCCTTGCGTCAGCCGCCCTTTGTAGGCCACCGAGATCGCCCCGGTCTCCTCGGACACAATCACCACGATGGCATCGGTCTCCTCCGTCAACCCAATACCCGCGCGATGCCGTGTGCCCAACGATTTGCTCAACTCGTCGCGGGCCGACAGCGGAAAGAGACAACCTGCAGCCACAATCCTGTTCTGACAGATAATGACACCGCCATCGTGCAACGGTGTGTGGGGGTAGAAGATGCTTGCCAGTAGTTCGGGCGTGACCAGGCTGTCCATCTGCACGCCGGTCTCCTGCGTCAGGCGCGTGCCTATTTCTCGTTCAACGGCAATGAGCGCTCCGATCTTGCGCTCCGCCAGCATGAGAACCGCCTTCACCATATTATCCACAACCGTCCGATCCATCGTGCTGGCCGTAAACACGTGCTGCTTGCCCAACTCTGCCAACGCCCTGCGGATCTCCGGCTGGAAAATAACGATGAAGGCAATGGCCAGGTAGACTGAGAAACGCTGCAGGAGCCAGTTGAGCGCATCCAGGTGAAAGACCTGCGTAACCACCAGCAGCAGGATCAGCATCAAGGCCAAGCCCAGCAGCACCTGCGCACCGCGCGTACCTCTGAAGAACAGGAAGATGTAGTAGAAAACGACGGCGAGCAGGAGAATCTCGAGCATGCCCGAGAACCCCGGTATGTGTATCTGGTTAAGAAACTGCATCGCCAGCCTGTTCTGCACCGAAGATAGCCATGAGCCGTGCCACATCGCAAGATTCCTTTACATCGTGCACACGGATGACTTGGGCACCGCGAAGGATCGCGTAGGCCGCACCCCCCAGGCTGGCAGACAGCCGATCCCCCATTTCACGGCCGGTAATCTTGCCGAGGAAGCTCTTCCGGGACAACCCGACCACGACCGGCCGGCCCAAAGCGCACAGCCGGTCCAGATGAACCAGCAGGCTGACGTTGTGCTCTACCGTCTTGCCAAATCCTATGCCCGGGTCAATCGCCAGCGTCTCGGGATCGAGCCCCGCCGCCACCAAGTCCTGTATCCGCCGCCCCAGATAGGCACCGACCTCGGCCACCACATCGTCATAGCGGGGCGACGCCTGCATCGTTTGTGGCTCACCCAACATGTGCATCAACACCACGCCCGCCCCGTGCCGCCGCGCAACCTCTGCCATCTCCGAGTCACCCGTCAACGCCGTGACATCGTTGATGATGCGAGCTCCACATCGTAAAGCTTCCCTCGCGACCACCGCCTTGCGCGTGTCCACGGAGATAAGCACATCGCTCTCCCGGCGCACCGCCTCGATGACCGGAACCACGCGGCGAAGTTCCTCCTCCACCGGCACAGGCAGCGCGCCCGGCCGCGTGGATTCACCACCGATATCCAGGATGTCCGCGCCGTCCTGTAACATCTGCAGGGCATGCTCGACGGCCGCCTCGACCCCCGTGTAACGGCCGCCATCGGAGAAGGAATCGGGAGTGACGTTCAAGATGCCCATGACCAGGGCTCGACCGGAAAGATCCACTTGTCGGTCACCGCAGCGCCATCGGATGGGCGGAGAGGTCTTCATCGGAAATGGGTGCGGGTCATCACCCGCCGCAAGCCACATCAAGCCGGCGCACTGGCCGGCGGTTCAACTGCCGCCGCAGGCGGCGGTGTGGGATTCTTCTTCTCGTCAACTTCCGCACGTTCCACTTCAGAAAGGATGCGGCCATGCTTGACGATCTCTTCCACATCGCGACCATCCAGGGTCTCACGCTCCAGCAGGAGCGTGGCCACCGTGTCCAGCTTCTCCCGGTGTTCGCGAAGCAGCCTCAGCGCTTCCTCGTGAGCTTCGTGAAGCAGACGCGAGACTTCCGCGTCGATCCGCCGCGCCGTTTCTTCACTGTATTCCTGGGAGCGCGAGACCTCACGCCCCAAGAAGAGCAGCTCCTCACGTTCCCCAAAACTCTGCGGGCCCACGGTCTCGCTCATCCCCCAATCGCACACCATCATGCGGGCGATTCTCGTCGCCTGCTTGATGTCGTTATGCGCACCGGTGGTAATGTCGCCAATCACGATCTCCTCGGCGCAGCGACCACCCATGAGGCCCGTCAGCATCCCAAGCAATTTTCCGCGACTCTCCGTATAGCGGTCCTTCTCCGGCAACTGCATGGTGGCGCCCAGCGCCGCGCCGCGAGGAATGATGGTAACCTTATGCAGCGGCTCCGCACCTTCCACCAGTGAAAGCACCACGGCATGCCCCGCCTCGTGATAGGCCGTCAGCCGTTTCTCCTTGTCATCCAACACCCGGCTGCGTCGCTCGCGCCCCCAACGAACCTTGTCGCGCGCCTCCTCCAAATCCTTCACCTCGATGGCTTCCGCGCCACGGCGCGCGGCCAGAAGGGCCGACTCATTGATGAGATTCGAAAGGTCGGCTCCCGAAAAGCCGGGCGTCCCCCGCGCCGCACGGCGGAGATCTGCATTCACTCCCAGTTTCACCTTGCGCGCGTGGATCTTAAGAATCGCCTCGCGACCTTCCAACGTCGGAAGATCAATCACGATCTGGCGGTCGAAGCGGCCGGGACGGAGCAACGCCGGATCCAGCACGTCCGGCCGGTTCGTCGCCGCAATGATGATGACACCTTCCTGCGTATCGAACCCATCCATCTCCACCAGCAGCGCGTTCAGCGTCTGCTCGCGTTCGTCGTGCCCGCCACCGATGCCGCTGAATCGACTCCGACCCACGGCATCAATTTCATCGATAAAGATGATGCAAGGCGCGTTCTTCTTGCCCTGCTCGAACATGTCGCGCACGCGCGACGCACCGACACCGACAAACATCTCGACGAAGTCGGAGCCGCTGATCGTGAAGAAGGGAACCTGCGCCTCGCCGGCAATGGCCTTGGCGAGAAGCGTCTTGCCCGTGCCGGGAGGACCCACGAGCAGCACGCCCTTGGGAATACGCCCGCCCAACCGCTGGAAGCGTTTCGGGTCCTTGAGGAACTCGATGATCTCCTCGACTTCTTCCTTCGCCTCGTCAATACCCGCCACGTCGTCAAACGTGATCTTGTTCTTGTCGCGCGTCATCAGTCGCGCGCGACTCTTGCCGAAACTCATCGCGCCACGCCCGGCCATCCGCATCTGGCGGACAAAAAGGAAATAGAGCAATCCGAGCACCAGGAGAAATGGCACGGCGCCCGAGACCACCTGCCATATGTAGGGATTCTGCGTCTTGAACTCGAACTCGACGCCCTTCTCCACCAACAGCTTGGTCAGGTCATCCGTCCCATGCACTTCCACGCGGAACTTGCGCGGACGGCCCGAGGCGCCGTCGGCTTCCACCATCTCGCCGCGGACGTACTGCAACCCCGAGACGTCCATCACAATCTCGCACTTGCGGACGCGACCCTGCTCCACGAGACGTCGGAAATCCGTGTAGGTGAGTTTTTGACGCTTGTCCTGCCCTTGGGAGAAGACTTGGAAAACGGTCAGAAAAAGTGCGAGGAGAAGCAGCCAGAGGGCCATGCCGCGTATCGGCAGCCCCGGCTTGCCTGATCCCGTATCTTTGCGATTGGGGGTGGTTGGTTCCATGTTCTACTTCAGACGCGAACGCAACCATTGCGTTCAAAGTCGTGTAGAAACTAACACTCCGGCAGGCACAATGCAATGGGTATGAGACCATCCGCACCGCAGATGCTCAGGGCGCACTGATGCGCAGGCGCACGCAGCGATCCCCCGGACCACGGACTTCCCAGCCCTGCGCCACCCGGTAGCCGGGCAGCCAGATGATCTCACCCCGACATTCCAGCAGCGGAACTTGCCCGCGTTGATCAACGGGCACCTTCAGGTCGGTCAAAATGTCCTGAATCTTCTTGGAGCCCTTCATGCCCAGCGGCCGGATACGGTCGCCCGGCTGCCACGAGCGGATGAAGACCGGCTCCTTTCCCACCGCCGCTCGGCTCACGGTGGCCGTGGAGGGATAGCGGCCCACGCGCGCTGTGCGCTCACGTACGATGCCGGTGGCGTATTTCGCATCAATCCGCAGGGCCGGCTCGCTCAGGCGTGTGACACCGGGGATTCGAAGGGACACGCAAAACCCCTTCTCGCGTTTCGCGGGCACGCGTTCGACCCGCAACCGATCATATGCACGCACCACCCGCCAGTCACCCGGCAGGGCAGCCGACTTGGTTCCCCCTCTCGCCGCCAACAACTGTTCCACCCGTTCGCCCACATCGTAATCCACCACGTCCGGCGGCAACCCACAATCGACCAGCCACGCTCGCACCACGCGGCGACGCACGGCCAGCGTCAACGCCTTCAGACTCCGGACCGACAGCACGCCATGGCTGAGCGTGCATGAACGCAGCGCTTTCTGCGCCTCGGCATCCATCCACTCGTTTTCACCCGCCATGATGTCCGACGTGCGACGCAGGGTTTCGCGCAGTCTCGGGCTGAGCTGCTCTTCCAGAAAAGGAAGCACTTTGTGTCGAACACGGTTGCGGAGAAATCGCAGTTCGCGGTTGGTTCTGTCCTCCCGCCAGCGCAGGCGGTGCTTCTTGAGAAAGGCCACGGCCTGGGCATGAGAGACCTCGCGCATCGGCCGCACCACCGGCATGCCGTCGCTCATCGTCCGAAAAGGAATGCCGGTCAACCCGCGCGATCCGGCGCCGCGCGCCAGCCGGAGCAGGATGGTCTCCACCTGATCATCCGACGTGTGCGCCGTGGCAATGCACGTCGCGTTCAGTTTCCGGGCGGTCCGCACCAGAAAGGCATACCGCGCCTCTCTCGCGGCCATTTCCAGCGAAGTCTTCGACAGCCGCGCCGACGCCGGCACATCAACCCGTTCATGGACGCACGGCAGCCCAAGCTTCCACGCCAACTGTTTCACGAAGGTGGCGTCAGCCGCGCCGGCCGGCCCGCGAATGCCATGATCGAGATGCGCCACGATAAGGGAAATCCCCAGGCGACGCCGGAGATGGTGCAACGCGTAAAGCAAGGCAACGGAATCGGCGCCACCGGAAACCGCCACGACAACGCGATCGTCGCCCCTCAGCAGGGCATGCTTCTGAATCGTGTCGGTAATGTTGCGCAGCATAAACTCGTTCCCGCCCGGCCGGCGCGCGCGAACAGAGCCTCTACTCGATCCGCGCAAGCCCGTTCATGTAGGGCCGGATCACTTCCGGCAGCTCGATGGAGCCATCGGCCTGCTGATAGTTCTCCATGATGGCCACCACCAGCCGCGCCAGTGCCACGCCCGACCCGTTCAGGGTGTGAACATAGGCCGTCTTGCCATCCTTGTTCCGATAGCGAATCTGGGCGCGCCGCGCCTGGAAATCCTCAAAGTTGCTGCACGAGGAGACCTCGAGCCACCCCTTCTGCGCCGGCGCCCAAAGTTCGATGTCATAGCACTTCGCCGCGGAGAAACTCATGTCGCCTGTACACAACTGCAACACACGGTACGTCAGCCCGAGCCGCTGTAGAATGTCTTCCGCATTCGCCACCAGTTTCTCCAACTCGTCGTACGACGTTTCCGGTTCGACAAACTTCACCATCTCCACCTTGTCGAACTGGTGCACGCGGATCAACCCGCGCGTATCCTTGCCCGCCGCGCCGGCCTCGCGACGGAAACACGGCGTGTAGGCGGTAAGGTAAATCGGCAGCGGGTCGCGAATGATTTCGTCGCGATACAGGTTCGTCACCGGCACCTCGGCCGTCGGAATCAGGTAGAGATCGTCCGCCGGGATGAAATACATCTCCTCGGCCAGCTTCGGAAGCTGACCCGTGCCGCGCATCGAGGCGGAATTGCAGACAAACGGCGGCGAGATTTCCGTGTACCCGTGCTCGCGCGTGTGTACATCCAGCATGAAGCTGATCAGCGCACGCTCCAGCAGCGCGCCACGGCCGGTAAAGAGAGGGAAACCCGCGCCCGTCATCCGCGCGGCGCGTTCGAAATCGAACATCTTGAGCTTCGCACCCAGCGTCCAATGCGGGAGCGGTTCGAAGTCGAACGCCTTCGGCTCACCATGCTGACGCACCACCTGGTTATCCGCGGCCGACTTGCCGACCGGCACGCTGCTGTGCGGCATGTTCGGTATGAAGAGCATCGCCTCCTGCAGCTTCTGCTCGAGTTCGCGGACACGGCCATCCTTGGCCGTAACCTCATCGCCCAACGCCCGCATGTCCTTCTGCGCAGCGCTGATGTCCTGCCCCGCTCTCTTCAGCTCCCCCAACTGCTTGGACACCACGTTGCGCCGATTCTTCAGCGCTTCCACATCCGACAACAGGGCGCGACGCTCCCGGTCCAGGGCCAGCACGCCGTCCAAATCAACCTCGACGCAACGCGCCGCAAGCGCGCGACGCACATCTTCTTCCCGCTCACGGATTATTTTGATGTCCAACATGGTTTGGGTTCCGAATGGTCGGCATTACTTCTGCTGCAGCATCTCGCTCAAACTCTTGACCTTGAAACCATGGGCCACCAGGCTCTGCTCCGCCCGATCCTGGCATGGCGGACAATAGTTGCGACCCTTGGCGTCGAGCTCTTCTTCGGTCGTGTAGACCCACATGGCGCACTGGGGATTCGGGCATGGCCCCATGCCCAACTGCATGCCAATGCTTTGCATCACTTGGCGATCGACGCGCCGGGCGAGGCGCTCGGCATCGTTGTCGGCCGGCTGCAGAGCCGTCACGTTAACCGCCGCCGCGCGAATATCGGGAAGGCTGACGCCGTGCGTCGTAACTTCCGGACCAAACCCCGCAAGGGCCACAACAAAGTCATCATCCGGCCCCATCAATCCAGCCGCAAGCCGGGCCGTATCCTCCAGCGTCGCGGCACCCGCTGCCTGCGCAGGGAGCACGCGAACCGGTACGCGAAGATTGGACGCCACGAACGCGCGAATACGTTCGACCAGCGCATCATCCACGGCACCGATCTTCACCAGCGCGATGGCCTTCTCTCCCGCCGGAGCCGGAGCCGCATCCGTTGCAGGAGCAGCTTCTTCAGAAACTGGAGTCTCGGGCAAAGCAGGCATATCCGGGTCCATCGGCAATGCCGGCATGGCAGACACTGCGGCCTCTACGGGGGCGACCGTATCCGCGGTCCGCGGCGCCAAGTCGTCCTGCGCCCACGTCGCACCGGCCACCGCCATCACGCCCACCATCACCATCGTCACGATCATGCGCATTGCTTGTTTCCTCCTGGATATCGGATTACACACCCCCGCGGGTGACATCCACACAACATCGCCACACATTATTAGGAGAAGAAGAGCGCAAATGCAACCTGCCGCTGCATCAACCAGCCCGCTCAGGGACTGCCAATCACACGTTGGATGGTCCTCGCATAGTCTGGATGACTGCGGATCGTCTTCAGGTAGGATTCGTTGCCCTGCATCCAGTAACCCATCTGCTCCGTGTGCGTCTGCGCCAGCCGGGTAAGCATCGGCCAGGCCTTGTCCATGAGGCCCTCTTCCACGTAGGCGCAGGCCAATGCAAATACCGTTTGACCATCGTTCGGATCAATCTGCCGGGCGATCTCCAGAATCGGCGCTGCCTCGGCAAATCGCTTCATGCCCATCAGCACGTAGGCGTAGTTGTACTGTACCGACAACATATCCGGGTGCCGGCTTGCCGCATCCTTCAAAATCGTCAGCGCGCTGTCCATGTCGCCCTGCTCAAACCGGCACCGCGCCAGATCCATGCGGAGTCCAAGCGCTTGCACGCCCATCCCCATGAGCCGCCGGATTTCGGCTTCGGCCTTCGCCCACTGCTTGGCCAGGAGGGCGTCACGCGCCAGCTTGATGTCACTGGCGATCTCGTCGATGTGCGCACCCGCGCCCTTGCCCAGCGTCATGTCACACAAGGTCACGTAGCCGCTCTCTTTCAGCGCCATGAGATAATCCGCGCGATCCGCATCGAGCCAGTTGACCATGGAGATCAATTCTTCCGTGCTCAGCGTCTCCCATGGTCCCGGCACGAGCTTCTGATCCCCTCGCGCGATCTGCAGACAAAGGTAGTTGAACTGTGCCGTGAGATAGTTCGGCTCAATCTCGAAAACCTTGCGCAGCAGCGCATCCGCCTCGGGCAACTTCAGCAACCGGATCAGCACGCCGGCCCGGCCCGAGAGAAACGGCACACTGTCCGGATAGACCTTCAGCACCCGGGCAAAATACTCATCCGCCACCGCAAAGCGGCGGGCCAACGCGGCATAGGCCGCCGCTTTGCGCAGCAGCGTCATGTCTTCCGGCGCCAGCTCCAGCCCGCGCTGAATCTCGTTCAGGGCGCGGCTCCAGTCTTGCTGGCGCGCAAAGGAATCGGCCTCGTTGGCATACTTCATCACCACATCACGGGGAACGGTGGCAACGCCCGACGACGCAGGCACCGTCGAGCCCGACGGCGGCGCGCCACGGCGATTCTCGAGCGGCATCGGGAACCGTTTCATTTCAACGTGATAGAATTTGCCGTCGGGCCCGGCCTCGGTTTGCTCCTTGTCCAGCGTGTCCACCATCAGACCGTCGACGGAAAAGATGGAATCGGATTTCTCGGTCACCAGCGCCGCTGGTGCAAGGTACGCGGCGAGCAGCAGCCCCGCCGGATACAGCCACAACATTCTGCGCCACACAATCATTCAGGCCCTCTTCGGAAAACGCGGCCGCATTTCCCGCCGACAAACCTAGCGCCGCCATCTGCAAAATGCAATATGGCTCAACCCGCCACCAACCGCGCGAGATCTTCCGGCGTCACCCCGGCCAACGAATCCACCACGCGCGTGGCACCGGACAACTTGTCCGCCTTGTAGCTGTTGGCCACGGCAAGCACCTTCAATCCGGCCCCGGCTGCCGCCTCGATCCCCGCGGGCGTATCCTCGATGGCCACGCTGTGACGCGCATCGATCACCCGCCCGGCAACTTCCGCCAGCCGCTTCACCGCCAGCCGGTACGACGACGGATCCGGCTTGCTCACCGCCACCTCGTCCGCCGTCACCATCACCTTGAAGCAATCCCGCAGCCCAAGCTTCCGCAGGATCGGCTCCGCATCCCGTCGCAGGGCGCCGCTGCACAAGGCCACCGGCACTTCACGATCCAGCGCTCGGATCAATTCCACCACCCCGGGATATGGCTCCGCGCCCCGCTCCTCGGCCAACGCCTCAAACGCACGTGCCTTGGCATCGATCAGCGCGGGCAATTCCGCATCCTTCACCCGCTTGCCGCTCTGCCGGAACGCCTGCCGGATCGCATCGCGATCGTCGAAGCCGAGGTAAAACTCGATATAGTCGTCCCACGTGAA
The DNA here is from genome assembly GCA_036821485.1 of Verrucomicrobiota bacterium. Classification (GTDB taxonomy): domain Bacteria; phylum Verrucomicrobiota; class Kiritimatiellia; order CAIQIC01; family JAGNIJ01; genus DAISJM01. The sequence continues at coordinate 19,345 of DAISJM010000035.1, read as the reverse complement.
CGCGATGCCAAGCGGCTCGAGAATCCGCTGGAATGCGGCACAATGCAGCGGCTCGGAGTTAACGATCACTCCGTCAAAATCAAAAATAGCCGCTTCAAGCCGGGACGCTTTCATGTGCAAAAACTGCGTGGGAATGTAGCATCGGAAATGCGGCCTGTCACGCGTTGCGCGACCGATGCCCCATCGTCTTGGCCAGCAGGGGCCGGAGTTGCTTCAACGTTCGGGTGTTCAGCACGTTCTTCTTCTCCAGCCAGCCGCGCCGCGCCTGGCCGACGCCGTAGCGGATGTAGTCGAGATCCATCGTTCCGTGCGCGTCGGTGTTGATGCTGACCAGCACCCCCTCCTCCCGCGCAAGCCGGCAAAACGCGTCGCTCAGGTCGAGCCGCAACGGATGCGAGTTGAGCTCGATGTAACAGCCGCACTCGCGCGCCTGCTGAATCACCCGACCCACATCCACGTCGTACGGCTCACGCTCCAGCAGAAGCCGGCCCGTCGGATGACCGAGCATCGTGAAGTACGGATTCTCCATCGCTCTCAAAATCCGGGCGGTCTGCTTCTCCCCGGAAAGCTTGAAGAGGCTGTGCACCGAACCCACCACAAGGTCCAGTTCCTGCAACACCGAATCCGGCAAATCCAGTTGCCCGTCTTCGAGGATGTCCACCTCGATGCCCTTCAGCACCCGGAAATCCCCATGCTCCGCGTTGAACGCATCGATCTCCGCGACCTGCTCGAGCACCCGTTTCTCGTCCAATCCCCCTGCCATCGCCAGCCGCTTGGAATGCTCGGTGATCGCAATGTACTCGTAGCCGCGCCGCCGCGCCGTGTCCACCAGTTCGCCGATCGTATTCTGACCATCCGACGCCAGCGTGTGCATGTGCAGGTCGCCCCGAATATCGTCGATCTCGACCAGCTTCGGCAACGCCCCCTCCTGCGCGGCCCTGATCTCACCCATGTTCTCGCGCAACTCCGGGGGAATGAACGGCAGGTCCACGGCCTTGTACACATCCTTTTCCGTCGCGCCCGCGACATACTCCTCACCGCGAAACACCCCGTACTCGTTCACCTTCAGTCCGCGCTGCTGGCCCATCTTCCGGATGGCAATGTTGTGCGCTTTGCTGCCGGTGAAATAGTGCAGCGCCGCACCGAAACTCTCGCGCGCAACCACCCGCAGGTCCACCTGCAGGCCGGAACGAAGCACCACGCTCGACTTGGTGTCGCCCTTGGCCAACACCTCCTTCACCTCGTCGTACGCGACAAACTGCTCCACGACCGCGCTCTTCGCACCAGCCACCACCAGCACATCAATATCCCCTACCGTCTCTTTCGCCCGCCGGTAGCTCCCGGCCAACTCGACCCGCTTCACCCCGGGCACGTCCTCGAGAAATTGACGCAGCGCCTCCGCGTAAGGCGCCACCGCCGCGCGCAAGAACCGCCGCCCCTGGTCGGCATGAATCTGAATCGCGTCGAGAATCTGCTGCTCCGTCTTCTCGCCAAAGCCTTCCAACTCGCGGACACGCCCTTCCCGCGCCGCGACCTCAAGTTCGTGCACGGACTCAATCTTCAACGCCTTCCAGAGGATCTTCACCCGCTTCGGCCCCAGGCTGGGCAATCGCAGCAGTTCGACGATCCCCGCAGGCACTTCCTTCCGGAGCTTGTCGAGCGTCGGCGTCGTACCGGTCCGCACAATGTCTTCGATCTTCTTCGCCAAATCCTTGCCGATGCCGGGCAACGCCGTCACGCCCTCGCCCTGCTCCACCATCTGCTGCAGTTCGCGACTGAGATCGAGCACGGTGCGCGCGGCATTACGATACGCGCGAATGCGGAAAGGATTGTCGCCGGAGATGTCGAGGAGATCGGCGATTTCGCCGAAGACAGAAGCAATGTCGGCGTTATGGATCGGCATGATGCCGCCTCCCCGCCGCGCCGCCGCGCAGATTTTCCAACCCTTGGAAAATCACGTCTTGAATTTTCCAACCCTTGGAAAATTCGGCGCCACCCGGGCGGCTGCTGACCCACCACACGTTCATCGCCTGACTAGCGTACCACGCCGCACCACGCCTGCCGAGAACAAACGGGCCGTCAACCCTTCACGCAGATCAGCGGCCGCAGGCGCGCGACCTTGCGCGCGAGACCGGCCGCATGCGTGGCCTCGACCACGGCACTGACATTCTTGTACGCGCCCGGTGCTTCTTCGGCGACGCCGCGGGGCGATTTGCAGCGGATGATGATGCCGCGCCGGCCAAGCTCATCCATCACGTCTTTCCCCTGCCACTGCTGCGTCGCCTGTGTTCGGCTCATTTGCCGTCCCGCGCCGTGACACGCCGAAGCAAAGGCCATACCCATGCTCTTCGTCGTCCCCGCAAGAATGTAGGACGCTGTCCCCATCGTGCCGCCGATCAGCACCGGCTGCCCCACCCCGCGCAGCGTCTCCGGCAACGATGACTCACCCGGTCCGAGCGCGCACGTCGCACCTTTGCGATGCACAAACAGGTGCTTCTTCTCGCCGTCGACGACGTGCTCTTCCTCGCGGCACGTATTGTGCGACACATCGTAAAGCAGCGGCATATCGCCACTCCCCACCAGCGGCGCGAGTGCCTCCCGCACGAGGTGCGTGATGATCTGCCGATTCGCCAGCGCGCAGTTGATGGCCGACCGCATCGCGCCCAAGTACGACTGCCCGACGGGCGACCGGATCGGCGCACAGGCAAGTTCGCGGTCAGGCAGCCGGATACCGCTGGCAGACGCCGCCATCAGCATCTTCTTCGAATACTCCGTCGCCACCTGGTGCCCGAGCCCGCGCGAGCCGCAGTGGATGCTGACGGCGATGCCACCCAATCGCAGGCCAAAAGCCGTCGCAGCCGCCTCGTCGAATATCTCGGTGACTTCCTGAACTTCGAGGTAGTGATTGCCCGACCCCAGCGTGCCCATTTCCTCTTCCTGCCGCTTTCGCGCCTGCGGCGAAATCTCGGACGGGCGCGCGCCTTCGACACAACCGCGCGATTCAATCCGATCCAAGTCGGCCAACGCACCGTATCCCTGCTCGACAGCCCACCGCGCACCGCCCGTCAGCATCGCTTCCATCTGCTGCTCGTTCAGCCGGATGCGACCGGTGCTGCCGACACCGGCGGGCACCTTTCGGAAAAGCGCCTCGGCAATCTTCTCGCGGATCGGCTTCAACTTGTCGGTCGTCATGCCGGTCAGCATGGTGCGCACGCCGCAGGAAATATCGAACCCAACCCCGCCGGCAGAAACCACACCACCCGCCTCCGGATCGAAAGCACCGACGCCGCCGATCGGAAAGCCATAGCCCCAATGCGCGTCGGGCATGGCGAACGACGCCTTCACGATGCCGGGCAAGGTTGCCACGTTGGAGACCTGGTCGCATACCTTGTCATCCATTTCGCGGATGAGCTGCTCATCCGCGAAAAGTACGCCGGGCACGCGCATCGAGCCCTTCGGTTCAATCCGCCATTCATACTCACCCACCCGCGTTAGTCTTGCTGTGTCCATCTTCCACTGGTCACTGGATACTTCTCACTGGTAACTTCTCCCCCTCACACATCCACCACGCATTGCGCGATCCAAAGACCGTCTTCTGTCTGGCGCACGACGAGCTCGTGGTAGGTCGCGGCCTTCACTTCGACCGCGGGGCGATGCCGGGCCGCACTGATGGGCTCGCCCCAAATGCGCGCGCGAAGTGTGGGCGGGTGCACCCAAATATCAAACCGGCTGAACAGCATCTTGCGCGTGGATATTTCATAGATGAGACGATTGAGCCAGTCGACAAAAAGCATCTCCTCATCGTCCGCCTCACAGTTCACCTCGAGCGGCTCGCGCGCAACGATCTTGCGCGGATCGGTAATGACGGCGGTGAGGGCGAGCGCGGCCTGTTGAAAAGCCTCGTCACGCGTCGCGCCGATTCCGCGGACGCCGATGTCAGCCTGATGCGCAAAGTGCTCCCAGCGGGGCTTGGTCATGGCCGCCTCTCCGGCAGGGATTATAGCCCTGCGACAGAAACCCACAAGCTCCTGGTTTCCCGGCGCGGGTGAGCACAACTGAAGATCGTTGGTGATGCGCGCGCAGAGCAATCAGGAGGAGAGAGGATGCGCAATGAAGCTATGGCACCAGCTTGAGTTCGCCCAGATCGAGGCGATCGACTTCAATACGGTAGGACCAGTTGATCTTCGCGGACGCGGTGCGGGCCTTGTTGACCGTGTGCACGGCAAAGGAGAACGGGATGACCCGGTCCGCGACGGCGTTGGTAATGCCGAGGAACGCCCACGGGATCCGCGCCTCAACCGTATACGAGCCGCCGGTCTCGGCCGGATTCACCCGGCTCGCCACTTCTGCCCCCTCCGGCACGGTGTTCTGGAACCACGCGTAGATCATAGCTTTCCCGTCGGGACCGGAGGGACTGAGACCGATCTGAAAATCCTTGGGGTCGGCCCACTTGAAGCCGTCGTTTTGCGCGTCGACAAACAGCTCGATGGCGTCATCTTTGTAGAGTTCATTCGCGGGCGCCTCACAGACGATCTCGTCGTCCTGCACGTCGGCCGCCACGTAAAGGTTGGTTTCATCCCACGCAAAGTGAAATTGCCCTTGGAACCGCTGCTTCATCGGCGGCACGCCAAACTCTGACTGGTCAGGATAGCGGACCGTGTCGCTCCCCTGCTGCGGCCAGTCGGACAAATCACCATCGAGTACCGGTGGCACGGAAACATGCGGCACATCGAGATGACGACCGACTTGAGCCTTCGCCTTCATCTGCCCAAGCCCCGGTTCGTAAATGGAAACGTTGGTGCCACCCTCGGGGTTGGCAAAGTCCGGAATGCTCTTCAACGCAGATTGCACGCCCGGATCGGCCGTGAAGTAACGCCGCACAAGACCGTTCTCGAGGAAGTTGGCCAGGCTCAGGAACAACATCGATTGGTCGAGCACGAGATAACCGTCCGCAACTTTTCCGCTGACCTGGTTGATGCTGTCGCGGAAACCGAAGTTGTAGGATTGGCCGTTCTCGACCCACGGCGCGCGGGCACCCATGCGCTGGAGCACGTAGAGATTGTTTACGACCTCGCGCGGAAAGTCTTCGATCGCAAGCACGCTCGCATGCGGTGTCACCACGTCATCCCGCAGCACGCCCCAACCCAGGTAACCTCCATCGGGATTGACCGAAGCCGACCAGCCCCAGACGGGCAAGCCCAAGGCATCCGCGTGGCGCATGTTTTCGTAGGCAAAGTTCGCGGCTGACCGGCCCACCAGCGTGTTCTTCTCGTTGAGGAAGATGCCGTTCAGATACTGCATGAACAATCCGCCGCCCACCCACCCCGGCGTGAGTACCTTCACGTGATAACGCTCGTCCACTTCTCGCTTCAGATTCGCCCACAGTTCGGGCGGCGTGTCTCCCGAGGCCACGGCCATGAACGCCGCAGACCGACTGTCGGTGGCAAGCATATCCACACGCCAGTCGGGGTTGAACTGCTGCTTCTTCATGTCGAAACCGCCGTAGAGCTGCACGGCATTCGTGTCATACAACCCGGCCCAATCCATGTTGTCCACCAGCTTTTGAAAGCGGGCTCGCAACGACGGAAAGGCCTGCGCGGCCGCCACGAGTCCCATGGCGTAGTTGCCGCTATCCACCAGCGACACCCACGTATCGTCCTCCGACGGCTTGAAGTCCGCCACGCCGTGCCAGCACTGGGCAAACCCGTGCCACGTCGGGAACTGCTCCAAACCGTCGAGCACCTTCCGGGCGCGCATCTCTGCTTCCTCGGCACTGATGAACCCCATGTCGCGCGCGGCAGCCAACGCCGCAAGATAGAGGCCGAGGTTGGTCGCGGAGGTGTTCTTGCCGCGGCTGCTGTCATCGTAAGGCAAACCCGTATCCGGATGGACGAAATACGCGATGCAATCCCACGTCTCGCGCGCGAGCTTGCGAAGATAGTTCATGTCTGCGCGGTCAAGTTCGCGGGCGGTCTGCTTGAAGCCCGCGAGACGCATTGCCTTCTCCACTTCCTCGTTGTCCATGAACCATTTCCAGACGTTGCCCGAGCGATGGTTCTCAATCGCGATCAGTGTCGCGCCGACATCGATGCCGATGTATCCGTCACCCGACCAGCGCGTGTTCGGGTTGAAAGCGTCGAGCGGACCGTATTTGTCCCACGAGATGTCGCGGTATTTCGTGTAGATCTCGCGCAACACCGGAATCGTCAGCTCCGGCGTGAAAGCGACGGACCCACCCGCCGAGCAGGGAACCACCGTGCCGTCGATCGGATACTCGACGGTGGGCGGCGGTCCACCCCACACCATGTACCCCTTCGGGCCCTTGGACGCGGTCACCCCCCAAAGATTTTCGCTGTAGAGCGGAAACTTAGCCTTGAGATCGATGCAGAAAGCTCGATGCGCCTTTGTCGCCAGCACGCTGTTCTGAAAGTAGTCGGCCAGCGCATCGCGTTTGCCGCGGAAGTCCACCCACCCGTGGGAATACTGATGCAGGAAGAGCGGCACCGCCTGCACATAGGTCATGTCCTTGTACGTGTAGGCAGGACGCTGCCACGCGTACCAACTCTCGGGCGGAAGTGCATTGGTCGGTGCGCCGATTCCCAGCAGGTAGAGCACCATGTGCTCGCTGTAGACATTCCAGCGATACTTGATGAACCCGGCACCGGGCGTCCACCCCATGCTGAGGGTCTTGCTGTCGTCCATCAGCCACGGCCATTCGACACGCGCGTAAAGTTGATTCACTAGGTCGGCAATGACGCCATCCTTGAAGTAATTCCTGCACGTCAGCGCGCCCGCGAGGAAGAGCGCCGTGTCGATCGACGACACCTCGCTGTCCCACGCCACCTTGCCCGTGCTCATGTCGATGAAATGATAAAACCAACCATGCTCATGCGCGGCCAGGTCCCACATCGAACGGAGCGTGGTGCGCACACGTTCCAACGCCTGCTCGCGCGTGATCCAACCGCGGGAATCCGCTATGCAGATTGCCGTCAGACCGAATCCAACAGACGCCACGCTGCAGGCGGAGTTGTTGGGCTGGTTGCCCGCGGGCGCGTTGTCGGCAATGAATCCGGTTTCCGGGTTGGCTTCCTTCCAGAAGAACTCAAACGATTTGCGCTCGTAAAGATCGAGCAGTTCATCATCCGACAGCGGCAACATCGCTTCCCACGCCAAGGCGCTTTGCCCCGCAGGCCTAAGATCTGCGGCGAAATTCCAACCGCCGCCATCGTCAAAAATCTTGAGCAGAAGCGTGTTGCGTCCCTTCTGCATCTTGAGGTGCACCTGGTCCTGGCTGAACTTCAGGCCGCGCAGCACATCCTGCACGAGAACCTGCCGCCCGTTCCACCACGCCATCACGCTGTCGTCGCTGCCAAGGCCGAGCACCACATCGCCCTCGCCTTCGGATTCGATTTCAGCAAAGGCAAATGCGACGGCCTTGTCGGTCATGCCGCAGAGCGATTCCTGCTCCAAATCCACAAGATCGTTCGTGGTCTGAAAGACCTTCCAGGCCCGTCCATGAATCCCGGCTTCCTGCGGCGCCAGCGCCCCCTCATCATCCACGACATCATCCAGCAGCCGCTCGGCCGGAAACGGACCGCAGATGTACCACTTGCGAATGAACGTGCCGGACGGATTCCGCACCTCGCTGTCGTCCTGAGCCCACGACGCAGCCGCCGCGGCCGTCACAAGCAGGCTCGCCAGCACTCTTCTGAACATGAAACTGTATCGCGTCACTTGTTCTTCGCCTTCCGTAGATACTTCAAAGCGTCTTCGATCCATTCGCGATTTGCACCGACCTGCCGGCTGATTTCGTCCGGCTTGCCTGCCCACGTCAGCGGGTCGAACAGGAACGCCACATGTGTTCCCCTTGCAACCACGGCTGCATCACCGGTCTCAAATTGGCGGAGTACCTTCAACCGGGCCACGGCCTCGGGCGCGTCGGCATCACCCGGCTTCAACTTCAGCCACCACGTTGTGCGGCCCGTAGCCGACTCGGTCCCGGGCATGACCACCAGGGCATCGCGCGCCACACCCCCGCTGACCAGGATCATGCCGAACAGGCGCACCCACGATGCGGACGGGAGTTCGATACGAGTCAGCACCTTGGAGGAATCCAGCGGGATCACGACACGCGTCAGGTACCGGCCATTCCACAGCAGCCCTTCGTTCATCGCGGGCGCAAACCGCATATCGCTGATCGCAGGCCCCATCGGCTGCCGCACGCGCGTCCCGTCCTCATACTCCAGGAAACAGAACGGCGCGGCGTCGCCCCCACCGGATCCGGCAAGCACTTCGAGTCGCGTATAGTGGCCCGGAGAGACCGACACCACTTCGCCGCCACAGGGTACCGCGCGGTCGTAATCCTTATCCGCCAGCAGCGGCCACGGCGAGTTCGTCCGACCGGAAGCCATGAGATCCGGCATGGCATGACCAAGGAATGTGGTCGCCCCGTTGGTCAGAACCACCCGGTAATATGATTCAAACACGTCATTCGAAGTCACCCCAAGCGACGCGAGATACCAGGGGTCCGTCCCCTTCATAAAATCATCACGTACGCCGACCGGGCCAAAGGTGATGGTCTTCTTCTGCTGGAGAGCCATGCGGTCTTCGGTACTCAGGATCTCGGAAACGGTCGAAAGCAGAAGGATCGGCTTGTCGTCGCGGGGCAGCGTCTTCGTGAATGCGAAACCGCGCCACAGTTTCCGGAAATCGCGCGTAACCAGCGCGGCGAACTTCCGGCCCGTCTCGGCGTCGCCCGCGCTCAGCCCATCCCAATGCTCATCAATCCGCCGCCTCAACGCATCAAGAAACGGCTGCTCCCAAATCGCCACCCACGACTTCAGTTGCTGGAAGCCGGGCCGGTGGGTCGCATTCGCATAGTCCGGGTAGTAGATCCAAACCTGCGGCTCGGGATCGGCCAGCGGCGCGGTGAAGGCTTGGTTGATCGCGTCGCCGACAAGCGCCATCGGCTTCTTTGTCGCGTCATCGCGAAGATAACCGAAGTCACCCTCGGGCACCTTGTCGTACAACTTGAAGTAGCCGTAACCACTGACCCACGGCAGGACGTTCAGGAGCGAGAACTCCTCCGCATAGGTGCGCGCTGCGGTCGCTTCGTTGGTGGGCACGATCCACGCATAGGCGGTCACGGGCGGCTTCTGTTCCAGCGTTGCGGTACGGAACCCCGTCTCACTGATGTAAACCGGACCACCCTGCATGTCGTAGTGCCACCGCGTTTCATAGATCAACTTGCAGAGCCCCGGAAGGTCGCGATCGAAATCCTCCTTGCCGTTGTAGTGCACGGGCGACATGAAGGCTACGCCTGCCGACAGATCGGGATTCGTATCCGGAATGCACTCCGGATGCTCGGTCGTCGGCGTCACAAGCACCCCCGGCACGCGCGACTGCTGGAAGGCCACAAGCTCCTTCAGGAAATCCGCCGCCGTCCACAGCGTGTAGCGATACACGTCCACGCGGGCCGGATGATTCTTGAGTTTGCGGAAGACGCCGGCCTTCAGCAGATCGGGATCCTTCAGCACGTCATCGAACGAAGCGTAGTCGGTCTGCCACGCGGCGTTCAGTTCGGCGATGCTTCCATAGCGGGCTTCAAGCCATCGCGGGAAGTACGCGACCGCGTGGGGCCGAAGCTTGGGCAGGTCAAACCGCAGTGCTCCACCCCAGTCGAGTTGGAAGAGCCAGCGATGATCCATGTCGATCGCCAGCACGCTCGGATGACCTTTGATCTGCGCGAGAAAGTTGGTGTAGGTCTCCTGCGCCATGCTGCGGAACTTGGGATCCATGTAGTCCGGGTATTCCTTCAAGTCCCCGGGAAAGTCCGGCAGAGAGTAGTAGGATGTGCGGAAGTAAACGGCCAACTCGTTCTCGTCGCACCACGTCAGCATCTCGGGGATGAGCTGGTCGCCGTACAGGTTGAGCGTGTTGAACCCAAGGTCCTTGATGCGTTGCAGTTCCTGCACAAGCCGCTCGGAGGTCAGCGGCCCGGATAGCGGCCCGCGTTCGGGACCATAGGCCCAAACCACACCGACGGATTTGAAGGGCTGGCCGTCGGGAGCTATCAGCGCGGGGTGCCCCTTGACCTTGCCGACCTTGAATTGCGTACCCGGTTCCCAAGCCCCGGACGCTTTGAAAGCGCTTACGTAAAGCAGCGCAACGATCGACAATCGCCAGCCTAGTTTAACATGCATGAATCGGATTCCAGGGGTCTGCCGGCTCACATCTTGTCGAGCCGTATCGTCTTCGCGTTGGTGCCGGTGACCGTACTGGCACGTTCAACGATTTCCGTTTTCAGAACCTGAAGCGCTGCGGGTTTCTTGCCGTCGATCAGGTCAAAAGCTGTCTTCGCCGCTGCACGCCCGAGGTCCCGTGTAGGCACGTGCACCGTCGTCAGGCCGACGAAGCGCGCCGACTCAATGTCGTCGAAGCCAACAACGGGAATCTCGCGCGGTACCGACTTGCCACGCCGCTTGAGTTCCTCGATGGCACCAAAAGCCATTTCGTCGTTGCCGGCAAACACCGCGTCGAATGGAATGTTGCGCGTCATCAAGTCTCGAATGCCGCGCGCGCCGCCTTCCCTCTTGAAATCTCCCATCACTTCCAGCGCGGGGTCTAGAGATATACCGGCTTGCTTCAGCGCATTGCGAAATCCCTGCGCGCGTTCCTCGGCATCGTGACTGTCAGCCGGGCCACGGATGTGCGCTATCGCATGGCGGTCATGCGCCAGCAACAGGCGTGTCGCATCTGCCGCACCACCCGTGTTGTCAAAGAGAATGGACGGGATGTCCTTCGAGGGTGACTTTCGCGCCACGCAAACAACGGGCAACTTCCATTCCGCCATCTGTATAAGTTGGTCATCGGAAACCGTGGAGGCGATGGTGACCACCGCATCCACCCGACGATGAGTGATCAACTGCTCCACCGTGGCTGACTGCGGTCGCGCGCCGCCAAGGAAGACAACCAGAAGGTGATATCCCCTCTGACTGGCAATCTCATCCATTCCCGCCAAGATTTCAGGAAATACACCGCCCGTGATATCGGGCAGGGTCACCGCAAGGGTTTCAGTCGAATTCTTGGTCAACGACCGCGCAATGAAGTTCGGCGCGTAGTTAAGCGTTTTGATAGCCTCAAGAACACGCTCTTTGGTCGATTGATTGACCAAAGGGCTGTTATTGATGACGCGGGAAACCGTACTCCGCGACACGCCACACTGTCGCCCAACATCCTCAAGAGTAAGGCTCATAATGACCGTCCTGATTACGACTCTTTTTATGTTGAAACCGCTCACAATATATGCAAATGTCCCAAACCGTGTCAAGTCGAAGACTTGTCACGAACGGGACACACGAGGGTTTTCGGGGGTGTTCCGAGGTTCTTGTTGTCCACAATTCTTTCAAAGACCAAGCAGAAAAAGGAATCCAAGTGAAACGCAGCAACGTGTCAAAGGCGACGTGTACTGTCAGTAAGCAGTCTCTCTCTCTGAATGGAAAAGAGACCTTCCTCTACTCCGGCGAGGTGCATTACTTCCGCATCCCGACGCGGTACTGGGAGAAGCACATGAAGGCTCTTGTGGATGCCGGCTGCAATGCCGTCTCCACCTACGTTCCATGGTCATGGCATGAATTCGAGGAAGGCCGATTCGATCTCACCGGCCGCACACACCCGGAACGCAACATCGCAGGCTTCGTCGACCTCGCCGCAAAGCACGGCCTCCACGTGACCGTGAAACCCGGCCCGTATGTGATGGCCGAGACCACCGATCAGGGTATTCCGCTCTGGCTGACTCGCGACTATCCTGAAACGCTCGCGCTGGACGAGAACGGCACGCCGTGGGGTCCCGTATTCATCGCCTTCATGAGCCATATCTTCCGTGCCAAGGCCGAGAAATGGCTTCAGCTTTTCTCCAAGCAGATCGTGGTGCCGCGCCAGAATCGCAAGAAAGGCGCCGTCATCATGATGCAGCTCTGCAACGAGATCGGCATGTTCCAGTGGCTCGGCGCGCGTGGCGATTATTCCCCGTCCAACCTTGCCGCCTGGTGGATGTATCTCCGACGCCAATACCCCAACCTCGGCGACCTCGCCAAACTGCTCGACCGTGAACTCACGGACTACAGCGATGTGAAGCCGCCCAGTGCAATGTGCGACACCCGGCGCGATTTCGTGCTCTATCGCCTCTTCCACGATTTCCACCGCTGGGTTTATGCAGATTACGTGCAGTGGAACTGCCGCGCCCTGCGCGATGCGGGTGTTGCCGTTCCGCTCTTCACCAACGTCGGCGGCTGGGTCTTCGGCCGCGCGCACGAGTTCGCGCTCAACGGCACCTTCCACCGCGAGTCGGCCAAGGTGGAACCGGACGTGATCTTCGGTCTCGATCACATTCCTGAATTCGTGTCGCCACTCAACGTGCATGACGGCATCGTCGCCAACCAGACCGCCGCCGAACTGCAGGGCCGCCGTGGCCCCCTCTATTCCGCGGAACTGCAGTGCGGCAGCCGCGAGCACGGCGTGGAAACCTATCCCTCCGAGCTCGGGCTCTTCTACCGCCTGTGCATCGCCCACGGCCTGACCGGCATGAACTTCTACATGTTCGCCCAAGGCCGTAACCCCAAGGGCCGAGGCAGCGATGGGCCGATGTTCTACTGGTACAACGCGGTGAACTACAAGGCACAGCACCAGTCGAGTTTCCCGATGATTCAGGATCTCGGTGAGTGGTTGAAGTACAATGGTGAGTTTACGGTTCGCACGAAGCGGCCGGCCAAACTCGGCGTCGCCTTCTATCCTCACCTCTATGAAACAGAGTTTCTCGTCCCCATTCTCGGCAAGGGCACGAAGCTGAATGCGGCCAAGCTCGGACTCGCCACGGATCCCGTCGAGTTTCGGAACCGCGCCTACTTCGATGGCGTGATCCGGATCCTGACCAAGCAAAGCGTATCGTATGACCTCGCCGACCTGACCATCCGGTCCGTGGACGAACTGCTCGAGTACCCGACGCTTGTCCTGCTGACCAACGAAATCATGGACGCCGACACGCAGAAGAAACTCGTCGAATACGTGAAACGCGGCGGCAAACTGGTGGTGTTCCCCACCCTGCCAAAATACGACCGCGACTTCTCGCCCTGCACGGTCATGGCAGATGCCTTCCGTATCGCCACGCTGGGTCGCGGGTCGTCAAACCGCATCTACATGGACGGCCTCAAGGACATCCCCGTGCCGCAGCTTCCGTCGATCATCGACAGCCGCGGCGCCAAGGTCCTGGCGAAGGATGTGAATGGCAAGTGCGTCGGCGTTGAGAAGAAACTCGGCAAGGGCACGGTCCGCTTCTTCGGATTCTTCCTCCAATACTCGATCGAGGAGCATCCGTCGCTGTGGAGCGCCATGATGCAGTTGCCCCAGGTGGAACGCAACGTGTGGGCGGATGATGACAGCCTGCAACTTGAAGTCCGGCACGCCGACGGCGAAGGGCTCCTGTTCGCAGGCAACTTCCACCGCATGGCACGCACCTCGCGCATCAAGGCGAAGAACCCGCGCGGCGGCGAGCCGATTGATCTCGGCAAGGTCACCGTCGAAGCGGTGACCGGCGTGTTCATGCCCCTCCAGGCGGATGTGGCGCCCGGACTGACCCTGGTCTATGCGCTGGGAGAATTGCTGGATCGAAAGGCGATCAAGGGCGGCGCGCGCTTCGGCCTGCGCGGCCATCAAAACACCACGGGGCGCCTCGCTCTGCGGTCAAAGAAGCCTGTCACCGCGATCACCGTCGACGGCGTGCCGACCCGTCTCCATCGCAACGGCCAACTCTACACGGCCGAGTACCCGCAGAATGGCAAACGACAAGTGGTCGAAGTCAAGTCGTAGTCGGCGTCTCCATAAACGAAACGAACGGACGGGCGGGCTCGCATGAGCCCGCCCGTTCTTCTTCCAGCTCAAACGCATTCGCGAGTCTCTTGATCTACGCGCCCACCCCGCTTACACTAGCGCCCCATGGATGGGCGTTTCACGAATGAATCCGATGCCGTCGGCCAGATCAGCCGGCGCATGAAGAATCTGGGCACGCCACCGTTGGCCATCACCTCGTTCCTTCGGAACTACTCACGCCTCGTCAACGGCTGGTCCGGCAGCGTGCCGGGCGCTTCCATCGAACCGTTGACCGATGTGAATCCCCTCGCCGCGCTGGGACGTTTCTCCGAGGAAGGCAGGCGGGCGCTATCGCATACAGCGATCATCAAGTTGAATGGTGGACTCGGAACGAGCATGGGGCTGGAGGGGCCAAAATCGCTGTTGCCCGTAAAGCAAGGTCACACTTTCCTCGACATCGTGATTGAACAGGCCCAACGCATCCGTCGCGCGCGACGATGCGACCTGCCACTGATCCTGATGGACAGCTTCAACACCCACGACGAGACTGTCGCGGCGCTTGACGGACACACCGGGCTCCAGGATGGCCAATCCAATCTGCCGCTCACTTTCGTACAGCATCGCGTGCCGAAAATCCGACAGGACAGTCTGCTCCCGGTGGAGTGGCCGCAAGACCCGTCCAAGGAGTGGTGCCCGCCGGGCCACGGAGATCTCTACCTGGCACTCGTCACCACAGGACTTCTGGACAGGATGCGCGCGGCCGGGATTCGGTATCTCTTCGTTTCCAATATCGACAACCTCGGCGCCACGCTCGATCTGTCCATCCTCGGCTACATGGCTGCCCAGTCGATCCCTTTCCTCATGGAAGTCACCGAGCGGACGGAAACGGACAGGAAGGGCGGACACCTGGCGCGAACTGGCGGTCACCTGCTCTTGAGGGAGCTGGCCCAATGCCCACCCGAAGAGGAACAGGACTTCCAGGACATCCGCAAGTACCGGCACTTCAACACCAACAACCTTTGGATCGACCTCGACGCCCTCGCTCAGAAGCTCGCAGAAAACGGCGGCATGCTGGACCTTCCTTTGATCGTGAATCGAAAGACGGTGGATTCCAACGACGCGTCGTCGCCTGCCGTGTTCCAGCTTGAAACAGCCATGGGCGCTGCCCTATCCGTTTTCGACCACGCGGAAGCACTCCTGGTGCCGCGGACCCGGTTCGCGCCGGTCAAGACAACCGCGGACCTCCTCGCCCTGTGGTCGGATGCGTATGTACTCTCCGAGGACATGCACATCATCCCTGCCCCGGAACGAAACGGCATACCTCCGTTGATCCAGCTCGATCCGACCTTCTACGGCGCGCTTGGCAACTTCCGGCAACGTTTCCAGCTCGGCGCCCCCTCCCTGGTCGACTGCGACAGCCTGACGATCGAGGGTGACATCCGGTTCGGAAGAAACACAGTCCTGAGGGGCCGGGTGCAGATGACGAACCCGGATCAAAAGCAGATGACCGTGCCTGACGGCACGGTCATCTCAGGAAACAATCCGCGTTGAAGTTGCGGCTCAGACCGCAGCCAGCAAGGCGTCGATCTTGTCCGTCCGCTCCCACGTGAAGAAGTCGAGCTTGTCGGTCCGCCCGAAATGACCGTAGGCCGAGGTTTCCTCGTAGATCGGACGCAGCAGATCGAGACCACGAACGATCTCGGCCGGCTTCAAGCCGAACACCTTGCGGACCGCTTTCTCGATCTTCGCATCCGGGACGATGGATGTGCCAAACGAATCCACCAGAACGGACACCGGCTCAGGGTAACCAATCGCGTAGGCCAACTGCACTTCGCAACGGCGCGCGAGCTTGGCTGCAACGATGTTCTTCGCCACGTAGCGGGCCATGTAGGCCGCGCTGCGGTCCACCTTGGACGGATCCTTGCCGGAGAAGGCGCCGCCGCCGTGACGACCCATGCCGCCGTAGGTGTCGACAATGATCTTCCGGCCGGTCACGCCGCAATCGCCCTGCGGACCACCAACCACGAAACGGCCGGTGGGATTGACCAGGAAGCGCGTCTTCCGATCCATCATCTTGGCCGGCATATCCTTCTTGATCAGCACGTCGATGATCGCCTCGCTGAGCTTCTTGTGCGAGATATCGGGCGCATGCTGTGTGGAAACAACGATCGTATCGATGCGTACGGGCTTGTTGTTCTCGTAGACCACCGTGACCTGCGACTTGCCGTCGGGCCGGAGGAACGGGAGCGCGCCTGAACGGCGGGCCTTGGCCAGACCACGCGTCAGTTTGTGCGCCAGCATGATCGGCATCGGCATCAGTTCCTTGGTTTCATCACACGCGTAGCCGAACATCATGCCTTGGTCGCCGGCACCCTGCTCCGCCGTGGCCTTGCCCGCCGCCTTCTTGGCATCAACACCCTGCTTGATGTCGGGCGACTGCTTGTCGAGCGCCACCAGCACCGCACAGGTGTTCCCGTCAAAGCCCATGTCCGAGCCCGTGTAGCCGATCCGCTTCACCTTCTCGCGAACGATATCGGCATAGGGGATCACCGCATGCGTGGTGATTTCTCCGGCCACCACCACCATGCCGGTCTTGGCCAGCGTCTCACAGGCCACGCGGCTGTGCTTGTCCTGCGCCAACGCGGCATCGAGGATGCAATCGGAAACACCGTCGCAAAGCTTGTCGGGATGCCCCTCGGTTACGGATTCCGAAGTAAACAGATAGTCGTTATGTGACATGATATGACTCCTTACTGGTTCTCAATATCGGGGGGCCAATGTGCGGGTTTCAGGCCAGCAATTCAAGTATTTCCGGCGCCACCTTTTCAATAAGCTGCCTGCATAGATTCTGCACCTCGGTGGCCGAACTCGACGGCAGAGCCGTCTTGGCGAGCTCTTCCGCCTGGGGGAACTTGAGGCTTCGGACCACGTGTTTCACCAGCGGGACAGCGCTCGGACTCATGCTGAACTCGTCGATACCCAGCCCCATCAGCAGGGGTGCCATGACGGGATTGGCCGCCATTTCGCCGCAGATACCCACCCAGATGCCATGCTGGTGGCCAATATCAATCGTGTTCTTGATCAGCTTGATAATGGCCGGATGCGTCGGCTCGTAGAGATAAGCCACGCGTTCGTTGACCCGATCCACAGCCAGCGTGTACTGCACCAGATCGTTCGTGCCCAGACTGAAGAAGTCCACGTGCGGCGCAATCAGGTCCGCCGTGATCGCCGCCGATGGCACTTCGATCATCACGCCGACCTCGAGATTGTCGTCAAACGGCACGCCGCGCTGCCGCAGATCATCCTTGGCTTCTTCAAGGAATGAATTTGCGCGAAGCACCTCATCGACGTTGCTCACCATCGGATACATCAACTTCACGTTGCCGTGCCGGCTCGCGCGCAGGATGGCGCGCAACTGGGCCTTGAAAATCTCCGGCTGCGCAAGACAGAAACGAATCGCGCGCCAGCCCATGAACGGATTCATCTCGGCCGGCATCTTGAGATGCGACAGGAACTTGTCGCCGCCAAGGTCGAGCGTCCGGATCGTCGCCGCCGCAGGCGCCACGCGCTGGACGACTTCCTCGTACACCGCAGCCTGCTCATCCTCGGTCGGCAAATCCTTCATGGAAAGGTAGAGATACTCCGTACGGTAGAGCCCCACCCCGCCCGCACCGTGGGCCATCAGCGAATCCACATCCGCCGGTTGCTCGATGTTGGCCGCAAGCATCACCTGGTAACCATCGCGCGTGACCGCCGGCTGATCCTTGAGGGCCGCCAACTTATCCTGAATGCCCTGCCGCACCTCGGCGATCTTGCCGTACAACTCGAGCCGCTCACGGCTCGGGTTGATGACCATGATGCCCTTGTGCCCGTCGATAAGAAGCTGGTCGCCCGTCGAAACGCGGACGCTGACGTCATGCAAACCGACCACGGCCGGGATCCCCAGCGCGCGCGCCATGATCGCCGTATGCGAGGTCGGACTTCCCAAGTCCGTCGCAAACCCCATCACGCGGTCCCGGTTCAACACGGCCGTATCGGATGGAGCCAGATCGTTGGCCACAATCACGTAGGGCTGATCCAGCCTGGACAACAGGGACGTGCTGCGGCCTGAAAGGTTGCGGAGAATGCGGCGGGTCACGTCGCGGACATCGGCTGCGCGCTCACGAAGGTAATCGTCTTCCAGCGCCAGCAGCGCTTCGGCGTAGCGCTCGGCCACCCCGGTCAGAACGGCTTCCACGTTGCGCCGCTTGGCGTTCAGACCGCGGATAACCTCTTCCACAAACGATCGATCATCCACCACCAGCAGATGCGCATCAAAGATGCTGGCGCTTTCCTGCCCGATCGCCGTGCTGACCTTCTGCTGAATCTCATGAATCTGATGCCGCGTCTGGATCAACGCTTCTTCGAAGCGGGCGATTTCCCGCGGAATCTCTTCCTCGGTGATTGTCCGTTCGACCAGCCGGTCCTCTTCCGTCGTGACCAGAAGGGCCGTGCCGACCGCCACACCGGGCGAGACGGCAATACCCTTCAGCTCAACTTCGCGCAGTGGCTCTGTTGGCGTATCATTCATCAGACATCAATCTTCGAAAAACTTCCGCTCCACAAGATCGACCAGCGCATCGAGCGCTTCCTGGGCATCGGGCCCGCTCGCCGTCAGTTTCAGCACCGAGCCCTTGCTGCCCTCAATCGTCAGCAGACCCATGATGCTCTTGCCGGACACGATGGAGCCGCCCTTCTCCACCGTAATGTCCGCAACAAACTGCCCCGCGGTCTTCACAAAGAGCGCCGCCGGCCGGGCATGAATGCCAAACCGGTTGATGATCTTCACCTCCCGCATCAACACGCGGGGCGAAGCCTCCTGCGATTGTGCCTTCCTAGTCGTCATCGCTCGTCGTCAACTTCTGCACCAGCCGCTCATCCAATTCCTTCGCAGCATCGTGACCCAGTTGCTTCAGCTTCTGATTGAGCGCGGCCACTTCCACCACGTGGGCCAAGTCCCGGCCTGCCGCCACGGGCAGGGTGATCAAAGGAATCTTTACGCCCAACACATCCCGCGTCTGCCGCTGCAACCCCGTCCGATCATCTTCAATCTTCGGATCAGGCCGGTGCAGCCGGACGATGAGGTCCAACCGCATCTCGCTGCGCATCGAAGCCACCCCGAACAGGCTGGGCACATGGATGATGCCTAACCCGCGGATTTCCAGATGATAACGGGTGATTTCAACCGCCGAACCAATGATAGTGCCCGCGCTGTCGCGGCGCAATACCGTGATGTCGTCCGCCACGAGGCTGTGCCCCCGCTCGATCAACGCCAGGGCCGTTTCGCTCTTGCCCACCCCCGCGTTGCCCTCGAGCAGCACGCCTATGCCGCCGATATCCACCATCGTGCCCTGCACGCGAACCCGCGGGCAAACCAGGTTTTCCATGATGATGGTCGACGAGTTGAAGAAGCGGCTGGTGATGAGCGAGGTCTTGAGCAGCG
>DAISJM010000034.1:0-34314 GCA_036821485.1 Verrucomicrobiota bacterium | reverse complement strand
CAACGGCAAATGATTACCCGCCAGCTTCCACACAGACTTACCTGCTCCTCTGTACCTTCCTGTGCTAGACCAGCCGTACTGGTTTGTGGGTGCCCCGCCTTGTCGGGGTGTAGTGTGCAGCATCTGTTCTGTACGGGGGGTTGAATATGAAAACCGGTCTTTTGGCTGATCTGACAAAGCTTCTCCTGACCATGTCCCTTGTGCTTGCGGTACCCATTGGTGTCACCGCCGCGGCGGAGGACGATCTGCCGCCGCACGCAACGCTGAAAGACCTCCTCGATTTCAGCGAATCAAACAACTCGGCTGCTATGGACGCGCACGAACAGTGGCGCGCGGCTGGTGAGCGCATCTCTCAGAGCAAGGCTCTTCCCGATCCACGCTTCGAATACGACATCGAGCCGATGGACGATCCATCCATGCAGCGCTTCTGGCTCAAACAGATGTATCCAGGATTTGGAAAGCGATCCCTGCAGGGACGCGTGGCCATAGCACGGGCAGAATCCGATCGCCTCCGCTGGGAGGCACAGAAACTCCAGGTGCGAAGCGAACTCAAGACCGCATGGTTCGAGTATTGGTACTTGGCCCGTTCCATTGCTTTGACTCAGGATAGTGTCTCCTACCTCCGCAAGATCGAGCAGGTCGCCCAAGCCCGCCAACAAAGCGGCGCTCCGATCGCCAGCGTGCTGCAAACACAGGTGGAACTCGGCCAGCAGGAGAACACCCTCTCATCCCTGCAAGACATGCGCGCGCCGGCTGCCGCCCGAATCAACGCCGCACTCGGCCGCACGCCGGACGCCACGCTCCCCTGGCCGCCCGTCTTCGAAACCCAGACCTTCAGCCTCGGCACCAACGATGCAGAACAGCTCATGCTCAAGCAAAACCCGGAACTCGCGATGCTCGACGCCATGTCGCGGGAGCAGGCGGAACTTCGCAGCCTTGCCCGGAAACGCTCCCTCCCCGATTTCGAACTGGGGGTTCGGTACACCGAGGCCGACGATCCCGCTGTCAACGGGGATGTCATGGGCATGGTGGGACTCAGCATCCCTCTCTGGCAGTCCAGCTATCGCGCCGGCGTCCGTGAAGCCGAGGCCGGTCAACAGGCTGTCCAAGCCCGTCGCGACAATCTTGTCCGGACACTTCTCGCGCAACTTCGCTCTACGCTCTACGGCGTGTACGATGCCGAGCGCCGCATCACCCTCTACCAGGACACTCTCATCCCCCGTGCCCAGGAGGCGCTGCAAGCCGCGCTCGATTCGTTTGAGTCGGGCCTTCTGGATTTCGCCAGCGTCCTCGACGCCGAGCGTACGCTGCTGGAATTACAGCTCAACCACGAACGGGCGCGAGCCGATCGCGAGGAGCAGGTCGCGCATGTCGAGGCCCTGACCGCAACACCGGTTCCGACCACCGCACTTGCTCCCGCCCAACAGGAGGTCATCCCATGAAACGCAAATACATCATTGCCGTGCTTGTCGCTGTCGCTCTCGTGGCCGCATGGTTCGTTCTCCGCCCGACCCACAAGCCTTCCTCTCCGGATGAGCAGACCAACCCATCGTCCGCCGTGGCATTCTGGACGTGCTCAATGCACCCGCAGATCCACCAGCCGCAACCCGGCCAGTGCCCCATCTGCGGGATGGACCTCATTCCCGTCTCCATCGGCGAGGGTTCAGCATCCGCCGTGGGCGTCCCCTCGCTGTCGCTGTCACCGGCGGCGATAAGCATCGCCTCTGTTCTTACCGCTCCAGTGGAAAGAAAGTTCGTAACGTCCGAATTGCACCTCGCCGGCAAGGTCGAGTACGACGAGACCACGATCCGCGAGGTGGCCATGTTGACCGACGGCGTCATCGACAGGCTCTACGTGAACTATGTCGGCGTGCCCGTCCGCAAGGGGGACCACATGGCGGAGTTCTACAGCCCGGAGGTCTATACTGCCGCCAAGGAACTTCTCATCGCAAGAGGAGCTCCCGGCTCAAGCCCCAACCCAACCCTGCTCGAAGGGGCGCGCCGCAAACTGGAACTCTTTGGTGTGACCGACCAGCAGATCGACGACATGCTCGCCAAGAACAACTTCTCCAAGACATTTACCGTCTACAGCCCCGCAGATGGCGTCCTCGTGTCCATGGGCGGCCACGAGGGCAGCTGGCTCAATCGTGGACAACCACTCGGCAGCGTCGCCGATCTTCAGCATGTGTGGGTTGTCCTCGATGCCTATGAGAGCGATATGCCCTTCATCCGCTACGGCCAGCATGTCTCCTTCACCGTGGAAGCACTTCCCGGAAAAACATTTACCGGCTTCGTCTCGTTCATCCCTCCCGCCGTCGATGACATGACGCGGACCATGAAGATACGTTTGAACGTGCCCAATGCAGACATGGCACTGCGCCCCGCCATGTTTGTTCGAGCCACCGTCACGGCACAGGTCACGGCGGATGGATCCATCGTTCACCCTGAAATGGCCGGGAAATGGGTCAGCCCCATGCATCCCGAAATCGTCAAGGATCAGCCCGGCACATGCGATATCTGCGGCATGCCCTTGGTTAGCGCGGAATCACTGGGCCTCGTTCACGGCGCAGCGGACGAGCCGCCCCTGGTGATCCCGGCCAGCGCCCCTCTCATCACCGGCCGCCGTGCCGTCGTCTACGTCCAAACAGAGCCCGGTCGCTATGAAGGCCGCGAGGTGACACTGGGCCCCCGCGCCGGAGATAACTACGTCGTCCTCTCCGGACTGAGCCCGGACGAACAGGTCGTGGTTCAAGGCGCCTTCAAGATCGATAGCGCCATGCAAATACACGGCAAACCCAGCATGATGTCGGCCGCACCGGAGACCGCCGTCCACACCATGGCCCCAATGACCCCAACCACTCCTGGACACGACCATCACTGACGGGAGAAACGAATGAGCTCCATTCATCAGCCAACTGATCCGGATCCAGATCCGAAGACATTCGTGGACCGAGTCATTCATTTCTGCCTCGGCAACAAGCTGGTCGTCAGTCTGCTTGTCATCTTCGTCACGCTCTGGGGCGTCATGGTGGCACCCTTCGACTGGGCAGTGCCGCTGCTTCCACGTGATCCCGTGCCCGTCGACGCCATCCCCGACATCGGTGAGAACCAGCAGATCGTGTTTACCGATTGGTCCGGCCGGTCTCCACAGGATGTTGAGGACCAGATCACGTACCCCCTGACCGCCGCGCTGCTTGGGGTACCTGAAGTCAAAACGATCCGCAGCTTCTCCATGTTCGGCTTCTCCAGTATCTATGTCATCTTTCGCGAGAAGGTCGACTTCTACTGGGCCCGATCGCGCCTGCTTGAACGTCTGAACAGCCTTCCGGCCGGTTCGCTTCCCGTCGGCGTCCAACCCAGACTTGGCCCGGATGCCACGGCGCTGGGGCAAGTCTTCTGGTACACCCTCGAGGGTCGGGACCGCGATGGCCACCCCACCGGCGGCTGGGACCTGCAGGAACTTCGCTCCATTCAGGACTGGACCGTTCGCTACACCCTGTTGGCAGCCGAAGGAGTCAGCGAGGTCGCCTCCGTTGGCGGCTTCGTGAAGGAGTACCAGGTCGACGTTGATCCCGATGCTATGCGCGCCCACAGGGTGACGCTTGAAGAGGTGTACCGTGCCGTTCAGAAAGCCAATCTCGATACCGGCGCGCGCACCATGGAAATTAACCGCGCCGATTACATCATCCGGGGTGTCGGCTTCATCAAGAACATCGGCGACATTGAAAACACGGTCATCAAGGCGACCGGCAATACCCCCATCTACATCCGTAATGTCGCCACAGTCAGTATCGGACCCGCGCTTCGCACCGGGGCCCTGGACAAGGACGGCGCCGAAGTCGTGGGCGGCGTTGTGGTCGTACGTCACGGCGAGAACCCGCTCGCCGTGATCAAGAACGTGAAACAAAAAATCGAGGAAATAGCCCCCTCCCTACCCCGTAAGACCTTGCCCGACGGCCGCGAGAGCCAGGTCCACATTGTGCCATTCTACGACCGCACAGGTCTCATCTATGAAACCCTCGGCACTCTCAACTCCGCCATCACGGAGCAGATTCTCGTCACCATCATCGTGGTGATGATCATGCTTCTGCATTTCAGCAGTTCCCTGCTGATTTCCGCCGTACTTCCTCTGGCTGTATTGATGTGCTTCATCGCCATGAGACTCTTTGGCGTGGACGCCAATATCGTCGCGCTCTCCGGCATCGCCATCGCCATCGGCACGATGGTCGATATGGGCATCATCATCTGCGAGAATATCATCAAGCATCTGAGCGCTGCACAGGCCAAGCTGGATCATGCAGACAGGCAGCTCGTCACCGATGCAGACACGGATCCCGACTTTGTTCCGGAGCGTCTCACGCTCGGCTACAAGGACGCTTTCGGCATTATCTATCGGGCATCCAGCGAGGTTGGCAGCGCCGTGGTCGCCGCGATCTCGACGACGATTGTCAGCTTCCTCCCCGTCTTCACCATGCAGGCCGCTGAGGGAAAACTCTTCAAACCCCTGGCCTTCACCAAGACTTTCGCCCTGCTCTCCTCCGTCATTGTCGCGCTGACCATTATTCCAACACTTGCTCACGTACTGTTTGCGGGCAGGGTCAAATCCGCACGCCTGCGTCACGCACTCCTGGCGATCCTTGCCCTCCTCGGGATTGGGCTGGGTTTTCACGTCGCCTGGTGGGCTGGCGTAATCGTCGCACTCGTCTCTCTCATCGCAATCTCCAAAGCGTACTTGCCGCCATCTCAGACATCGAAGCTTGCAAAGATCACGATGTGGCTGCTGGTCGTACTGGCGCTGCTGTTCCTTGCCCAACACTGGCTGCCGCTCGGCCCGGACCGCGGAATGATCCGCAATGTCGTCCTTGTCGGCGGACTCGTCGGCCTTTTAATCTTTGTCTTCCATCTCTTCCACAAGTCCTATGAACGCATCCTTCGCTGGTGCCTCGCCCACAAGTTGACGTTCCTTTCCATACCCCTGTTGATCACCATGCTCGGCCTCATGACCTGGCTGGGGTTTGAACCCGTCTTCGGATGGCTGCCGCGCCCCTTGAGACTGTCACGCCCCATCTCGTGGTTCGCCCATCAATTCCCCGGGCTCGGCAAGGAGTTCATGCCGCCTCTC
Source organism: Verrucomicrobiota bacterium (assembly GCA_036821485.1). GTDB lineage: Bacteria > Verrucomicrobiota > Kiritimatiellia > CAIQIC01 > JAGNIJ01 > DAISJM01. The sequence continues at coordinate 29,192 of DAISJM010000034.1, read as the reverse complement.
GATGAAGGATCCTACCTCTTCATGCCGACCCTCATGCCCCACGCGTCCATCGGCGAGGCACTTGACGTTCTTCAGATTCAGGATCGCGCCATCTCCGCCATTCCCGAGGTGGAAACCGCCGTCGGCAAACTCGGTCGCGCTGACAGCCCGCTCGACCCGGCCCCTATACAGATGTTCGAGACCGTCATCACCTATCACCCCCAGTATCTTGTGAACCGCGACGGCAAGCGGCTGTCCTATCGCTTTGACGCCAAGGCCACTGATCTCTTCCGCAACGAGAAGGGCGAACCCGTGCCTGCGCCCGACGGGCGGCCCTACACGGTCCACGGCCGCTATGCCCGCGACGACAACGGCCTTCTGATCCCCGATCCACGCGGTAAACCCTTCCTTCTCTGGAGACCCGCGCTTGATCCCGACCTCAATCCCGGACGCGAAACCTGGCCTGGAATCCAAAAGCCCAACGACATCTGGGATATCATCGTCGCAGTCGCCGCCGTCCCCGGCAGCACGTCGGCTCCACGCCTCCAGCCCATTGCCACGCGCGTCGTTATGCTCCAGAGCGGCATGCGTGCTGCCATGGGTATCAAGGTCAAGGGGCCGAACCTTCCGTCAATCGAGCAGGCGGCGCTCGTACTTGAGCGCCTTCTCAAGAACGTGCCCATGATCGAGCCATCCACGGTCATCGCCGACCGCATCATCGGAAAGCCTTACGTTGAGATCGTTCTGGATCGGCAGGCTGCGGCCCGCTACGGCGTATCGATCGAGGATGCGCAGATGGTCATCCAAACGGCCATCGGTGGAGAGCCGATCACCACCACGGTGGAGGGCCGCGAACGATATCCCGTTCGCGTTCGCTACCTGCGCGAACTGCGAGACAATATGGAGGCGCTCGAGCGCATCCTCGTACCCGCCATGGACGGCGCACAGGTTCCCCTCATCCAGCTTGCCCACATCCGTTACGTCCGCGGCCCCGACATGATCAAGAGCGAGGACACCTTCCTCACCGGCTATGTCCTCTTCGACAAGAAACCCGACGCAGCCGAGGTTGACGTGGTTCAGCAGGCCCAGGAGTATCTCCGGGGACAGCTTGAGACAGGCGCTGCCACACTACCCGCCGGCGTGAGCTACACCTTTGCCGGCAACTACGAGAATGAAGTCAGGGCGACGCAAAAACTCCTGGTCGTGATCCCGCTTGCCCTTTTCATTATCTTCCTCATCCTCTACTTCCAATTCCGCTCGACGCTGGTCACATTCTTCGTCTTCTCCGGCATCTTCGTGGCTTGGGCCGGCGGGTTCATCATGATTTGGCTGTACGGCCAGCCCTGGTTCCTGAACTTCTCCATATTGGGGATGAATCTCAGGGATCTCTTTCAGGTCCATACCATCAACTTGAGTGTCGCCATATGGGTAGGTTTCCTCGCCCTGTTTGGCATCGCCTCCGACGACGGCGTCGTCATGGCCACCTACCTCGGACAGTCTTTCGCCAACCTGAAACCAGCGTCCAGACCTGAGATTCGCGAGGCTGTTGTCCGCGCGGGCTTGCGCCGCATTCGCCCCTGTCTCATGACGACGGCGACCACTATCCTCGCGCTCTTGCCGGTGCTGACGTCAACCGGCCGCGGCGCGGATGTGATGGTGCCCATGGCCATTCCGAGCTTCGGCGGCATGGTCTTCGAACTGATCACCCTCTTCGTCGTGCCGGTGCTGTACTCGTGGAAGAAGGAAATCGAATGGGCGCGAACGGAACACAACCGCTGAGGCAGCGGCCACGATAGGCCCCACATCCTCCAACCGGTTAGCGAGAAAACAGGCTGTCGCCCTAGGATACTTCAGCGTCGTGCGTGGCCACCTTGATCTTCAACTTCAACGCTTCGGTAAGCTTGGCCACCTCGCGTTTCAGGTCGCTGATCTGCAGCTTCAGGTAGATAACCCAGCCGAGAAAGAACAACACCGTGATGCAGAGAACTGGTTCGTTCATAACACTCACCTCAACAGGTTGCAGTGTGCCCATCGTAAAGAAATAGGTCACCGATGTCCACCCTGCTCCTCACAGAAACCCACTGTAGAGATCGGGCCGCAGTCATTGAAGCAGGGCTATCGAACAGCCAGAAAGACAACCGCGGCCACCGCCAGCCGATACCATCCGAACGGCTCGAGCGTGTGATGAGCGACAAACCGGACAAGGAATCGCACCGCGATCCATGCGGAGACAAACGACACCAACAAACCCACGGCAAACAGCGGCACATCCTGCATCGTCAGGAGACCGATGTTCTCCCAGAGGTCAAATAGACACGCAGCCAGCAACATCGGCACCGCGGCGAAGAACGAGTACTCGGCCGCACTGCGCCGATCAAGACCGACCACCATGCCGCCGAGGATGGTCGACGCCGATCTCGACATGCCGGGCCATAAGGCCAGGCATTGGAAACAGCCAATCGCCAACGCCTCTTTCCATGTCAGCCCATCAACCGATGTCTTCTCCGGCTTGGGCATAAACCGCTCAGCCAGGATGATCCACACCGCGCCGACAGCCAGACCAATGGCCACATTCGTCGGGTTGAACAAGTACTTCTTCACCGACTCGTGAAACAAGCCCCCCACCACAAGGCCCGGTACCGTGGTCAGTCCAAGCAACAGAATCCCCCGCGTACCGGCGAAACCGTCCGTGGCCTTCAAATTCGCCAGCCGGACGAAGCGTCCCGGATAGGCAAACAACACCGCCGCGATGGCCCCCAACTGAATGAAGATGTCAAAACTCCCGGCGGTCGCCCCGTTGAAACCCATCAGGCGACCGGCCAGAATCAGATGCCCTGTGGAAGAAATGGGAAGGAACTCGGTGATTCCTTCCACCAAGCCCAGCACGACTGCTATGACAAGCCATGGCCCCATGACACGATACGTGTTCTTGAGAAAAACGCGGCGCTACTCTAACCTCTCAGGAGAGATTCAACTACAACAAAGTTCCCGGCCCATGAAGCGATCATTTCGGCAATTCGTGGCAGTGATGCGTCTGGCGGTACTGGAGGCCATCCGTCAGCCCATCTGCCTTCTCGTCAGCACCACCTGCTACCTGATGATCGCGCTGTTTCCTGTTCTCATCACACACACGCTCGGCGAGGGAGAGAAACTCGTTCGCGACAGCAGCATGGCGTTCCACCTTGTCTGCGGACTCGTGCTCGGCACCTATGCCGCCTGTGCGGCCCTGACCCACGAGATTCGCCGCGGCACGGTCGCCTCCGTCCTGGCCAAGCCGGTGAACCGAGAGCTCTTCTTCCTGGCCAAGTTCTCCGGCATCGCCTTGGTGACAATGCTTTTCTCGGCCGGGGCCTCCGCCATGACGCTGATGAGCGTCCGCGCAGCGAGCGGGGATTTTCAACTCGATTGGTGGGCCATGGGCCCGGCGCTCGCGGCCCCACTTCTGGCGTTTGCCATTGCCGGCGCGTGGAACTTCTTTACCCGTCGCCCCTTTGCCTCGGCAGCCTTTGTTCTGCTTCTGATCGCCGTGGCAATCGCATTTGTCATCGTGGGGCTGCTCGATTCAGGGGGGCATATGGCGACGGCGTTTGGCGCCTTCTATGCATGGAAACACGTTGCAGCAAGTCTGCTCGTTGCGCTCGCCATCATCGTGCTCGCGGGAATTGCGGTAAGCCTGGCCACCCGTCTGGATGCCGTGCCGACGCTTTCGATTTGCAGCGTGCTGCTGATGCTCGGGCTGATGTCGGACTATCTCTTCGGCCGGCATGCCGCGGAGAGCCACGTTGCCGCCGCGCTGTACCGGATTATCCCCAACTGGCAGCATTTCTGGGTCACGGATGCTCTGAACGCCGGCACGATCCCGTGGACCTATGTAGCCCGCGTTGCCGTGTATGCCCTGTGCTACCTCGCAGGCATCCTCTCGATCGGCATGCTGGCCTTCCGCAACATGGAAGTGCGGGCCTGATCGGCAATGCTACTTCGTAACCAGAAGACAACCGGACTCATCGATGCCACCCTTCCTACCCGTGGCAAACCATCCGTCTGCCGTCAACGGACGACGGATATCCCCCTGCTCCAGGTAGCCGTCAAATAGCATCTGGCCTCGGACCAAGATTTCCCCATCAGGCGCAATCTGCACCTCCGCGTACTTCAGGATGGGTCCGGCCCCATGCCGTTTGTCCGGCGCTGCATCAGGCCTGTTCAACGTCACATAAGGCCCCATTTCAGGCAGGCTGAAACTGCAACATACCCTGATATTCCAAAGCTTGCCGCGCTCCACCAGCCCACGAGGCACCTCCGGAGCATCCACAAGGATCACACCCAAGGTAGACAATACGTCCTCACCTTTCTCGCAGCTCAACAGTTCCTCAACCACCGCGGCATCGGCAAATAGGTGTGTCACGCCGTATTCCTCTACAGCATCCACCACAGGCTGGCGTGTGCCGGGAATCACCAACGTCCCACCACTCATCGCGCAGCGGAACGCCGTACAGAATCCATCCTGCGTCCACAGCGGCGATAGCAGAAGCCACCGGCTGTGCGAGGACGCGCGCATACCATGGTTAAATCCCTTGGCCCCGTAGTAGAGACTGCCGTACGAGTGCGCAACCACGCGGCTCCTTCCCGTCGCATCAACGGAGGTGAAGAGCGTCGCAGGCTGCTCCATGGGAATCATGGCACCAGACTCCTCGGGCGTTGTCTCCGAGAAGAAGGCAACGACATCCTCCGGATCGTAAGCGCGGACGTCGGGCACTGTGACGACCTCGGCTCCTGCCCCTACGATTCGGCGACACCCCATCCCCTGAAGAAACGCCGCCAAGTCCGCCGACTTGGCCCGCGGCGACAAGGGGCAGGCGACACCGCCCGCGCGAAGAAGGGCCATCATCAATACAGCCAGTTGCCACTGATCTGCCACCATCAACGCCACGCGTTCACCAGGTGTTACGCCCATGGCCCTGAACCGCTCTGTCGTGACCGAGACGTACTGGTCGTACTCGGAGTAGATGAACCGCCGATCCTTCACCAAAATCGCCGGTTCATGCTGCGAAATGAGAGAGGCCTCTTTTACAGGACACCGAATGCTTGCCATGACTTCACTCCAACCTATGTCTGATCCACGCCCCACTATAGCCACGATTCCAGCCGGCCGCCACGCCTCAAAACGAAGAGCCCGGGCTTGCTCAACCCGGGCTCTTCCTGAAGCACACTACAGATCAGATCTTCGTCGACACGCTCAGCCCGATCATGTGGGCATCGCCATTGCCGGTTTCCGTATCCAACACGCCGTCTTCGAGGCGCATATGGATATGCCGGTCGGCAATCATCAGATAGCTGTAGGAGGCGTCGATCGTCCAGTCCCCGATCTTGTACCCGGCGCCGATCGAGAGAATTTGCCGGTCGTTCGCCGGCACGAGATAATCGACCGTCTCATTCGGGCTGGGCTCTTCATCGTACACATAGCCGGCACGCAGGGCCAACTTGTCGCTCAGTTCATACTCGGCGCCCATGCAATACCGCCACGTGTTCTCCCAATTCTTGGTACTAACCGCGCTGGGACCAAGCAACATCGGGTTGCTGAAGTCGACGGCCAACTCGTCGTAGGAGGACCATCCGGTGTAGACTGCGCCGACTTCGAGGCTCAGTTTCTCCATGGGTTCAAACGCCACGCCCAGCATCAGCATATCCGGCAATTCCACATCGCCTTCCGCCCCGGTGCTGCCGATCTGGATATCCACATCGCCATCGACCGTCTCCTTGACGCGGCTCTGGTAGGATGCGCCCAGCGCCATCCAGTCGAGCACTTCATAGCGCAAAGCAAGATTGAAACCATAGCCGATGGAATCACCTTCCAGCGTCATGTCCAGATCCTGTGTTTCGCTGTACGGGAGCTTCCGCTGAAGCTTCAAGTCAAACCACACCGCGGACACACCGGCGGCCAGCGAGAGCTTATCCGTAGCCTTGACCGCAATGTTGGGGTTGAAATGCAGGCTCTTGATCACCGCGTTGTAACTGTTGTAGCGGCCGGGCCAGTCTTCATCGAATTCCGTACCGAGACCGAACCGGGAATACATACCAAAGCCCAACCAGATGTTGTCCTGCAGCTGGTAAGTTGCATAGAGGTGTGGCGGAATCCACCAGTTGTCTTCGGACTCCGTGGTGACGTTGCCCATCGGGGTCATGGTGGTCAGCTCCGTCTTGGGGCCGATCATCGTTGCGCCAGCCATGATCTGCAGCCCGGACAACTGCGTAATACCTGCTGGGTTGTAATAGATGGCCGACGGATCATCAGCGCGCGCCACGACGGCACCGCCCTGCGCATTAGCTCTCGCGCTTCCCTCGTAGAGTCCGAATCCGGCCGCACTCGCGGTCTGAACAGACACCACTGCCCCCATTACGACTCCGACAAGAAGGAATAACCGTGCCGAATGCCTCATCTCCAGCTCCTTTCCACTGTAGGTTGGCTGTCGCCGTAGTAGTCCGGATCCACCTTTCATCCGTGTCGGTCCAGCCAGAACCGGACCCTCCCCGCCCTCCAGCCTACGCCCCGAAGAAAACACGAGATGACAGGATGACCCCCTTGGTTCCAGTGTAGATTGCCACCTTCGCAAGTAGCGTCAAGTGAAAATGTTGCGAAGTCTGCAGCGCCTAGTTGAACACGTGCTTCCCGCCATGGCTGCACGTCGGCGATGTCCCCACCGGGTTCATGGTATAAGTACCACCCCCGGGGCACTTGGGCCATTTCTCAATGAAGTACGGAAGGATGTCCGTATCCTGCACGGTAGCGCCATCTGTCTTGCCGTTCTCGATGGCCCACCGGTCCTTCGCCCCGCTGATCTGGCGCAGATTATTGACGCAAGCCTCCGCCTGCGACTCTGCGCGCGCGCGGACATAGGAGGGAACAGCGATGGCGGCCAGCATGCCGATCAGCACCACCACGATCATGATCTCGACCATAGTGAAGCCGGAACACTCTTTCATCAGCCCCCCCCTAGTTCACAACAACCACCCCAAGCCCTGAACACCTACTTCTTCACCTGATCCAAGGCCCACCCCATGGCTTCGTCCAGCATCGCCTGCGGCGGCGGCAGCACAAAACCATCCGAAATCATCTTCTCCAACAACTGCCTCGAGCAGTCGATGTCGGCCCGCGCCTTCGCATACACCTGCTCGGCAGAGAGAAACGCCGTGGCCACACCATCTTTCACGGCCTGCATGGCAACATCCCGCGCTTCCTGGGGGAAAACGCCAGCCTCCTCCATCGTAGGTATAATATACTCCGGCGAGAGACCCTTGTTTTCAGCAAACGACGCCAACGACCGCGCCGCCGTGATCGCCATGTTGTCGGTGATCTTCCTCGCCCGAACCAGCAGCGCGCCCTTCAGAATGCCCGGAAAGCCCACGGAGTTGTTGACCTGATTTGGAAAATCACCGCGACCCGTGGCCACGATGAACGCGCCGGCTTCTTTTGCCGCGTGGGGATAGATCTCCGGAATCGGATTCGCGCAGGCAAACACAATTGATTTGGCAGCCATCGCCCGAATCCATGAGGACTTCACCGTATCCGGCCCGGGCTTGGAAAGCGCAATCAGCACGTCTGCGCCCTTCATGGCCTCATCGATCTCACGCACACCCTTGGGATTGGTCTGCTCGCAGATCTCCCACTTTCGGTAGAAACGCGCATCCGCCTTCACGTCATCACGATGCCGCCCCAATGAACCGTGGCTGTCGAACATGACAACATTCGCCGGATCCGCACCTGCAGCCATGATCAGCCGGGCAATCGTAGTGTTCGAGGCCCCCGCACCGTAGAACACCATGCGTGCCTTTTCGATATCCCGCCCCGCCACCTTGAGCGCGTTGATCAGTCCTGCAAGGGTGACACACCCGGTGCCCTGCGCGTCGTCATGCCAAACCGGGATTTCACATTCCTCGCGCAGAACATCCAGGATCCGGTAGCAGTTAGGCTGTGATATATCCTCGAGATTGACGGCACCGAAACTCGGCTGGCATCGCTTCACAAAATCAATCACGGCGTCCGGGTCGTTCTTGCCGTCCTTGCCACGACTGTCAATGCACAGGGCTGTGGCGTCCACACCGCCGAGGTACTTCATCAGGAAAGCTTTGCCCTCCATGACGCCCAACCCCCCGGATGGCGAGACATTGCCGTCGCCCAAGACGCGCGTGGAATCACTGACAATGGCCACCAAGTTGCCACGATTGGAGAGCTCGTACGACTGGTCATGATCGTCTCGGATGGCGGTCGAAACCTGCGAAACACCGGGCGTGTACCAGACGTTAAACCAGTTGAATCCGAACGCCCCCACCTTGGGCACTGTCTGCATCTTGCCGCCGTAGAAACGGTGCGCCAGAAGCGAAAGTCGCTTCAAGAACAACGTCTTGGCCTGCGCGACCTGTTCCGAGGTGAAGTGATCCGGAAACGAACGATCCAGATTATCCAGCTTGATATCCAGCTTCTCCATTCGCACTCCTCGACAAATAGGAAAACCGGCAGGGCGCACCTCCTAAGAGCGCACCGCCATTACGAAATCCGTTCGCCGCAAAGACGTCAGGGCGTCACTTTGAACACCACATCATGCTCGTGGGCACGGGCCGGCACACGGATACCCGCGTTCTGCCCCTTACGCGCCACGCTGACCTCAGCATGATCGATCTGCATCGATTCCACCTTCATCGTGAAATCTGACGTGTGTCCCTTGACGTGAATCGTATCGCCCACGGCAAGATCCCCCGCGGTCAAACTCACGGCCGCCACGTCGACATGCCCGAAGTAATGCGTCACAACCCCGATCTCAGATTCCGGCATAGGGCCCTCCTCCCTTGATCGCTTTGCGTTCACAACGCTAACACGGGAGGGGTCAAATGCAAGCACGTCCCACAGACGCCAGAAGGAAGAAAACAGACAAGGATTACGACGCCACCAGTTCCTGCACGATGTCGAGTATGCGGTCCGCATCGCCCTCGCCCACCCCACTGAACCAGAGGCCCTGCGGATAAAGCATCACGTTCGGCCCCTTCTCACACAGACCCATGCAACCGCTGTGCGACACCCGAACGCGAGGCTTCAACCCACGCTTGGCCACCTGATCCTTGAAGTAATCCTTGAGCTTCACCGTGCCGCCATCCGCACACGACTTGCGGGCGCCCTGACGGTCGTTGACACAGATAAAGATATGGCAGGCGTAGGGTGAATTGCCCTTGTTCATGACACCACTCCCCGACAACGAGGCAAATGATCAGAAGCTGTAGGACGCCTTCCCGGAAAGCACAACATCCTCTGCCGAGTTGTGAGTGCCGCCGGCGTAGATGCCAATACCCAAGGCATCCGTAGCCTTGTAGTACATGCCGCCCTGGACAAGCACGGGGTTGTCATCGTCTTCGGTCCACTCATCGCCGTCATCGTCAGTGGCCCGAATTTCCGCGAGGAGTGAAAATTGATCGTTCAGATCCCACATGAACGTGCCGCTGAAGATCGCGACGTTCTTGTCCTCACCGCGCACGTGATAGGTGAAATCCGCTATGTAATGGAACATATCGTCCACGACCGTGCCCACGGAGACACCCACAAAGAACTCGTTGTCACCAACACCCAACCCCTTGTCTTCATCGCCTGTGCTCAAGGTCATCTCGGCGTGGGGAATGATGAAGGGATACTTGAAGATATCCTCGTACGCCAAGAACTCCACACCCACAGCGACATCGCCAAGACCCTGCTCCGCATCCCCAATTTCAGGCTTGTTATAGACGTAGGGCACCCTGCCATATACCGCAAGATTCTTGAACAGCCCGTAACGCAGGTACGGCCCCATCGTGTACCGATCATATCCAATGTCCGGACCGTTCTCCTCGGGTACCTCGACATACTGCCCGATGATGCCCACTTCAGGATGCCCTGCTTCCGGGAAGGCGTTGTCCTTCGTCAAAAGGGGTTTCATGGATTCTGCTTTGCAGACCGTACCGAGTGCGACGGCAGCAACGAGAACGACGAGGAGCTTCCGCATCATCGTATGACCTCCATTAGGCGTGATCCCTTAACATGCATGGCAACTTGGGATTGACTGGCGCCAACTTTAGCCAGACCGACCTTCGAATGCCATAAAAAAGTACCGGGAGGCAGGAAAAACCCCACACCCGATTGACACACCGCGGGTCGAAACAATACCTTCAAGCACCGCCCAGGATAAACGCCTGGCCGCGGCGCTGGAAGGAGCAACCATGAGCGGATCAGAATCCGGGCTGAAGTCATTCACTCTATCCAATGGAGAATCCCTGCACTACCACAGCCTGGCCCTGCTGGAGCAGGAGATCGGTGTCTCCTTCGCCAAGCTCCCCTTCTCCATACGCGTGCTTCTCGAGTCCTTGATCCGGCTGCAGTCGCACCCGGCCTATACGAAGGACCACGCCGACGCACTGGCACGCTGGAACCCATCGGCCAAGCAGAAGAAGGAGTTTCCCTTCCTGCCTTCCCGCATCCTTCTTCAGGACTTCACCGGTGTGCCCTGCGTCGCCGATCTGGCTGCCTTGAGGAGTGCCATGCAGCGTGCCGGTGGCGACCCCCGACGCATTGAGCCCCAGATTCCTGTCCACCTCGTCATCGATCACTCCGTCCAAATCGATCGCTACGGAACACCCGATTCACTCGATGCCAACATGGCCATTGAGTTCGAACGAAATCGCGCGCGCTATGAGTTCTTGCGGTGGGGGCAAAATGCCTTCAAGAAACTCAGCATCATTCCGCCGGGTCTGGGCATCTGCCATCAGGTGAATCTCGAGTACCTGGCGAAATGCGTCGTCGTGCGCGACGACGGCCAGGGCCATCGAGTGGCCTTCCCGGACACGCTTGTCGGAACGGATTCACATACCACGATGATCAACGGCCTCGGTGTTCTCGGCTGGGGCGTCGGCGGCATCGAAGCCGAGGCCGCCATGCTCGGCCAGCCCATTCCAATTCTCACCCCGGTCGTCACCGGCGTCCGCCTCACCGGGCAGCTGAGGCCCGGCGTCACCGCAACGGATCTTGCGCTGACCGTCACCCAGATCCTGCGCGCCAAGGGTGTCGTGGAGCAGTTTGTCGAGTTCTTCGGGCCCGGCCTTGATGCCCTTCCGCTGGCCGACCGCGCCACCGTCGCCAACATGGCCCCCGAGTATGGCGCCACCATGGGCTTCTTCCCCGTCGACGAAGAGACTCTTCGCTATCTCCGCGAAACCGGACGGACGGACGACGAGGTCGAAGTTGTCGAGCGCTACTGCAAACTGCAGGGCATGTTCCGGTCCCCGGACTCTCCGGATCCCGTTTTCAGCGACGTGGTCGAACTGGACCTCGAAACCATCGAACCCACGGTCGCCGGTCCCAAGCGCCCGCACGACCGCGTTCCCCTCCCCAACCTGAAATCAGCGTTCCGCAAGGCCCTCACCGCTCCCGTAAAGGAACGCGGCTACGGACTGACCGAGGCGGACCTCGGGAAAAAGGCACCCACACCGTCCGGGGAAATTGCCCACGGCTCCGTCATCATCGCCTCCATCACCAGTTGCACCAACACGTCGAATCCTCACATCCTGCTCACGGCAGGCCTCGTGGCTCGCAAGGCGGTTGAACGCGGATTGACCGTGCCGAAGACGGTGAAGACCAGCCTGGCACCCGGCTCCCGCGTCGTCACCGCCTATTTGCGCCGGGCCGCCCTGCTCGAAAGTTTTGAAAAGCTCGGGTTCCACGTCACGGCCTATGGCTGCGCGACCTGCATCGGAAACAGCGGACCGCTGGACCCCTCCATGGAGCAGGCTGTCCGCGAGAGCAAGATCGTCGCCGCCGCCGTACTAAGCGGCAACCGCAACTTCGAAGGCCGCATCCACGCCGCCACCAAGGCCAACTTCCTCTGCTCACCCCCGCTGGTGGTCGCTTTCGCCCTCGCCGGCACCGTGGATATCGACCTCGTGGCCGATCCCATCGGCCGCGACCGGAACGGCAAGCCGGTCTACCTCCGTGATCTCTGGCCGTCCGAGGCGGAGGTGCGCGCACTCCTGCATCACGCCGCCGATCCTGAACTCTATCGCCGCCTGTACGCTCACGTGGCCGAGTCGAACCCGGCATGGAACGCCCTGCCGCACGCCACAGATCCCGTCTACACATGGGACCCCGCATCCACCTATATCCAGGAGCCGCCGTTCGTATCCAATCTCCCCCGACAGTTGCCACAACTGAGCGACATCAGCGGAGCGCGCGCGCTTGCGCTGTTCGGCGACTTCATCACAACCGACCACATCTCTCCGGCCGGCTCGATCCCGAAGGACAGTCCTGCGGGGCAATACCTTCTGAGCAACGGCGTTCAGCCCAAGGACTTCAACTCTTACGGGGCGCGACGCGGCAACCACGAGGTGATGCTCCGGGGCACGTTCGCCAACATCCGCATCCGCAACCGCATGGTGGATCGCGAGGGCGGCTGGACGACGCATCTGCCCGGCGGCGAAACCGCGTCCATCTACGATGCCGCCATGAAGTATCAATCGACGAAGACGCCCCTGATCGTCCTTGCCGGCAAGCTCTACGGTGCCGGCTCCTCGCGCGACTGGGCGGCAAAAGGCACATATCTCCTCGGCGTCCGCGCTGTCATCGCAGAAAGCTTCGAACGCATTCACCGAAGCAACCTCGTTGAAATGGGCGTGCTTCCTTTGGAGTTTACCCCTGGCGAGACAGCCGAAACTCTCGGCCTCACCGGTCGCGAAGAGTTCTCGATTGCCGGCCTCGCGGCCGAACTCACTCCCGGCAAGCTCCTTGCCGTCACAGCCAAGTCCGACGGCGGGTTGCGAAAGTTCAGCGTACGTTGCCGAATCGATTCAGCCATCGAGGTGGAGTACTACCGCCACGGAGGCATCCTGCCATTCGTTCTTCGCGAGGCTATGGCGTAATTAGGCAGGTGTTGGCTTGATTAAGAGCGCGTCGATGTACAAAGTTCACCGAAGAGAAGACGGATCGAACCCGGGATCGACTGTAAGAGGGAATACTCATGGCTCACGAATTCAGTCCTGAAGCAGAGAAGCTCCTCGATGCGGAGATCAAAGTCCTCGATCACGGATTCGTCCGACTCGTCGATTATATGGGCAACGATCGCCGCATCGTTCAGGCGGCACGCGTTTCCTATGGCTCGGGCACCAAGACCTTTCGTGAAGACGCCATCCTGATCGACTATCTGCTTCGCCACCAGCACACCTCGCCCTTCGAGCATGTGGTCCTCGAGTTCCACTGCAAGATGCCCATCTTTGTGGCACGCCAGTGGATTCGCCATCGCACAGCACGCATCAACGAAATCTCCGGCCGCTACAGCGTGATGACCGACGAGTGCTACCTGCCGCCCGACGACCAGATCACCGGGCAAAGCGAGGACAATAAGCAAGGCCGCGATGAACTGCAGGTCCCACCCGAGCTCCGAAAGAAGGTGCTGGATATTCTGCGCCGGGACCAAGGCAACGTCTACGCCTCCTACAAGGAGCTGATCAACGACGGTATCGCACGCGAGCTTGCGCGCATCAACCTGCCCCTCTCCCTTTACACCCAGTGGTACTGGCAGATGGATCTGCATAATCTGTTCCACTTTCTGGAACTGAGGATGGACCCACACGCCCAGTGGGAAATCCGGCAGTACGCCGATGCCATTGCCAAGATAACCTCCGCCGTCGCGCCGGCCGCCTACGATGCATTCCAGCGCCACCGGTTGAACGGGCACCACTTCTCATCCGAGGAAATCGAGGTCATCCGCGGGCTGCTCCGCGGCGAGGAGAACCGGCTGACGGGACTCAAGCGGAAGGAATTCGATTCAAAACTCTTCGGAAAGACAAGTGAACCGGAAGCAGTTCCCTGATCAGGAACTCCGACCCCGGCCCGCCCCAGTCTCCGTGGCCAACAAAGCCTTGACCGCCGGGGCGCTGTCTTCAAGGTAGTAGTCGTGCAACGCACTGGCGCGCTCCACATAGCTCCTCACAGACCGGGGAAGACGCCGCACATCAAAGCCAGCCTTCATGACTCGCGTCGGTCCCGCATTGTAGCAGGCCAACAGTAACGAGCGCTCGTCCGACCGCCAGCGATTGCGATTCCGCGCAAGAAATGACTGCAGTTCCGCCAAATAGGCCCTTCCGACACGCCGATTCATGGACTCATCAAAAGCGCGGTCAAACGGAACAGTCTTTCCATACATCCGGCGCGTGGTGCCCATCCAAGTCTCGCGCTTGATCTGCATCACCCCCCGCTCCCCGGCAGAACCGACTTTGCGGGGATTACCACCCGATTCGACCTGAATTACGGCCGAAACAAGACAGTCAGCCACCATGCGAGTATCCACGCTCCACACGCTCGGGGTACCGGAAGAGGAAAGGGCTTTTCCTTGACTGGGCGATGTAGACGCAAACGCTTCAGATGGGCGCACCGCCCCCATCTGTGTGGCGAGCATGACGAGCCCAACCAACAGCACCGTGGCCAAATGACGGCCCTTGTCGCCTATCAGCGCCTTCTTCACAACAACCTCAACCGACTTTTTGGATTCCGAGGGGCTCACAGCCTGTCGCTGGCTGCCGGCTCCCTCCGCGGCATCGAATCTGAATGCCAAGATGGAAAAATTTGGAGAGCGACACTCTACGCGCAAAAAACGGGTAGTAAAACAGAATGTTTAACTTTTTTGTCAATAGTTATATGGACGTATTGGTGAGATTCCATTGGAAAGACGCGCATATACTGCTTGTTCTGAGCCATCGATATAGGCTACTTTCCCCGTGGTTCTTAACGCACAAAGGGGCATCGCCATGGCTGACAGCACTCAAGGGTCGGAGGGACAGGCCAAATGGGTCTGTACGTCGTGTGGGTACGTCTACGACCCCGCTGTGGGCGATCCCGACCACGGAATACCCCCCAACACCCCCTTCAAAAGCCTCCCGGACTCATGGCAATGCCCCATCTGCTATGCCTCTAAGGAAGCATTCGACCTTCTCTAGTTGTCGACCCGACCTGCAGGCATTGAATTTGCTCATCAGGGTTGTACTGTAGGAACGCAGAATGATTCATTCATTCCTGCGGAGGGGGGTTGATGAGATTCTTCGTGCCCATAGATGCGCGCCTAGGTGAGCCGCGGGTGGCTATTACGCCCGCAACGGCCAAGAAACTCATCGATCTCGGCGCTGAAGTTGAAATTCAGGCCGGCCTTGCCCAGCAGATGCACCTGCCAGACGCCGACTATGTGAAGGCCGGGTGCCTCGTCTCCCCAGATCGCAACGGGTCTCTTGCCAAGGCGGACGTTGTCTTGGTGCTGAACTCGCTCGGCTCGGAGGATATACGCCTGATGCGGAAGGGCGCCATCCTGGCCGGCTTTCTGGACCCTTTCAGCCCGCACGATTTGATGGAATCCATGGCACACGCGGGCATCAGCGCTCTCAGCATGGAGATGATCCCCCGCACTACCCTGGCCCAGAAGATGGACGCCCTGAGCTCTCAGGCCAGCCTCTCGGGTTATGTCGCGGTTGTGCTGGCCGCAAACAAACTGACCAAGGTCTTTCCCATGATGATGACTCCGGCCGGGACCCTTGCTCCCGCACGTGTCTTTGTCATCGGCGTAGGCGTGGCCGGATTGCAGGCCATTGCCACCGCCCGCCGGCTCGGGGCCTTGGTCGAAGCCTTCGACACGCGCCCAGTTGAAGATCAAGTGAAGTCACTCGGCGCGCGCTTCGTCAAAGTCGATCTCGGTGAAACAGGACAGACTAAGGACGGCTACGCCCGTGCCCTGACGCCCGAGCAACTCGCCAAACAGCGTGAAGCGATGGCCAGGCACTGCGCCGGCTCGGATGTTGTCATAGCCGCTGCCCAGGTCTTCGGCAAAAAAGCCCCTGTGATCGTAACCGATGTGATGCTGCGTGGCATGAAGCCCGGCAGCGTGGTGGTCGACACAAGTATCGACACCGGCGGCAATGTCGAGGGCGCGGAACCGGACAAGGAAATCGTCAAATACGGCGTCCATGTTCTAGCCTACCGTCACTTGGCCTCGCGCGTGCCCGAGCATGCAAGTCAGATGTACTCCAACAACCTTCTCGCCCTCGTGGAACACACTTGGAACCGCGAAGCCAAGCAGGTGGTGCTCAACCGGGAGGACGAGATCGTTCGTTCCTGCCTGCTGACCCATGAAGGCAAGATCGTTCATGAGCGCTTCCAAGCCCCACCGCCAGGAGGTCCGAAATGATGTCGCTTCTCTTCTTCGTCTTTGTCCTGTCGATCTTCCTCGGCATCGAGTTGATATCGAAGGTTCCGTCGCAATTGCACACGCCCTTGATGTCGGGTTCCAACGCGATTTCGGGCATTGCCATCGTCGGAGCGCTCGTGGCAGCCGGCACCACGGGCAGCACCTTCGGCGTAGTTTTGGGCACTGTGGCGGTCGCCGCCGCCACGGTTAATGTCGTGGGCGGCTATCTCGTGACCGACCGCATGCTGGCCATGTTCAAGAAGAAGGAACTGCGAAAGTGACACTTTCCCACGACAGTGTGATCCAGGCCTGCTACATCGTTTCAGCGGTGTTGTTCATTTTTGGCCTGAAGATGCTCAGCCGCCCGCAGAGCGCCCGCCAAGGAAATGCCGTCTCTGCAGCGGGCATGTTGCTGGCCATTGTGGCCACCCTGCTCGTGGGCGGCCTGTCTTTCACATGGATCCTCGTTGGAATGCTGATAGGCACCGCCATTGGAGTCGTTGCATCCTACGCGGTGCCCATGACCGCCATGCCGGAGATGGTTGCCCTCTACAACGGGCTCGGCGGTTTGGCAAGCATGCTGGTCGGCTGGGCGGAGTATCACACTCAACCCGAGGGCACGCTCTTCCGCAACGTAGCCGTCTATCTCACGGTCCTTATTGGAGCCGTAACCTTCTCGGGCAGCATCATTGCGTATGCCAAGTTGGCCGAGAAGTTCATCTCGGGCAAGCCGATCCTTTTCCGATCGCAGAAGTTCGTCAACGCTCTCCTCCTTGTCGCGCTCGTACTTGCGGGCATCCTGTGGTGCGCGCATCCGGCCGGACGTTATCCCCTCTTCGTGTTGATCGCCGGCCTCTCGCTGATTCTCGGCGTGCTGGCCGTGATTCCAATCGGCGGGGCGGATATGCCCGTCGTCATCTCCCTGCTGAACAGCTATTCGGGCCTCGCGGCGTGTGCCGCCGGGTTCGTGATCCTCAACAACGTGCTCATCGTCGCCGGATGTCTCGTCGGTGCCAGCGGCATCATCCTGACCAACATCATGTGCAAGGCCATGAACCGCTCGCTGGCCAACGTGCTCTTCAGCGGATTTGGCGCTGCATCCTCCACCGCATCGGACACCAAGGTCACGGGGGAGGCCCGTTCGCTGTCCCCCGCAGATGCCTATCTGGTCCTTGAAGCGGCCCGTTCTGTAATCATCGTTCCCGGTTACGGCATGGCCGTCGCGCAGGCCCAGCACGCCGTCAAGGAATTGGGCGATCTGCTCCAGGCAAACGGCTGTGACGTGAAGTACGCCATCCATCCAGTGGCGGGGCGCATGCCCGGACACATGAACGTGCTCCTCGCTGAGGCAAACGTCCCCTACGAAGCACTCGTGGAACCACAGGATGTCAACCCACTCATGGCGACCGTCGACGTGGCGATTGTCATCGGCGCCAACGATGTTGTGAATCCTGCCGCGCGCGAAGATGCCTCAAGCCCCATCTACGGCATGCCCATCATCAACGTGGACGAAGCCAATACAGTCTTCGTATTGAAGCGTTCCCTTGCGCCGGGATTCGCCGGCGTGGAAAACCCCCTGTTCTTCAAGTCGAACACGCGCATGCTGTTCGGCGACGCCAAGGCAACCGTGCAGGCCCTGGTGAGCGAGTTCAAGTCTGCCTCCGACTGACGGCTTCCTTATTTGCTGCTCGCCCCCCCGCCCCTTTTTGCACTATCAGTTTGTCATGGACGTTATCTCTCACAACGCGCCGCAACGGCGGCCTTTTCGCCCGCAAAGAAGAGTTGTCGTCGGGATTCTATTCCTTGTTGTGCTGGCCGTACTCTGGACCAGCGATGCAGCATCGTGGTTCACAACAGAACGCGTGCACGAGGTGCAGGCTTACATCCGCTCGCTCGGCGTCTGGGGCCCGGTGGCCTATATCGGTTTGTGCGTGGTGGCCGTGGCCTGCTTCTCCCCCGCCACCCCCCTCCTGATGATTGCGCCTCTCTTTGGCATGTGGCTCGGAACCCTTTATGCATCCATCGGGCTGACAGCCGGGGCTTCAGTATCGTTCTTGCTGGCGCGGTACACAGCCCGGCCGGGTGTGGAGAACGCCGTTCGCAATCATCCATCATTCGCGCGACTCGATGACGGGGCGCGCCGCATGGGGTGGAAGATGGTGGCGATTACGCGGCTGGTCCCAATCTTCCCGTTCAACCTGCAAAACTTCGCCTACGGCCTGACCGGCATCCCCTTCGCCACCTACGCGATCGTCTCCTGGCTCTGTCTGCTGCCGGTCATCGCCATCTATGTCTTCGCCTTCGACCGCGTGCTGATTAACAGTCCAGCCCTCCTTCGCCTGACACCCTACGTCCTCGCCGCGGGCCTCCTGCTGATCCCTTTTGTCTGGCTGGCTATTCGATTACGGCACAGACGGGCGACATCCTGAGAAAAACATAGGCCGGGGCGAGGACCGCCCCGGCCAAAATACATTCCGCGTGTCCTGCAGCAGGCCTTACCAAACCCCGCCAACAGGCATGCCTGGCTGCCCGCCCCACACGGGGCCGAACAGAAGCACAGTACTCGGACCGATGCCCAGCTGCTCAATGTGCCATTTGCCGGTTGGAGGATAATAGACCGCCAAGTCGTACCGGCCGTCGCCGTTGTAGTCGCCCGGGACAGGGACAACTCCGGGGTAGCCCCAATTCCGTGCCGCAGTGATTACGTCCCCATTCAACCTGCGGATGTACCAGTTGCCAGTCTTCTCATTGAAAACCGCAAGATCCGACAGGCCGTCGCCATCATAGTCGCCCGGCACGGGGACAACGCCAGGGAAACCCCAGTTCACCCCCTCTGCAATCACATCCCCCTCAACGGTGCGAATGTACCAGTCGCCGGTCCGATCATCGAACACTGCGAGGTCCGAGATTGAATCGCCATCGTAGTCGCCCGACACCGGAACGACACCGGGATAGCCCCAATTGACCTTCAACGCGATCACATCACCGCTCAACTTGCGGATATACCAGTCACCCGTCTGTTCATCGAACACTGCGAGGTCCGAGACCGAATCGCCGTCGTAGTCACCCGCCACCGCAACGACACCCGTGTAGCCCCAGTTCATGGCCCACGCAATCACATCGCCGGTCAACGTGCGGATGTACCAATCGCCGCTCTTGTCATCAAACACGGCAAGATCAGCCACGGAATCGCCGTCGTAGTCGCCCGGCACCGCGGCCACGTCGCCATATCCCCATGCGAGTGCTGAAGCAAGCACGTTGCTGGCAACAGTCCTAATGCTCCAGTCGTGGTCAACATCGTTGTAAACAGACATATCGGATATGCCGTCACCATCGTAGTCCGTCAGCAGTGTCGTATTGATGCCGAAGATATGCACAAGACCCGAGTCCTGCGCACCTGAATCAGCCATGTAGGACCCGACAATTACACGATTCGAACTCAACCCCGCTACAGAGTAACCAAAGGAGTCGCCGGTTCTCGGCGTCGGGTTCCGAATCGTTGCCAGCAGAACACCCTTGGTGTCGAAGAGATATGCAATCCCTGAATCCGTCGCCCCGGTGTTGTCCAATTGCGCGCCCACAATCACACGATCCGGGCCGGCCGAGGCCACCGAGAAACCGAACCAATCGTTAATCTCCGGATTGGGATTCGTCAGGGTCGCCAACAATTTTCCACCAACATCGAAGATATACGCGATACCCGCATTGATGGCACCCGTGTCATCCTTGTGCGCGCCCACCACAATCATGTTTGTCCCGACACCGGCCACGCAGTAGCCGAAATCATCGTCCGTCGCCGGCGTGGGATTTGTAATGGTCGCCAACAGAACCCCCGCATTATCAAAGACATATGCAATGCCGGCATTCTCTGCTCCGACATCGGCCCCGTACGCTCCGACCACGATCCTGTCTCCGCCCACACCCGCAACGGAATTACCGAAGTAGTCGTTTACCGTGGGCGCAGGATTCGTGATCGCAGCCAAAAGGGCGCCGGTCACGTCAAAGAAGAATGCGCTGCCGACATCCGGTAAGCCGGCATCATCAAAGGGAACTCCTACGACCAGCGTGTCCACCCCCACCCCGGCCACAGAGTAGCCAAAGTAGTCGTTTGCTTCTGGTGCCGGGTTGGTGATCGTGGCCAGCAATATACCGTTGGGATTGAAGATGTGCACCGCACCCGCATCCGTGGCCCCCGAGTCATTCCTGTGGGCCCCCACAATAACGTAGTTGGATCCCACCCCGGCCACCGAGTTGCCAAACCACGCGTTGTACGTCGAAGCTGGATTGGTGATTGTGGCGAGCCGAACTCCATTGCTGCTGTAGATGTAAGCACTCCCAGCATTGATCACGCCACCCACGTCATCCGAGGGCGCGCCAATCAACACCTTGCCACCGCCAGCCACGGCTACCGAGTTGCCGAAATAGTCGAACGCCGCCGGCGTAGGATTGGTGATGGTGATCGCCAGACTTGACGAAGCCGCGATTGCAGCCACAGGGCAGACCGCGGATGCGACCAGCAAGGCAAGCATTCCCAGAATCGGAAACGCGCGGATCCCGCACACAAACGAACCAGTCGATGTCTTCATCTCAGCAAGCCCCTTGTCTCTTTTTGTTAGTCTTGCGCCATTCGGCTCATTCATTCAGCAAACGTCACGCGAGCAACCCCTGCAGCCCGGATCACGGCAGAGCTTCCTCTGCCTTCAGAGTCATCGACCTGACACGATACAACCGAGTCCCCACCGCATCCTCGTCATCAATGATGACCACCCGACCCGTTCCAACAACATCTGTGTAACCCGGCAGATCGGTCCATCCTGCCGGGTCTTCAAGACCCGACAGCACCTGCACGTTGTAGCGATGATCCTGAACGGTCTGGAAGGCAGGCTTCAGCAACCCCGATTCATCCTTGGCGAGGAAAACGTTGAGAACATCGTCCGGATCCCAAGGATTCGTGCCCGCAATGGATTCATCCGTGTTGTTGACCCCATCATGGTCCAGATCCGCGAAGCCATCACTCGGGTCTGTCCAGTCCAACCCGTGCGTCGTTTCATAGGCGCTGTATTGACCATCGCCATCCTCGTCAAACCAGAACAAGTCCATGGGCAATCCATAAGCCTCGATCTCAGCCAGTTCCACGTAGCTGCTATCGTTGTATCCGCTAGTGATCAGTACACGCAGGCGTTTGGAGAGAATGCTGCCCAAGTAAATGCGCTGTGGCCCCTCAAACTGCAGCAATTGGCCCGTCGCTATCTTCACGAAGTTGAGGCCATCGAATGCCGACCATATCTCGTACCCCTTTGAGTAACGATTAAGTACACCCTCGCCATAGTTGTACACGACCAGAGCCTGCACCGGCACCGTCAGATCATTGGTGAAACTGAATTCCAATATCTGCGGAAGCACGGGCCGAATCTCGCTGGCCCATGCTTGGCTTGCATTGGTCGGCGTTCTGTTGCCATCGTTCAGATTCCAACGCAACTCAAAGTCGGCGTTCTGCGAACTCGAATACTCGAGATGACCGCCGTTCCTCTCCAGGAGATGGTTCGGAGCAAACTCGTTCGACATCGTGCCGGTCACCCGGATTACGGTGTCGGAGTTCACCAGCGGTTCGGGGATGTAGCCGTCGTCTATGCTGAGGGTGAAGCGAACGTTTTCCTGAGCATCCACCGCGAGGCGGTACGGCGCGTGATGATATACCAAGGCCTGGATGGCCGTCGTCACGTTGTCGCACGGACCGATATATCGGTACAGGCCATAGGCAATCGGGAGGAACCCGCTCAGATCCGAGAATGCGCCTTGTGCCGGATTGTTCAGACGGAGCAACACGGTCAACTCCTGCAGCCTCCACTCATCCACATCACCAATAACGGCCATCTCGAAGGGCCTCAACGTTTGCGTATCCGTCATGGACAGATTCGTCTGTATCCCCGTCAGTGTCGGCGCATCGTTCACTCCGGTTACCACAATGGTAATGGTGGAGGTGTCGCAATCGGAAAGCGCCTCGTACACGACCACGCTGACCTGGCCGGTGAATCGCCCGCCCGTCTGGTCCTGCAGGCGATACTCCAATGTTTCGATGTAAGGATAACTGCCCGCGTAGCCCGCGTCCGGCGTGTAGACCACCTGATCGCCCAGCACGGCTGCCGAGCCACCCAGTGATGTCCATCCCGCATCCAGCAGAGCCAAGGGGACGATGTTCCGACCAAGAATCCCATCGTTGGCCAGCACATCAAGCCGGTTGCTTTGGCTTCCCGAAACGACGGCGAATAGATCAGGTGTTCCCGGCAGCTCACCCACCCAAATGCGCGCCGTCGCGCCGCCGGAACCGCCCTTGCCGTCCGTCACCGCGTAGTCCAACGAATCCCAACCCACAAAGTCTGCGTCCGGCGTGTAGAACACCTGCCCGCCTTGCAACAACGCTGCGCCATGTGTCGGATTTGCCGTAATGGCCGTGATCGACCATCCCGCCGCATCCGCCGGACGTATTCCGTCATTTGCCAGCACCGGCAGGGCGTTGCTCTCCGTGTTCGACCGCACCGCGAAGGTGTCGTCCACCGTCCCCAGGTCTGCCGCGTTCTCCCTCGTCTGCACCGTGATCGCCACGTTTGCGTAGGCCCGGCGGAATGTCCCGTCCGTGATCTCATACGTGAACCGCTCCACGTACTCCGCCACCAACCCGATATTGGTCGGCGTGTAGATGAGCGATTGCCCGTCCGGCGAAATCTCCACCCCGCCCATCTGGTCCGGCGCGTTGCTCGCCGCCGCATCCAAGCCGACCGCGATGATCGTCAACGACTGACCGTAGTACGGCAGCATCCGATCATTTGCGGCCACCGGCAGCACGTACTGTGTCGACGCCGCGCCCGTCCCATCGTCCTCGAACAGCACCGTGTATGTGTCCGCATTCGCACGGATCCGCCCCCCGTCCACCTCCACCACCACACTGGCCGTGCTCTGTTTGTTTGAGTCGCTCACCGTGTACGTGAACGCCTCCTCCCCGCTGAACCCCGCCGCCGGCGTATACAGCAGCGTCGTCCCGCCCGCCGCGATCACCACCGTCCCGCCGTTATCCGGCGCGTCCACGCCCGTGCCGATCGACTGAATCACCAACGTCCCCCCATCCGCCGGGAAGCGCACATCGTTCGCCAACACATCCAGCATGTTCGTCGTCGAACCGCGGAGCGCGCGGAAACGATCCGGATTCGCCACCACTCCGTTGTTTTTGATCACCGTTACATGGACGGCTCCTGTTTCCACCGTGCCGCCGGATGTCGTCACCGTGTACGCGAAGACCACCGCACCCGTGATGCCGGAAGCCGTGAACTGAAGCTGGCTGCCGCCGACGATGCTCATGTCGCCCTGCGGCACGCTGGCCGGATCAATACCCGTGATCACCAAGTTGACCGGCTGCGCCTGCGCCAGGACCCGGTCGTTGCCCAGCACGTCCAGCGTCTTCACCTCGTTGGTCAGGACCGTGTACATGTCCGGCAGAATCACCACGTCACCCACCGTCACCCGCACCAGTCCCGTGCCCGTGCCGCCGAGGTCATCCGTGACGACATACTCCAGCGTATCCAGCCCGACAAAACCCGACAGCGGCGAGTAGACGATCGAACGCCCGTCCGCCGATATCGCCGCTCGCGGCGACGGCGTGACGGAGATCAGCCGCCATGTTGGACACCCGAACGGCAGGAACCCATCGTTCGCCAGCACCGCTAACACATTGCTACTGCTGCCCGTCCCCACGCTGTACGCGTCATCCGACACGTCAAGGCTTCCATGCCGGTTGACCACGAGAATCTCCACGATGCTCGTGCCGCGCGCGATCCCGCCATCCGCAACCATGTAGCTGAAACTCTCGACATACGGATAGGCCCCCGGCCCAACGTCGGCAGGCGAGTAGGTGATCGTGCCGCCATCGCCGATGGTGACGCTCCCTCCCTGGTCCGGCGCGGACAGAATGGCGGCCACCTCCAAGTCGAGCCCGTTCTCGGGCAGGAAGTAGTCGTTGGCCACCAGGCTGACCGTCACCGTCTCCCCGAAGGCGACGGCAAAATGATCCATCATCGGGTACAGCATCCCGTTCAGCTTGTCGTCGACCACCCGAACATGCACGAGCCCCCGGGTGCACACACCGAACAGATTCGTCAACGTGTACGTGAAGAACTCGTCACCGACGTAGTTGGTCGCCGGGCTGTACAGCAGATTCGTTCCGTTGAGATTCACCACCGTGCCGGAGTGGCTGGTGTTCCCCACCTTCGCGATCCAGAAACCTTCCGAACGCGGGGTGTAGTCACGATCGTTGGCTGTGGCGTTCAGCAGCACGCCCACGGCGCCCTTCTGCACGACGAACTCGTCGTCCACCGCAAAGAACATGCTGCCGTCGTACGCGATGTAGTCAACTTTGGCCGTGGCAACCCACCCTTCCACCAGGCCGTCCAACCGGGTACCCGGATCGAAAGTGAACCGGCTGTCCAGGAACGAGAACGGGACCGGCACGTTGGAGGACACATGCGTAACGATGGCCTGACCGTTGGTGTCGTCCAGGATGAACAAGCTGTCGTCCGGGCAGGTCCCGTCAATGTCGAACTCAATATCGTTCGTCAGCACGAGTGCGCCGACAATGGCTTCGTTCTCGGTGATGTGGTACGTGTCGTCGCTGGTGATGGGCGTGTCGTTGACACCCCGCACCACCACGGCAAGCAGCGAGGTGACGGTCCCCGGATCGGTCACCGCGAAATCGCTGACTGCAACTTCGAACGAATCGAAGATCAGCTCCCCGCGGGCAAGCGCATTCAGACGGACCGAGTTGCTCGGGCTGTAGATCAGGTCGCCCGTGCCGGCGTCGATAGAGACCGAGGCGCCGAGTTTGCTGAGCGGCGACACCCAGGCCACCGCCAGCACGTCGTTGGTGTCGACGTCCGAGGCGTTGGCCAGCACCTCGCTCTGCGCGATGGCCAGCTCCGTATCCTCATCGGTCACCCAGAAATCGGGCAGGAGCAGGTTGTACGAGTCCACAGCGCCCGTGACGACCACGCTCACGTCCAGCCGCCCGGTCGTGCCAAGCGCTGAGGGCAGCGTGTAATCGACCGGAATGGTCTGCAGGAAGTCGGCCAGTGGTGTATCGCCGGCGAGCGCGACGAGAGGATTCAGTCCGTCCTCGGGGTCATATACATCCACCGGCATGTCGTTCACTCCGGCCACCGGCAGCGATACGAACCCGAGCGATGCAGCCCCGTGCCGGTCCTGCGCCACGTAGTAGAACGAATCGAGGACCGTCTGGCCCGCCGCCACCCCATTCAGGTTCGAGGAGACACGCGGATTGTAGACAATGCTCGTCTCGCGAGGATCGGCGCGGATCTCGAGTTCCACCGTCGCATCGAGCATGCTCATCGTCGTCAGCCGGTTGTCGTCCTCCAGCTGAGCCCACACACCCTTCATCGCATGATCATCGAAGTACAGGACAGGAATCGTGAACGTGTCGGCATCAACCACCGTCACCTCGTGCAGCCCATTATACGACACATGGCCCCCGTATCCGGAAATCAGCACCGTGTCGCCCGAGGTCAGGCCATGGCCGGCAGCCGTGACCGTTACCGGAGCCACTCCTGCCGTTCCGGCGTAGCCCCCGACTGCCCGCGGTTCGCCGACAACGCCAATGATGTGCAGGCTGACCCCTTCGTCGTCGGAGTCCGGATCCGTATCGTTCGGCAGCAGGCTCGCCGTCGAAATCACCGGCACCATTGGGTAGTTCATGTCGGTGTCGAACACCGCCGTCGTCGATCCCGTCAGATCCGGCATCCCCAGGATCCGCGTCACGGTGTCTTCCGTCACGTCGGGGATCACATCCATCACCGGCACAGGCGGATCGTTCTCCCCGATCACCGTCAGTGTCACCATGGCCTCCGACCGAGCCGACGGAATCCGGCCATCCCTCATCATCCACGTCCCGCGCGGGTCCGCGTCCCCCGCAAACGCGACACCAACCAGCCGGAAGCTGGACGCATCCACCACCGCAACCACGGCCTCGACGTTGTAGTTGGTCACCGATGAACCCGAAACAGCCACCACAACCCCGTTCGTCAACCGGTGACCCGGCGACTGCACCACCACCGACGCTCCGGCCGCGTAACCTGTGATCACGCCCGAACCGACATCGACCACCTCGTAGTGGAATGTATCCGTCAACATCGCGCCCAGCGGCAACGCCTGCACGTTCGTGGCGCCCAACGGATTGTAGGTCACCGCGACCCCCTGCACCGGCGGCGTCGCCGTCAGGTTTGTCACCAGCGGATAGACACTGACCAGCGCCTCATACTCCGAGTACGCCTGTGCGTCGTCCCCTCCTTCGCCCGTCCCCGTGCTCAGATCCGCCACCCGCAGCACATCGCCGACATTGTCGTCCAAGTCGTTCATCAGAACATCGAGCTGTGACGGCCAGTCCTCCGAGACCGTGAACTCATCCGCCTGCGCCGAAGGAACCGCATTGGATTCGCCCAAGCCCGTGACCAGCAACGTGATCGTCCCCGTGTCGCGGTCGGAATCCTTGTCGAGAACCAGCACGCGCACAGCGCCAGACCACGACATGCCACCGTCATCCCGGACGACATAGGAGAACCGCTCGATGCCGGTGAAGGACGCGGCCGGCAGGGTCAGCTTGTGGTTGTCCTCAGCCATTAGGGCTATCCATTCCCTTTGTTTCGGATCCATGGACAGCATCGTCAATTCCGGGTCCAACGTAAGCATGGACGAATTGCTATCCCACCCAACAGTCTTTGAACTTGAAGCCCTCAGTCACGCGGACAAGCTCTTCTTCTCGGAAATGCTGATGCTCCAGATATATTCGCATCGGATGGTCAAGAACGAGAGGAACCAGCTCAAGCATATTCTGATCATTGAGGAGGCCCACCATCTTCTGTCACGTCTTTCCCAACGTTCCGGCCAGCCCGCATCTATCGTCGAGGTGATCTTCCGGGAAATTAGAGAAATGTCGGAAGGAATTGTCTTCCTCGACCAGATGCCGTCAGAGATCAGCAAGACCGCGCTGGCCAACACCTACACAACCATATCCATGAATCTGAAGGGCAAGCAGGACGTGACGACGATCAGCGCCGCTATGCTCTTGCAGGAAGAACAGCCACTGACTCTCGGCACTATGGAGATCGGCAAGGCCATCGTGAAATTACAGGGCAGGATCAAGGAACCGTTCATGATTAGGGTGCCAGAGATGAAGATTCCCCCACCCCCCATCACGGATGACATCATCCGGGCAGCCATGGCTCCATGTATTCGGTCAGCCGAACCGCGTGCGGCGGCACATCAAGTCTCACTTTCCGACTCAGAAATGCGCCTACTCAATGATATCGCGCTCGTTCCAGCCTCCGGTGTTGTGGCCAGATACACCCGCCTTGGCTTGTCTGGTCGTCAAGGTGACAAAGCGAAGCGGTCTCTAATCGAGCAAGGTCTTATCGAGGAGACTGAAAGGTTGACGCCAAAGGGTCGCACCAAATCGATTTGCCTGACCGCGGATGGCAAAGGGATTCTTGGCGCGCGCGATGAGTCTGCCATTGAGACTACATAGAGAGTGTGTGCCGTTTACGTCGGCAGAGCCATCGGACACGTGCAGCGTGACGAACTGACACTACTAACAACTAACAACAAAAAGTTTATAAAGAAAAAGAAAGAAGAAGGTTCGCGAACGCCATGCCCTAGATCATTAGCCCCAGAAATCCACTCCGCGCGTTCAGTCTGCTCTCTCTTTCGCTTAATGAAGCCGCTTGGTAATGGCGGCCTCTATTTGTTCGTCGTTTACGAGTAGTTCGATTCGATTGCTATATGTCCGATCCACCTTTGCGCTGACCAGCACGAGAACGCCCAGGGAGGCCATGAATCCAATCGCCGCATAGTACTGGGTGTAGCCATAGGGTTCTTCCCTGTACTGCCGACACAGGGCGACGTACTGCTGATAGACAGCCTTAACCAGCTTGGTCGGTTCCTGCAGGGAAGCCTTCAGAATCAGAAGTGATTTCTCATTCGTATTTTTCAGAACGTCGGCCATGACATCCTCTCGCGCCTTTTCGAAGCAAGCCTGCACATTCTCAGCCTCCTTTGTCGCACAATAGAACAGGGACTTGATGCCCACCCTGGCATCCCCGTCGATGTTCTTTGCGGTCATCGCGGCAATCTCGCCGAGCATGGCCTCATCAACAGTCTTCAGCCCCGTTTCGGCCCGATCCTTCAGAATGTCGAGGATCTCCTGGGCAGAGTAGCTGTCAAAGTGGATGTATTCGGGTTGCAGGGATGAGCGCGTGCTTTCGTCGAGGGTCCGAAGGTAGCGAGGGTTGTTGCTCAACAGGACCACGGAATACTGTCGGCGGCTTCTCGACAGGAAATACAAAACATCTTTGCGCACATCCTTCTCGCAGAGCATGTCGCTCTCATCCAGGACGATCACGGCTGGGCCGCTGATCGTCTGTTCGAATCGCTCACACAGCTCAGAATAGGCATACCCCCTCGGGTGCATCTTCAGAATGTTGGCCAGGACCTTGAACGACGTGTTGTGAACACGACAATTGACGCCGTGGAAAGGGAGTCCGAGTTTCTCTTTCAGCGCCTTGGCCAGATACCGGAACGTTAAGGTCTTCCCGCACCCCCGCGGACCCACGATGACCAGATTTCTTGGTATGCCGGTCTGCTGATAACGCACGAGACAATCAATGATTCGCTTTGTTTCAGGCCGGACCAGCGGTTTGTCCGGGATGAACGAGAAATCGAATACCTTGAAGTCCTTTACACTCGACCCGACGCGTTCAGCTTCCTCACGCGATTTCTCAATGTACTCCAGTAAGCTCTCCATCCTCTTTTCACGCATTCAACGTGGAAACAGAAAGAGAACTGAGTTTATATACTTTTCCCACTGCGACACTCAGGGCCGATCTGAAGGAGGGATGCTATGGAACAGGCTAGAAAACTGGTCACGCGCAA
>DAISJM010000033.1:0-35519 GCA_036821485.1 Verrucomicrobiota bacterium | reverse complement strand
TGCCTGTTCACCGTGAACGTCCAGGCCGCCGACGAGAAGGCCAAGCCGGTGGACAAGAAGGCCGAAGCGAAGGCGAAGAAGGACGCGGCTGCCAAGGAGAAGGCCGCAACGAAGGAAGCGAAAGCGAAGGCCGACGCGGATGCCAAGGCCAAGGCGAAGGCGGAGAAGCCGGTGGTCAAGGATCCGGCGGTCGCCAAGGCCGAGAAGGCGATGACGGAGCAGGATCGTTCGCTTCCGTTGGGCGCCATTACGCTTGGCGCGCGCAAGGGCGACAACGAGGTCGAAGGCTATGGCGACTTCCTGTTGCCGATCGCGCGGATCAGTTCGGGCCTTCTGTTCATCTCCCCCCGCGCCACGTTTTCGGACAACAACGAGGAAGAGTACAACCTGGGTCTTGGCTATCGCTACCTTGTGCCGGACCGCAAGGTCATCGTCGGCGGCAACGTGTACTACGATTACCGCTCCACGGCGGCCAACAACGGGTTTGACCAGTTGGGTCTCGGCGTGGAAATGCTGACGGAGTGGGTGGATGCGCGGGCGAACTACTATCTGCCCGAAGACAAGCGCGAAGTGGCGCGCGAGTACGATGTGGCGACCGTGTCGGAGAGTTCCTGGAACGCGGGCTGGGGTGATCCCTATGCGCACAACAACGCGGTGTTGCAGGACTACATCGGCCCGGTGAAGCGCATTGAGACATTGACCCAGCACTACGTGGAATACGAGCAGGCGCTGGAAGGGTTCGATGCCGAGGTGGGTGTCAAATTGCCGATCCCGACCGTGAGCGACTACGCCGATATCAAGGTGTTCGGCGGCTACTACTTCTTCGACGCCAAGTTCGGCGGCGATGACATCAAGGGCTTCAAGGGGCGCCTCGAGGTAAAGGCTGCCCAATCGATCTTCCTCGATGCGGAAGTGTTCGAAGACAAGGAACTCTATGGCAGCGATTACTTTGTCGGCGCGCGCATGGTGTTGCCGTTCAGCATTCAGAACTTCGCCGACGGCCGCAATCCTTTCGAAGGCGGCGCCAAGGGGCTTCGCACGAGCAAGGAGAAGTCCTCGTTCGAATCCCGCATGACGGAAATGGTCATGCGCGATCTGCACGTGCAGACGGAAATGTCTGAAGCGATTGAGGACATCACGCAGCGGATGGAAACGCATGTCACCAAGCAGCTCAACAAGAGCCCGACCAACACGACCGTGCTGGCGAGTGATGTGACCTTTGTCGACGGCGACAACAACACGGGCATTGAGACCGGATCGGCGGAGCATCCGTACAACACGCTGGGTGAGGGCGTGGGCAATGCCGTGGGCGACACGGTGTATGTGTGGGATTCGAAGGATCCCTATACGGAGAACGTGGATCTGCCCGCGAATCTGATCCTGTGGGGCAGCGGCTGCGTGATGGCGGGCATGGACGGCAAGGTATTCGGCAACGGCATCAAGCCCGAAGTGGTGGGTACGGCCGTCGGTCCGACGTTCAACATCACCGGCGACGATGTGACCATCCGCGGATTCAGCATCACCCACGATGCCATCTTCTCGGCGACCCCGGATGTTGATCCGATCTATGGGTACGACATTGCCAACGTCGGCATTTATGGCGGCAACGTGACCCGGACAACGATCGGCTGCAACGAAATCTTCGGGTGTTCGTTGGGCGTGCTGCTGGCAGCGGACGACGTACCGATTTTTGAGGCTGCGTTCCGCAACAACGACGTTCATGACAACGCGAACGACGGGATCAACATCACAGCGGGTCTTGGGAAGGTCCTGAAGCCATCGACATCGATCGATGAAGCCTACGTGACGTTTGATGGCGATACTGCCACGGGGAATGGCGACGATGGATTCGACATCAACGTGGGCGCCATTGACACGACGTTGGTGACGATGAAGAACGTCACCTCGACGGGCAATGACGACGATGGTGTGGATCTGTATCTTGAAGCCTACGATGGTGGTGTGGTCCTGACGGTGGATCCCTCCACGTTCAGCGGCAACGGCGATGACGGCGTGCAGGCGTACCTGGGCGCGCAGTACGCGGTGCTGGCGAACTTCGCGGGTGTGACGGCCAACAACAATGGCGAAGATGGTTTGGACATCGAGACCGACAGCGGCGGCATTGGGCTCGTGCTGATCGGTCCGGATGCATCCCTGATGGACCTCGTTACCCAAGCCATTGGGGGCGATATGCCGGATGTATTCGAAGACTTCCTTGCGGCCTCGGGTCCTGTGGATGTCAGTGGAAATGGGGATGACGGCATTGATCTTTGGATGGGTTCCAGTTTCCTGTCCTTTGCCGGTATCTTCGATGTGACGGCGAACAACAACGGCGACGACGGCATGTACGGCAGCGTGCTGGCGAACGAGTTTTCCGCCCTGCTCATGACGCCGACGGAAACACTGATGCCGCTGGTGGGCACCGGGCTGGATATCCTCGACCTGCTCGGCCTTGATCTCCCCGTCACGATGCCGACGTACAATTCCTACGGTCCGATTCAGGCCAACGGAAATGGTGGTGGCGGCATTGACTTCCAAGTCGCCTCGGGCGGCAGTTCTCTCATGATGCTGATGAATGCCGAGGCCAACAACAATGAAGACTATGCCGGCGTGGAGTTCCATATCTACGGTGATGATGGCATTGCGGCGGGTCTGTTTGCGGATATCCACGCCAATGGTAACGGCGAAGACGGCATCCGCGGCGAGATCGAGAGCTACTCGGGTCCGTCGATAGGCATCTTCCTGGACTTTGAAGCCAACGACAATGACTGGGACGGCCTGAATGTGGATATCCTTGCGCATGACAACACGGCCCTTTTTGCTGCGGCGTCGTTGAATCCTGTTCGGACCCTGTTGGACATGCTGAACGAGACCGATCTCCTCGACATGGACATCACGCTTCCGGGCACGGCATTCGGCCCCATCAGCACCAGCGGCAATGGCGGCGACGGTATGGATGTGCGGGTGCGTGGCGAAGGGCCTGCGGTTGGCGTCGTGCTGGACGCCCGGGCGAACGATAACAACGGCGACGGCATCAAGATGGATATCCGCAGTCAGCAAAGCGACGGCATCGGCGTGGTGGGCTCCAGCGATGTGCTGTTTGAATTGGCCGACTCGCTGATCGGCCTGCCGACGCTGCAGACGGCTCTGCCCGAGGACTTCCCGGCGATGGGGAACGTCGAGGCCAACGGTAATGGCGGCGGCGGTATCCGCGTCCGTGTTGAGGGTGGTGAGCCGGGCGTCATGGTGGGCATGGGCGGCATCAGCGCCAATGGGAATCTGGGCGTGGGTGGCGACTTCAACGACGGCATCAATGTCCAATTGAGGTCCGACTACGGCCCGTCTGATGCCTTTGTGGGTTGGGTTGAGACCAGCGACAACGCCGGCTCCGGCGTGACGATCAAGTCCGACACGGAGGAAGATGCAAGCGTCATGGTCATCAACGCTGTGGCCAACAATAACGGTGGGCCGGGCGTGAAGGCTTCCGTTACGTCGAGCCTGGAAGAGGTGGAGATATTCTTTGGCGGTATTTCAGCCAACAGCAATGGCAACCGCAATGTCGCCATCTCGGGAGCCGCGGGAACGAATCGGGCCCGGGTGGTGCTTATGAACATCCAAGCCAACGGGAGCGAGAATCTCAGCGGTGTTGGCGTGGATATGCAGTCGCCCAACGGGTGGATTGAAGTTGCGGCTGGTTCGAACTCGTTTGCCGGCTATATCGATCCGGAGTTTGCGGCGTTGGTGGAGAACGGCGGGATCGTGGCCAATGGCAATTCTGAAAACGGTGTGAAGTTCGAGTTGAATGCGAGAGACGGCATCTCCTTCATCGGCAATGACATCACGGCCAGCAGAAACGGCAAGGATGGGTTGGTCGTGGAAGCCCAGAGCGCAAACGGCTCGGTGAATGGCTATCTCGAAAACGTCGAAGCGAATGTGAATGCCAAGGATGGCGTCGATGTCTGGATGTCAGGCAGCGGCGCGGGCGTCCTGAACACGTTGACCGCGTCGAATGTGACGGCGAACGACAACAATGCCGGTGTCAAACTCGAGGTGGTGGCCGCGAATGGTTCGGCGCAGGGCTCTGCCTTGGACGTCGAAGCGGATGGCAACAGCGGCAATGGTCTCGCGATGAGAGTGGTGGGGCTGGGCGTTGGTGGTACAGCCTTGGCGACGGTGACTGATTCCTCAACGGATGGCAACGGCAGCGATGGCGTGAACGTCCAGGTGCAGGCCTCCGCGCTGGCGTCCTTCCGTGGCGAGGGCATCGACTCGCACGGCAATACCGTGGGCGTCCGGGTTGACGCGAACAGCGGCACCGCGGCCTACGCGCTCGATATGGGTGGTGGTGTGCTGGGCAGTTCGGGCCAAGGGTCGATTCATGGCAACGCCAATCGCGACCTGCGCAACGCGGGTGGCGGCACGGTCATGGCTGAGAACAACTATTGGGGCGCGAACCCTCCGCTCAACAGCCAGTTTGGCGGTTCGGTGGATCGCAATCCGTGGCTGACCAGCGAACCCACGCCGTAATCAGTCCCACATATAGGAACGTTGCTTCGGGGCCCGCCTGCGCGGGCCTCGAAGTGTTTCAAGGGTCAAGTTATTGTGCGGGGCCGTCCACCGAGAGTCGGAACGGGTTGAAGTCTGTGTGGCGGTCGTAGAAGTCTTCCTGTTCGGCCTTCTTGAGCCGGTTCACAACGAAGTAGGTGACCGGTGTGGCCAGGGCTTCGTAGGACACCTTCAGAATGAAGTTCCACAGGATGACCCGCGCGAGCAGACTGCCGGGCCACAGGCCCGCGAAGGCAAGGATCTGAAAGAGCAGGGAGTCGGCCGTCTGGCCGACGATCGTGCTGCCGATCGTGCGCGTCCAGAGATGACGACCGTTGGTCCACACCTTCATCTTCGCCATGACATAGGAGTTGATGAACTCGCCGCACCAGAAGGCCGTGAGGCTGGCAGCCACGATGCGCGGCGTCTGGCCCAAGATGGCCGCATAGGCCTCTTGGAGATCCCAGCCGGGAGCGGCGGGCAGCGCGACGACAAGGGCAAAGATCATCGCGGCAATCGCATTGGCCCCGAACCCGAGCCAGATCACGCGGCGTGAACGCGCGTAGCCGTAGACCTCCACGAGTATGTCGCCGAAGATATACGAGATGGGGAAGAGCAGGGTGCCGCCATCGATGTCCACACCCAGACCCGGAATCAGCCGCAGTGCCTTGACGGCGGCAATGTTGGACACGAGCAGGACCACGACGAAGATCACGCTGATCAGATCGAGGTACCTGTAGCTTCTGGGTGCTCCGGTTTGCATGAAGCCCTAGAACATAGAATGAGGCGGGAATGTGTCGAGAACGAAATCGGACCTAGCCCCCATTCGTTACCGTGCTAGAATGTGGGGGCGTGGGTCAGGTCGCGATCCAAGGAGGGTTTATGGACCAGTGGATGAATGGTCTGCAGCGCATGGTGGACATGTTGCTGGGGCATCCGGAATCGGCCCTTGAATATTGGCTGCTCGTGGTGGTTTCCGTGCTGCTGATGCTGGTCGTTCTGCTCAAGGCGGGAGGGCTCCTTGGCATTTCGAACACGGGCATATTCTATGCCCTGGTGGTGGGGGTGGTCGGTGTTGGGGTGACCTTGGCTGCGCTGGTGGCCCTGCAAATCTATCTCCCTGACCTGGCGCCGAGGGGCAGCGTATGGCCCGTGGCGGTGATCATCGTGGCCGTGTCGTTTGTCGTGGTGGCCCCGCTCATGTGCGTTCTGCAGCGGGCGCGTTACATGGCGGCGCTCGTGACATGGTTCCTGGGTGTGGGGGCGGTCATGGCCGTCATCTTCCTCGTCAGCGGGGCGTTCAATGCCTTCTCGTCCGGAAGCCGTGACGCGCAGCGGTCCAAGGATTGGAAGAGCGAGGTGGAGCAATTCAGCAAATAGCCGGAAGGCCTGTTGCCGGAAGATTTTGTATTTGTCCCAATTTTCAAGTGTCCATAACATGAGCTCCGTGAAGAAGTCCGCAGACAGAAAAGAAGTCACGCTGGTCACGCTCTTTGCCGACGTTACCGACAGTTCGAGGCTCTATGCCACCTACGGGGACGAAGAGGCCCGGCGTATCGTGTCTGCCTGCCTTCAACTCATGTCCGGGACGGTGGCCGACTGCAGGGGCACGGTGATCAAGACGATCGGCGACGAGATCATGTGTACGCTTCCCGATGCCGACTCCGCCGCGACGGCCTCCATCCAGATGCAGTCCTCGGTGCGCGAAGCCGCCGATGGGGGCAAGCTTCACAGCAGCATCAGTATCCGCATCGGCTTTCATGCCGGACCGGTGATCATGGAGAAGGGGGATGTTTTCGGCGATGCGGTGAATCTTGCCGCGCGCATGGCGAGTTTCTCCAAGGCGCACCAGATCGTGACGACGAAGGCGACGGTGGACCTGCTGGGTCCCGAGATGCGCGCCATGGCGCGTTTCATGGATCAGAGCGTGGTGAAAGGGCAGGAGGGAGAGTTCGAACTCTACGAGTTGGTCTGGGACGCGGAGGAAGCGACCATGGCGGCGCGGAAGAGTGGCCAGCCGCCAGGTCCGGATTCCAGCCTCCAGATGTGCCTCAAGCTGGGCGAAAAGGAAGTGATCGTCGACCGCAATCATCCGTGCGCTTCGATGGGCCGCAGCAAGGAATGTGACCTGGCGGTATCCGACACGTTGATTTCCCGGCTTCACGCGAAGCTCAACTATCATAAGGGCAAGTTCTCGCTGCAGGATCTCAGCACCAACGGGACGTACGTCCTCTTTGAATCCGGCGAGAAATCCTTTGTGCGGCGGGATGAAGTGCTGCTGGCCGGCAATGGCATCATCAGCCTGGGCAAAGCGGCTGATCCGAAAGATTCCCGCACGATCCGTTTCTGTTGCCGGCAGGGAACACAGGGTTCATGAGCAAGGGACTTCCGAAGCACGCCTACGCGTTAAAGGCCGGACACAAACTGGGGCTTTACCGCGTGGTGCGCCCGCTTGGCGCGGGCGGTATGGGCGAGGTGTACCTCGTCGAGCATGTGCACATGAACAAGCAGTACGCGCTCAAGCTGCTGCCGGCCGATCTCGCGGGCGATGGGGAGTTCATTGATCGGTTTCGAATTGAAGCGCGTGTGATGGCGGACCTCGAGCACCCGCATATCGTCCGGGTGCACAATTTCGGCGAGGAGGATGGGGTCTACTACCTCATCATGGATTACGTGGAAGGGCCCGACGGCGCCCCGCGCACACTGGAGGACGAACTGGCATGGGGCAAGGCGTTGCCGGACCGCGCGGTCAAGGAGATTGCCCTGCAGATCTGCGACGCGTTGTCGTATGCGCATGCCTTCAAGGGCGAAGGGGTGGTGCATCGGGACCTCAAGCCGGCGAACCTGCTGATCACCCGGCGCGGCAAAGGCGCGGATGCCGGCTATTCGATCAAGATTTCCGACTTCGGCCTGGCCAAGATCCTGGGCCGCGAGTACGTCAAGAGCGTCATCAACCGCGCGGACAGCATCACGGGTGTTCAGAAGCCTGCCGAGGTGTCCGAGGATCAGCCGACAGAAGTGGCGAATCCAAAGACTTCCAACGAGCGTGCTCTGCTGGGCACCTACGACTACATGAGCCCCGAGCAGAAGACGGGGGCCACGGTGGACCCGAGGGCGGACATCTTCTCGGTCGGCGTGAT
Source organism: Verrucomicrobiota bacterium (assembly GCA_036821485.1). Lineage (GTDB taxonomy): Bacteria > Verrucomicrobiota > Kiritimatiellia > CAIQIC01 > JAGNIJ01 > DAISJM01. Next base: position 27,834 of record DAISJM010000033.1, on the reverse strand, counting down.
GCTCTACAGGATGCTCACCGGCCACAAACCGGAGGGCGCGTTCGCGCTCCCTTCCAAGTCCGGCCATGACCGGATGTGGGATCGGATTATTGCGCGGTGCCTGCAACGATCGTTGAAGGATCGTTACGCCTCGGTGTCGGCCCTGCGGGCCGATGTGGTGAAGGTGGGGCGTCCGTTCTACCTGCAGCCGAAGATCATTGGCGCTGCGGCCGGTGCGTTGGTCTTGCTGCTGTTGCTGGGCCGTTCCTGCGGGGGCCGGCCGGAACCACGGACGGTCGTGGTGGGGAGCACCACCACGGTGATCCACGACACTCGCAGTACGGAGTCGGTTGCCTTGCCGTTCAAAGTGAAGATTGAGCCACGGGGTGCGAGCCTGGTGGTCTATCGCGGTGGCGGATCCGGGTTTCTGCAGACCCGGCCGGCGATTCTTCGCGTCGACAACATCACGGCGCCCGAGCAGGTGCTGCAATTGGAGGCGGGACTTTATTCCTTCTCCGTGTCGCGATCGGGTTACCGTCCGATGGTGCAGGAGGTTGTGGTGGGGCCGGAGCATCGCTCCTGGTCCTGCAACCTCGAAGAGGTGTATGGCTTCATCCGTCTTCAAACAGACCCGGGTGCGGAGGTGGCGCTCGTGGCGGAGGGCGGAGAGATCCTGAAACGTGTGGTGGCGGATGAGTTGGGCAATGTCGAACCGTTCCGGGTATTGGAAGGCCCCTACACGCTGCTGCTCAACAAGCTGCACTATGCCCAGGTCTCACGCGCGGTGCAGGTGTCCGAGGCGCGACCTGTCGAACTGGTGCTGCGCCTGTCCGCGCTGCCGGGAACGCTGCTGATCGAAAGCGACCAGCCGGCGGAAGTGTGGGAGGCCAACCGGTTCATTGGCAAGACGGGCGAGGATATCCCCGGTTTGTCCGCGGGCGACCATTGGCTGCAAATCCGGCGCCAGGGTTTCGTCCCTCAGAATCTTCAGGTGTCGGTGGCTGCCGGCGAGCGTACGGTCCTGCAGTCGGCCCGGCTCGCCGTGGAATCGGCGACGCTGCGCATCAGCCTCGCGCCGGCGAAGGGCGCCCCGGTGCCGCCGGTCATGCCCTCCAGCGTATCGATGCGCGTCAACTCCGAGCCGTGGAACAACGTCACACTGCCCCTCTCGACACAGATGTTCAACCTGGCGCAGACGCAGACGATCGAGGTCAAGATTCCCAAGTACCAGTCGATGCCTCCCCAGCAGATCCGGCTGCGGTCGGGCGAGACGCGGGACATGGTCTTCAGGGTGCGTCCCGAGCCGGTCAAGGTCCGCATCGTGACCGATGTGCCGGCGGATGTGTTCATGCCGGACCAACCCGATCGACTGGCCGGGATCATCGACAGCGTTGAAGGATTGCTCGGCATGAGGGGCAAGATCATCGGGCGGACCGGGCAGGAGCTTGAGTTGGACCCGTTTGTGAAACACGTGTTCGAGCTTCGTGCGCCCGGTCGCGAATCGAAAGTGATCGAACTCAGTTTCGATGAACCGGGGAAGAAATATCCCGAGCAGCGTTACGAGTTGAAGAAGCTTCCCGGCAATCTGACGATCGATGCGGAGGTGCCGTCGTTCATCACCCGCGTGCCGGCCGTGGACTTGTTCGTGAACGATCGCAAGATCGGCAGCCTGATTTTGCCGTACACGATGAGCAGCATTCAAGAGGGCAGTTACACGGTTCGCGTTGAGGGGACGATCTGGCAGGCCGTACCGTCGAAGGTTGTGGCCGTGAGCAATGGCATGGACGCGGCGGTGCGATTCGACTTGCACCCGCGGCCCGGCTGGTTTGATCTCCGGGTGCTGCCGGAAGACGCACGGGTGTATATCGACGGCCGCGAAGTGAAGCCCGGCCTGTCGGAAGTCACGCCCGACAACCAGCACACCATTGAGGTTCAGAAAAAGGGTTACACATCCTACCGCCGCAACCACCTCGTGTGGTACGGGGCGACGAACTCGCTTTACATTCCACTGCGTCCGCTACGCTAGTGGGCGTGCTGCATGAGTTGTCTGGTGACGCGAGAGATTCCTCGCCTGCAGCCGGGACTGCGGCTCGGAATGACAGCATTCAGTCCGACGACGAATTGTCATTTCGAGGAGCGATGCGCGTCAGCGCTTCGCGACGAGAAATCTCTGCCTCGTCTGTCCTAGCCGACTCAGAAGTAGTAGGACGTGTTGAAGAACACGTACATCTGGGTCTCCCGGGCATCCCCGGTTCCAATCTGGAACAGACCATTGGGATTTTCCCAGGAAAGCGTCTCGCCCGAGCCGGTCACGAAATTCAGGCCGAGATTGAAGGCCATGTTCTTTGTCTCCGTGCCGATGCTGGTCGTGAACCCGTAGAGATCGATCTGGGCGGGGTAGTCGGTGCGAAGCGGATCGGGTTCCGGCGCGGAGGAGAAGCTCGTGAAGAAGCCCGCGCGGAACGGATACTGTTTCTTGAAGTAGTACTCGCCGCCGATGTTCAGATCGACGACCTCTTCGTTCTTTGCGCGGTACCACGCGTCCGCCCCGTTCTTGTAGTGTCCTTCGAGGCGGCGGTACTTGTTTGGGAAATGGTAGGTCAGATCGACGCCGCACGATTTGACTTTGGGCTCCTCCCATCCGAGGCCGAGGGTGATCTTCGCGGGGATTTCGTAGCGGGCATCAAGGCCACTGGCGTAGGCGGTGTCGGCAGCCTGGTATTCCTGGAGGCCGACGACCTGGTAGAAGTGGTAGTCGCCACTCCCGTTGATGGGGAGGGATGGGGTCTGAACGGTGACGCCCATGTTCCACCGGTTGTCCGGGCGATACTGGAGGCCGACAACGGACAGCGCGCCCAGCGTGTTATATTGATAGGCGGACGAATTGGCCCAGGCGTAGTTGCCCCAGTACATGTTCTCCGAGCGGTAGTAGCTGCGGTAGACGAGGAAGGCGGACGCGCCCGCGTAGAGCTTGTCGGAAAGAGCGACGCCGTAGGATGGGCCCAGCCAGACCACCTGATCATCGAGGCTGAAGTTGTAGAAGTGCTGGTCCATCCAGTAGACCTGGTTCTGGGCAATCTGGTTGTTCTGCGGGATGAAGGCTGAGAAGGCGAAGGCTGCATTGGTGCCGAGTTTCCAGATGCTGCAGAACGTGGACGGAATGCTGACGAACGTGTCGGTCTTCGTATCCTCACCGGGGTACAGCGTATCCTGCAACCGCATTTCCTGGAAACCGTAGAGGCTGGCAGAGATCGACAGCGTGTTGTCTTTCACGCGGGCGAGACCGGCGGGATTGTAGAAGCATGCGTCCACCGAATTGGCGATGGAGCACATGGCACCGCCCATGCCGCTGGCGCGCTCGCCGACGATGAATTGCTGGTAGTTGGCCTCGTTGGCCCAAGACGGCGCGCATCCAAGCAGCGCAGCCAGAAGTACCCACATGGTCCGTGTGCCGGATCGACGATTCCTCATGATTTGACCTCCTGTCAGAAAGACCGCGTAAAGGACCTCACCCGCCTGCATTCTTGCCGGAGAAGTTTCAAGAATCAAGGATAAGCCGGGCCCGGATAGGCCTGATTGACCTTGCGACTGCGGGCGCGATGGGTTACGGTTTTAAGCCCTTGAGGATACGCAGGATGAAACAACCCATGCGCCGTTCAGTGCTTTGCCTTGCCCTCGCTGTGTGCCTTGCCGGCGGCAGCGGATGCAGCCTTCTTCGGCGTGGCGCCTTTTCGGCGATTTCGCCCGTCGCCGACAACATGGCCAAATCGCTCCAGAAGCAGAGCGATGTTCAGTTGGTCAAGGACGGTACCCCGGCTTACCTGCTGCTGATGGATGGTCTTCTGGAATCCGCGCCGGACAATCCGAAGCTGCTGCTGGCCGCGGCGGATGCGAACACGGCCTATGCCGCCGCGTTTGTCGACAAGGCCGACAGTGAACGCGTCCGGGCCTTCTATGCCAAGGCGCGTGATTACGGGCTGACCGTGCTTTGCCAGAACAAGAAGTTCAAGAAGGCGGTGAAGGGCCCGATCGAAGATTTCGAGGCCGCGGTGAAGACCTTCAAGAAGAAGGATGTGCCCGCCCTGTATTCCACGGCCACGGCTTGGGTCAATTGGATCATCAGCAACTCGGGCGATGTTGCCGCTCTGGCGCAGTTTCCACGCCCGGTCGCCCTCATGCGGCAGGTATTGGCGCTCGATCCGGGTTGGCAGAATGGTGGGGCGCACATGTTCTTCGGTATCTACTACGCGGTCCAGCCGTCCGGCGCCGGCCGCGACCTGGAGAAATCGAAGGCCCATTTCCAGCAGGCTATGGAACTCGCGGGTCCGGACTACCTCCTGCCGCGCGTGACCTACGCCGAGTTCTACGCCCGCTACACCTTCGACCGCGAGCTTTATGAGTCCACGCTGAAGGAAGTTCTGGCCAGCGAAGCCGACAAGCCGGAATTTCGTCTGATCAACGGCGTCTCCCGGATTCGTGCACAGTCGCTGCTCGACCGGGTGGACGACTATTTCTAGGATGAATCGAAGGATGCAAAGGAGTACGAAGATGTTCCGACCGTGCCTCAAGAATTTTGTTGTGCTGGCGATCCTGCTGGCGGCCGTGCAGGGAGCCCTTGCAGCCAACTACACACTCAAGTTTGCCACGATGGCGCCCGATGGCAGCGCGTGGATGCAGCGCTTTGAACAGATGAAGAAGGAAGTTTCCGACGCCACCGGCGGGCAGGTGATCCTGAAGATATATCCCGGCGGTGTGCTGGGCGAAGAGAAGGATGTTCTCTTCAAGATCAAGGTGGGTCAGATCGACGGCGCCGGTTTCATGGGTCATGGGGTGGGGGTGATCTGTCCCGACGCCCGTGCCGTCATGCTGCCACTGACGTTCAAGAATTACGAGGAAGTCGATGCGGTCCTTGAGAAGATGCAGCCGTATCTCGAGAAACAGTGCGAGCAGAACGGATTCATTGCGCTCGGCTGGACCGAGATTGGCTTCAGCTATCTCTACAGCGTGCTGCCCGTGCGAAGCATCAAGGATCTTCGCGGCGCGAAGCCTTGGACTTTGCCGGACGAGAGCATGCTGAATGTCCTGTTCAAGTACGCGAAGATCAGCGCGATTCCCTTGCCGGTGGGCGATGTCCTGACGGGTCTGCAGACGGGGTTGATCCAGACCGTGTACGCGCCGCCTTTGGTGGCCGTGGTGATGCAGTGGTACACCAAGATCAAGTACCGCAACGACATGCGGCTGGGGTACAGTTTCGGAGGTGTGTTTGTATCCAAGTCGTCCTGGAAGAAGCTTCCGCCCGAGTTTCAGCTCAAGGTTTTGGAGATATGTCACCGGCACATGAAGGAACTCACCAAGACGGTTCGAAAGAGCGATATGGATGCGCTGAAGGTTCTTTCGGACAATGGCGTGCGAGTGGTGACCTCCACACCGGAAGACATCAAGGAGTTCGAGCAGGTCAGTGCCTTGGCGCTGGACGAACAAAAGACCCGGCTGCTGGCTCCGGAAGCATGCGATCTGGTTCAGAAATATCTCGATGAGTATCGGGCCGCGCAGGCGGCCAAATAGGGGTCATGGAAACGCCGCCCATCATTCGGAAGCTGGTTGTCGCTTGGGAAGTCGCCGAGACCACGGCGCTCGGGCTGCTGGCCGGCGGCATCGTTGTGATCAGCGCGCTGCAGATCATTCTTCGTAATTTCTTCGGTACGGGTTTGCGGTGGGCCGAGCCGTTCCTCGGCATGTCGCTCTTGTGGCTGACCATGCTGGGTGCGTTGGCTGCCACCGGCCTCAGGAAGCACATCACGATCGATCTGGTCTCGCACTTCATCCCCGGTCGCGCGAAGCGATTCATCTTCGCGGCCAATAATATCTTTGCGGCTGTTGCGTGCGGGTTCCTGGCTTGGGCCAGCATGCGCTACGTGGGCTTTCAGAAAGAGATGGGCAGCTTGGGACTGTTGGGCATTCCGGCGTTCAAGCTCTACATGATCATGCCCGTGGCGTTCAGCCTCATGACCTTCCGCTTCGCGCTGCACGCCGTGCTGAATCTGGCGCGTGGCTTCGGCGCAGGCGAGGAGAAGCCCGGATGATCATCGCCCTCATCACTGCCATGGCGTTTCTGGGCGCGCCGCTCTTTGCGGCCTTCGGGTGTCTCGCGTTGCAGGCCTATTCCTCCGTCGAACTCGACGCGTCCGTTATCGTGTCCGAGCTGAGCCGTCTGGCCACGATGCCGCTGCTCCAGACGCTGCCAATGTTCGCGCTCGCGGGCTACATTCTGGCGCACAGCAAAGCGTCTGAGCGGCTTGTCCGCGTGTCGCGGGCTCTGTTTGGCTGGATGCCGGGCGGGCTGGCTATCGTCAGTCTCGTGGCGTGCACCCTCTTCACGGCGTTCACCGGCGCGACGGGAGTTACGATTGTCGCCTTGGGCGGTTTGCTGCTGCCTGCGCTCCTGTCGGAAGGCTACAAGGAACGATTTGCGCTTGGGCTCGTGACCAATGGCGGCAACGTCGGTGTACTCTTCGTGCCGAGCCTCCCGCTGATTCTCTACGGCGTCATCGCCAACCCCATTGCCCGCGAGGTCACGATCGACAAGCTGTTCCTTGCGGGCATCCTGCCCGGCGTGCTGAGCGTCGGTACGCTGGCTGTGTTCAGTGCCATCTATGGTCTGGGTGCGCGTGTGCCGCGGACAAAGTTCTCCGTTCGCGAGGTGCTGGCCGCGCTGTGGGCCGCGCGCTGGGAAGTGCCGCTGCCGTTTGTGGTGATCGGTGGCATCTACGCGGGCAAACTCGTGGTGAGCGAGGCCGCGGTGATCACGGCAGCCTATGCGATCATCGTCGAGGTGTTTCTCTATCGCGAGATTCGCATTCGCGATTTGGGCCGGATTGTCAAAGAGAGCATGGTCCTTGTCGGCGGCATTCTCATCATCCTCGGCATGGGGATGGCGCTGACGAACTACCTCATCGATGCCGACGTGCCGATGAAGATTCTTCAGTTCACGCAGGCGCACGTCAACAGTCGCGTGGTCTTCCTCATCGTGCTGAACCTGCTGCTGCTGGTGGTCGGCTGCGTCATGGATATCTACACGGCGATCATCGTCGTGGTGCCGCTGATTTTGCCGATGGCGATGGAGTTCGGCGTGAATCCGATTCACCTTGGCATCATCTTCCTCGCCAACATGGCGATCGGCTACTGCACGCCGCCGGTGGGGGTTAATCTCTTCGTGGCGAGTATCCGGTTCAACAAGCCGATCGTGAATCTCTACAAGGCATCGGCGGCGTTTCTCGTCATCCAGCTGGTGACGCTGCTGCTGATCACGTACCTGCCGATCATCAGTCTGTGGCTTGCCGGCCCGTAATCATGTGAACGGGAACAGCAGGAATACCGCGACATCCCAGGCCGTGTGGCTGACGACGTTCAGCAGCGGCGACTTGAACCGGTAATACAAACCGCCCCAGACCGCGCCGCACACCAGCGCCGCCAGCATCAGCATCACGTTGCCGCTGCCCGCGTGAATCAGCGTGTAGAGCAGCGTGGTCAATATCCAGCCGCGCAAGGCGCCATGTCGGTCCGCGAGGGCGCGCTGCAGGAAGACGCGCCAGAACAGTTCCTCGCCGGGGCCGATGACCAACACCATGAGCAGCGCGATTCTCACGCCCGATGCGCCGGTCTTGAAATCGTACACCGCGGAGATGTCGCTTCCCGCGAAGTTCAGCAGGCGGCGCGACAGGATGTTACCCGCGGCGAAGACGATGTAGAGCAGCGCCGCCGACCATAGACCAAGCAGCACCTTGCGAAGCCTGCCTGAGCGAAGGTCGTCGCGCAGTGTGGTCCGGAAACTTCGATCGAAGATCGCGGCCACGCCTGTCAGGCCCACGATGTTGGCCGCCATCCACCACCAGAAATCGAATGCACCGGCACCGCCGGTGATGAAGAGGGGTGTGTAGGTTGCCACGGCCGCCGCGACAAGCGCGAACAGGAGAATGCCGTGTGCGCGGTTCGGGGATGCGGTGTTCATGACGTCCAGCGGGCGAGCAGGGGACGCAGCAGGACGGCTACGGCGCAGAGCAGGCCGAAGAGCAGGTTCAGTTGTGCCGTGGCTCCGTCGAGTGCAACGAAATCGAACGGGTGTGTCGGGGTGGCGCGTTGCCGCGCGCGCCGCCAGAGCTTGAGCGACAGGGGGAGGGCCAGCAGGGTTGCCAGGAAAGTCAGGGGCATGACGGGGCCGAGTCTGAAAAGCCGCGTGGCAACAATCATCCCCATTACGATGGCGTAGGGGGCGAATATGAGGAAGCCGTAATAGGCCAGTGAGCCGCGGTCGCCGAGCATCGAGGCGACGGTGCGGATCGATTTGCCCGTGTCGCCCGCGATATCGCGCCAGTTGTTGGCATGCAGGATGCCCACCACGAGGAGCGACATGGGGACGGACCAGATAGCGGGCGCCCAGGATGGTGAGCCGGTCTGAACCATCCACGAGCCGACCGCACCGAGGATGCCGAAATCGAGGAACACGGCAAGGTCGCCCAAGGCGCGGTACTTCAACGCGGGACCCACCGTGTAACACACGCCGATGAGTAGACCGGCCAGGCCGATGGCCAGCAGCGGCCACCCGGTCAGCATCACCAGCACCACGCCGAGCAGGCTCCCCGTGAACAGAAGGGAGGCGGCCGCGACGAAGGCCTCCTGCGTATTGATGAGGCCGCGGACGATGGCGCCGCTGACGGGCGTGACGGCTATGTCGAGCCCCTTATTGAAATCGCTGATGTCGCTCAGGATGTTTGCACCCGAGTGAAGCATGACCATGCCGGCCAGCGCGGCGAGGAACCGCCATGGATGAAATTCGGCTCCCCCGATGGCAACGGCCATGGCTGTGCCGAAGAGCACGGGCATCGCGGAGGCCGACAATGAAAATGGCCGCGCGGCGATGATCCATTTCCGGAACGGGGCCGGTCTGTTGCCTTGAGTATCCAAGATGCCTGACGGTACACCATCTCCGTCCGCATTCAATCCTCGGAATGCGGGTGGCGAATTCTAGTCCTGCCGGCCCTCGATTGCGCCGAGCAGGACACCGGCGGCGAACGCCAGCCGGCGGTCCAGCAGGCCCTTCTCACCGGGCAGGAAATCCATGGTGATCTTGAATATGAACGGATTGAAGTGCTGCCGGAAGCTGCAGACCGGCACGTTGTTGATGGTGCAGACGTAGTCCTGTGGGATGATCCTGATCAGGAACCGCCGGATCAACGCGAGCAGCATGCTGTCCTCGACGATCATGCCGATCTCGCGATCCTGCGCGTCCATGATGATCCACTCATCCTTGATCAGCGATTTCATCCCCTTGCGGCGCAGCGCGCCAACCTTCGTTCCGGTGAACGAATCGAACACGTCGTAGGATGCGGAAAAATCGATGATCTGCCGTGCCTGAATCGAGATGGCTTCCGTTGTCATCTCCTCCTCGGCGTAAAGCCGGATGTCCTCGCGCAGCTTGAAGGCCTTCATCTTCGAGAAGAAGACGAGTTGTTCATCGGGGCCGTAGATGTGGAACTTGGCACCGGCGAGTGTGAAAACCTTGCGCCGGATGAGATAACGTGTGTGCTTCGACATCGCTTCCTGAACGGTGGCGGCGGTTTGGGCGGTCATGCTTATCCTCCGGTGGGGCCCTACCAACGGGCCTCCTGTGCCCCGCGATTCTAGGGGAAACGGCGCCTGAGGAGAAGCCCATAAGCCCATGGACAGCACGGGGGGCTTCGGCAAGCTTTACTGGGAGCGGTCTCTGTTGTACACTCTCACCCATGCACCGAGCCACGGCTACCGTTCAGAATGCGCAGGGCATCCACTGCCGTCCCTCGACCGTCATTGTCAAAGAAGCGTTGGCCTACAACGGCAAGGTGACGGTGACCAGTGAATCGGGAACCTGCGATTTGCGGTCCGTTCTCGGGCTGATGACCTTGGGGCTCAAGCAGGGATCTGTGGTCGAGGTATCCGTTTCCGGGCCGGACGAGGAGGCCGTGGCGAAGCAACTGGCCGCTTTGTTTGAGCGGAGTTTCGACTTCCCGCCGCGTGTCGATGGCGATGCCGGTTCGATGCTGACGGAACCACATCCCATTTTGGGCAGGGAATCACCCCCACCGGTGTAGGTCCTGAAGTTACTTCCCGGCCTCTTTCTGCCGCGGGAACCTATTTCATTGAATGAGCACCCGCTGGGGGGCAGAGAGATCCCTCGTCGCTGTGCTCCTCGGGATGACAATCCTTAGCCACACGCTATTTGTCATTCCGAGAAGCTCCGATGTTGCATCGGGGCGACGAGGAATCCCGGCATCCATCCAGATTATGGCTATTTTTGCTCATGCGATATTCGGGCTAACCCGTTGCGCTGCATTCACTCCGGTTGCATGGTCGAGCCCGGCTGCCTGTATATTTATCCTTGTGCCGGGCTGAAATCCGGGTACATTTTGCCCGAAGCATTCAGGGTGGAGACAAGCTGTGCGAACGGTAGTTACGACGATTATTTGGGCAGGAGGCTCTTGAGGGGCTGAGCCCGCGCTTTCGCTAACCCCTCGAAAGAGGGGTTTTTTTGTTGATACGCTGAAAACTCAGGTACGGATCATGAAAGAAATTGGAATAGGGCTGTTGGGCTTTGGAACCGTTGGTGCCGGCGTGGTGGAAGGTCTCCAGAAGAATGGGGAACTCATGGCCGGGCGCATGGGGATCAGGCCTGTCTTGCGGAAGATCGCGGATGTCGATCTGGACCGCGACCGTGGCGTCAAAGTGGACCGCTCCATGCTGACCGCCGACGCGGCGTCCGTGATCGACGATCCCTCCGTCCAAGTCATCGTGGAACTCATCGGCGGCACCCGGGTGGCCAAGGAGTTCATTCTGCGGGCGCTGAAACTGGGTAAGCCGGTTGTTACCGCCAACAAGGCGCTGCTGGCCGAGCACGGCGAGGAGATTTACAAGGCGGCCGAGGCGAACAAGACCGAGGTCTTCTTCGAGGCCAGCGTGGCGGGTGGCATTCCGATCATCAAGGCCCTGCGCGAAGGTCTGGTGGCGAATCAGATCCAAAGCATCTATGGCATTTTGAACGGCACCTGCAATTACATCCTCACCCGGATGGAGCAGGAGCGCCTGCCTTTCGATCAGGTGCTGAAAGCCGCCCAAGAGGCGGGCTATGCCGAAGCGGAGCCGAGCCTCGACATCGACGGCATCGATACCGCCCACAAGGCCGTGATTCTGGCCTCGCTGGCTTATGGTTTCGCCGTGCCGATGAAGTCTGTCCACGTCGAAGGAATCCGCGGCCTTGCGCCGGAAGACATCGCCAATGCCGGCGCGATGGGCTACCGGATCAAGCTCCTCGCGGTCATCAAGCGGGTGAATGGCGAGGTTGAAGTGCGGGTGAATCCGACCCTCGTACCGCACGGCCACATGCTGGCTTCCGTCGGCGGCGTTTTCAACGCCGTGATGGTGGCGGGCGATGTGGCGGGTGAGACGCTTTATTACGGGCGCGGCGCGGGCCGCAGCGCGACCTCGAGCGCGGTGCTGAGCGATGTCGCGGATGTCGCCCGCAGCATCGCGGCGGGCGCGCGCTGCCATGTGCCGCTGATGGCGCAAGGCGGCAAGCCGCCGGCGATCCGCTCCATCGGCGAGATCAAGTCGCGCAGCTATCTCCGCCTGTCGCTTATCGACCGGCCGGGCGTGCTGGCGCTGGTCGCGCAGGTGCTGGGCCGGAACGGTATCAGCATCGCTTCGGTGATGCAGAAGGAAGCGCGGTCGGGCGAGCATGTGCCGGTGATTGTGGTTACCCACAGCGGTTTGGAGAAGCAGTTCCAGGCGGCGATCAGCGAGATCGACCGGCTGGATGTGGTGGGAGCGCCGACGGTGCGGCTGCGAATCGAGGATTTCGGCTGAAGAGGCGATTTTTCCAACCCTTGGAAAAATCGCGTGCAGATTTTCCAAGGGTTGGAAAAACAGGCAAGTGCAGGAGTAGAAGATGAAGGTTGCGAAATTCGGCGGGACATCGCTGGCAGACGCCGGCCAGATCATGAAGGTGTACGAGGTGGCGAAGGCCGACCCGGACCGGCGCATCATCGTTGTGTCGGCTCCCGGCAAGCGTTCCAAGGATGACATCAAGGTTACGGATCTGCTGATTGCCCTCGCCAAGGCCATGCTCAAGCACGGCGTGGCGGAGAAGGAACTTGCCGCGGTTGTAGCGCGGTTTGCGGAGATCCAGAAGGAACTGGACCTGCCGACGAAGATCGTGGCCGACATCGAGGCGGACCTTCGTGCGCGCATGGCGCTGGATCGGAAGCATGCGGCGGCGTTTACGGATTGCCTCAAGGCGGCGGGCGAGGACAACTGTGCGAAGCTGGTCGCGGAGGCGTTTCGCAAGAAGGGGATGGATGCCCATTACGTCAGCCCGAAAGATGCCGGGTTGCTGCTCAGCTCCGAGCACGGCAATGCGCAGGTGCTGGAAGAATCGTACCCGCTGCTGGCCAAGTTGCGCGACCGCAAAGGCGTGACGATTTTCCCCGGGTTCTTTGGTTACACCAAGGGCGGCGACGTGGTGACCTTCCCGCGCGGCGGGTCGGACATCACCGGTGCGATCCTCGCGGCCGGCGTGAAGGCGGACGTGTACGAGAACTTTACCGACGTGGATTCCGTTTACGCGGTGGACCCGCGGGTCATTCCCGATGCGCAGGCGATCACCCTGTTGACGTACCGGGAGATGCGGGAATTGGCCTACGCGGGCTTCGGCGTGTTCCACGACGAGGCGATTGTTCCGGCCGTGCAGGCCAATGTGCCGATCTGCATCAAGAACACCAACAGGCCGTCGGCGCCGGGGACGATGATCGTGCCCGAGCGGCCGCAGCACTCGGCCGGCGTGGTGGGTATTTCGAGCAGCGACGGCTTTTGCACGATCTACCTGAGCAAGTACCTGATGAACCGTGAGGTGGGTTTTGGTCGCAGGCTGCTTCAGATTCTTGAAGAAGAGGGGCTGCCATACGAGCACGCCCCGTCCGGTATCGACAATACCAGCGTCATTCTTCGCAGCGACCTGCTCACGCCGGAAAAGGAAGCGCATGTGGTCCGACGCATTCGCGCGGAATTGGGTGCCGACGATGTGGAAATCGAGCGTGGCCTTGCGCTGATCATGGTCGTGGGCGAGGGCATGCGTTACACGGTCGGGCTTGCGGCGAAGGCGACGCACGCTCTTGCCGAGAGCAGCGTGAACATCGAGATGATGAACCAAGGTTCCTCGGAAATCAGCATGATGTTTGGGGTCAAAGAAGTAGATCGCAAGAAGGCGGTGGGGGCGTTGTACCGCGCTTTCTTTGGGTAAGTGGGATCGATTTGAAATTTGAAATTGGAAATTCGCCGGGGGAAATGGTGTGAAGGGGATCCAGGAATTGGATGTGTACAGGCTGGCAGAGAAGTTGTCGGACTGCATCTGGCACGACTTCGATTCCTGGAGCGAAAAAGCGCAACGCACTCTCGGTTACCAAGTCATACGTTCGGCGGACAGCATTGCCGCCAACCTGGCTGAGGGTTACGGTCGCTACACGCCGGCCGATCGGAAGTTGTTCTATAGATACGCCCGCGGTTCCTTTGAGGAAACCAAGGCGTGGTTGAGGAAGGCAGCGCGCAGGAAGGTTGTGGATACGTCAGCAGTCGGTAACTATAAAGCCCTGGTGGATGAATTGGGTCCAAAACTGAACGCGTTCATTCGAACCACCAACAAGGAACGGATGGCTTCATAGCGGCAAGTTTCAAGTTTCGAATTTCGAGTATCACCGATGCCGGGTTGGGCGGTGCAGTGGGAGGCAAAGCATGAGCACGAAGAAACGCATCTTCATCTACGACACTACGCTTCGTGATGGCGCGCAGGGCGAGGGCATTTCGTTTTCCAGCGTGGGCAAGATTCGCGTGGCCAAGCGGCTCGATGAGCTTGGCGTCGATTACATCGAAGGCGGATATGCCGCATCGAATCCCAAAGATATGGCCTTCTTTCACGACATCAAGAAGGAGAATCTTCAGCACGCGAAGGTTGCGGCGTTCGGCAGCACGCGGCGCGCGAATACTCCCGTGGCCGAGGATGTGGGCACGAAGGCGTTGATCGAAGCGGCCACGCCCGTGTGCACGATTTTCGGCAAGAGCTGGTTGCTCCATGTTCGCGAAGTGCTGCGGACGACGGACGACGAGAATCTCAAGATGATCGCCGACACCGTCCGCTTCCTGAAGCAGAACGGCAAGGAAGTCGTCTATGATGCCGAGCATTTCTTCGACGGCTACAAAGACAACGCCGAATACGCCATCAAGTGTCTTCGCGCGGCGAAGGAAGCCGGCGCGGACGTGATTGTTCCGTGCGACACGAACGGCGGCACGATGACGGATGAGATCGAGAAGATCACCGCGGAAGTCATCAAGGCCGTGGGCGGCGCGGTCGGCATTCATGTGCACAACGATTGCGAACTGGGCGTGGCGAACTCGCTGGCGGCTGTACGCGCGGGTGCCGTGCATGTCCAGGGCACGATCAACGGTTACGGAGAGCGGACCGGCAACGCCAACCTGACGTCCATCATCCCGTGTCTTGCGCTCAAGATGGGGTGTGCCTGCATCCCGGAAGAGAAGTTGAAACGGCTTCGCGAGGTGTCGCTCTTCGCGGACGAAATGGCGAACGTCCGGCCGAATCGCAAGCAGCCCTTTGTCGGCGAGAGTGCGTTTGCCCACAAGGCGGGAATGCACGTGGACGCGGTACGCAAGGTCGCGCGCAGCTTCGAGCATATTCAGCCGGAGGCGGTGGGCAACGAGCGCCGCGTGCTGGTGTCGGAACTGTCGGGCACGAGCAACATTTTCCTGAAGGCCGTGGAGATGGGTCTCTCGGTGGATCGCTCCTCGCCGGAGATCAAGGAGATCCTCCACCAGCTCGAAAAGATGGAGAAGCAGGGGTACGAATTCGAAGCGGCCGAGGCATCGTTCCGGATGCTGGTGCAGAAGGTGCTCAAGGCGCATCGCCCGTTCTTCAGCCTGGAGGGCTTCCGGGTCATCGTCGAGAAGCGGCACAAGGACGAGCCCTGCATTTCCGAGGCGTCGATCAAGCTGTCGGTGAATGGCGAAACCGAGCTGACGGTGGGCGAGGGCGACGGTCCGGTGGACGCGCTCAACAGCGCGCTCCGCAAGGCGTTGACGCGATTCTATCCCAGCATCGGCAACGTCGTGCTGACGGATTATCGAGTGCGCATCCTCGACCCCGAGACGGCCACCGCGGCGAAGACCCGCGTGCTGATCGAGTCGAGCGATGGCCAGAGTACGTGGGGCACGGTCGGCGTATCCCCGAACATCATCGAGGCATCGTGGGAGGCGCTGGTCGACAGCGTGGAGTACAAGCTGTTCCTGGAAGAAGAGAAGAACAAGAAGAAGTGAACGTCGAACATCGAACGTCCAACATCGAACTTCGAGGTTGGATGTTCAGTATTGAGTGTTTGATGTCAGAACGAGGTCGTCATGTCCGAGTTACCCAAGCATTTTGACGCTAAAGCCATTGAAGAGAAGTGGTACCGCTGGTGGATGGAGAAGGGATTCTTCCACGGCGATGGTGCCCGCGGAGGCAAGCCCTACTGCGTGGTGATTCCGCCGCCGAACGTGACGGGCATTCTCCACATGGGGCATGCGCTGAACAATACGATCCAGGACGTGCTGGTTCGCTGGCGCCGGATGCAGGGCTTCAATGTGACGTGGGTGCCCGGCACAGATCACGCCGGTATTGCCACGCAGAACGTGGTGGAGCGCGACCTCAAGAAAGAGGGCAAGACGCGCGACGATCTCGGCCGCGAGGCGTTCATTGATCGCGTGTGGCAGTGGCGCACGAAGTACGGGTCCACGATCATCTCCCAGTTGAAGAAGCTCGGGTGCTCGTGCGACTGGGAGCGCGAGCGCTTCACGATGGACGAGAAGTTGAGCGATGCTGTGGCCGAGGTGTTCGTGCGGCTGTACGAGAAGAAGCTCATCTACCGGGGCAAGTACATCATCAACTGGTGCCCGCGCTGCCGCACCGCGCTGTCCGACGAAGAGAGCGAGCACGAAGACCTCGGCGGCAAGTTGTACTACATCCGCTATCCGCTGGTGGCATCGAAGAAGAAGGAACACGTGGTGGTCGCCACGACGCGGCCGGAGACGCTGCTGGGCGATACGGCGGTTGCGGTGAATCCGCGCGATGAGCGCTATGCAAAGCTGATCGGGCGGAAGCTGAGACTTCCCGTGCTGAACCGTGAGATTCCGGTGATCGCGGATGATTTTGTCGATCCGAAGTTCGGCACCGGCGCGGTGAAAGTGACACCCGCGCACGATCCCAACGACTTTGCGATGGGGCAACGCCACGAACTCCAGCAGATCGATGTCATGAACGACGACGGCACGATGAATGCCGAGGCGGGGCCGTATGCCGGCATGGATCGGTTCGCCTGCCGCGAGAATATCGTCGAGGATCTCAAGGATGCCGGACTGGTGGAGAAGATCGAGGATCATGACCATGCCGTCGGGCACTGCTACCGATGCCACACGATGGTTGAGCCACGCCTGTCGCCACAGTGGTTTGTGAACATGAAGCCGCTGGCCGAGCCTGCGGCCGCCGCGGTGAAGGATGGCCGCATCCGTTTTATCCCCGAGCGGTGGAATAAGGTGTACCTCGACTGGATGGAGAAGATGCGCGACTGGTGCATCTCCCGCCAGATCTGGTGGGGACACCGCATCCCGGTGTTCTACTGTGACGACTGCTCGCACGAGTGGGCGGCCAAGGGCAAGCCGGATAAGTGCCCGAAGTGCGGCAGCGCAAAGATTCGCCAGGACGAGGACGTACTCGATACGTGGTTCTCCTCGTGGCTGTGGCCATTCAGCGTGTTCGGCTGGCCGGAGAAGAGCGCGGACCTGTCCTTCTTCTATCCGACCAACACGCTTGTGACGGCGTCCGAGATCATCTTCTTCTGGGTCGCGCGCATGATCATGTCGGGCATCGAGTTCATGGGCGATATCCCGTTCAGTGAGGTTTACATCCACGGCACGGTGCGGGACGACTCCGGCATCAAGATGAGCAAGAGCCTTGGCAACTCGATTGACCCGCTCGACATCATCGACCACTTCAGCGCCGACGCGTTGCGGTTCAGCCTGATGATGCTTACGGCGACAGGTCAGGATGTCTACGTCTCGAACGAGAAGTTCGAGATCGGCCGGAACTTCGGCACCAAGATATGGAATGCCGCGCGCTACATGCAGATGCAAACCAAGGGCGCGGTCATTGACGTGAAGGCGCCGGTGTTTGATCCTGCGCTGCTGAGCCACGACGATCAGCATCTGCTCGCCAAGCTGCACGAGACCATCCGCCTCTGCGCGGACCATCTCGAGAAGTTCCGCCTGAACGACTATGCCAAGGCGCTCTACGACTTCCTTTGGCACCAGTACTGCGACTGGTATCTCGAGTATTCGAAGCAGGTGCTTTACGGAACGGACGAGGCGCGCCGCAGCGAGGTGTTGAAGGTGATGCATTACGCCTTCTCCACGGCGCTCAAACTGCTGCACCCACTGATGCCGTTCTTGACCGAAGAACTGTGGCACGGCATGGGGTTCGGGCAGGCCGAGGAATCGATCATGGTGGCCCCGTGGCCGCAGGCGATGGATGCGTATGGACTTCGCGCGTGGGGCATTGCTCCGGAAGTGGTGAGCTATGTGGACGCGCGCAACGAGTTGATCCGCGCCGGCCGGACGCTCCGGGCCGACTACGGCGTCGCGCCGGGGCAGAAGGTGGACTACTGCGTGAAGGTGAAGGATGCGGCGACCGCGGGGCGGTTGCAGGCCGACCGGGACACGGTCGTCAGCATGCTGCGCGCGGGCAATCTGGAATTCAGCACCGACTTCGCTCCCAAGCGCGCGATGCCCAGCGGCATCGGCGCTCTCGGCACCATTTACATGTCGCTCGAAGGCTTGATCGACGTTGAGGCGGAGCTGAAACGACTGCACGGGCAGCTCGAGGAGACCGATGGTCATCTCGAACGCATCTCGCGCAAGCTCGGCAACATGGATTTCGTGGGCAAGGCGCCGGCCGCGGTCGTGGACCAGCAGCGTGCGCGCCGGCAGGAACTTCTCGAAAAGCGTGAGAAACTGCTCAAGCTGATCGAAACGCTGTCGGGATCGTAAACCATTCACAAACCCGCCGCAGTAACCAGGAGTCGTACGTCATGGAGAAGCCGGTTGTATTCAAGTCGCAGGGTCAGCAAATCATCGGTGTCGTGCACATGCCGGAGCGCCGGAAGGGGAAGGTGCCCGCCGTGGTGTTTTTCCACGGGTTCACCGGAACCAAGGTTGAGCCGCATCGGATCTTCGTAAAGATGGCGCGAGCGCTTGCGCGCGCAGGCATTGCGGCGCTGCGTTTCGATTTCCGCGGTTCGGGCGATAGCGAGGGTGATTTCTCGAAGATGACCATCAGTGGTGAGTTGCAGGACGCCGCCGAGGCTCTCCGATTTGTGCGGCGTTTGCCGGGCGTGGACCCAAAGCGGGTGGGGGTACTTGGGTTGAGCATGGGTGGTGCGGTGGCGGCGATGACGCTTGGCCGCGACCTGAAGATTCCGGGGGCCGCCCTCTGGAGTCCGGTCGCGAATTTGGACGACTCAAAGAAGCGCAAGATGAGGCCCGGCGACAGGGAACAGCTTCGGCAGATGGGCGTGATTGACCACGGCGGCAACGCCGTGGGCCGGGGTTTCCTGGACGATATGCCCCGCCACAACCCGCTGAAGGCTATTGCCGGGACCCGCGCCGCGGTGCTGATTGTTCACGGCGACCAGGACGAAACGGTCCCCGTGGCCGCTGCGCACGCCTACGAAAAGGCCCTGAAAAGGGCCAAAAAGGCGGTCGCCAAACACATTGTGACCGGTGCGGACCACACCTATAACTCGTTGGCATGGGAGACCCAGGTGGTTGGGTTGACCTTGGAGTGGTTCCGTTGCGTGCTGGGTGGGGTGGCCTGAAGAATCGCGGCATGGGCACCTTTTTGGGGTAGTCCTATGGAGCCAAATCGCAGCCAACGCGACCTTGACTTGGGTTGGGGGTCTTTACTACTGTGACCGGGTTGCAGTGGGATAACGGGGGCGTGGCGTAGTACTCGCACGGCCGCTATTATCGTGGATTACCATTCGGCATCCTCTCTGTCGCGAGACGGAGGGGCTGTGAAGGGTTGTGCTGTCTTTCGGTTTGCCGCGGCTCTGAGTGTCGCGTGATGTTTCCGATGGCGCGATGAGATGCCGGCGCGGGCCGGGATGCCCGATGGTGTAATGGTAGCACACGGCCCTTTGGAGGCCAGAGTCTAGGTTCAAATCCTAGTCGGGCAACCATCTGCAGCTTGTGAATGAGGAGATGAGCTTGTGAGAATCTTTTCGGGAAATGCGAATCGTCCGCTTGCGGAGCGCTTGGCCGGTTATCTCGGTCAGCCGCTCGGCGAAGTCAGCATCTCCCGTTTCCCCGATGGGGAGGTCTTCGTCAAGATCATCGACAACATTCGCGGCCGCGATGTGTTCATCGTTCAGCCGACTTGTTATCCGCCGAACGAGAATCTGATGGAACTGCTGATCATGATCGACGCGGCGAAGCGTGCTTCGGCCGCGCGCATCACGGCGGTCATCCCGTTCTACGGCTATGCCCGGCAGGATCGCAAGGATCAGCCGCGCGTGCCGATCACGGCGAAACTTGTGGCCAACCTGCTGACGGCAGCCGGCGCAAGCCGCCTGCTGGCCATGGATTTGCATGCGCAGCAGATCCAGGGTTTCTTCGACATCCCCGTGGATCATCTCTTTGCTGCGCCGGTGATCGTGAAGTACCTGCGCTCCCGTAATCTTCCCAAGCTCGTGGTGGTGTCCCCCGATCCGGGCGGTTTGAAGATGGCGTATGCCTACTCGAACATGCTTGAGGCGGGACTCGCGCTTGCGGGCAAGCAGCGGAAGTCGGCCACGGAGGTTGAGGCCTTCAACCTCGTCGGCGACGTTGAGGGCTGCAATGCGATTCTCGTGGATGATCTTTCCACGACGGCGGGCACCCTGTGCTCCGCAGCCAAGTTGATCAAGGATCATGGTGCGAAGGATGTTTACGCGGCGGTCACGCATGCCGTGCTGACCGACCAGGGCATTGATCGCCTGAAGCAATCCGCGATCAAGGAGCTTGTGACGACGGACAGCGTACCCGCGCGGGACTGGCGGGGGTTCCCGGTGACCGTTCTCTCCGTGGCCGAGTTGCTCGGCGAGGCGATCATGCGCATCCACAACAATCAGTCCGTCAGTTCTCTATTCAAAGTGTAGTGATCAAGGGAGAAATCGATGAAAGCGATCAAACTGGTGGCAGAGCCACGTACGGAAAAGGGCAGTGGACCGATGGGCCGTCTTCGCCGCAAGGGCTTTGTGCCCGCCGTGGTGTACGGAAGCGGGAAGGGCGAGCATCTCATCCAACTCAATGCCCATGATTTTGAGCAGTCGCTCCGTGGTCATGCCGGCGAGCACATGCTCATCGATCTCGAGATTGGCAAGGAGAAGGCGTTCAAAGTGCTGCTGAAGGAAGTGCAGCATGACCCGGTCTACGGGAAGATTATCCACGCCGACTTCAACGAGATTTCGATGACGAAGAAGCTGCGCGTGGGCGTGCCGGTCAAGCTCCACGGCGAAGCGGCTGGCGTGTTGCAGCAGGAAGGTGTGTTGGAGCACATCCTGCGCGAAATCGAAATCGAATGTTTGCCGTCGGATATTCCGGATCACGTGGACCTCGACGTCAGCAACCTGCACATTGGCGAGCGTCTGACGGTGTCCGATATCAAGTTGGACCCGGCAAAGTTTGTCATCATCACGGGCGCCGAACAGGTGGTAGCGGCTGTATCGATGCAGCGCGCCGAGGAAGAGGTTGCAGAAGTCGCAGCTGCGGTACCGGGCGAGCCCGAGGTCATCACCGAGAAGAAGGAAGGCGAAGAGGGCGAGGAGGGCGAGGAGAAGGCGGCTGGCAAGGGCGATGCAGCGAAGGGCAAGGGCGAGGCGGCCAAGGATGCGAAGGGTGGCGATGCCAAGAAGGAAGCCGGCAAGCCTGCTGGCAAACCCGCCGGCAAGCCCGAAGCCAAGAAGGAAGAGGGCAAGAAGGGCAAGTGACCCTCTGCTCCTTCAGGTGATACCAGGTGAAAGTTGTCGTCGGTCTCGGGAATCCGGGCAAAGCGTACGAGCGTACGCGGCATAATGTCGGGTTCGAGGTGGTGGACGAGATGGCGGGCCGGTTGGGCGTTTCCTTCCGGCGCGGGTGGCTGACGAAGTTGCTGCAGGCCAAGGTTCGGTTGGCGGGTGAGGAAGTGCTGCTGGTGAAGCCGCAGACCTTCATGAACCTGAGCGGGTCGGCGGTGGCCTCGTTGGTGCGTCGGCGGCAGATGGAGCCTGGCGATCTGATCGTGGTGCTGGACGATGTTGAACTGCCGTTGGGGCAGATCCGGATACGGAAAAAGGGCGGCGCGGGTGGACACAAGGGGTTGCAGTCGGTGATACAGTCCATCGGCACCGAGGAATTTGTGAGAGTTCGGCTGGGCATCGGGCCGCGGCCGGCAGGTGAAGAACTGGTGGAGCATGTGCTGACCCGGTTCAACGCCACCGAATGGAAAGAAGTCAAAGCAGCGGCGATCAAGGCCGCTGATGCCGTGGAGAAGGTGCTCGAAGCGGGCCCGGACAGGGCCATGAATGAGTTTAACTAGAGAAAGGTAGGAGGACGCCACTTGAACCGATATGAAGCCATGGTGATTCTGCCGGAATCCTTGAAGGATGCGGCCCAGGAAGAGATCGTGGGCACGATCAAGGAAGAGATCAAGAAGCTCGGCGGCGACGTCGAAAGTGTGACGCGGCTGGGCAAGCGCACGTTTGCGCGGAGGATGGACAAGCAGGATGCCGGGTACTACCTGATTGTCACGTTCAAGCTGGAGGGGACGGAGCTGAAGAACATGCTCGCGCGCTTCAAGCTGAACGAAGAGATCTTCCGCATCCAGGTTGTGCGGGCGATGGAGCCCACCGCCAAGGTGGAGTCACCGGAAGAGGCCAAGGCTCATGGCAACGCTTAACAAGGTCATGCTGATCGGGAACCTGACAAGGGATCCCGAGGTCCGCTACACGCCGTCGGGCAGCGCGGTGAGCGATGTTCGCATGGCGGTGAGCCGGAAATTCAAGACCTCGGACGGTCAGGAGAAGGAAGAGACCTGTTTCGTAAGCGTCACGGTTTGGGGACGCCAGGCTGAGACGGTGGGCGAGTATCTTCGGAAGGGTTCGCCGATTTTCGTGGAAGGCCGTCTGAAGCTGGACGAGTGGGAGAAGGACGGGCAGAAGCAGAGCCGCCTTACCGTTGTGGCCGAGCGGGTCCAGTTCCTGAGCGCACCGCGTCGCGGTGAGGTGGGCGATGCGCCGCCTGCGGGTGAGCGCCGATCCAAGGCGGCTCCGGCCGCGTCGTCGAAGCATGAAGATGAAGCCCCTCCGCCGGCGGAAGATGCCGGTGGTGAGGATCTGCCGTTTTGATAGAGTGAGCGGGTGGCAAGCAACAGGAAGTGGAAATGAAAACACGTGAACGAAGTGGAAGTGATCGGAACGACCGTGGCGAGCGTGGTGAACGCCGTCAGTTTGACCGGGATGATGATCGTGGTGGTGCGCGGCGGAAACTCCGCCAGATCGCCGGCAACCAGGTGGTGGACTACAAAGACCACGAACTGCTGCGCAAGTGCATGACTGAGCGTGGCAAAATCATGCCGGCACGTTTCATTGGCGCGACGGCCAAACAGCAGCGCCAGGTCAAGCGCGCGATTCGCAGAGCCCGCGTCATGGGTCTGCTTCCCTAGCTTTAAGGAGAACAACATGTCGACCGAAGTCATTCTCATGGCGGATGTCCCCGGCATTGGTGCCGAGGGCGAAGTGGTCAAGGTGGCCGAAGGCTATGCCCGCAATTATCTTCTTCCGAAGAGCCTGGCGGCTCCCGTGACGGGGGCGACGCGGCGCGTGCTGGAGAAGAAGCGCAAAGAGCGTGAAGCCAAACTGGCGCAGGAACGCGAAGGAGCCGAGGCGTTGGTCAAGACCATCGAGCAGGTTTCCTGCACCATCACGGTGAAGACGGGCGAGGGTG
Source organism: Verrucomicrobiota bacterium (assembly GCA_036821485.1). Lineage (GTDB taxonomy): Bacteria > Verrucomicrobiota > Kiritimatiellia > CAIQIC01 > JAGNIJ01 > DAISJM01. The sequence continues at coordinate 4,716 of DAISJM010000033.1, read as the reverse complement.
GCAAACTCTTCGGGTCCGTGACCGTCAACGATATTGCCGAAGCGCTGAAGGCGCAGGGCGTTACGGTAGACCGCCGGATCATCGATCTGCCCGAGCCGATTCGTGAACTGGGCGTTTTCAACGTGCCGATCAAGGTGCACCCTGAAGTCCAGGCCGTTCTGAAGATGTGGGTCGTCGAGGAATAGGTATTTCATGGCAATGCAGGCCACACCCCCTGCCGGGGCGAGGAGCGACCGACTTCCTCCCTACAGCGAGGATGCGGAGCGGGGTGTGTTGGGTGCGGCACTGCTGGATGCCTCCCGCGTCATCGATCTTGCCGTGGAACGCGGGTTGAGCCCTGCCGCTTTCTACGTGCCTGCCCACCAAGTGCTGTTTGAAGTATTGGGCACGATGCTGCACGAGGGGCGGCCGGTGGATCTCCTGACGGTGGGCGACAGGCTTCGCGCCATCAGTCGCCTGGACGAAGTGGGCGGCGCCGCATTTCTTGAGCGGCTGGTGGATGCCACGCCGACTGCCGCTCATGCCGACTACTACATCGACATCGTTCGTCAAAAGCACCTCCTGCGGCTGATCATCGAGCGCTCGCGCGAGGCCGTCGATTGCTGCTACGGGTCCGAGGAAGAAGCCGATGCCATTCTCGGCAAGACCGAGCAGTCTTTTTTCAGCATCACCGAGACGCAGCGCAGCTCGATTACCCCGTGGCCGGATCTGGTCAAGGACGCCGTCACGGACATTGAGAACATCTTCGCACAGAAGAAGGGCGTGACCGGGTTGCCGACAGGCTACCACGATCTGGACCAGCTTCTGATGGGCCTTCAGCCGAGCGACATGATCATCCTGGCGGCGCGCCCGTCGATGGGTAAAACGTCCCTCGCGTTGAACATCGCAGAGAACATAGCGGTGGGAACGGCGGCCCAGGGTCCCCAGCCGGTGGCCGTGTTCAGCCTGGAAATGTCAAAGGAACAGCTCGTGCGACGCATGATCTGTTCGCGTGCTGGGGTGTCGTCCAGCGTGCTGTCGCGCGGATTTGTATCGAAAGAATCCCATCAGAGCCTGATCAACGCGGCCGATGCTCTGATGAAAGCCCAGATACTGCTGGACGATTCCGCGGGTCTTGAAGTGCTGGAGTTGCGATCGCGCGCACGGCGGCTAAAGCGAAAGCACAACATCCAGTTGATCGTGGTCGACTACCTGCAGATGCTGAGTTATCCGCAGTTCGGCAGTGAGGGCCGGCAGCGCGAGACGGCGGCGATTTCCGGTGCGCTGAAGGCTATGGCCAAGGAATTGAAGATACCGGTGCTTGTCCTCAGCCAGCTCAGCCGGGCTCCGGAGACAAGAAGCAATACGGCGGTGCCCAAGCTTTCCGATCTTCGCGATTCTGGTTCGATCGAGCAGGATGCGGACGTGGTGCTCATGCTGCGGCGGCCGTGCATGTATCCGGAAGACGAGCGGCATGAGGATCGGACCCTGGCCGTGATCGACGTTGCCAAGCATCGCAATGGGCCGACCGGTATGGTGGAACTGAATTTTGAGTCGGATTTCACGCGCTTCGAAAACCGCGCCCGTGGCGTGGATGCGGACCGCGATTTTGGACCGGCCGCGCAGGAGGGAGAGCTATGAGAGGCCGACGGTCCCATGTTCTGTTGTTGGCGGTCCTGCTGCTCTCCCTGTCGGCGTCGGTTCTGGCCGTGGAGGTCAAGGAGATCCGCGTTGAGGGGCACGGACACGGCATTGCGGATCGCGAATCTGTGCTGGCGTTCACCAGCACGCGCGAGGGGGATGAGTTCAGCCGGTCGGCGATCGGCCGGGATGTCCGCAGCCTGCAGAAGTCGGGCAGGTTTTCCTCCGTGCGGGTTACGGTGGATACGGTGACCGGCGGGGTGCAGGTTACTTTCATCGTGGAGAGCAAGCCCCGCATTCGTCGGCTTGAAATTTCCGGTGCAACGGAGATTGGCAACAAGAAGGTCCGCGAACTGTTGGAACTGGGTGTGGGCGATCCCGTCGACGACACCACGTTGGCGGTTCGCTCTCAGAAGGTGAAGGATCACTACCGCAAGGAGTACTACCCTTACACCAAGATGAGCTGGACGCTGGAGCCGGCCGCGGAGCCCGGCATGGTTAATCTCAAGGTCAACGTGGTGGAGGGGAAGCGCTCCTCGGTCAAGAAGATCCGATTTGTCGGCAACAAGCATGTCAGCAAGCGCGTGCTCAAGAAGGCCATGAAGCAGCGCCAGACAAATTGGCTGTCGTGGATCACGGGTGCCGGGACCTACAGCCCCGGTGATCTGGAGGCCGATATCGAAACCCTGCGGCGCATCTTCATGGACAAAGGTTTTCTCGACGCCAAGGTGAACGAGCCGCAACTCACGACCACGCGGCGCGGAAACATCCGCATCACCATGCCCGTGGAGGAGGGGCGTGTCTACAAGATCGGCCAGGTGCGCATAAGCGGCGTGACGATGTTTCCGCAGGATGACGTCTATGCCGCGGTGCGAATCAAGCCGGGTGATGTTGCTTCGTTGGCCGATATCGAGCAGAGCGGTCAGAACGTACGCGATTTCTATGGGAGCCGGGGCCATATCCGGACCGTGGTGGACCAGAATGTGGATACGGATCCCGTGAAGGGCACGGCTGACATTCGCTACAATCTGACGGAAGGCGGGCTCGCTTACATCCGCAACATCCGCATCAGGGGCAACTCCCAGACGAAGGACAAGGTGATCCGCCGCGAGTTGGCAGTGTATCCGGGCGAGATATTCAACGAGGTCAAGGTGCGGACCAGTGAGCGTCGTCTGCGCAACCTGGGGTACTTCTCCTACGTCAACAGCATTCCTGAGAGCACGTCCGTACCGAATCAGTACGATCTGGTGTTTGAGGTAGAAGAACAGCGGACGGGTCAATTCATGGTCGGCGCAGGCTTCTCCAGCGTGGAGAACCTGATCGGCTTTGTCGAATTGTCACAGGGCAATTTTGACATTACGGACTGGCCGCGTTTCAGCGGCGGTGGCCAGAAGATGAAGGTCCGCGCGCAGTTCGGTACGCAGAGTTCGAGCTATGAATTGTCATTCGTGGAGCCGTGGTTCCTGAACCGGCGGCTGTCGTTGGGCTTTGATCTTTACCAGCGCGACAGCCGGTTCCTCAGCGACGACTACGATCAGAAAAATCTGGGTGCGAGCGTGAGTTTGGGCAAGCCCGTCGGACCTCATGACCGGGCCGTACTGACCTACGGCTTGGAGCAGATCGATGTGTACAACGTGGCCGATTCCGCCTCGGATCAGATCAAGGAAGAAGAGGGCAATCGCACCAAGAGCTACATGACACTGGAGGTCATCCATGACACGCGGGACAGCGTGTTCATTGCCACGCGTGGCAACCGGAGTTCCGTGTCGGCGACCGTCGCGGGCGGCCCGTTGGGTGCGGAGACCGACCTCTATAATCTCCAGGCGCGCACGTCGCAGTTCTTCCCGCTGTGGTTCGATCATGTATTCAACGTGCGGGGTTGGGCTTCCGTGGTGGAGGAGTATGGAAGCTCCGACCGTGTGCCGATTTTTGACCGGCTCTTCCTTGGTGGTCCCCGGAATGTTCGTGGGTTCAAGTTCCGGGATGTGGGGCCAAAGGATGAAGACGGCGAGCCGATCGGCGGAAAATCGGCAGCCTACATGACGGCGGAATACACGATTCCGGTGGCTGAAAAGGTCCGTCTTGCCGGATTCTACGATGCGGGCTTGGTCGATGCCGACGCCTACACACTGGATTTCAAAGATCTGAACACGAGCGTCGGGTTCGGAGTTCGGTTCGATTTCCCCGGGTTCCCGATTCAGCTAGACTATGCGTGGCCGCTCGAGGCGGATCCGTACAACGACAAGCCGTCGGGCCGGTTCAGTTTCTGGTTGGGTTACGTCTACTAGGAAGGATATGCAGCATATGAAGATTAAGAGTTCCCTGTTTGCCGTCGTGGCCGCGATGTTGCTGGCAGTGCCTTTTGCCCGCGCGGCGGAGCGTGAGATTGTTCTCGTGGACATGGAGCGGGCGTTCAATGAGTTCTACAAGGCGAAGCTTGCCGACGCGGAGTTGAAGAAGCGCGCCGATGAATACAGCGAAGAGCACAAGGGCAAGGTCGAGACGTACAAGAAACTGCAGGAGGAGATCGCGGCGCTGCAGGAAGATGTCATGAACAACGCGCTGAGCGAAGCCGCCCGGTCCGACAAGCGCAACGAGATGGAAGAGAAGCTGCTGGAGCGCAGCAGCATGGAGCGTGATATCCAGCGGCTGGACGAGTCGGCCAAGAAGGACCTTTCCGACCAGATGCGCCGGATGAATCGCCGTATCACCGAGGAAATGATGAAGATCGTTGAGGATTATGCCAAGACCCGCGGGTATCCCGTGGTGTTGGACAGCTCCCTGCGCGGGATGAACGGCACGCCCTTTATCCTTTATACCGACGGCAAGATCGATATCACGGACGACATCATCAATGCCTTGAACAAGGGCAAGCCGGACGGTGTGACCGAAGATTCCGCCAAGTAAGGAGACGTGGGCGTGGAAACGACCGCTGCGGAATTGGCTGCGAAGCTGGGCGTCTCGCTGGAAGGCGATGGCGCGTGCCGCGTCAGTGCGGTGGCTGGCGTTCGCGAGGCCGGTCCCGGTGAAGTGACCTTCGTGGCAAATCCCAAGTATGCCCCGCTTGTCGCCGTCACGAAGGCCTCGGTTGTGGTG
>DAISJM010000032.1:0-36810 GCA_036821485.1 Verrucomicrobiota bacterium | reverse complement strand
TGTCCTTCAACATCTCCAGCGCGCGATAGCCCCGGCGCGAATCGCAAAGCACACGCTTCTTGACGATATGGTAGCGCGGCAGGGCCTTGATCAGGCTGCTCAGCGACTTGCCCCGCTTGGCCATCGCTTCGAGAATCAGCGCCATCATCAGGAACCCGTCGAATCCGCGGCTGAACTCGGGAAGCGTGACGCTGCCGCTTCCTTCCCCGCCAATCACGCCCTGTTCATCCATTACCGCTGCGATCACGTACGCCTGCCCCACCGGCGTCTTGATCACAGGAACCTTATAGCGGGCGGCAATGTCGTCGATCGTCCGCGTGGTGCAGCAGTTGGTGACCACAGGACCGGCCCGCCTGCCCAACACGTGATCGGCAATCACGGCAAAGGTGTATTCCTCGCTCGCCGGCTCGCCATCCTCCGTCACCAGCGAGAGCCGGCCCATGTCGCTGCTCAGCACAAAACCCACATCGCCCTTGAGGTGGCGGATGATGGACGCCATCTGGAGCGCGCTTCGCGGACGCGGCTCGGCCTCGCGCGAAAGATAGCCCGACGGCTGGGCATTCACGGGCACCAGGGCAAATCCAAAACGGCGGGCAAAGGGTTCCAGGTACGCACAGCCGGCACCACCCACCGGATCGATCAGCGCGGTCAGCTTCGCCGCACGGATGGCCTCCACATCAATGTGTTTCTCCAACGCATCGAAATAGGGATCGACGAAGTCGCCGACCTCACGCACGGCGCCCATGTGCTGCCAGTCCTGCTTGCGATAATCGCCGGCATGGAAAACATCCAGCACAGCTTCGCCGCCGAGCGGGGTCAGCAACGCGCCGTCATTGTCCAACAGGGTCAGCGCATTCCATCCCATCGGGTTATGCCCGCCGGAGATGGAGATACCGCCCGCCGCCCCGGCAGCCTTGACCGAAAACTGGAGCATGGGTGCCGGACATACGCCGTAGTCGTGGACCTCGCAGCCCGCGCTCAGCAGGCTGGAAACAACGGCGGAATGGATCATCGCGCTGGAGTAGCGCGTGTCTCGTCCCACCAACACCCGGCCACCTTCAAGAAAAGTGGCAAAGGCAGAGGTGAAGTCGATGATAACCTTGGGCGTCAGCGACTCGCCGACAAACCCCCGAATGCCGAAACTCGATATACGCAATGTCTTCACGGGTTTCCCCGGTCTTCGGCGGCGGACTAAGCGGGAAGCTCATAATACCGACTCCCCTCAAAACGTCCACCGGAATGTGTGCCCGACGCGCAGAAATCATCATCCGTCTGCTTGTGCGACCGCGCCACCAAGCCCCTGCGTCGTCACATCCTCTCCCCCTGCCAGGAGACACCGCGTGCCCATGGACAAAGAGCAGTTCTACGGCTCCTGGGCGTGCTCGGGGATGGTGCAGGTTGGGAGGCCGGACGGGGAGGACAGCGAGTAGATCCCGCCGTCCGGGCACAGCGGCAGTTCCGGCAGGTAGTTCGGAACCAGCTCCATCGGGTTCGACGCCGGCAATCCATCATGATCCAGCGAGAACAGCGCCATCGCCCCGGCCAACTGGTTCAGATTCAGTACGCATGCCGTCAGCCCCAAGTCCACCCGGGTATACACCTTCTCCTGCTGGTTCGTGTCCACCAGGTGCAATTCGTCGTTTACCACTGAAATCGTTAACTGCTCCGCCACCCCGCCCCCGTAGTTCAGCGTGACCTGGTCTTCCGCCGGGAACTGGTACAGGAAGAAGCGCGCGGTAGGCAGCGCCTCCTGCCCGATCCCCCGCCCGAAGAACCGCAAGACGCTTGTGGAGTTGGTCCACGCTCCGGCAATCGCCAACTCCTCCGCCTGCGCCACTGCGGCAAGCAACACGAGCACCCCGGCCAACCAGAACCTCTTCCTCATAACACCCACCTTCCCCTTCATCTAAAACGTCATCCCAAAAAAACGGATCACTCAACCCTTGCCCCGACCTCGCCGCACTGATTGTCAATTGTCAGGGGCTGACTCCGATGGCCTCAGAGTCCAGAACGATGCGTTCTGTTCATTGGCTGTCACCAGATTCCCAATGCCTACGCTTGAGAATGCTGCATGAGGAACCGGTGGTCTGACAATGTTCCTTTCCATGAAGTGTTGCATAAGTTCATAGAAGGGCTGCCCTTCGTATCTTGTGTCGTAGTTGACGGACATGCCCTTGAGATCCGCAAGGAGTTGCTGTCGGTCGTCCCCTCTCTCCAAGCGGTAGACGACGACTTTCAACAAGTAGTCGATCTCTTCAGTGTACATGAGGTTCATCTGCACATAAGTCTTGTAGACTTGGTACCAAGCAAAGGCTAACGCCCCTGCCACCAACGTAGCCAGAACTGCCACAACGATCACCGTCTTAACGATCCAAGATTTCATCAAACCTCCCCTTACGCTCAGAATGCACCGCAGTTAAGGCAACATGCACGTTGGGCCTCAACAGCCCATATGAAGCAGTTGTACGTCGTAGCGTCATAGGGCTTCTTTCCGGGATAGCTCTTGATGCAACCCCATATCTGCGCATCGCTTGCGTTTCTGCATTTCGTGCCAGCCACAGATCCATACTGGAGCGTGCTCCCGTACGCCCTGTAGCACTTGCCACAGGCGACGGGATTGAAGTACTTCTCATCGTATGGCCCGCCTTGGCCGAAGCCCCAACCTACCCCTGGCGGCTTCTGTCCCCAAGGAGTCTCCCCATGGAACATATAGACGTGCGGGATACCAGCCTTGTAGTAGACGGCTTGCCTGACGCACGCCCACAACTTGGTCCAAGGTGGCTGCAGTCTCAGGATCGCCCTTGCCGTGCGCAGCACTTGACCGAACACTTCAACAGCCATCATCGCTTGGCTGTAACTGAAATGGCCCGTTGGATCAGTGTAGACTGCGGGGTTGGCATCGGCGTACAGATACTTGTGGAGGCTGATCGGATCAGTGTTGAATCCGTCGAAGCTATCCACAGTCCAGAACCGCCCACGTCCGGGCTCCATGTAGCGGGCGCGCAGGAAATAGAGACCAAGGTCCGGATCAAGGTACTCTCCGCAGTAGAGCAGATTGTTCGCCGTCGTCCCCGAGCGGGCGATGATGTTGCCGTACGCATCGTAGTCCCAGCGGTCGGTGATCGTTCCATTGGTATCCGTCAGAAACCTTGTGTTCCCATGGCCATCATAACCGAAGTAATGCGTGACCTCATTGGTCGGGGTGAACCGGGTCTGGCTGATCGCATCCAAGCCGACCGTGAATGCAACGGTCACGTTGTTGCTGGCGTCGAGCTCTTCCAAAACCTGCGAATAGCCGGTCAGGTTGTTCTGATCGACCAAGTACCGCGTGGTGCGGGTGCCGAAGGCGTCCGTCACCGTCTTCTGAACCCGGTTTCCGTCCCCATCGTAAGTCAATTGCACCACGGAGAACACAGAGGTCACACAAAGGATGCGGTTATCGAAGTCATACGAGTACGTGAACGCTATGTCCGTCCCGTTGATCGAATCATGGATCGTCGCGGCCTTCGTGTTGCCCGCGACATCGTAGGTGTCACTTCCGAGCCGGTCGTTCGCGTCAAACGTGTTGACCTGCGACGGGATGCCGAAGACCGTGGACGTCATGGCCAGACGATTGCCCACCGGATCGAACCCGTACGAGATATCGCCCAGCGGCGACGCGCCCAGGATGCTCTCCCGCGTCAGCCGATACAGATTATCGTACTGATACGTCACCTGCCTCCCATTCCCTTCCTGCACCGCCAGCCGGTGGCCCGACGGCCCCAACGTGTATCTGTAGCTCTCGATCGGCGCTGTCACGCTGTTCACGGCCACATTCGTCAACCGGTTGAGGATGTCGTAACGATAGACCTGACTCACCCCGTTGGGCAAGATGAAGCTCTGCAGGTTGCCCACGTTGTCGTAGTTGTAGACCGTGAGGCCGGTGCGGGGGTCGAGGACGGTGTGGAGGCGATTCAGAGGGTCGTACGAGTACGACACCTGAAATTGGAAATTGGAAAGCCCGACGGAGATGTTGGTCAGGTTGCCTTGCAGGTCGTAGGCGTACTGGATGACCCCGACGGGGTTGACCTTCTCCACCAGCCGGTCGCGGGAGTCATAGGCGTACGTGGTGACTCCGCTCTGGTCGGACATGTTCGTCCGCTGGCCCATGGCGTTGTAGCCGAACACGATGTTCGATGCGCCGAAGGAACCATCCGGAGTCTTCGCCGTCATCCTGTTCATCCTGTCAAACCCGTAGGTTGTGACCCTGCCGTTGAAGTCCACCTTACTGGTCATGTTTCCAACGGCATCGTACGCGTAGGTCTCGATCTGGCCCTCGGGCAGCGTCCGCTTCACGCGCCGGCCCATGGAGTCATATTCGAAGGTCGTGGTATGCCCGTTGGCGTCAGTCTGGGCAACCAGGTTGCCCTGCTGGTCGTAGCCATAGCTGGTGACTTGGCTCAGCGCATCCACCACGTTGGTCAGCCGGCCAAGCCCGTCGTAGCGATACCGGGTCGTCAGACCAGCCTGATCGATCTCGGCGATCCGGCGGCCCAGGACGTCGTAGGTCGTGGCCTTGCTCGTCCCGTCATGGAAGACGATGTTGGTCTGCCGGTTCAGTGCGTCGTATTCGAATCGCGTCTCGTGCCCGTTGGCGTCGAGCATGGCGATGCGATTGCCGTTCTCGTCGTAGTCGTAATCCGTTTCATGCCCCAGGGCATCGATCGCCGTCGCCTGGCGGCCGCTGCACGGACAGTCTTCGTACTCGTGGTGCGTCTCGTTGCCCAAGGCGTCAATCGAGGTCACCACCCGCCCAATCTCGTCGTACACCGAGGAGACCATGGTCCCGTCGGCATGGATGGTATCCGTCAGCCGGCCAAGGGCGTCATAGACGTAGTCGGTTGTCCGGCCAAGCCGATCCGCACTGGAAACCTTCCTGCCTTCCTCATCATATTCCACGCCTTCCGTGGCCCCATCGGGATAGGTCGTCAAAACCAGGTTTCCGCGATCGTCGTACTCGTAGGTCGTCTCGCGGCCCAGGGCATCGATCCGCGCCGATTCCTTGCCGATCTCGTTATATTCGGTCCGCGTGATGGAACCGTCGGGATGCACGGTGGCGATCAGGCGGTTGGCGGAGTCATACGAGTTGGAAGTGATGGCGATGGTTAATGGCTGATGGTTGATGGTTAATGAAGACAAGACCTGGTTGCCGTTGGCGTCGTAGGTGAAGAACGTCGAACTGAGAACCGTGGACCCTGGACTGCGAACCACGGCACTCGTCTGGCGCCCCAACGTGTCGTAGCCGTACTCCCATCGGTTGCTGAGAGCATCGGTCCGGGAAAGCATGTTGCCGCGGGTGTCGTACGCGTAGGTGGTGACGTTGTCCAGCGCGTCGATTTCCTGCACCAGGTTGCCGCGGGCATCGTAGATGTACCAAGTCATGTTCCCACGGGCATCGGTGATGGTCAGAGGCTGGTTGAGGGCGTTGTAGGTGTAGGTCACCGTATTGCTCAGCGAATCGGTCTCGGTCAGCTTGTTGCCCCGGCCGTCGTAGGTGAACGTCGTGACGTGCCCCAAGGCATCCACCGTGGCAATCTCATTGTCCAGGTCGTCATAGACATGGATCGTGGCGTTCGTCATCGCGTCGACGGTCTTCACCACATTTCCGCGGTCGTCGTATTCATGGACGATGACGTTCCCGAGTCGATCGGTGACGGTCTCGCGCCGGTTCTCGATGTCGTGCGTGAACACGATCGGGTTGCCGTCAGCATCCGTCTGGCGAATCAGGCGGCCGGACTCATCGTATTCGGAGCGGACGGCACGGACGCCGCGCGCGTCGAGGATGTCGCGAAGGAGATGGGGCGATGGAGTACTGGAGTATTGGAGTGTTGTCGTGTTGGTCGTGCGGTCCGTGAGGCTGACCAGATCACCGTTTGTGCTGTACGTGTAAGTCAGCGCGTTGCCTGCGGGATCGGTGATGTGGGTGATACGGCCTCCGGAATCGCGGGCGAACTGAACGGACTCGCCCGAGCTGTGATAGATCCCGCTGGACGTGTACTGCACCTCGTTGCCGTTGAGGTCCACGACCTTCTTCAGCCCTTCGGTCTCATGGACGATGTAGGCCGTGCCGTCGGCGGTGGTGAACCGGAACAGCTGCGGGTCGAAATCGTTGCCATTGAATGGGTCAACCAGGTCCACGAAGCCGGAGAACAGGCTCAGACCGCCGAAGGGATCGTAGTACGGCACATCGCCCATCACCTGCACATCGTTATCGCCCTCCACGGCAAGTGTGCCATAGGTGCCGGGTAGCGGCTCGAAAACAAGAGATCCGGCAACAATCGGCACACCGGACTGCACGGAAGGATTCAGCTTCGTCCGGAAGCGATGGACACTGTTATCGGCCAGCGTGATCGTGACCACACGGTCACGGACCGGGGCAAGTTCATAGCGCGGGATGCCAAGGCCGCCCACGAAGCCGGTGATCTCTTCCTTCCAATGCGTGCCCAGCGCACGGTTCTTCTGAAGCCGGACATCCTTCAGGCTCAGCGTCCAGCCGATGCCGAAGTCGCCGACTCTGCCTGCCATGGCATTCCGGCTGTCGTAGGTGCGAACCACCTGGATCGGGATGCCCGCCAACGGAACGGACAGATCTTCGAACGACACCGTAAACAGGCCGACTTTCATGTTGCCGTCCACCACGACGGAGATGGGCTCGCACTCGGACGTCCTGCCCGCGAGGTCAGCGGCCACCAGGCGCAGTTCATACGTGCCGTTCAGAAGGAGCGTCGGATCGAGGGTCCCGAGTTCGCCATCGGCCACGGACGTCGAACCAGTCCCCAGTACCAGCCAATTCGTCGCGCCTTCAACGAGCCGGTACTGTAGTTCCCATGAAGCGATGACGGGCGAACTGACGCTGCCAAGAATCGCGGAAGGGGCCATGACCTGTTGCGTATTGGTTGGGGATGTGATTTCGAGCGCGGGCAGCGGCACATAGGCCAGTACTGTGACGGTGACTTCGTCCGTAGCGCTCAGCGCACCGTCGTCACCCGTCAGCCGCAAGGTGTAGACGCCGGGAGCGCCGAAGGAGGCCAGATACGCGCCATTGCGGTATTTGAAGACGACAGGACTGGGGCCGTCCACCAGGGACCACTGCGAGAGGAGCCAGGACGAGGGCAGCCCATCGTCGGACACGCTGCCGTCAAGCCAGGCCGACACGATGGGCTCGCCTTCCGCGAACATGACGACCTGATCTGTACCTGCATCGACGACGGGCGACTGGTTCAGGTCGGGCTGAACGTGGATGACGACCTCGTCGCTATATGCCAACTCGCCATCCGTAGCAGTCAGGCGAAGCGTGTAAGTGCCAGAAAGGTCAAAGGTAACCGTCGTTGCAGCGCAGGTTGTGCACAGGAACGTGGCTGTCCCTGGTCCTGACACTTCGGACCAACTGACGCCGAGCGCAGAACCGACGGGAAGGCCGTCGTCGGACGTCGTGCCCAGCAGTTCAACGGATTCCGTGACAAGGATCGTTCTGTCCGGCCCTGCTGCTGCGCTGGGCGGCAGGTTGCTGGAGCCGAGTGGCCGAATCTGGATCGTGCACTCATCGGCTGCCGCCAGTTCCGAGTCGCTCCCCGTCAGACGAAAGACATACGTCCCCGCCTGAACGAACGACACGGCGGTCACAGGACAGGTGGCGCAAGCCAGGGTGGCGTTGGTCGGCCCTGAAACAACCGTCCACAGGGCCGATGTGCTTCCGGCTGGGAGCCCGTCATCCACGATGCTGCCCGCAAGAACGGAGGAGACCGGTTCCACGACGGCAACGCTGGTCAACCCCACCATGGCGGGGGTCTTTCCGTTCTCGATCGTCAGGGTCACGGTGTGCAACCCGACCGGGAATACGTTGGTGAACGACACCGGCGTGAACGAGAAGGCGCGTGAGATTTCGTTCGTGTATTCTGCCGGCCCACCGTCGACGTTCCAGATCATGCGCAAGTCGCACCGTTCCTTAGCCATCGCGGTGAGCACCACGGTGGCTCCAGACGCGTTCTCGGCCCACGCTGTGATGGGTTCCGGCATGATGAGCGATGGCGGCATATCAAAGCCCCAGCGCGCCATGTAGCCTGCAGGACGGCCACCGGCTTGCGTGAACAGGCCACCGACATACAACCCATCTTCGGCATTGAACATCGACATGGCGTTGTTGTTCACGCCGTTGCTGGTGCCCGAGCCAAGGCCGAACCAGTTCGTACCAGAGCGGCAGGCGATGCGCGTCGCGGCCTTGCCGTCTGCCGAGAGAAAGACCCCGGACACGAAGAGATTGGTGCTCCGAAATGCGAGGGCGTAGATGATCGCGTTCGGCCCGCCCGGAACGGCATGCCAGTTTGTTCCATCCCATCTGGCAAGACACATGGCCTGCACCCCGCCAGCATTGGTGAAATTTCCGCCCACATATAGAGAGCCGTCCGGGCCAAAGACGAGGGCGCTGACATCCGTGGTGAGGGAACTCGCACCCACCCGACCGCTCAGGCCTCCGCCCACCGAGTTCCAGTTGGTTCCATCCCAACGCGCGATGGATAGCAACTGCGTACCGCCCGAGTTGTTGAAGACACCCCCCGCATACACATCCCCGTTCGGAGCCACGGCCAGGGCGCGGACGCTGCCCTTGTAGCCCGTATCGATATTAAGGCCTTGCCCCATCGCTTCCCAAGCGGTCCCATTCCACTTGCCAATGTGATAGCAGACCGGCGCGTTGGTGTTCGGCCATAAATCGAACTCGCCACCCAAGTACAAGGCATTGGATACACACACCAGCGCCCTCGTACCCAACCACGGATTCTTGAGCGGAAGGCTCCAGTTCAGCCACCGAATGCCATCCCAACAGATCATGTACGAGTAGTTCGCCATGCCCGGCAGCTTGAACATTCCGAGGGCAAATATCTCGTCCTCACGCGCGGTCAGCTTCCAGCCATCCTTGACTTCCACAATCCCCGTTGGCACGGACGTCCAGCCACACCAATCCCACTTGGCAAGATATTTGATATTAGTGTCGCCGCCAGCCCGAGCGAAGCGCCCCGCAACGCACACGCCACTCTGATCGCCACCCAACGCATAGCCGTAGATGCCGCCATCCAGACCTAGACCTGGAGTTCCGACATCGTATTTCCATTCGTCAGGGAACACCGGTGTCGGTGGATTGCTGTAGGCCATGACAGTGGGTGGCACGAACATGTCCACCAGATGGTCAGGCCCGGCATCCACCACGGGGGGAAGATTGCCCGTCACAGCAATGGATACCTCGTCCGTCGCCGATGCGTCGGAATCGAATGCCACCAGCCGGAACACGTACGTGCCCTGAACTGGGAAACTGACCGGTGTTACGGCCGATCCGGCGTTTTCAATCTGTGATGTGGCAGGCCCGCTGAGCTGCGACCACTGGACAGTCAGTGTCCCAAGAGGCAGTCCGTCATCGCTTGCCGCTCCGCGCAACATGGCGACGGAGCCCGTAATGCTCTGGTCCTGTCCGGCATCAGCCGATGGCGGCAGGTTGTTGGCGCCCTGAGCCAGGATCACAACATCGTCGGTTACCGCGTATTCGCCATCCGACGCGGTCAGCCTGAGCACATACTCACCCGCCTCGCCGAAAGTCGCCTCCGTGCCGGGGTCCGACACATCTGCGAAGACCACCGAACCCGGACCGGACACCACCGACCAGCACCCCGTGACCACTGAGCCCCACGGCAACCCATCGTCGGCCATGGAACCCTCCAACTCGACCGTCAGCGTGAGTCCAACAGTCTGATCTTCGCCCGCACCCACAGTCGGCGGCAGATTCTGACCCGCAGGTCGCACAGAAACTGCCACATCATCCACGCCCAGCAACCTGGAGTCCGCGGCCGATAGACGCAGTACATAGTCACCGATAACGCTGAACCGGGCCGCTGCAGTCGAAAACGTGGCATTGCTCCACGCCACGAACCCCGGCCCGCTAACCTTGCTCCATGCCACAGCTATGGGACTGCCAGATGGGAGACCATCGTCCGTCACAAGTCCCGGCAGCGCGACCCATGCCTCAGGCTCCGCCACGCGGTCACCCCCCGCGTCCACAACCGGCGCTGCATTGACAGCGATCACCACCTCGTCTGCATTCGTCCATTCGCCGTCACTGACCTCGAAACGCAGCGTGTATGTCCCAGCCAACGAAAAGGACACTTCTGTCGAGATTGCATAGCCATCCCCAAACACCACGTTGCCCGGGCCGGCGACTTTCGACCACTGCACGTGGAGCGGCATCGAATCGATATCCGCGGCAGCCCCCGCCAAAACGGCGTTGCTTGGGAAATCGATCAACTGGTCCGGCCCGGCATTCGCTGTCGGCGGATCATTGACGGGCAGCACCGTCAGGATGACGACCGCAGGCATTGAGGTAGACGCGGCGTCGGACACCGTAAAACTAAAGCTGTCCACTCCGTTGAAATTCGTCCCGGGCGCGTAGATGAGGTCGGGGGCCGTTCCGCTCAAGGTTCCGTTTGTGGTGGACTGGCTCACGGTGAAGATCAGCGGGTCTCCGTCCGCATCCAGCCCGGAAAGCAGAACGCCAACCCCTCCGTCTTCGTAGAGTTCGACCTCCTGCGTCTGTGCCACGGGCAAATCGTTCACGGGCACAACCTGAATGGTGACGATGGCAGCAACCGATGTGGACACCGAGTCTGCGACCGCAAAGGCAAGAGAATCGGCACCGTTGAAATCAGGATCAGGTGTGTAGACCAGATGAGGGAGAGTTCCGGTAAGAATCCCGTTGGAGGGACTGTTGATCATCACGAAACCAAAAGCATCTCCATCTACATCAGAGCCGGTCAGAGACAGGTCCAGGGAGACATCCTCATCGGTGGCCAAAGACTGCGCGTCAGCCACGGGCGTATCGTTCACGGGCAGAACAGCAAGAGTAACCACGGAAACCGCAGAGGACACAATCGAATCCGAGACCGAGAAAGAAAATGAATCCGTTCCGTTGAAGTTGCCGAAGGGTGTGTAGATCAGATTTGGAACTGCTCCGGACAGTATCCCGTTTGTCGGATGACCCACCACTTCAAAGCTCAGCAAGTCACCATCCACATCATGTCCCAACAGGACCACGGAAAGGGAACCATCCTCCTCAACGCTGAGCGATTGTGCGTCCGATACCGGTGCGTCATTGACGGGAAGCACCGTGATCGTCACCGTTGCGGTGGCCGAGCTCAAAGCCCCGTCGTTGGCCACAAAGCGAATGCTGTCCTCTCCATAGAAATCTGCATCCGGCGTATACCGTACGACGTTTGTTTGAATCTCCCCCACCGCTCCGAAGCCCGGCCCTCCCACCACCTGGAACGTGATCGGGTTGCCTTCGAGGTCCGCTCCGCTCAAGATGATGTCGAACGCCTGATCCTCCGCGTTGGTCACCGACTGGTTGTCCGCAACGGGCGCGTCGTTCACGGGGTTCACCGTGATCGCCACCGTGGCCTCGGCCGATTCCAGCGCACCGTCCGAGGTCTTGAAGGTGAACGCATCCGGGCCGCTGTAGTCGTTCGTCGGCGTGTAGGTCACCTGCGGCGGGCTGCCGGTCAACACGCCATAGCTTGGCGGCGTCGCAATGAGGAAGGAGATCGTGTCGTCGTCCGGATCAGAACCGGTGAGCGTGATGCTCAAGGACGTGTCTTCATCGGTCTGCACGTCTTGCGCATCCGCCTCCGGCGGGCTGTTTGGCTGATTCGCCGTGATCGTCACCTCGTCACTGTTCGTCTCGATGGTATCGCTCGCCGTCAGCCTCAGCACATAGACTCCGCTCGCGCTAAAGGCTGCCGTCGTGTCCACGGCATTCGTATCACCGAAGACCACATCGCCGGGACCGCTCACCTTGCTCCACACCACACTCAAGGCATTAGTCGCGGGGAGGCCATCGTCGCTCGCACTGCCGTCCAGCATGGCCACCTCGGGCAGCGTGATGGTTTGATCCGCGCCTGCGTTCACAATCGGAGGCTGATTGTCCAAGCCGCAACTGCTGAATCCGAGATATCGAACCGTAATCTTGTTCTGGCCCGGCAGGTTGTAGCCCAGCAACTGAACTCGCGCGAAGGCGCACACCCGGTAGTCGGCGTTGTTCCCTCGTCCGCGTGTTTGACTCCAGACAGGAACAACAATGTCGAGAGTCTTCAACTCATCCAGCGTCTCTCGGATGTTCTTGCTGTTTGATACGCCTGGCTTGCCTTGGACCCAATCACCGATCGACACCACATGGTCGTCCGTATCGTCGGGATTGATGTACGTCTCGCTGTCCCCGGGCGGCGTCAGGCTTGCCACCAACGTGGGCACGCTCGGGCTCCCAGCCCATGTCAACCACCCAAAGTTGCCGGACTGTGCGCCGTTCAAGATATTCGATATGACCGTGCCGGAGGAAACGCCGGACAGGGCTTGGCTCGATATCCCAAGAGGATACAGAGCACATGTTTGCGCCAACACCGATGGAGAACACGAGAGGACAAGGATCAGCGAAAGGAGAAGACTAACAGGCAAACGACACCCCACGGTCTGAAGCCTCATGACCACCCCCCTTGATCGACGAGAACAGAATCGGTTGAATCTGACCGGCCTGCCGCCACCCTTTTCAAACCCCGCGGCATTCTGGTTCCCGTATAGCTGCACCAGTTGCCCCATGTCAAGAAAAGAGAACTACGAAGTCAGAAACCCGTTCAGCCCGCCACCTGCCGCTCCCGCTGCCGCTCCGCCAGCCATACCGCCCAGATGCAAAGTTCGTAGAGGATCATCAAGGGAATCGACATCAGAAGTTGCGAGAAGACGTCCGGCGGTGTCAGCACCATCCCCACCACGAGGGCGGCGACCACCGCGTGCCGGCGGTACGTTCGAAGCTGCCGGGAGTTCACGAGCCCAAGCTTGCCCAGCGCGAGCAACACGGTCGGCAGTTCGAACACAAACCCAAACCCCAGCAGCATCTGCGAGGCGAATGCCGTGTAGCTGGTCACCGTCCACTCCGCACGAATACCGAGCCAGGCGTGCGTCACCAGCATCATGCGCAACGCGGCGGGCAGCATGAAACGATAGCCGAGGAATACGCCCGCCGCGAACAATCCCACGGCCAACGCTCCGATCCCCCGGGCCACGCGTCGCTCCGCATCGGTCAGTCCCGGGAAGATGAACCGCCCGATGAACAACGTCAGAAACGGCGCGCTCAGAATGAGGCCAGCCCAGAAGGTGATCCTCAGACTGACCGAGACCGCCCCGCCCACATCCAATGAGCGCAGGACCAGTTGCGAATCCCCCCCGATCTGCTGAAGCGGCCAGGTAAGCCAGTGAAGAAGCTGCGGGGTCAGCGGAGCGGCTATGGCGATCCCGGCCACCAGCGCCACAATGCAGCCAATAAGGGCGCTGCGAAGATCCTCCAAGTGCTCGAGGAACGACTTCACCTCGCGCCCGCGGGTCCCGGCTTCCTCAGGAAAGCTCATGAAGGGGGATCCTCTTTCTTGTCTGGTTTCTCTGAAAGCTTACGGGCTCCCGGCGGGGGCTGGTCATCGCCTGCCTTCATGATCTCGCTGGAGACTTCACGGGCAGCGCGGCGAAATTCCTCAAGCGCACGACCGAGACTGCGAGCCACCTTCGGAAGATTTTTCGATCCGAACAGCACGAGCGCGACGGCAAGTATCAGCATCACCTCGCCACCGCCCATCGACCCGCCGAGAATACCCATGACAGGATGCGCGATCATATCGTCTGCCCCCGGCACAATCTATGCCGTCTGCGCCCGTTCTTCAATCACGATGTGTCCGAACTGAAGGTGAAGCGGACAAAAAAGAAAGCGGCCCCGGTTCACCGGGGCCGCCTTCAAACTGCATGTAGATGACTTATTGGAACAGCACGAACTCGGCGCGGCGGTTGCGGCTCCAGCACGACTCGTCGTGCTCGGGGCAAACCGGACGCTCTTCGCCGTAGCTCTTGGTCTGGATGCGGGCGCCATCGACACCGAGGCCGATCAGGTACGCGCGCACGGCCATCGCCCGGCGCTCACCCAGCGCAAGGTTGTACTCGGTGCTGCCGCGTTCATCACAGTTGCCTTCGATGATCACGCCACCCACGCCGCTCTTCAGGCCTTCAGCAACCGCATCGACCTTCGAGCGCTCGGACTCATTGACCTGCGCGCTGTCATAATCGAAATAGACGGGAGCGAACTGCCCGGCCATTTCCGTCCCACCCTCGGGGCGATCCGAAAGACCTTCACCGTAGACATCGCCACCGGCAACGCCGCCGATGTTGTCACCACCGATGCCGCCCTTGCGGGGTTTCTTCTTGCAACCCGTCATCCCCATGGCGCACACGAGGCCTACCATCACCAGTACCATCCAACGCCTGCTCTGCATCTCAATCTCCTCCAATAGAAAAAGCCGCACATTACTTGGGCGAACACGCGGGAGAATACCAGTCTCCTTTGGTTTCGAGCAACGAAAAAGGTGCATCCCCCAAAGTGTCAAGGACGTAGAGGGCGGAGCGGTAGGCCCGGGTACGACTGCAGACAATATGACGGCCATCCGGGGCCCAACTGGGGTCCTCATAATCCGCGTCAGACGGGCTGATTTGCTTGGTCTGCTTCGTTTCCGGGTCCAGTACGCAAACCACGTAGCGCCCCCCCTGGCGCGAGGTGTAGGCAATCCATCCGTTGGCACCCCAGTCCGGAGCCACGTTCTCGGGACTCATTCCGCTGACTCGGACCGGCCGACCCCCTTCCCGGGAGATGATGTAGATCTGGGGAGAACCCATGCCGTCGGAGACAAAGCAGATCCGACTGCCATCCGGCGACCAGCACGGACTCGCCTCCGCCGCACGCGGCGTTGTGGTGATCCGCGTCAGCTCACGATTCCTGAGATTCATGACGTAGAGGTCCGGGTTTCCATCCTTGGACAGGATCAACGCCATCTCGCGCCCGTCCGGCGAAATGGCCCCGCCCGTGTTCAGCCCGGGGAACCCCGACACGCGCTTCCGCTCACCGCTGTCCAAGTTATACATGTAGAGGTCCGGATAGCGTTGATGGAAGGAGGTATAGACGATCGTCCTGCCGTCCGGTCCCCAACTCGGCGCCAACGCAATGCTTCCATCCGGCGTCAACTGCCTCACATTCTGCCCGTCGGAGTCGAGCAGGTAGAGTTCCTTGTGACCGGTGCGATTGCCGACGGCAACGAGGCGGACGGAGGACATGCCACGTCGACCTGTCACTGCCTCGATAATGTCGTCCGCAACACGATGCGCCAGCGTTCGCGCCTCGGCACCCGCGGCGCTGTAACTCTTGCTCATGACGTTACGCTGAATCGCCGTCTCGGTGACATAGCAACGCACTTTCAGCGATCCGGAATCCTCGCACGTACCGGCAAGCGTGAACTCCGCCCCCACCCCCGCCGGCGTGAACCAGCCGGACCGTATCAGGTCCGCCTGAAGCGTCTGGCGAAAAAGCGCGCCGGCCGGAGACGACGATGCGACAAAGCCAACCCAATTGATCGTCGACTTGCTGCCCGCGCCCTTCACCACCCGCACTTGCGCAACAGCGCTCGACGACACCAACCCGATCAGCACAAACAACAAAAGCCCAAATCGTTTCATCACTTCCTGTGTTCCTCCAAAGGCTGCCACTTTAGGTACCGGCAGAGGGCTTGGCAAGCCCTGCGGGTTAGAACGCCCCACCCGGCGTAAGTTCAAATTCCACGGTAATCTCGTGCGAGGCCCCCGGGAACTGGGGCGGCAGCGGACGCAACTGCGTGACCGCCTGCACCGCCTTCATGACCGAATCGTCCATGACCGAATTTCCGGAGGATCGCGTCATCTCGCGCGACGTGATCTTGCCATCCCGCTGCACGCGGATCGTCACTTCCGCCACGAGCCCCGACCGGCCCGCGAGACTGCTGGGCTGATTCCAGGCGTCATACATCGTCTGGCGCACCAGCGCGTAGTACCACGCCGCGGGAAACTCATCCGTGGGCACAGAAAGCTTGTCCGAAATCTTCGCGCCCGCGGCCAGCAGCTTCCGGATTTCCTCCTGCGAGAGTTGGGGCGTCTTCGGCTTGGGTGGCGGCGGTCGTTTGATCTTCTTCTCGCTCTTCTGCACCACGTGCTTCGGCTTCTTCTCCGGCTCGGGAATATCCGTCTTCGGCGGAGGCGGTGGTTCCTTCCGCACAGGTTCCGGCTGCTTGATGTCTGGCGTCGGCGACGGAATCTCCGGCATGGGGATCGTGAGATCGACGATCGTGATGATCTCCTTGCGTTTCTTCCGGAGTCGCCAGTTGAAGAGCAGCGGCGCGATGATCAGCGCCAACAGCACGACCCCGTGCACGATCGCGCTGAGCTTCAGGTTGTGTCGTAAGCGGGGATCCATCGCGAGCGCAGCCTACTTCTCCGGGTTGGTCACCAGTGCCATACGTGCGATCTTCGCGTCGTGCAGGATTCTCACAACCTCCACCAGCTTGCCGTAGGCAATCGCCTCGTCGGCGCGAACCATGACCACGGTCTCCGGATCGGCGCGGCCGAGCGCCTGCATCTCCGACGTCAGTTCCTCTTTCGTGATCGGCGCCTGATCGAGGAATATATTGCCCTGCACATCCACCGTGATGGAGCGGCTCTTGCTCTCGTCCAGATCGTCCGCCTTGCCCCGGGGCAGGTTGACCGGAATGCCCTGCTGGATAAGGGGAAACGTGATGATGAACGTGATCAACAGCAAGAACGTGAGATCGATCAAGGGAGTCATGTTGATCTCCTTGATCTGCTCCAGCGACAACATGCTGGTCCGACGGCCCATCTTGAAATCTCCCTATTCCCTTACGAAGGTCCGCTGCAGTTCGGCGACGAATTCCTGCGCGAAGTTGTCCATCTGGACGGCAATCTTGCGGATGGTGGTGGTCAATATGTTGTAGCCAATGGCCGACGGCAACGCGACGAGCAGGCCCACCACCGTGGTCAGCAACGCACCCGAAATGCCGGGCGCTACCGACGACAGGTTGGCGCTGCCGGTGACCGCCATCGCGCCGAAGGCATCCAACACACCCCACACCGTTCCCAGCAAACCCAGCAGCGGACTCGCGCTGACCGCCGTCGCAAGAAATCCCATCCGCGATTCCATCAGCAGTGCCTCGTCCGCTACGCTGCGCTCCGTCGCGCGGCGCACGACTTCGATCTGCAACTGGTTCAGCTTGCGCCCCTCCAATCCGCGCGACGTGGAAAAAAGGTCCGCATTCTGCCCGCGCCCCTCGGTCAGCTCTCCGCCCAACGCCGTGCAGCCCGCCTCGTACACCTTGAACAGCGGGCTCTGCGGATAGCGCTGCTCCTTCAGGAACAACGAGAGAGGATGGCTCTCGCCACGGAACGCGTTCTGGAATCGCTGCGAGGCCGCCTGCGCCAATCGCAACTCCTTATACTTGGTCACCATCACGGACCAGGCTACGATCGAGGCAATGACCAGGATGACCACGATCAGTTGGCCCGACATGAAATTGCTGGTGCGAAATGCCTGGATCAGATCCGCCAGCGGCATCACCGGTATGAGACAATCTAACACGGCCGTAAACTCCTGTTGAGAATCGCCTGCGCTCCACCTGAAAAACAGGCTTAGATTATAGAAGGAGTCCAACGCGGTCAATGCATGAGGGTCTCCCGTGCCGTGCCACGGACATTTGGCTTGCGCACCCCCCGCCCTCCCGCCTATCTATCGCCCATGCTTCTTCTGGGCATAGATATCGGCGGGACAAAAACATCGGTCTGCCTCGGCGATGAAAAAGGCAATATCACGGCCTCCGAACGCATGCCCACGGGCACGCCGGATGGCCCCGAACGCTGCATCGCGCGCATGATCGATCTGGCACGTCGCCTCCTCTCCGGCGCCGGTGCTTCCCTGGGCGACATCTCCGCCGTAGGCCTTTCCGCCCCCGGCCCCGTCTCCCTCCGCGAGCAAGTCATGCTCGAGCCCCCCAACATGAAGGGCTGGGTCAACGTGCCGCTGGTCCGCATGTTCCGCGAAGCTTTCGGGCGCCCCGTGTTCATGAATAACGATGCCAATGCCTGCGCACTGGCGGAATACCTGTTTGGCGGCTGCCGCGGCACCCGCAATCTCGTCTACCTCACCATGAGCACCGGGCTCGGCGCCGGCTTTGTCGTCGACGGCCATGTCGTGCAAGGCGTCACCGATCTTGCCGGCGAAGTCGGCCACCACGTCCTCGATATCAACGGGCCGCCCTGCCCCTGCGGCCAACGCGGCTGCTGGGAGATCTACTGCGGCGGCATGAACGTGGCCAACCGCCTGCGCGAACGGATCGTACGCGATCACGTACGTACAGCAATCCTCGACCTTGCGGACGGCGACCCCGCCCGGATCGACTTCCGCATCTTTGTCGACGCCATGAAAGCAGGCGATGCTTTCGCGGTCGACGCGTGGGCGGAATATGTCGAACGACTCGCGCAGGGCATCGGCACCGTCATTCAGTTCATGAACCCGGAGGTCATTGTCCTCGGAACCATTGCCATTCACACGGGCGAGCTTTTGCTCGCGCCCGTGCGCGAACGGCTGCCGAAATACTGCTGGCGGCACGGCCGTGAAGCATGCCGCATCGTGCCCAGCGCGCTCGGCACACGCATCGGCGACCTGAGCGCCCTTGCCGTCGCAATCGACGGCCTTTCCTGAAGCGAACAGCAACCTTCCATTTCGTCTCGCGCGATCTTGTTGCCGTCGAAGACTTGTGTTACATGTGGTGCCGGTTTTGAGGAATGAAGCATGATCCGCTCATTCGTATTCAATCAAGGCAAGCTGGTGAGTCAGGACGTCGGCACCGACGTGCTGCGCCTCGTGCTTTACGATGAAGGCGTGCAGGTCTGGGTCGACGCCGAAAACCCGACCGACGAGGAGAACAAGCAACTTCTCGAGGGCATCTTCAACTTCCACCCTCTCGCGATCGAGGACTGCCTCGCAGTCAGCGAACGCCCCAAGGTCGACGACTACGGCGACTACATCTTCATGGTCATTCACGCTGTCGACTATCTCAACAGCGCGCACGAGTTCAGGACCACCGAGTTGAATCTTTTCATCGGCAAAAATTTCCTGGTCACGGTGCACCAGGATCCCCTGCGCAGTATCGGGGCCATGATCGACCGCGTAATCAAGAACGCGCCGCTGATCGCCCGCGCGCCCGACCGCCTGACCTATCACATCCTCGATTCGCTGCTCGAGAACTATAATCCTGCGCTTGAGGAACTCTCCCGCGAGATCGGCGATCTGGAGGAGAAAATCCTCACCAATTCCTCCACGTCGGCCTTTCACGACATTCTGCAGCTCAAGTCGGAAGTTCAGCGGCTGCGCCAAATCGTGGCGCCGCAGCGGGAAGTCATCGCCCGACTGGCACACGGCGAGTTCAAGATCGTGCGCGCACACCTGCTGCCCTACTTCCGCGACCTGCTGGATCACCTCTCCCGGATCAATGATATGGCCGACACCTATCGTGACGCCCTGACCAGCACACTGCAGGTTCACCTGAACGTCCAGCAGATGCAGGTGAATCGCGTCATCAAGATTTTGACCGTCATGGCCACGTTGTCCATGCCCCTCCTGATCGTCACCAGCTACTACGGCATGAACATCAGCCACATACCGAACACGTCGTGGAGTTGGGAAACCGGCTACGCGACGATCCTGGGCGGAACGGGGTTGGTTACGCTGCTGCTCTACATCATCATGAGACGCAAGGGCTGGTCCTGATCCGCTCGGCACCGGGCTCAGACCACCGTCACCCTCAGGACTTCCGATTCGGCACCCGCAGGTTCAATGAAGCATTCCCGCAACGAGGCCGGCACCAGGCAGGAGGTCCCGGGCGGCAGCGGAAGGGACTGCCCATCCCAGTGCAACGTCACCCCGGCCTTTGGAACAAACAGCACTTGGAAAGTCCGTTCGTCGCCGGCACAGCGGCAGCGCGACTTCAACACAATGCGCTCCATGCGGAAATACGCGCAGCGGATCACTTCCCACCGCTCGTTGGATCCGATGGAATCCAGCTTCCGGGGCAGCGTTTTTGCCACGGACGATTCCTTCCAACGGATGACCCGCAGCGCCTCATTGATGTGCAGCTCGCGCGGCTTGCCGTCGGAGCCCACACGGTCCCAGTCGTAAATCCGATACGTTGTGTTCGAGTTCTGCTGCACCTCGAGCAGCAAGCAACCCGCATCAATGGCATGTACGCGGCCGCCCGGAACAAACACTGCGTCCCCGCGGGAGACCGGCACAAAGGTCAGCAACTCCCTGAACCGTTTTGACTTCAGCGCGTCTCGAAAAAGTTGTTCGTCCGCACCCTGCTTGAGTCCGGCAAAAACTCCCGCGCCGGCATCCGAGTCCAGCACGTACCACATCTCCGTCTTCGCCTCGCCGCCGAAGCGCTTTGCCGTATCGTCGTCCGGATGAACCTGCACACTGAGCCGGTCGCGCGAATCGATCAGTTTGATCAACAGGGGGAAACGGCGTTCCTTCACCGCCGTACCGAGAAGTTCCGGCCCCGCCGTCTGGATCACATCCGCAAGGCTTTTGCCCGCCAGCGGCCCGTTGCGAATCATGCTCATGCCGTCCGGGCGATCCGAGATTTCCCACGATTCGGCATAGCGACCAGGCGGCTCCTGCCGCTGGTAAAGCCGGATGATCCGGTCCCCACCCCAGATGTAATCCTTATATACAGGCCAGAAGCAAAGCGGATAGATCGGCGTCGCCATGGTTGAAAACCCTCTTTCTGCCACCCTACGCGTGTCCTTGGTCATGATGGAAAGCAACTCTCGCAGCATCAAGTGTGAATTTGACGCCTTTTCACTGCTGCTGTACCTTCACTGCGCCATGAGCCAAAGAAAAATCATCGTGCTGGTCGGCGACGGCATGGGCGATTACCCCGTTGCGGAACTGGGCAACAAGACGCCGCTGCAGGTGGCCCACGCGCCGAATATCCGCAAGATCGCCGCCGCAGGGCAGCTTCGCATGGTACAAACCGTACCCGTCAAAGGGCTCTCCCCCGGCAGTGACGTTGCCAACCTCAGCCTCATGGGTTACAACCCCGAGGAAAACTATACCGGCCGCGCGCCCATCGAGGCCGCCGGGGCACGCATCCCGCTTCAACCGAACGACGTCGCTTTCCGTTGCAACCTTGTCACCATCAAGGACGGGCTGATGGAGGACTACTCGGCGGGCCACATCACCACCGAGGAGGCCCACCAACTCATCGCGGCCGTGGATCAGAAACTGGGCCGCCCCGGACTCAAGTTCCACGGTGGCGTCAGCTATCGCCACCTGCTCGTCTGGGCCAACGGACCCGACAAGATCACCACCCAGCCGCCGCACGACATCTCCGGCCGTCCCGCCGCCGACAATCTCCCCGCGGGCGAACGACAGAACGAATTGCGCGAACTGATGGCGGCGTCGCAGGACATCCTGAAGAACCACCCGGTGAACCAGGCGCGCGTCGCCGCCGGCAAGCGCCCCGCGACACAGATCTGGCTCTGGGGACAAGGCCGCTCCATGACGCTCAAGAGCTACCAGGAACTCTATGGCCTCCACGGCAGCGTCATCACCGCCGTCGATCTTCTGCGCGGCATCGGACGACTCGTCGGACTGGAACCGATCAAGGTGCCGGGCGCCACCGGTTTCCTCGACACCAATTATGATGGCAAGGTCCAAGCCGCTCTCGACACGCTCGCCCGGCACAATTTCGTCTTTGTGCATATCGAAGCGCCCGACGAGTGCGGCCACATGGGCAACGCGAAATTGAAGGTTCAGGCTATCGAGTCATTTGATGAACGCGTGGTCGGCCCCGTCTGGCGCGCCCTGGAACAAAAGGGCGAACCCTATCGCCTCCTCATCTGCACCGATCACCGTACCCCGGTCAGCGTGAAAGGCCACACCCGCGAACCCGTACCCATGATCAAGCTCGACGGCCCCGTGGGCGCTGTCTCGGCGGAAAAGGCGTTCGACGAAAACGTCAACGAGGGCAAGGCCGAGATTAAGGTTTACGACTGGATGCGGGAACTGCTGCAGCGCCGGGACGCCTGACGTCCGATCAAATCCCCGCTCGCTTGAACAGCTTCTTCCTCTCGTGCCGGACATCGCGCCGCAGTTGATCCTCGTCGATCGTCGTCAGATGCCCGTCTTCGAAAAGTATATTCCCGTCCACGATCGTCATCACGACATCGGAAGCTTCATGCGCGTAGAGCAGGTTGGAGGCCGGATCCTCGGAAGGCAGGACATGGAAGCTGTTGGAATCGACGAGAATCACGTTGCCGCGCAGGCCTTCCGCCAACACACCCATCTCGCCGTCCCACCCCAGCGCGGCCGCTCCACCACCCGTCGCCATGTGGACCACTTCGCGAGCCGGCAACGCCTGCGGCCCGAGTCTGATCTTCTGGAGCAGGCCCGCCTCGCGCATCTCCAGGAACATGTCGAGCCGATTGTTACACGGCGCGCCATCCGCGCCCAGTGCCACCGTGATGCCCGCCTTGCGATATTCCGGAATCGGCGCGATCCCTGAACCCAGTTTCAGATTCGCCGACGGACAGTGAAGCACTCGCGTCCCGGTCTCGGCCAGAATCCGATGTTCGTGCGGCTCCACATGCACACAGTGTGCTAGGCACACGTCCGGCCCCGTCATGCCCACCGAGTGTAGGTACTCGATATTGAACATGCCCGTGCGCTTCCTCACCAATTCCACCTCGGCCACCTGCTCGGAGGCGTGGGTGTGCAGCAACACCTTCCGGTCGCGCGCGAATTCGGCGGCCAGTTTCATATTCTCGCCCGTGCAACTCAACGCGAAGCGGGGCGCCACCGCCAGCCGCAGCCGGTCATGCCCGCCCCACTGCTGAAGCAGGATGTCGCAATCCGCCAGCGAGTCTTCGATGTCAACGGCGAGCGGCGCATAGCCGCCGCTCTCATCCATCAGGCAGTGAGAGAGAACGCCCATCAGGCCGCATTCGTCCACCACCCGGAAGGCCTCGTCGGTATGACGGATCGTTTCCATCGACAGGAAAGCCGTCGTTCCGCCGCGGATCAATTCCGCGCACGCAAGCTGGGCGGACGCGCGAATCGACGAGGGATCGTGGGCGGCCTCCAGTTGCCAGACATAGCGGGTCAGCCACGGCAGCAGCGGCATATCCTCGGCACCGCCGCGGAACAGGGTTTGGCAGAGATGGATATGCCCCTGGATAAACCCCGGCATCACGAGTGAACCATCCGCGTCCACAACGGTCTCTGCGCGCGCATGGAAACGGCCCACGCGCGCGATCCGGCCGTCACGAATCAGCACGCTGCCGTCCTCGATGACCTCATGGCCGGCCGAGGGCCAGACGCGTCCGTTCTTAATCAGCAAGTCCTTGCCAGGCTTCATGCCGCCTCACCATAACCCAAGCGGGCCGCCGGGGAAACCGTATTTGCTTGTGCATCCATGCCCCATCCGCTAAGTACACTATGCTCATGAAAGCCCTGTTTGCAAAGACACGTTGTCTGCTGCCCCTTGCCTGCGCGCTCCTGCCCTTGCTGCTGACCGGTTGTGAGACTTTCGGCAGCTATCGCACCGAAGAGGAGATGCAGCGGCGCGAGGACGCGCTCATCCTCGATGAGAAGTTCCAGAAGCTCTCCGGACGGATTGAAGGCCTCGAAATCGAGGTCCAGCAACTCTCCGAGACCGTCAACGCCGTGCAAACCAAGCAGGGCGCCGCCATGCAATCGCAGACGCAGTCGCTTCAGGCCCGGCTCGACGCGCTCGAGGCCCGCCTGCGCACGGTCGAGGTCGCCCGCGAGAAGGACAAGCAGGAGATCGTCGACAAGCTGAGCCAGAAGATGTCGCAGATCATGACCACAAGCTCCTCCTCCGGCGGCAGCAAGAAGACCACCAAGCGCTCTCATGCCGACTCC
Organism: Verrucomicrobiota bacterium; assembly: GCA_036821485.1. GTDB lineage: Bacteria > Verrucomicrobiota > Kiritimatiellia > CAIQIC01 > JAGNIJ01 > DAISJM01. Next base: position 12,890 of record DAISJM010000032.1, on the reverse strand, counting down.
GGCTATGAGCACGAAGTGCAGCCGGGCGACACGCTCTCCGCCATCGCCGCCGCCTACGGCGTCACCTCCAAGATCATCATAGACAACAACGACATCAAGGACCCCAACCGGTTGCGCGTGGGTCAGAAACTTTTCATTCCAGATTGATATGAGCTGGTATCTTCTCAAGAACGATGGAACCGTCTACGGGCCCGTGGAATGGCCCGAGCTGCAGGAATGGGCTGGCGACGGTCGCATCGCTCCCGAAGATTCGCTCTCCCAGGACCGCCGAAGTTGGAAGTCCGCCCCTTCATACGCCGATCTTCGCATGGAATGGCTTGTCGAGTTGGATGACGGCTCGCGCTATGGCCCCATCCACCTCATGGCCCTGCGCGAGATGCAACAGGAAGGATCCCTGTCGCCCGCCACGCGCATTCTCCACGCCCGGACGCAGGAAATCACCACGCTGGGCGAAGCCTTGAAGGCCGCCGCACCAGCCACCCCCACACCCACACCCGCTCCCGCACCCGCGCCGAAGGTGGTCGCACCCGCACCCGTCGCTCCCTCGGCGACAGAGGAGAAACCGGCGTCTGCCAAAGCCCCCACCCGCATGGAGTGGAAGGAGATCGCGCGCAGCAAGGACCACTTTGAACGCGAAGCCGTGAAGTGGCGGAAGATGTACGAGGAAGAACGCGAGCGGGCAGAGCGTACCGAGAAAACCGCCGACGAACGTGTCGAGGCACTGCGCAAGAACGAACTGGCCTCAACGCTCACCATCGAGCAGCTCCAGCGAACCATCGGTCAACTGGAGAAGAAAGCCACGCTCATGGAGCAGACCTTGGCCGCCACGGATGCCAACGGCCAATCAGCCCAGATCCTGGCCCTGATCCAGTCGTACCAGGAGCTCTCCGAGCGCTATGACAATCTTGTCCAGCAGCTCACCTCGAAGTCGCAGGAAATCCAGAGCGTGCTGGAATCGCGCGCACAAGCGGAGAAGTATGCCGCCGAACAGGTCAGACGCACGGAGGAAGTCGTGCAGCGCGAGCGCGAAGAATCAGACCTTGCACGCCGACGCGCAACGGAACTCGAACAGAGCCATCTGGACCTTGTCCGGGCCTATCGTGAACTGAACGATCGTTTCATCAGGTTCCGCAACGCGCCCGCGGAACCTGCTGCGCAGGCCGACAACAAGGCCGGTTCGGAATCCAAGGTCGCGTTGAAACGCCCACACCGGTAGATACCGGCTGGAGTTCGTCCGCCGTGAAAAACGCGCCGAACAACTCAGATGGCCGTCCGCCCTCCCTATCCGATGAGGAGCTCAAGCGATATGCGCGCCAACTCATGCTCCCCGAAGTTGGCACCAAAGGTCAGATTCAACTCAAGTCCGCCAAGGTCTTGATCGTCGGCGTGGGAGGCCTCGGCTCCCCTGCGGCGACCTACCTTGCGGCCGCCGGCGTCGGATGTCTCGGCCTGGCCGATTTCGATGTGGTGGACCACAGCAATCTCCAGCGCCAGATACTCCACGGCACGGCCGACGTCGGAATGCCCAAACTGCAATCGGCCGAACTGGCGATCCGCCAATTGAACCCGAACGTCCGAGTCATCGCCCACGAGGGACGTCTCACCGCCACCACGGTCCGCAGCATCATCGAGCCCTACGACATCGTGGTCGACGGTTCCGATAATTTCCCCACGCGCTACCTTCTCAACGACGCCTGCACCTTGGCCCGCAAGCCCTACGTGTATGGCAGCATCTTTCGCTTCGAGGGCCAGGTCTCCGTCTTCGACGCGCGGCGCGGCCCCTGCTATCGATGCCTGTATCCCCAACCACCCGCTCCCGACCTCATCCCCCCCAGCGCGGAAAGCGGCGTCATGGGCATCGTCCCCGGCATCATCGGCCTCATCCAGGCCACGGAAACCATCAAGCTTATCCTCGGCACCGGCAACCCGCTGATCGGTCGGCTTCTATTGTTGGACGCTTTGGGAATGCGATTTCGGGAAGTCGGCGTGGCGAAGAATCCCGAGTGCGAGTCGTGCGGCACCACTCTTCCCACTCCCCACCACTAGCTTGCGGTTTCCGTCGACGGCTTTGTTGTGTTCTTCAGCAGCACCCACGAATAGACGAGCAGGATCGTCAAGGCGAGCATCTCTCCGCCATCTTCGAACAGCGCCAAGGCATGCCGTGCAATGCGCTGCGTAGTGCAACCCTGGACGAGATCCCCGAAAACACCAAAGAATGCCAGCAACGCAAAAAGCACCAGGAGGTGCCGCCCATACCGCCGCACCTCGGCGACGGCCCCGCGATAGGTCAGCACAATGAAACCGAGGAATACCGTGCCGAAACCTCCCATCACCACCACCTCCGAGAAACTCTTGGTGACACAGGATTCAGGTACGACACGAACAATCCATCCGTCCACGAACTTCCCAAGCGTTTCATGAAACTGAAGCGCATCGTCGACGAGAGAGAACAGAAAGAGCAACGACCACGCCGCGAGATGAAGGCTGCGCTTGCGCAACGCCACCAACGCCAGCAGAAGGGCAACCGTCGCCTCCTTCACATACTCGTATATCTCCGCGTACCCGCCGTCGACATCGATCTGAAGGAGTGAGTTGAACGTGTACCGGGGCAGCGAATAGGCAAGATGGATGACGATGAAAAGGAAATCAATCGCCAGCAAGACGATCAGCAATTTCTTTGCTTCGCGAGACATCCGCCGCCCCCTCTCCACCACAGGGAACAGTATACCACGCGGCCGCCGGAAAGCGACTATCTCAGGATTTTCCAAGGATTGGAAAATTCGCAGACCATTTTTCCAATCCTTGGAAAAACCACTGGTTCAAACCGCGCCCGTGTCCGCCAGATAGGCGTCCAACCCCTCCTGCCACGAACGCATTGCCTGCTGCGTCCACGAGTGATAAAGCCGGGTGTCGAGCGCCGAGTACGAAGGCCGCGGCGCGGCCTGTTGGGCTTCGGCTGAAGCGATCGCCTTGATTGCCGCGCCAGGTTTAATCCGCTCAGCCACGGCCACGGCGAGTTCGTACCACGAACACTCACCCGACGCCGCAACATGAACCACGCCGGACTGATTCAATCTCATCAACGTAATCAGGGCTTCGCTGAGATCCTTCGTGTACGTCGGCGAGATGATCTGATCGCGAATCGCACGGAACGGAGCATCGCTGCTCCGCACGTGATCCACCACGCGCCTGACAAAACTCGGACCCGATACACCGAACAGCGCCTGGGTTCGCACCACCAGGAAATGCAGCCCCTCCGACCGGACCGCCTTCTCGCCTGCCAGCTTGCTCGTGCCGTACACGCTGAGAGGATTGGCGCTATCCTTTTCGTTGTAGGGCCTGCTCTTGTTGCCATCGAAGACGTAGTCGCTGCTGATGTGGAGCAGCCGGATACGGCGGCGATTACAGACCCGCGCGACGACGTGAGCGCCATCGGCATTTACACGGAAGGCCTCATCACGATCGGATTCGGCGGCATCCACCGAAGTGTAGCCCGCGCAGTTGATCACCCAATCCACCTGCGGGAGGCTCTCACGGACGCTGTCCATACGGGTGATGTCCATCTCGGGCAGGTCGAAGCCATAGGTCTCGAACTCCCGGTGAACGCACGCCGCGAGAAGATCGGACCCCAGCAAACCCTTGGATCCCAATACGGCAACTTTCATCAAATATGGCCCCAGCTTGGCGGCATATTCGCATTTATACTCTCTTCCGCAACCAAGCTCAATCCTGCCCTGAAGAACCGCTTCCCGCGCGGGTTGTTATCCGCTAAAGTGTCACGAACATGGCACAGCAGAGCAATATTTCGGCGCAGCCCCGCGTCTCCGTTGTGATCCCCGTTTTGAACGCCGCGCGCTATCTCCCCGCCCTGTTTGAGGCTATCGCCACGCAGGAAGGAATCCAGCCGCAGGAGATCATCCTCGTCGATTCGATGTCGACGGATGACACGGTGAAGATCGCCCAGGCCCACCCCCTCGCGCGCGTCGTGCCGATCCACAATTTCACCCATGGCCGTTCCCGCAACCTCGGCGCTCGGGAGGCAACGGGCGATTTGATCGTCGTGCTCAGCCAGGATGCGCGCCCGCAGGATCGCCATTGGCTTTCGCGACTGGTGAAACCCTTCGAGGATTCCCGCGTGGCCGCCACCTATTCGCGGCAGGTGCCGCGCGAAGATGCGAATCCGATGGAGACGTTCTTCCTCCAGCACCGCTTTCCACCCGGCCCTCCCGTCCGCCGCGAACGCACCGGCACCGGCGAGCTGACCCTGGAACAAGTCTTCTTCTCCAACGTCAGCGCCGCCATCCGCCGATCCGTCCTCCTGCAATTTCCGTTCGACGAGGAAATCATCATGAGCGAGGACCAGCAGTTCTCGCGCGACCTCCTGAACGCCGGCTACGCCGTCGTCTACTGCCCGGAGTCCATCGTGGTCCATTCGCACAACTACTCGCTCGCGATCTGCGTGCGCCGCTATTTCGACAGTGTCTATTCACTGACGCAGATCTTCCCGGCGCACGGGTTTGGAACCAGTTCAACCATGGGCTTGGGCTACCTGAGGCATGAAACGGTGTTCATGATCACACGCCACCCGTTCTGGCTCCCCTACTACCTGCTCTATAATCTGGCGAAGATCGCCGGCACGCTGCTCGCACATGTGGGCGACCGGCTGCCATTGTGGCTGCTCCGGCGCGTCAGCCTGCACAGCTACCACTGGGAACGGCCCGCGCAGCCCAACGCCCCGTCATGACTCCGGTCTTGATGGGCCCGAAGGGAAATGACACACTCTGACCCCTGTTCCGCCCGCCGCGCAACGGCGGCGGAGGGACCATGAGCCGTATGCAGGAAACACCAACCAGCGATAGCGCAGCGCTGACGCCGCCTTTTCAGAGCCGCGGTTTTTTCGCGGATATCTGGAGCTATCGCTTTGCCCTGCACAATTTGATCCTGACCGATTTCCGCATCCGCTACCGCAATATGTCGCTCGGCATCGTGTGGTCCATTCTCAACCCGCTGATCATGCTGGGTGTGCTTGTGATCGTGTTCTCCTACATCCACCCGCAGCGCCAGCAATATCACTTTCCCATCTTCCTCCTGCTGGGACTCATCGGGTTCAACTTCTTCTCGCTGTGCGTCACCGCGGCCACGAGTTGCATCGTCATGAACTACTCGCTCGTGAAGAAGGTGATATTCCCCCGCCAGATTCTGCCCGTGGCCTCCGTGCTGTCGCAGGTTATCCACCTTCTGATCCAACTCGCGCTGCTCGCGTTCTTCATCCTCCTGTTCCGGGTGCCGCTGGCCTGGACCGCCCTGTGGATCATCCCGATCTATCTCATCGAACTCATCTACATCTTCGGATTCTCGCTGATCGCCGCGGCCGCCAACGTGTACTACCGCGATGCGCAGTACCTGGTGCAGTCGCTGATGACAGTCCTGTTCTGGTTCACACCGATTTTCTACTCGCTCACCACCGTGAAGAGCAACCTGCCCCGGCCACTGTACCTGGCCTACCTGCTCAACCCCGTCGCCGGATGCATTGAGGCCTCGCGCAATGCCGTCCTCGGTCGGACCGTGCCGGATGCGGAAGCGCTGGGGATCGCCGCCATCGTGGCCGTGGTGGTTTTCGTTGCGGGCATAAGATTTTTCCTGCGCGTGGAACGCAATTTCGCCGACAAGGTGTAGAACATCGTGGAACAGGAACGAAAAGAGTCAAACAGCGCGGCCGTCGTCATCGAACTTCAGGACGTCGGTAAGCGGTACATTCTGCGCAAGCAGAAGACGTTCCTCGTGCACGAGGCCCTGAAGAAGCTGGTGGGCAAGCGACGCTCCGGCGACGAATTCTGGGCGCTGCGCGACGCCAGCACCCGGATCTACCGGGGCGACACCCTCGGCGTCATCGGCAGCAACGGCGCCGGCAAATCCACCCTACTCGGCCTGATTGCCGGCACCGTCTTCCCCACGCTCGGAAGCGTCCGCATTCATGGCCGCGTGGGCGCCCTGCTGGAACTCGGCGCGGGGTTCCACGCCGACCTCACCGGCCGCGAGAACGTCTATCTCAACGCTTCACTGCTCGGCCTGCAGCGCGACGAGGTTGAGGCCACATTCGACCGCATCGTCGAATTCTCCGAGCTCCGCGAGTTCATCGATTTCCCGCTCCGCACCTATTCTTCCGGCATGCAGGTGCGACTCGGATTCTCCGTCGCGGTTCACATCGACCCCGAAATCCTGATCATGGATGAGGTGCTGGCTGTCGGCGACACGAGCTTCCAGCACAAGTGCATCGCCAAGATCAACCAGTTCCGCGAGGAGAAGAAGACCATGATCCTCGTCTCGCACAGCCCGGAGGCCGTCCGCAGCCTTTGCTCGCGGGTCATCTGGTTGGATCAGGGAAAGATCCGCATGGACGGGCCATCCGGCGACGTGGTCGCCGCATACCTCGCCAGCGTGGGAGATTGAGCGACCGGCTCAGCGGTCAGTGATCGCCGTATCCACGGCTTCTTTCGGCAGTTCTTCCAAGTGCCTCGGCAGGGCCATGATGCTGAACAGATAGGCCGCCGACGCGATCTGTACCCCGTTGACGAGGCACATCGCCGCGAAAAAGAGCGGACGCGCTTCATCCAGCGTGCCGAATCCTTTGCCCACCCAGCCGAACACGACCTTGAGGCTGACGAAAAGTCCGGCAGCGACCAGCGGAACCGCCAGCATCACCGCGCGCTCAAACGAAAACCAACGGTAGAACCACGCCACGACCGGATCGAACCGCAGGCCGGAAAGATGCGCATAGGCCTTGGCCAGAAGGCCGATGGTGATGATCTGAATGCTCACGATGTTGATCAATCCGGCCATGATCATGAAGTGGATATCCACGCGGCGCGTTTCAATCATGATCGGGCCAAACGCCAATGGCGTAGCCAGCAACAGGCTGACCAGCCAGAACAGCACACCCGGCAACAACATCATCATCGTCGGGCTGTAGAGCATCATGAACCGGAGATGTCGCCAGCCGTCCTGGAACGTGCGCAGCTTCGAGACGCCGGTGCGCGGATGATAAACGATGTCGCGCTCCAGCATCCGGACATTGTTGCGGATCGCCTGCACGATCATCTCGCTGGCGAATTCCATGCCGGTCGTAACACAACGCAGGCGCTTGTAGGTCGATTTCAAAATCGCGCGCATGCCGCAGTTTGGATCCCGCACCGCCCGGCTCCGGAACATGAACCGCATGAGCCACGAAATCATCGGCGTGCCGATATACCGGTGCAGCGTTGGCATCGCACCCGGCTGGACATTGCGGAGCCGATTGCCGATCACGAACTCGCTCTGCCCCTCCACGATGGGCATCACCAATTCATCCAACCGGCTGAAGTCATAGGTGAGATCGCCATCGCCCATGACCAGGATGTCGTAGGCCGCCGCTTCGAAACCAGCTCTCAGCGCCGCGCCATAGCCGCGCCGCTGCTCCAGGATGACGCGGGCGCCATGAGCGCGCGCCACCTCGGCCGAGCGATCCTTCGAGGCGTTGTCGACCACCAGCACTTCGCCGGGCAGCCCCGTCTTCGCGATGCCCTGCTTCGCCGCATCGACCACCAGGCCGATGGATTCTTCCTCGTTCAGGCAGGGAATGACCACGGCAATGCCGTTGACTGCCGCCCGTACCCCGCCCTGATTGCTGTCCGATTGTGCCACGTCTCGTCCCTCGCTGTTTCGCCGCAGTATGGCAAACTGCCCGCGTGGAGAGAAGACCGTTCTGCCTTGATGTGAGCCCTCATCCCGGCTAAGCATATTGCGGTCCGGGAGACCCGGTTGGAGCTATATGTCGAATCCGTCAGTCTATGAAGTCATTTGGCCATGGCGACAAGGCGGCAGGAAAACCGCCCCCAAGCCACCCTCAAAGACCGCCGCACTGATTCAGGCGGTGTTCATGACGGGATTCGCCGCGTTCCTCGCACTCAAGCTCCACCATCGTATCGTGCCGGGCATCCTGGTCACCATCGCGGCCGTGCTCGTCGGCACAGCGTTTCTATATCCACCTCTCTACGCAGCCATCCGCCGCGGCGAGAAGAAGCTCACCCACGGCACCGCCCTCGCCCTTAACTGGCTGCTGCTGGTCCCTTTCTACTACCTCTGCTTTGTGCCGGGACATCTGATCCTGCTCGCCCTGCGCCGCGACCCGATGCACCGCGCGTTCCCGTCCGATGAAAAGACCTACTGGACCCCGCGGCCGCCTGTGCCGGGCGTCGAACAGTACAAGAGGCAGTACTGACGTGAATATTCTCGGCATCAGTGCGTTCTATCACGATTCCGCCGCAGCGCTCATCCGCGACGGCAAGATCGTCGCGGCTGCCCAGGAAGAGCGATTCACCCGCAAGAAACACGATGCAAACTTCCCGGTAAACGCCGTGAAGTACTGTCTCGCCGAGGCCGGCATCCACGCGCGCGAACTCGATGCTGTCGCGTTTTACGATAAACCCATTTCCAAGTTCAACCGCATCCTCCAAACCTACTTCAGCGTCGCCCCCGGCGGTCTCCGCTCATTCATGATGGCCGTGCCCATGTGGCTCCGTCAGAAACTCTGGATCCCGCTTGAAATCGAGGAGGCCCTGGCCGCCTGTGGCGTTGAGTCACCGACCACACTCTACTTCCCCGAGCATCACGAATCCCACGCCGCCAGCGCGTTCTATCCCTCGCCGTTCAAGAGCGCCGCGATCCTCACGATCGACGGCGTCGGCGAATGGGCCACGAGCTGCATCGGCCGCGGCAAGGACAACCACATCGAGATTCTCGGCGACCTCTACTTCCCGCACTCCCTCGGCCTGCTCTATTCCGCCTTCACCTACTTTACCGGCTTCCGCGTCAACTCCGGCGAGTACAAGCTCATGGGCTTGGCTCCCTATGGCGAGCCGAAGTACGCGGATATCATCCGCAAGGAGTTGATCGATCTGCGCGAGGACGGCTCGTTCCGCCTCAACATGAAGTATTTCGGCTATCTCGACGGTCTGACCATGACCAACCAGCGCTTCGCCGAACTGTTCGGCGGCCCGCCGCGCAAGGCCGAGTCGGACATCACCCAGCGCGAAATGGACATCGCTGCCTCGATCCAGAAGGTCACCGAGGAAATCGTCCTCCGCATGGCCCGCCACGTGCAGCAGCTTACCGGCGAAGAGAACCTCTGCCTCGCCGGTGGCGTCGCCCTGAATTGCGTGGCCAACGGCCGGCTTCTGCGCGAAGGCCCCTTCAAGAACATCTGGATTCAGCCTGCGGCCGGCGACGCCGGCGGCGCGATCGGCGCTGCCCTGCTTGTCTGGCATCTCGTCCAGAATCAGCCGCGCCAAACGGACGGCGTACATGACAGCATGCAAGGCGCCTTCCTCGGACCCTCGTTCGAGGATGACGAGATCAAGGCATTCCTCGACGCCCGGGGCTACCCGGCCACGAAGCTCGCGCCCGATCAGTGGGGCCGCGAAATCGCCCGGCTGATCGAAGAGGAGAATGTAATCGGCCTGAATCAGGGCCGCATGGAATTCGGCCCGCGCGCGCTCGGCGGCCGCTCCATCATCGGCGATGCGCGCTCGCCGAAGATGCAGTCGATCATGAACTTGAAAATCAAGTACCGCGAATCGTTCCGGCCATTCGCGCCGGCGTGCCTCGAGGAAAAGGTCAGCGAGTATTTCGAACTGGATCGCCCCTCTCCGTACATGCTGCTCGTCGCGCAGGTGAACCGCAAACGCTGCAAGGGCATGGAAACCGCAAAAGCACTGCCCCTGCGCGAGCGGATCAACCAAGTCCGGTCCGACATCCCGGCGATCACTCACGTCGACTATTCCGCCCGCGTGCAGACCGTCGACAAGGCGAACAACCCGCGCTTCCACGACATCATCAAGGCCTTTGAAGAACGCACCGGCTACGGCGTCATCATCAACACCTCCTTCAACGTCCGCGGCGAACCGATTGTCTGTACGCCCGAGGACGCCTACCGGTGCTTCATGCGTACGGAAATGGATTATCTCGTCCTCGGCCCCTACCTGCTCGACAAGAAGCAGCAGCCACCGTGGCAGGAAAAGGGCAACTGGCGGCAGGACTACGTCCTCGACTGACCGTTGATCTACGCTTTTCCTTCGCTCCCGCTCCCGGTATAAAGACCACTGGCTGAATTCAGCTTTTGTAGTCAGGAGTGCCGTTTTTGTAAGGCCTTCGCTCGCCGAAGGCCAAGAGTGCCGTTTTGTAGGGCCTTCGCTTGTCGAAGGCCGCGAGTGCTTTGCGTTGAACAATTCATGAAACTTGCCATCGTCATACTGAATTGGAACCAGGCGGAGGAAACCGAGGAAACCGTGCGCAAACTCCGCACGTGGGAACGCCTCCACCCGGAAATCTGGGTCGTGGATAACGCCTCGCGCGACGCCGCCCCGACAAGAAGACTGCGCAAAGCCTATCCCGACGTTCACATGATCGTCAGCGACCGCAACCTCGGCTATGCCGGCGGCAACAACCTCGCGCTTCGCGAAATCCTGAGCACGGACATCGAGGCCGTGCTCCTCCTCAACAACGACGCTCTGCTGCCCGAGCCCGACGCCGCCCGACTTATCGAATGCCTCCAGCACACGCCCGAGGCAGGCATCGTCGGCCCGCTCGTCCGAGAACTGGTCAAGGGCATCCCCGTCTTCACCGCGGGCGGCCGCGATATCTCACGCCATCTCAGCACCCGCAACTACCTCATGGGCGCCAGCGCCGACGCGGCCTCCCCGCAACGGGTCGCTTATGTCCCCGGCACCGCGTTCCTCGTACGCACCGACGTCCTGCGCAAGATCGGCCTGATGGACGAGGAGTACTTCTTCAGCGGCGAGATCGCCGATCTCTGCGAGCGGGCGCGCCAAGCTGGACATGCCTGCATCGTCGATCCACAAGCCATCGCCATTCACAACGTCAGCGCCGGCTCACCGCTTCGTGCCACGCTGTATCTCTACTACACGCTCCGGAACCGATTCCTTTTCATCCGCCGCTTCCGCCGGCGCGCGGCCATCTACCTCATGCCTTTCTGGATCGCGTGCGGATTGCTCATGTGCCTCCGCTCAACACTCCGGTTTAACATCCCGTCGGCCCGGGCAGCTTGGCTCGGCGTGCTGGACGGATTCCGCGGTCGCTTTGGTGATGCCAATGCCCGATTCAACGCCTAGAGTCTCGGTCATCATACCGAACTGGAACGGCGCCCGGTGGCTGCCGGGTTGCCTCAGCGGCCTCGCGCGGCAGACTTTCCGCGATTTTGAAATCGTCATCGTCGACAACGGCTCCACGGATGATTCGATCAACCTGATCCGCAAGACCTGCGCCACTGCCCGCGTTGTGCCCCTGCCGTCCAATTGCGGATTCGCCGTGGCCTGCAACCGTGGCCTTGCCGAAAGCCGTGGCGCTCATATTGTGCTGCTCAACAACGATACGGTGCCGCAGCCGGAATGGCTCGCCAACCTCGTGCGGGCAATCGATCGGAATCCGCCCGAGGTCTGTGCGGTCACTTCGCTGATGCTCGACATGGAGAACCCCGAGCTGATCGAAAATGCCGGTGTGGCGCTTCACTGGGATGGGCTGGATCAGAAGATTGGTTTCCGCAGATCCCCGACGGAATTCGACCAGCCCCGCGACGTCTTCGCGGCCAGTGCCGGCGCGGCAATCTATCGTCGCGGGTTCCTCGAGGAACTCGGCGGTTTCGACGAGAAGTTCGTGATGTATCTCGAGGATGTCGATTTGTGCCTGCGCGGCCGCATCCTCGGCTACCGGTGCGTGCTCGAGCCATCCGCCATCGTGCTGCATCATGGACACGGCAGCGGCCTGCCCACCGCGCGCTATGTCCGGCTCATCACCCGCAACCGTCTGTTGATGCTCCTCAAGAATATCCCGCTCGCGCTTCGCTGGAGACACGCAGGAAAACTGCTCTACGGGCAATGGTATTTCTGCCTCGCCCAAGGGCGCCCGCTGGCCTCGCTGCTCGGCTGCCTCGGTTTCCTGGCGCTGATCCCTTACGCCATCGGCGAACGTCGAAAGCTATGGCGCAACGCAAAGATTTCCGCGGAGGACCTCGACCGCATGCTGCCGTCCGATTCGGGACTCCCACCACTGCGCGCGGCAATTCGCAAGCGACTTGGAGGGAAGACCCCATGAAGATTCTCTACCTTCACACGTCGCCCTCACCCGCTGTCCCCGGCACGGATGCCGTGTTCCAGGAAGTGGCCGCGCTTCAAAACGAATTCCAGGCTGAAACTGCCAACCTCTTCCCCTTGGCGCGACCGACCATCTGGTTCCCTCCCAGCCTGTACGGTGCGCAGCATCTGTCACACACGCGCAGCTGGAACCAGCGCTTTGATCTGTTCCACGTAATTCACTCCGTGCTCCACCCCTTCCCGTTCTTGCGCCTGCTGAAGCAACCCGTCGTCTACACCGTCGCGGCATCCGTGCAGCCTGCGTACGAACTCAAGACCCTGCCCCTTGCAGGCATCCACACCGTGGTGACCTCCAACGAGCGCGACCGCGATATGCTCGAATGCCTCGGCCGTCCGCCTTCCGTCATGATCCGGCCTGGCATCGATACAACCCGTTTCCAAGCTGTTCCGCCGCCTCCCGGGGACCCCTTCACGCTGCTGGTCGGCTCCGCACCCTGGACGGCCGCGCAGTTCACCAGCAAGGGCATTGTCGCCCTGCTCGATGCGGCCGTCGCGATGAAGGATATTCGACTCGTCTTCCTCTGGCGTGGACTCCACCGAGATATACTCCAAGCGTTGATTGCGGCGCGTGGCCTTGACGACCGTTGCGAAATCATCGATGGTGCCGCCGACGTGCCCGTCGTGCTGACCCGATGCCACGCCGCCGTGGTTCTCGCCGCCACGCGAAAGCTGGTGAAGGCCTATCCC